>JAFUJQ010000082.1 GCA_017473705.1 Bacteroidales bacterium | reverse complement strand
GAACCAGTCGGCGCTGAATGAGAGGCGGTTGTTGAAGAAACGAGAGTCGATACCGATGTTGGTCTGCTCTGCAGTCTCCCACTTGAGCTCCTTGTTACCTGTTGCTGAAGGCGCATATCCGTCGATGTACTCAGTGCCGTTACCTGTCGGATAAGAACCTGTGCCTCCGATAACGGTAGCATATCTATATCCTCCGAGTGCAGAAAGCGAACCGTTCTGTCCCCAAGATGCACGGAACTTCAAGTGTGAGAGCCATGACTTGGTGTCCATCATGAAGTTTTCGTTTGAGATCACCCAACCGGCTGACACTGCAGGGAAGTAACCCCAGCGAGTCTCTACCGGAAGAATGCTGCTGTCGGCTGCGTCAGCACGGAGAGATGCCTGGAGAAGATATCTGCCCTTGTACTCATAGTTGAGACGTCCGAAGTATGAGTTCTTTCTTGAGAAGTTAGCCTCACCGCCGCTGATGTCGTCCTCAGCGTTTGCTGTCGCATATGCGAAGTACAGGAAGAGAGGGTCATCCTTCTTGAATCCGAGGTCAGTGTCGCTACCGTGCTTTCCACCGCTTACGCCGAAGCTTCTGCTTTCAGTGAAGCTGGTACCGAGCATTACGCCGAAATCGTGACCCTTGAAGCTCTTGTTGTAGTTGAGGAAGTTCTCCCACTGCCAATAAGTGCTTGCGAATGAGCTTGCATTTACAGAAATGTAATTCTGGTGATGCATTGCGTTAGCGTAGTAGTCGTGTCCTACTGAGTAGGATTCTGAACTTGAGAGACGGTAACCCAGACGTGATGTGATAGTCAGGCCCTTGATCGGCATGAAATTGATGAAAGTAGTACCGTTGATGTTGTAACCTCTTGAATCATTGTCGCTTGCGTCGCGCATGATTAGAGGATTCTGGTTCTCTGAAGTGTTGAAGTTGGAAACACCGTATACATTGCCTTTGCCGTCACCAAGCATTGGAGCATGATCACCGTAGTAGATGTCTGCCATATGCTTAGGAAGGTTGTCTACTGAGTAGAGAGGCTTCGTAAGTGGGTCAAGATTGAGGACTGCGAGCAGGTATGAACCATACTCGGAACCCTCAGAAACTGAACTTGACTTATAGTATTCAACCTGGTTGTTTGTACCGATCTCGAGCCAAGGCTTGATCTTCCAAGATGCGTTGACCATACCTGTGAGGCGCTCGTAGAAGTCCTTGCCACCTGCAACGATACCGTCGTTGTTGAGGTATGAACCTGAAACATAGATGGATCTGTTCATGTCACCTGCAGAGAATGTCAGGTTGTGACGCTGCATGTTAGAGTTCTCGAAACCTACCTTTGTCCAGTCTGTGTTAGTCTCGAAATCCCAGTTGTTGTAGAAGTCCTCGAGAGAGATGAGGCCAGCCTCCGAGTAGTAGTCGATATATTGCTCTGCATTCATCATCTGAGGTACGCGTGCAAGACTCTGGCTTGTGTACTGGTAGTCGTATGTGATCTGACCGTCGCCCTTACCTTTTCTTGTGGTGACGAGAATGACACCATTACCAGCCTCGGCACCATAGATTGCAGCAGATGCTCCGTCCTTGAGGACTTCCATTGACTCGATGTCGTTAGGGTCGATACCTGCAAGGCTGCCGATACGTCCGTCCACTACTACGAGAGGGTCGCTTGAGCCGTTTGAACCGATACCGCGCACGCGGATGGCAGGTGAAGCACCTGGCTTTGCTGATGATGTAAGGATCTGCACACCGGCAGTCTTACCCTGAAGTGCCTGAGAAGCAGTTGTGATTGTACGTCCTGCTATATCCTCAGATTTCACCTGAGATACAGAACCTGTGAGTGAGCTCTTCTTCTGGACGCCGTATCCGACAACGACTGTTTCCTCGAGCAGTTCGTTGTCTGGTTCCATGTTTACGTTGATTGTACCATTGATGGCTGTCTTGTCTACTGTAAGATAGCCGATGTACGAGAACTCGAGTGTCGAGCCTGCGGCTGCGGTAATCTCATAT
>JAFUJQ010000081.1 GCA_017473705.1 Bacteroidales bacterium | reverse complement strand
GTTTTGGCTGGCAGCACAGAGTAAGGGACAAAGCACTCATATATGATAGGGAACGGATCTCATCAAATGAGTATTGATTTGCACTCATTGCAGGAGGCGATGACTTGAACAGGAGAGAATTATAATTGCTGTCTTATGTTTGGTGAAAATTTTGTTCTGAACGAAATAATTCATAACTTTGTAAACAAATTTGATGACACATTATGAGATATTCAATTGAGAACATAAAGGGAATGCATCCTGGCGCCCTTATAAAGCATGAGCTTATCAAGATGAAGATGAGCCAGAGGCAGTTTGCGGCGAAAATCGGCGAGCACTGGCAGATCCTCAATGCTGTCATCAACCAGAAGAGAGGTATCAGCCTTACAACGGCGTTGAAGATCGAGAGGGAGTTCGGATATGACGAAGGTTTCCTTCTTATCATGCAGGTTTACTATGATATCGAGAAAGATAAGCAGAAAGATATAGGCAAGTCTCTGTCCGGTATTCCTGATGTAAGGCGCATCCTTTTCTGGGATACGGATTTTGATAAAATAGATTGGGCTGCTTCGAGGGAATCGGTTATTACACGAATACTTGAGAGAGGCAGCGATGCGGAAAAGGCTGAGATTGCCAGATACTATGGCGTACCTGTTGGTTCGCTTAAGGATTATGCTTTCAAGTCATCTTACAAGTATAATGGAAAACAAAACTGACATGCTTCATTACAACACTGTGCTTCCGATTCTTAAAGAGGTTCTCCACCGTTTGTCTTCAAAGCCAGAATTGAAAGACTTCAGGCTTGTTGGAGGGACGAACCTAAGTCTTCGCTTTGGCCATCGAATGTCAGACGACATAGATTACTTTACCCCTCAGGAGTATGGCACCGTGGATTTTGAAGCAATGTTCCGGATGCTCCGCGAAGAATTCGATTACATAGATGGACATGGGTCGAACATTGGCTTCGGTAACTCATACTACGTCGGCAACACCTCCAATGATGGAGATAAGGTCAAGCTCGATCTCATGTATACTGATCCTTTTCTCAATGAACCGGATGAGTTGGACGGTGTGCGCTTCGCAAGCGTGCAGGATATTGTCGCGATGAAGCTGAATGCTGTCACAGACGGTGACGGGCGCAAGAAGGACTTCTGGGACATCCATTTCCTGCTTACAGCCTTTACTCTGAAGGAGATGCTGGATCTGCATGAGAAAAGGCATCCTTGGGAACATGACAGAACAAAGCTCCTTAAGGATATCATCGACTTCCGCAAGGCGGACAAGGATCCGGATCCAAGGTGCCTGCTTGGCAAGGACTGGCAGCAGATAAAGCTGGACCTTATGGATGCCGTCTTCGCCTATAGCGAAGAATAATCACATATCAACAAGCTATCGAATAGCCCATTCTGAATCTTTTATTCTGAATGGGCTATTCATATACTGTGGCGACAATGGCTCTTGATCCTCCGTAATTGCGGAACTCGCAGAGATAGATTCCCTGCCATGTTCCGAGATTCAGCTTGCCGTTTGTTATCGGAATGGTGAGGCTGACTCCGAATAGAGAGCACTTCGCATGTGCCGGCATGTCATCAGAGCCCTCCATGGTATGCTCGTAGTAGGGTTCTCTTTCTTTCACCATATGATTCAATATTGCCTCCATATCCGTGCGCACATCCGGATCGTAGTTCTCATTGATTGATAGTGCACATGAAGTATGCTGAACGAAGAGATTGAGCATGCCGGTCTGCGGTAGAGG
>JAFUJQ010000019.1 GCA_017473705.1 Bacteroidales bacterium | reverse complement strand
ATCCATCATACCAGAATGATCCAGAGATGGATGAAACACCTTCAAACAGCGGCTTCCTGACGGCTGCCCATACTGTAAAGAGTCCTGCAAGGGATAAACCAATAAGATACCTCTTTGGCTTTCTGATCTGAAGTGAGTTCTCGAGATTGAAGAATAGGTCTTCCTTGAGGCGGTCCAGGAACTGACTTGCATGACCTCCGAATTCTCCTTCCTTTACTGCAGGAGCCTTCCAAGGCGTAAGATCGGAATTCCAGTCCATTTCTGATATGACGACGATTGTCGATTCAAATCTTGATGACATTTCTTCGACGGAAGCACGGTCTTCTTCCGGAAGGCGATGAGGAAGAAGCACATAAATGATGTTACTTGAATCGAAAGGAGCGATATCAAGATTAAGGGAATGGTATGTTCTGGATGTTATCATATCAATACAAAGATACACATTTTTGCTGACTTTGGAAACTGCCCTTCAGGTTCGTATGCCTTTCTGTATCATTTCTTATCGTTGGTTATCTTTTTAATAATCAGATTGTTGATTATGTTAAAAATAATTGATTGTTTGGTTAAGAGTTCCTAATTTTGTTTGTAGCAAGGGGTATAAAATGTCTCATTTTCACAATAAGCAAGATGGGCAATTGTAATACAAATACAGATGGGCAGCAGGGAAAGCAATCCTAAAATGATCACCAAATCATTCCGGCTGACATCCAGTGAAGCTAGCCGGCTGGAAGAGAAGATGAGGGCGGACGACTACACGAATCTGTCCAGGTACATCCGCTCGAAGGTCATCGGAGAGAAGGTCACCGTAAGGAAACCGAAGGAACTTACTGCGGAAGAAGTGAGAGGGATCCTCAATTCCATAAGGGAACGTATCGCAGGATTCGGAGCCGATTACAACCGCATTGCCGGAGAGCTGGTTAGCCGGATGGATTCACCTGGACAGAAGAACATGTCTCAGGTGAACAGGCTATTTGCACAAATGAACAGGCTGGCCAAGGAGATCCGAGACTCAATGAATTCTTTAATTGATCTCTTCCACAGAGTTGAAGTCAAGGCATATGAAGGACAATCAACCATTAAAACAGATAAGAATATGGCACAAGTAATCACAATCGTAGGCAACATTGTTAATGATGCCGAAATGAAGCAGGGCAGGGACGGCAGCAGCCAGTTCATCGCCTTCAGGGTAGCGGTAAACGAATCTCATGGTGACGACCGTAAGACAACCTATTACGATGTCACCTATCCGAGCAGCGGACTGGTACATTTCCTTAAGAAGGGAAGGTCGGTATGCGTTGTCGGCAATCTGTCCATCTGGGTGTCATCCTCACAGGACGGAAAGAGCTATCTGAATGCCAACATCTCAGCCAAGATAATCGACCTTCTGGGGCCGAAGGAGAACTGAGATATGTCAGTGGACTTCAATCTCAAGCCATTGTGACATGGTGGTTAAGATAATGAAATCCAGTCCTACCATGAAGAGTGCGCTGGATTATAACGAAAGGAAGGTCGCAAACGGTGAGGCCGAGTTGATCCAGACTGTCAATGTGGATCCCGACCTCGGTTCATTCATCAAGACCGTCAGGCGTTATGAAAAGCGCAATTTCAGCTCCAAGGAACTCTCCTTTCACATGTCAGTGAATCCTGCAGCAACTGAAGGACTGAGTGACCAGAAGGTAAAGGAACTGATCTCTGACATCATGGAAGGGCTGGGTTTTGCCAAGCAGCCTTATGCAGTGTACAGACATGATGACATAGAACGCAGGCATTACCATGTGGTGTCTATCCGTACAGACATCAACGGACGCAAGATATCCAGCCGTCAGGAGAACCGCAGATGCCTGCTCCTTCAGGAGACCCTGTGCATGAAGTACGGCTTCGTTGTGGGATGCGTTACGGACAGGGAGCTGGACAGGGGGCTTGACAATGTAGTGCGGTTTACTCCTGGAAGAGGGGATACGGCAGTTCAGATAGACTCCATCGTGCGCTTCTGCTGCACATACAGATTCACCTCATACGGCCAGTTCCGCTTTCTTTTGAGCACTTACGGTGTCTCTGTGAAGGAGATGTCTTCCGTTCCGATGAAGCTGGCCTTCAGAGGTCTTGATGCTTACGGGAAGCCATGCACCATCGCCATATTGAAGAACGATCTCTCGTTTGACCCGGTCAAGATGTTTGAAAGCAGGGCGAGGGAGTGCATGAAGACGCGAAGCTATCACGGCACGGCTGACCTCTCACTGCTGTGTTCGCAGTGTCTGAAGGAATCAGTCAGTCAGAAGCATTTCAGGGCTATGATGGCAGCCGAGAATGTCGATGTGAAGATGATGCGTAACGATGACGGACAGATCTCCCGTGTAATGTTCGTCGATCATGAGACCAGAAGCATCCATACGCTCTCGGACCTTAAGGATGTGTCACTTTCGGATTTCCGGAATGCGGAATCGCAGGGACAGTGGGAGAAGAGTTCAAGAGAGGTGAAGCAGGAGCCTCTGGTGGGAATGGCCACGCTCGGAGACCTCCTTTCCAGCCTCGGCGGAGGCCGTTCGCTCTCGAGGGATATATATGGCCGCAGCAGGAAGAAGTCACGCGGCGTGAAGATGTAGCAGGATTGATATGCTCAACAAGAACCAATATGAGAAGTACTTCTATTTCGGCATCCTCTTCGGGGTGCTGATGCTCTTGTTGAACCTGTATTACTTTGCTCATCCTCTGTGGAAGCGGATAGATATGTCATGGGTGATGCTGGACAATCTGTGCCTGCGGTTTGCAAGGAGCCCGATGTTCGTGCATTCCTTTAAGACAAAGATCATGGCTATGATCCTCATGGGCCTTGGAATGCTCACCAGATCCAGCAAGGCGCGTGAGGCTGACATCAGGAGTGTCGCGGCCGTCGGCGTAGTGTCTTTGCTTGCATATTTCTATCCGTTCTCATCGCCGGGTCTATATGCACTGTTCACAACAATGGGTGCCGTCGGTCTCCTGTGGGTCATCAGCATGATATCACGCAGGGACACCAAGGCGATCATCAATGACGACAATGAGACATTCCGTCAGTGCACGGTGAAGATAGAGAACGACAATTCTGTTAACCTGCCGATGGTGTTCCAGTATCAGCAGCGCATCCACAGGGGCTGGATAAACGTCGTGAATCCCTTCAGAGCGACATTCGTACTGGGTAGCCCGGGTTCCGGTAAGTCATACTCCATCTATGAGCCGTTCATCGATCAGATGCTCTACAAGGGATACGCAATGTGCGTGTATGACTACAAGTATCCAACCCTGTCCGTCAATGTGTATAACAAGCTGCTTCAGCACCAGGACAGGTTCGCTGTAAGACCTGAGTTCTGCGTCCTCAATTTCGATGATCCGCTGCACTCCCTGAGAGCCAATCCGACTCATCCCTCATATATAGTCGATCAGTCGGACTGTGCGGAGATTGCCGAACTCATAATGCTCAACGTGAACAAGGTGGCCAGGGAGAAGAGCGACTTCTTCACTGAGTCTTCTAAGATTCTCCTTGACGCCATCTTCTGGTTCCTGAGGACTCATGAGAACGGACGTTACTGCACCTTTCCTCATGCCATAGAACTCCTTAATCAGGACTACAGGAAGCTTATCGGTGTCCTTGTGTCGGACCCGGACATAAAGGCCAAGATTTCGTCCTTTGCAGACGCTTTCGAGGCCGGTGCGAACGACCAGCTTCAGGGTATGCTCTCCAGTACCAAGAACCCTCTGTCCAAGTTCGTGTCCAGGAACCTTTACTGGATCCTGACCGGGGACGACTTCAATCTTGACATCAATGATCCTCTGCATCCCAAGGTCCTGTGCATAGGCAACAATCCTACACGAGAGATCGTTTACGGCACCTCGATAGCTCTCTACACCTCGAGGATGTTCAAGAGGATAAACCAGCAGGGCAGGATGAAGTCCGCCGTGCTTCTCGACGAGCTGCCTACCATGTTCCTCAAGGATCTCGACAAGATCATCAACACCTGCCGCTCCAACGGCGTCGCCTTTGTGATGGGCGCACAGGACTACTCGCAGCTGGTCAGGGATTACGGCCAGAAGGATGCCGACGTCCTCATCAACACCCCCGGAAACGTCTTCGTGGGACAGGTCAGCGGAAAGACCGCGAGGGACTTCTGCGCCGCATTCGGAAAGGAGGACAGGGTGCGTGAAAGCGAATCCATAGGAAGGAGCACGGACTCGGTCAGCATCTCCATGCAGAAGGACGAGATCCTCCCGGCAAGGAAGATCGAGACGCTCTCGACCGGTACTTTCTTCGGAAGGGTGGCGGACACTCACAGCCAGAAGATAGAGAGGAAGATCTTCTGTGGGGAGATCGTCAGGGACAATGAGGCTGTAGCCAAGGAGAAGAAGAAATGGGTGGACATACCGGTCATGACTGACTTCGGCGAGGAATACATACGCAACTCCGTTCTTGCCGACCCAGTGGGATTCGTCATGGATCAGATCAGATATGAGATTCAGGTATCTGGTGTGATATGTCATCCTGACGACATGGACAAGGAGGTTCAGAGACGTTATGACGCTTTGACGGACAAGGAATATACAAAAGCGGTCAATGATATTATCGATTTTAAGCTTCATCTTATGATGGACAGTGTCCTTGAGGCCAACTACAGGAGGATTCAGAAGGAAGCCGCCGATCTGATAAATAAGGCTTGGGACAGTTGTGACCTAGCTGACAAGGCAGATGGGAATGATACTACCGATTCTGAGCTGTCACAGGAGCCGATTGACGATCCTGTTTTCACTGATCCTTGGCACGATCTCGACTGAGATAGTGAAATTAGAGCGAAAATAGAGTTAAGCATTTCTGAATATTACGTAAAACATATTTGAAATCGGTAATATCAAAAGTACCTTTGCCATATGAATATCGGTAGTAATGTACCGAATGTAAATATGATGAATACTATGAATGCCGATAATACTGATTTGACTCCGGTCATGACTGACGGACCGACCGGAACGCTTGCGAGGAGGGAGTGCGAGGAAAACTGGGAGATACTTCTTGCAGCCTTTCTTGATTCCCAGGATCTGAGACAGAAGAGCAGGGAGACATACTACTGGGGGATGGTCCAGTATTTCAGGTGGATGCAGGAAAGCGGTCATGCGATGAAGAGCATGACTCCAGCTGATGTGATGTCGTTCAAGAACTTCATGGTGAAGAAGAGACTGTCACCGCTGACCATCGGCTCATATCTGACTGCCGTGAGGCAGTTCTACAAATGGACGGAAAACACTATGCTCTATCCGAACATCGCAAGATCCGTGAAGCCACCGAGGGGAAAGAAAGGGTTCAGGAAGATGCACCTGAATGAGACAGAAGCATCAGACATGCTGGCATATCTTAAATCCAAGTCACTGAGAGACTATGCGATGGTCAATCTCATATTAAGGACAGGATTAAGGACGATTGAGGTTGTCAGAGCTGATGTGGAAGACATCAGGCACAAGAGGGGAAGAAGGATCCTCAAGGTCTGGGGAAAGGGTTATGACGACAAGGACAACTTCGTGATACTCGGTGATGCTGTATGGAATCCCATTCAGGAATACCTGAATACTCGTGGTCTGCAGAGTAAGAAGGAACCGCTCTTTGTAACGGACGGAAAAGGACATAGGGGAGCGAGGATGTCGACAAGGTCGGTACAGTATGTATGCAAGGAGTCGATGAAGGCGATAGGACTGGAAGGTCATGAGTATTCGGCCCACTCGTTACGCCACACTACTGCTGTGTTGATATTGAAGAACGGAGGTGACTGGCAGGATGTTCAGAGGGTCCTGAGGCACTCCTCTCCGGCGACTTCGCAGATCTATACCGCAAGTATAGAGGAGGAAGTGAGACTGGACAGGAATCCGGAAAGCATATTGGATAACGTAATCTAATTTATAGTAGCATGATTGAAATCCCTAAAGGTACAGAAAAGGAGGATATCGCCATCCGCAAGCGCATTATCTTCGAGTTTTATCAGAAATGGAAACAGGAACATCCTGAGATGAGAATGTACAACCAGTCTCTTAAGGAATACATCAACATCAGGTACGTCTCTATTGACGAGACATGTGCACATGCTTCCAAGAATTACCTCTCAACTCTGGCTGTGTTACAGCTTGATGCGATTCTTACATTGGCTGTGAAGAAATCCGTATCATTGGCAAAGAGCAACAGCAGGAATCAGAAGCCCTTTGAGAAGATGATAACCATGATTTATGATTGTCCCGGCATTGGCGCTGTAAAGCTGACAGTCGGCGTAAGAAAGGTAACTCACGAAAAGGTTCAGTACTGTATAACGGCATTGGACGTAAAAAAAAGCATCCCGAAGGATGCTTAGACTGTTGCCCCAGAATGCGTGGAGAAGTTTTACCAAAATGGTGAGACCTCGCGGGCGGGGACTTTCGCGCAAAACGATTATCTCTTTCTTGCCACGGCTTAAATCTGATGCAAAGATATTAATTTTTAGATAAATACAACATGGAAAAGACAAAAATCATTGCCATTGCCAGTCATAAAGGCGGTGTAGGCAAGACGACGACAGCGGCAACCATAGGCTCTTTGCTTTCTTCTCAAGGGAAGAAGACTCTGCTGGTTGACCTGGATGCGCAGAGGAATCTGACCAGTACCTTCCTTGGAACCAGGTTTTCTCCGGATATGACCCTGTATGAGGCCTTCTGCGGCCATTGTGCGATTCCGATATGCCATGTGAGAGATAACCTGGACATCGTTCCCTCCTCGCTTGATATGGGTGCTCTGGACACTGTCATCGCATCCAGAATACAGAGAGAGACAATCTTGAGACAGCTGCTGAAATCAGTAAAGGACGAGTATGACTGGATACTTCTTGATTGCCCTTCCCAGATGGGAATCATAACCGTGAATGCATTTACTGCAGCTACTTCCATCATCGTTCCTATCTCCTGCGATGCCTATGCTGCGGAAGGACTTCTCCAGCTCATCAAGATGGCCGAGATCGTGAGCACCGGACTGAATCCCGTATTGGATATAGACGGAATCATCATCACGAGATTCCATACAAGGAGGAGTCTTGACAGGATGGTTGAACAGGATCTCAGAGGCCACTATGGAGAACTGGTGTTTCCAACGAAAATCAGAGAAAACGCTACCATCGTACACGCTCCTATCATGAGTCTGGATATCATTTCCTATGATCCGAAATGCAATGGAGCAAGGGATTATGCGGGACTGTTGAAGGAAATTGAGGAAAGGCTGAAATAATAAGATTAATAAACGTATCATATTGACAATATTCACAATTAACATTATTGTTAATGTAGTTTAATTGAATCAAATAATATCAATAATACCTATTTTGACAATGAAAAAGGAGCAGTTGAAAGAAGGAATATCAGCAATGTTCGGAGAAGGAACACAATCACCTCCGAAGCCTTTGAAGATAACAGATGAAGAGTACGAGATACTCGAGGAGAGACAATCACAGAGAAGGGCGTTTCTTACTGGCCGCAGAAGAAAGGATGATCCACGAGAACTGGCATCAAAAGATGACGTCAGGACGTCGTTGCTGCTGAACAAGCAGCAATATGATATAGTCCGGGAGATAGCCTTACGGGAAGGGATGACCATCAAGGATCTGATCTACGCCATGTTCCAGCTTGGGATAGACAGGTATGAGGAGAAGCATGGCAAGGTGGAAGTGAGACAGCAGAAGAATGAGAAAAAGGATCTGTTTTAGATGTCTGAGAATTGAGAAAGGGCAGTCAAATGTACATGGCTGCCCTTTTATTCGATTCTAGCATTTCGCTTATTAGCAAATAGGCGAAATGTAAACTATTAAAACAGTGTCTCAGCGCTACACAGCCCGGCCTTTGGGCAGGATCGATTCATAATGATTTAAAAATTAAAGGTTCATCAATCCCGCCAGCGGTCTTACTATAATGTATATACGGTCTGCAATATACTCAAATCGTCTGGAACATCCACATAAAATTGTCTTACACACACCAAAAATAATCTTTCAATCCGGCCCCTTAAACGATTGATAATCAATAGTGGAAATTTTTGCAGTCTTTCACTGCCTGATATGAAT
>JAFUJQ010000080.1 GCA_017473705.1 Bacteroidales bacterium | reverse complement strand
CCGGGGCAAACAGATTTATATATTTTCCATTTCTACAGTATTCCCTGCAAGGCGATGGGTACAGTCATTCAGGAACTGCATCTTCCCATCCTTAATGAAAAAGTGGCAGAATCCGTCGTGCATTGTCACCGCTACCGATGGATGCACTGTCGGGTTCTCTACATCACCGTTAAAACTCCACCAGGGTTTCCCGTCCTTCTTGGTCCAGAACTGGTGAGTTCTGCCACAAGCCGGGCATTTGAATCCCCAGATTTCCTCGGTGTCATTTGACAGATGTAACTTGACTTTTGCCATAGTTACTCCTCCAGCCATTTATCGACATATCGGATCGTTTCCTCACGGAAGGTCTGGAAGTCTGCCCATTCTTGAGTATAGTCAGCGATCTTCTCATCAGAGAGAGTACCGCTCTGAAGACCGGCTTTATGCTGGAGCAACTGAATCTGATGCGTCTTTATCGCATCCTCCTCCGTCTGAAGGTATCGGCTCCTGATAATGCCGTTTATGAGCTTGTTTCTATCCAGTTCATCACACTCGATGAGAGTACCTCCGTCTGCCATATTCCCCGTATAAGAGAAGCCCGGGAGCGGAGTCGTAGCCTCCTCATTCGGATAGTAATCCGCTGAGGACTCATTCAGATAAACTAAAAAATGCGCCCTGTCGTAACGACTTGGGCGCATCTGCTGCGGATATACCGCAGTGTAGGGTGATTTGTTCATTCTAAGTAAATTTATAAAACTTCTTGTTTTGCTTATTAGTCTGAACACTGATAACAGTCTGCGCTGGCAGATCTTCCTTTGAAAAATCCTGCTGCGCCTGATCTATCAGTATCATAGATCCTGTAAACGAGTAGTATTCTTTTCCCTGTTCAATGGTCATTTCTTTTCCGTCCCCATCTACATAGGTTAAAGTCTTCCCCAGCCATAAGTAGCGTATAACCAGGCAAGGTTTCGGCTGGGTCTTTTCCCTATCATAGAACTCCTTGGTACTATTCTGAATTTCATAGTCACGAAGTTCCATCAGATAATCCTCTTCCTGTCCTGAACCTTGATGCCAGAGTATAGTTTCAAAACGACGTTTGAGTTTGACATCCATATCAAACGGGCACTGGCTGCGTTTACGAGCGATCTTTGCGCCTAATCTTTTTGTCTCCATATTATATTTCCTTAACAGATTTATTGAATTTGCGTGTTTGATTGTACCGATATATGACGAGCAATGCTGTCGGACTTCCTTCTGACTAAGCCCCAACTTAAAACCCTTCCTGATATGCCGGATCGCTTTGATCTTGTTTTTCTTTGCCACCCGGATATGACCATCAGCAAATATGCGATATCCTACAATAGGAAGACCATCTATCAGATTCCCGACTTGCCATTTAGGGTTCAAGGTCAAGCGAAGTTCTGATGACAGGTACAATGCCATCCAGTCCAGCAGAATATGCAGGAATGTCTTGTCCTCGTGAAGCACCACGAAGTTATCCATAAAACGGTAGTAGTACTTGATTCCTTCACGAACATAACCCTTGAACTTTTCAGAAAGGTATTGAACGCCTTTTGAAAGTTCTTTCAAATCGCTTTCATTCCTGGCACTGACAAACTTTTCAGATACATACTGACCAGCAAGGAAGTCCATCAAGACATCATTCTCGGCAATACCGAAGCACCTTCTCACATCGTGATCAAAATAGCACAGAGCCATATTCGCTATGACTGTTGAAATCTTAAGTCCGATAGGAACCCCGGTATCTTCCCCGTGATCGTTTGTTCCCATCGGAGTACCGATGCTGCTTTCAATCACCGTATCGAAGTGGCGAAGCAGCCGAGGATCCTTAATCTTTCTCCTGATATGAGCCTTAGGTATTCGCACAGGAATAGAAGCATACATTTTCGATACGTCCCCGTTCAGGAAGTACTGAATCTTATCTCCTGCATTGAATATGTCATTACTGATTGTGTGAACCATAAGATGCTGGCCACGCCCGGGAATACTTGCATAGGAGTGCCCGTCAAGGGCCCGGGCAAGTATCGGCTCAGACTTCAAGAGCATAGCCCAGTGGAAGACGTGATCAGGATACGGAAGCATCGAGAGGAAGCGGATCTTGCCTCTTTCGTTGATGCTCTTGTAGGTATATTCTGATGTCTGATAGGATTCTGTGGAATAAAGATGAAGGAGGGTTTTAAGACTGTCAGGATCATTCCTGAAATCCTGCACCTCCTTCCTTCTTTTCTTCCGTCTGGAAGCGTAGTATTCCGCAGCTGCGAAATTCTCCTCTGTCTCTATCTCTTCAGATAGATGTCCATACGCCTTCATTGTGTCTTACCTGTGTCTGTGTGTCCTGGTGTAAAAGTGTCTTTGTCTGCTTTCGTTTCTTACAAGCGTCGTCGAATCAGTTTCCTGACCTACCGAAACCCGTTTGACCGTCTATTTTCCAGCGTGAGCCGAGGCCTGTCCTTAAACGCAACCGCAGAGCAAACATCCACGATCACAAAGTAGTGGGACGACGACAGGTTCGCATTGGCATTCGAGGGAGCATTGTTACCATTGAAGTACGCCAAGCCATCGATGTCACCATTGTTAGCATTGCCAGCCCCGAGAGGAGCACGAGAGCCAGAAGACCTACCGCCCGAAAGGACATGCCCACCATAAGGTGATGCAAAGGTAGTAAAAATCCGTTTCAAAAAACCGCCTTCGGCGGTATTCATAAACACCGCCGATGACAGCCTTTCATAATATGAAGCACAGTATTTTCAAAGAACTTGTTTTGTGCACTGCGTGCACGGGTTCTTGCTCAGCCTCTACGAGGCTTGCGCTGGGTTCCCTGGCTTGCCTGCCGTCCCTCTCAACCTCATCACGCTATCAGGCAGCATAGACCTGCGGAACCGGATTGAAATCGCCATCGACTTCGCAGAGGGACGACGACAGGTTCGCAGAGGCACTCGAGGGAGCACTGTGACCATTGAAGCACGCCAAGCCATCGACGTCACCACCGCTAGCAGGGCCAGCCCCGAGAGGAGCACGAGAGCCAGAAGTGGCGGTATCACCATAAGCACCATCACAGTAATATGTAGAGGATGTTGCGCCCGTCGATGACGGCATTCCGGCAAGTCCGTTGAAGTTGAGAGTCTTTGAGTACTCCCAATTTCCGGCATTGCCTGGCAGCCAGTCTCCCACATGGAGCATCTCGGAAGTCTTGCTGTAATCCCAAGTGGTAAGCGATGACTTTGCCACAAAGAATCTGTACGACGCATCTGATTGCTTGACTCCGACAATGCGGTTCTTTCCGTGCCACAGGTGACCGTACAGGTTCTTAAGGCCAAAGAACACAGGAACAGGAGCATTGTAAACGGTTGTGCCGGATGAGTTCGTTACTGGATAATACGAGATACCGACACCATCGGCAAGCTCGACTCCGGCAGAAGTCGGAATAACCGGATAATAGTTGTTGTAAGAGCTCCAATTTGGCATATCGGAAACTCCTGTTCCAAGACCGCCCTGATATAAACCGTTGGCATCTTTATTTGCATTGTAGGAAGCCTGACAGTTCTTGGTTCCCATAATCACATAGAACAAGGTCGCTATGACAGTATCAATCCAATACCAGCCAGCACCCCAACCGGAACCTCGATTTGCTCCTTTCTGCTCAAAGGTCGAAGTTCCCAATACTGTTGCAGGGTAGCCGAGCATCGAAAGATTGTCTGCCGAAGCATTGCCCGTTGTCAAGGCTGAACCGCCACCGCCTCGATATTGTGCATCAGTACTGATCAGAGAGCAGAGTTTATCATTCGTCCTGTCCATCACGCCTGCGTGGATTGCCGAGATTGAAGCGACAGGTACCTTGTAACACTCCTTGCCCGGAATAGGCTTGAGACTGATACCCATATACTGATATTCGCCCTCAATCCAGTAGGCAATATAAAACGGAGTACGCCATCCCCACATATACTGACCCATTGATCCGTCCAGTTTGGCAGTCTCGCCTGTGGCCAGTTTATAATGATTGGTAGGATCCAGTTTCTTTCTTGCGTGAGCATCATCCACCAGGTAGCAGCCCAAGCCCAAGAGGTTAGGAAGGTTCCTCAAGTAATCAAGATTGCCGACAGCCTCACCTGTTGGGGAACTGCCGTCAAGCAGCCAACGGCGACAGGCATAGCCATTGCCGTGTATCAGACTGGCAGGGAAGAATCCGTACTTGCTT
>JAFUJQ010000018.1 GCA_017473705.1 Bacteroidales bacterium | reverse complement strand
CGGGAGAGAGTACTTAAATCGGAATGCGGCTTTATAGTCCGCTTAGTTAAAGTTTGTACCTCCCGCCTCCGTAATCTAATGCAGATACTTGCGGCATTGAATTCTATTGTCCGCTTTGGGAAGTTTGTTTACCGAGGATAAATTTGAGTCTCAATTGAGTCGATCTGAACTAGATTGACAGGATTTTTGTTGTCGTAACAGAAAAATAATAGAAATTTATTTGCTTGATATATAACAATTTATGGATTTAGTTGAAAATATTATGTAGGTTGTGCTTGGATTTCAACTGGGAATTTCGATTTATCGGTGTAAAATTACAAAATTGGCTTGAGAAATGAAAACCATCTCGGCTTCAATCATTTGTATCCGCAAATGTAGATTCCTCTTCCGGACACATTCAAGAACCACATTCTGTTAATCCGTCAGAATCTCCACGCACGCTGTGGTAGTATTCCGGCGGATTTTCTTGTCTGTTGCCGTCATCGGCCCTGTGGGTGCTTCACAAATGAAGTTGAACCCGATAACGGATATCATTATGAAAAGAATTCATCAGAATCTGACTACGGAGCAGAAGATACAGATGCTCACGACAGACTTCCTTGACAGGGATCAGACGACTTTCGTGAAGATCAGAAGGACTGGCAGACTGGGTTGGGAGAGTGCCTTGCCGGCAGGAACTCCATACTCTGACTACATGCTTTCGCCTGCATCTGACGAGGAACTTATCAAGAACTCATACCGCCTGGCGGAGGACATGATAAAGATCATGGATACACCAGAGAAGGTCATCGTGAGGATCTCTCCAGACGGATCAAAGACCGACGGAAAGATTGTATGGGTCGCAACAGAGGTGTTTGACGACACGGACCTTCCAATAGGAAACCGTATCGACACTTTCCTGGGTCTTGCGATTCACGAGGGCTGTCATGTTCTCTATACTGACTTCAGTGCCTATACGGGCATAACCAGCAGGATAGTGAAGTTCATCGAGAACATCCTCGAGGACGAGAGGATAGAACGTGAGCTCGGGCAGAAGAAGCCTGGACTTGCCAACTTCCTGAAGGCGTCCAAGTACTATTACTTCGACAGGTATTCCCAGAAGATGAAGGATGAGGGCAAGACAGAGGGATTAGAGACATTCCCTAGGCTGATGAACGCCATCATCTCACTTGTGAGGTATCCCAAGACAGTCGAGATGTCCGATCTGGAAGAGTTCGCTGATACGCTCCTGCAGGTACGTGAGCTCCTGACACCTTATCCGTCATCGACTGCTCAGTGTGTGGAGACCGCAGAGAAGATATTCGAGATCATCAAGCAATATCTTCAGGATGAGGAGAAAGAGAAGCAGAAGCAGCAGGCCTCGGACGGAACGCAGGACGGTCAGCCTTCGGATGAGTCAGGAGAGGGTGACGGCTCTTCAGGACAGTCGCAGCAATCTCAGAGCGATGGTAAGCAGGTGAAACCGAAGAAGATGACTTCAAGACAGATCGCTAAGAAGGTCGATCAGCAGATGAACGAGATATTCGAGCAGATAGCTGATGCTCTCAAGGAACTCACCTCCGAGCCGGAGAAGAAGACCATCAATGCTCAGAACCAGTCGGAGACGGTCAAGGCCGACAGGAACCTGGTCGGAAAGATCTGCGAGGGACGTGCAGAGAGAGGGTCCCAGAAGGGATGCGTTGTCATGAAGGCGACTCCGAACCAGGATAAGTACAATGACTCCCTTTCAAGAGTGAGACGATACATTCCTGCAATCTCCAAGTCCCTCAAGTGCTCTTCGATGGAGTACAAGCTCATCCACAGGGGGATGAGAAGCGGAATGCTTGATACAGGTAAGATAGCCGAAGCCTATCAGGGCGTTCCAACCGTCTACATGAGGGAAGGGCAGGTCAAGTCCGACAGGATATCGGTCTGCATACTCATCGACGAGTCAGGATCCATGTATGGAGATGGTGAGACGGCTGCCAGGGATACGGCAGTCCTGCTGAATGAAGCCATAGGCACTCTTCAGAATGTGGATCTGTATATCTACGGTCACAGCACCGATGTGGGAACAGTTCTGTACGTGTATCGCGAGAAGTCATTCTGTCCGAAGTATGCCATCGGAAGCACCGACTCCAGATGGGGTAACAACGACGGGACCGCGATCCGCGAGGCGGCCTCAAGAGTCCGCAGGCACACCAGGGAGAACTGCCTGTTCTTCATGATATCCGACGGCGCTCCGAACGAGAGCGTGGAGGAGGTTCGGCAGGCGGTCCTTGACGTGGAGAAGCAGGGCTTTGCCATCGTGGCTGTCAGCATTGAACCGATGTACGATCCGTCGCTGATGTATCACAGGAACGTGAACCTGACAGACATGTCAAGACTTGCAGTAGACCTTGGAAAGATGGTGAAGAAAGCCATCGCTGATAATACCAGACGTAAAATCCAATAATCATGAATACACAGACAAATGCAGCGTCACCGTATGCGGGTGACAATGAAATGATGAAGATAGAAGTCTACCTTGATGCACGCTTTGGTGCAGGGACAGCAGTCACCGTAGTATTGATGGACAAGCTTGTAGAGCTGAAGCAGATGCTTGCGGAGGAGGTCGTTCACTTCGTGTTCGAGAAGACAGACGGAACGACCAGGGATGCCTACGGCACGCGGGCGGTTGATGTCATCAGACGTTATGACACGGCTCCGGCTTCTCAGAAGCCTCAGAGGGCGTTCAACGGTACCTTCCCGTATTTCGACATAGAGAAGGGGGAGTGGAGATGCTTCAGGGTGGACAAGTTCGTGGAGATCGACAAGGATTATGTTTTATAAAAACGATAAGATTATGACAAGAAGTGATGAGATGATGCTGTCCGCCATCAGGCTGAAGGTGGCGATGCAGATGAACGGAAGGGATGTGACTGTAGAGGGGGACCGCGTGAAGGTCTCCCTTCACGGAGTTCCCGCATTGGTTGTGAGGTTCGACAGCTGTGACGTGAGGGTCAACGGGATGCTCAAGGTTTCCCGCAAGAGCGCCAAGGTGCTCAATGCTGTTCTGAGGACTTATACGGATTGTACGGTGGCCTCGGTCGAGGGCTGCTGGGTGCTTGAAGGAAAGGACGGCCAAAGGATACCGATGACGGGGCTGATGGCGACAGTACCGATGACCCGCAGGGCCAAGAAAGGAATGATGGATAAGTATGTTAAATGATAAAGATTCAAGAAAATGCCTAATTGGTGCAATACAATGTATAAGCTTACAGGAGAGGCGGATGAGGTCCGCTCTCTGTATGACAGGATGAAGAGGCTAGAAGACATGAAGTCATCGCTTCTGCCGAACGGATTCGGAACGACATGGCTAGGAAACCTTGTCTCCGATATGGGAAGAAATTATGAGGATGTCTCCTGCAGAGGTTCATGGGACAGCCTGCGCCTTGAAGAGGAGGTTCTGTCCTTCACTACAGAAAGTGCGTGGTATAGATGTACCGATGTGGAAGACATAATCAAGGAAGTCTATCCGTCTATATATATCGCGTTCTGCTGTGAAGAGCCTGGTATGGCCATATATGAGAAGAACGATGATAATTTCTTTCCGGAGGATTATATTGTGGATATCGAGGATGACGACACCACCTATTGTGATGAAGCTGATGCCTTGGAGATCCTGTCGGATTTCTTCGGCATTGATTTCAAGGATATGGATGAAGCCATGATTCTGGTTAGTGAAAACAATGAACAGGATGATGGCAGGATATGGGTAAACAGATATGAACTTATAGAGTAATTTGTAAGTATTTTTCGTTAGTGTGCGTAAAAATTACGCAGATTTTCTTGCGGATGTAAAATTATTTTACTTCCTTTGCGTAAAACTTACGCAGCAAGATGAACAAAGGTAAATACACTTATGAATATCCGAGACCTTCCGTCACGACGGATTGTGTGATTTTCGGATTCGGATCGGACGGACTGTCAGTGCTTTTGATAGAAAGGGGCATCGAACCCTTCAAGGGATGCTGGGCGTTTCCCGGCGGATTCATGAAGATGGACGAGGATGCCGAGACATGTGCCAGAAGGGAACTGGAAGAGGAGACCGGCCTGAAGGCTGACTATGTTGAACAGTTCGCTACATTTACCGACGTGGACAGGGATCCGCGTGGCAGGACAATCACCATAGCTTATTTTGCTCTGGTGAAGAAGGCGGAAGTGACTGGTGCTGATGATGCGGCGCAGGCGAAATGGTTCAGGATATCCGACATTCCGCAACTGGCGTTCGATCATGACAGAATCCTACGTGTCGCTCTCAAGGCTCTTCGGGAGAAGATCCATTTCGAGCCTGTCGGATTCGAGCTGCTTCCCGACGTGTTCGTCATGTCGCAGCTGCAGAACCTCTATGAGTCGGTCCTGGATGTCAAGTTCGACCGCCGCAACTTTGCAAACAAGATGCTCAAGCTGGGGATACTGACAGAGGTCAATGACGGATCCTTCAGACCCGGCACCAGGGATGCCAAGAAATACACCTTCAACAAAGACAGCTATATGTTGATGAAGTCCAAGGGCTTCAGGCTTGAATTCTAGTAACCACACTTAAACTGTAATCATATGTTAGGAGCGATAATAGGTGACATGGCGGGCTCTGTATATGAGTTCGCAAATACCAAGAGGACTGATTTCCCGTTCTTCTCCGAGAGAAGTACATATACCGATGACTCCATAATGACAGTGGCCGTCGCAGCATGGCTCCTGAGTGACAGGGAGCATTCTCATTCGTCACTTGAGAACAAGATGGTCAGCTATGCTGAGGAGTATCCTTTCCCTATGGGAGGATACGGCGGGGGATTCGCCCAGTGGCTGTTCAGACCGGAAAGACTTATAGACTACAGGACCGGCGAGATTGCAGGAAGGCGCGTTCCATATAACTCATGGGGAAACGGTGCAGCCATGAGGGTGTCGGCCGTGGGATGGATGTTCGATACCCTCGAAGAGACCGAGAGGGTTGCGAAGATATCAGCAGAGATAACCCATGACCATCCTGAAGGCATCAAGGGAGCAAAGGCAACGGCAGCAGCCATATTCCTCGCGAGGACCGGAGCATCCAAGGCAGAGATAAAGGACTACATACAGGAGCATTACGGCTATGATCTCAGCAGGTCGTCCGACGAGATACGAAAGTACTACGGATGGGAAGACAGCTGTCAGGGGACCGTTCCACCTGCAATCCGTGCATTCCTTGACAGTCATGACTTCGAGAGTGCGATCAGAATAGCTGTCTCGCTCGGAGGTGACAGCGATACGCTTGCATGCATCACAGGAGGAATAGCAGAAGCCTACTACGGTGAGATACCACGCCATATCAGGGAGGAGGCCAGGAAGAGGCTCCCTGTCAACTTCAGATGCATGCTCGAAACCCTCGCCGAGTGCAGCTCATACGGTGAACTGGTAAAGCGGACTGAGGAGGAACTGCCTTTTGAAAGATTGTTCAGCTCAGACAGGATAGATTCGCTCTCTCCGGGACAGGTCTTCGTCTTTGGATCCAACCTAGAAGGACATCACGGCGGCGGTGCAGCCTATGCCGCATACAAACGCTTCGGTGCGGTATGGGGAAAGGGAGTCGGCCATCATGGAGACACATATGCGATTCCGACCATGCAGGGCGGCGTGGAGACAATCAAGCCTTATGTGGACGACTTCATCGAATATGCCAGGGAGCATCAGGAACTGACCTTCCTCGTGACCAGAATCGGATGCGGAATCGCCGGATTCAGGGATGAGGACATCGCTCCGCTCTTCGTGGACTGCCTCGACCTTCCTAATGTCCGTCTTCCTAGGTCTTTCTTCGATATCATACTCTTCCCCGAGGTGAATCCTATCTGGAACATCAAGTGGTATCGCGAACTCACGCCGGACATTCCTCTCGATGATAGTCAGTACGAGTCGTTCTGCAGAGGCTATCATCCGGATTGGGACTGCAGATATGCTCCGGTAAAGATCGGACAGTATCATTATTTCTACAGGAGCGGAGTCTGGGTCAAGAAGTACCGGTATGAGAAGCAGGATGATGGGCTCTATCATCTTACGGAGAGCTATACTGCGGTCATAGAAATGGGCAGGAACCTGCTCATGGAGTGTTTCATCGAAGGGTACTACAGGCCGAGAGTGTTGGAGCACGAGGCGATCAAGGAATATGTGGAGACGTATTACGACCGCTTCTCGGGTGATTCTCTGGTATGCCTTGTGGATGGTAAGCCTGCCATGTGTACGAAATGTGGGAGTACCGATCTGAAGGAAGTCATCTATGGCGAGCCGTCCGAAAGGCCTGATGAAAGCCGCTACATCCTAGGAGGATGCTGCATCGATGAGTTTTCACATGACTGGGAGTGTCCTAAATGTCATGCCAGATATAAGGATGCGACTCATGCAGATTAGCGGTAATTCGATTGCTGATTCGAAAATTCGATAGCATAGTGAAATATTTTTATATGGTCCATGCCGAAAGGTGTGGACTTTTTTTGTCCCGTTCCGGACAGCCTGTGATGTGCCGCGAAGGTATGTAACGGCGGCAATCTCCCAATGCACCATGCTCAGAGTCTTCGCATATGTCTTCCGAAAAATAGACACTCCAGTCGGAGCATCGATTTTCCCTCGACTGCCTTGTCCGTTTTCCCCGTTCACCTTCTTTCTGCTCAACATCACCGCCAGTCCCGGAAAGGGAAGCCTGAGGTGATGAACTGAAGTTCAATCACTAAAATCCAACAGTAATGGAGAACAACAAGCAGGTCCAGCAGGACAACCAGAACCTCTCGATCTATGACAGGGTCAGAGCGGTGCCTACAGAGGCGAAGAAGGAGATCGAGGCAGGACGCCTCAAGGGAAAGCATGACATCAATCCGATGTGGCGAATCAAGAAGCTCACAGAGGTGTTCGGCCCGTGCGGATTCGGATGGTACACCGAGATCGTACGTACATGGACGGAAGCCAGCGAGAGCGGTGAGATGGCCGTGTTCGTTGACATCCACCTCTTCGTCAAGAAGGACGGCGAGTGGAGCAGGCCTATCTACGGAAA
This sequence comes from Bacteroidales bacterium, assembly GCA_017473705.1. Lineage (GTDB taxonomy): Bacteria > Bacteroidota > Bacteroidia > Bacteroidales > UBA932 > Cryptobacteroides. The sequence continues at coordinate 4,665 of JAFUJQ010000018.1, read as the reverse complement.
CGGCGGAAACAGGCTCATCGCCAACGAGAAGAAATATGAGAACGGCCAGCAGGTGTACGTGCCGTATCTGGACGACGATGCCTACAAGAAGGCATACACCGATGCCATCAGCGTGGCGGCCAAGGCGCTCGGAGTCGGAGCGGATGTCTATTTCGAGAAGGATGTGACCAAGTATGACCCGCAGCCTTCATCAGGAACGCAGGCAGTCCAGCAGCCGTCAGCACCGGTGCTTCCTAAGCTCACGTCGAAGAGCCCAGCATGGAAGTCGGCGGTGGCGTTCACGGCATCACTCAAGGATGATGCGGAGACCATCTCCAGGAAGATCCGACTCAAGTACACGATAACGGATGAGGACCTTGACATCCTCCTCAAGCAGTCAGGCAAGAAATCATAAACACATACGCATATGGCATACAGAGTAATACGCCCGGCCACTCACCAGGAGTGGCTGGATGAACGCAAGAAGGGGATAGGCTCCTCGGAAGCGGGAACGATCATGGGAGTGAACAGGTTCGACACTCCGTACAGTCTCTGGAGAAGGAAGACCGGCGTGGACGGTCCGATCCCTCAGAACGAGGCGATGGAGCTTGGACATCACATGGAGCCGTCTGTCGTGACGATGTTCGCATCACGCACAGGAGCCCAGGTCTGCAGAAACTCGGAAGGCGACTGGATCGCCGTAGACAAGAAGAGGGACTACCTCAGGGTGTCTCCGGACAGGCTCTACTACGAGGACGGTGCAAGGCACATCAAGAGCAACCTGCGAATCCTTGAATGCAAGACCACGTCGGTGGCTGTCGATCCCGAGGACTTCCCGGTGTACTGGTACTGCCAGCTTCAGTATCAGATGGGAGTCATGGGTGTGAAGAAGGGAGCAGTCGCATGGATATCATCATATCCGAGGCTCAACTTCGGCTACAAGGAGTTCGACTTCAATCCGGAGTTCTACAAGGCCCTGACCGAGTCCATAGAGCAGTTCTGGCTCATCAATGTCTGCGGAGGCATAGCTCCGGACGACATCAACTCCGAGGATACGCTCCTGAAGCATCCTACATCCAACGCAGGTGAGGCCATACAGGCGGATGCGGAGATCGTGGATGTGTACAACAGCCTCAAGGACATCACAAAGGAGATCGATGCTCTCGAAGACTCCAGGACATTCCTCGAGGACAGGATCAAGATGTTTATGGGAGATGCCGAGACGCTCGTCAGCCCGACCGGAAGCACGATGGCCGTGTGGAAGAGTGCGAAGCCTTCGATGAAGTTCAACGCAAAGGCGTTCAAGGAAGCGGATCCTGCAGGATATGCGGCCTATATGGAACCGTCGCCGGGCTCAAGACGCTTCTCAGTGAAGTAGGAACAGGTAATATCAGTAATAACGACAATAACATAATATCGATGAATATGAATACAAATGACACTTATGTAGGTCAGATCGACCTTCTCAGCCTTGTGGGTGCGAGGCTCGAGAGAATCTCAGGAGAGGAATGCATCGTCGTTCCCGTATCGTCCAACCCTTCCATCTACCGCAGGCAGACCCAGAAGGGTCAGCAGAAGGCGGAGCTTGACTTCGTCATGCGTCCGACCTCGAACGGACTGAACGGAAACACCCACTTCGTCAAGGCGAACGTGGGCACCGCCAACAGAGAGAGGATGGGCCTCTCCAAGGAGGAGGCTCAGCAGTACAGCCCGATACTGGGCAACGCGAAGCCACTGGCAAGGCGTGAGGAGACACGTCCGCCGGTTCAGGACGATGACGACCTTCCTGAAGGAGAGTTCAAGGGATTCTAGAAGATGGCGAGGGGCTACGGCCCCTATGCCTTCAAGTCATACTGACATTCTCAAGGATGGAAGCATTGAAGGAATACCTTGCCGAACTGATCAGACCGATAGTCATCCAGGCTGTCCAGGACGCTCTTGCAGAGCTGAATCCAAGACCTCTGAAGAGATACCTCACTCCTGAGGAGGCATGGACGCATATCAAGGTCAGCAGGGCGACATTCTACCGTCTGGTCGGGAGGGGAGTGATAGAGATCCTCAAGATAGGGAACAAGTCCCTGGTTGATGCAGACAGGCTCGACGAGGCTGTCGAGAAACGTGAGATTTACAGATACAAGCATTACAGATAGGTTATGAATGCAATTCAGATGAATACTGACCCTTGCCGTCAGCTGATGGCATGGCTAAGAGGAGGCGACACGACTCCGGACCCTGTGATGGAGCAGCAGCTGAGTGAACTGCTCTCCGCAGTAGTGGTGCAGTGCGTGGTGGAGAACAGGAAGGAGATCCAGAGGCTCTGCACGGCAGAGGATCGCCGCGAGAGACGCGAGAGAAGACCTGAGTCACCGCTGAGCATGAAGACCATGATGAAGGAGATGGGAATGGAATATGATCCTGGCATGTTCGGCTCCAGGGGAAAGGCGGAAGTGCCTGACGATATCGGTGACCTTCCAGAATCGGAACCTGCCTTGCAGGATGCCGGTCTACGGGACAGCCTCACATTTGCGAAGGCTCTGGTGCATATGGCAGAGATAGAGGACAGGGGACTGAACATGTCACAGATCCAGGTCATCCTTTACATAGCCTACGGCGTATGGATGGCCGAGAACGGAGACAGGCTCTTCGACGAGCATCCGCAGGCATGGCAGTACGGGCCGGTGTTCCCGCGAGTGTACTCCAAGCTGAAGAAGGATATGACAGACACGCAGGAGATGTACCTGAAGCTCATGGACGGCTCTCCGGAGAGGTTCGCCTTCCTGGAGAGATGCTTCAGGAGATACGCGTGGACGCGTGCGTCAGACCTTGCCGCTCCCCATATATCAAAGGGAACACCATGGTCCAGGACGCGGAAGTCCAATCCGGACAGCCAGACCGCACGCATCGATGACAGCCTTGTGGCAGAGTGGTTCAGCGAACGCATCTCTCCTGCCGACTGAGGCGGGGGAGGCTCCGCCCGGACCTTCCCGGCTATTCTTCCGGACGCTCATGTTCACGCTCTCTGTCTGTGATGCCCGGCCTTGTGGTCAGCGATTCCCGTCAAGCTTTCCGCAGGACATCTGACCTCAGACATCCAGGATGTGCATCTGCTGGCCGGCTCCTTCCGATGACACTCAGGCATTGCACTGCGTCCTTGTGAAGTCCCTGTGTGAAACAATAGTCCCTCCATCTGGAATCTCCTCGCCGTCTGCCCGAGCTGAGTGACCTTTCTTCAGGCTTGAGACAGGGTGGTCGCCTTTATTTCCGGACGCAAAGGTACTTTCCTTCAGACTTCTGGTTAAAGGACTCTCCGCAATGGCCATTGCTGCGATCCGGTGGTACTGACGTGAAAATCTCCACAGCCTGCGGGTAGTATTTTCCCTGCAGTATCCTTGAGCCCTTGTCCTCAGGTACTATTGCGGCATCCGTAAAATAAGTTTAACCAACCTTAAATCAAGCTATCATGAATACAGGTAACTACATCCAGCTTTCAGGCAGACTTACAGCCGACGTGACACCTAACGAAGGAAAGACTTTCGCAAGATTCACACTCGCAAAGAACTTCATCTCATCAGACAAGCAGGCACGCTTCTTCCGCTGCGTCATCTTCAAGAAGGAGTTCGACGACAACCAGCAGAGCATCCCATGGGATCTCCTCAAGAAGGGTCAGGAAGTCCTTCTTACAGGAAAGCTTCATCCGAACACATGGACCGACAAGGACGGTGCCGAACATCAGGACATCGAGATCGTAGTGAACAAGATACGCGACCTGGCTGAAGAGTAGCCGGGTCGCAAGCCCTCTCCGGCGGGTCTGCCGGACCTTGCTTGCCAGTCGGCAGGAGGAGCGTTGTGAAACGTGAACCTCTATCTCCCAAGGCAGCCCGGGGTGGTTCCCGAGCTGCCTTTCTCTGTGCTATCCTTTACGCATTTTTCGAGAAAGTTGCGACTTTAATTTTCCACAAATTGGACACCCACTTTTTAATTTAATCCGGCTATATGGAGTAGCAAGATAATCCGGATGAGAATCGATAGCACATTTCCACCAGATTTTTTTCTCGCTGCCCCTAGTGATGCTAGATGGTAATATATCATTTTTATCACTCCATTCTTTCCTTAATTCTGGATATAGATATTCGATACTTGTATCGTATGACACTTGTTTCCCATGGCATACGGCACACTTAGTCCCGGATACTCTTTTCGCTATAGTGGCTTTAAAGCTATGCGATTTTCCATTTGTACAGTGCTGTAGTTATCAGCGACGGAGCCCGCAGACTCTAAAAACGAAAAGTTCAAGTTAAAAGCACAAAAACGACCATATATGTGCTTTTAACCCCAACAATCGAGTTCAAAAGCACAAATTCAGGGTAATTTGTGCTTTTGACTTATAATATTCATGTTGCTTTATGAGTGACTGATTTACCTGCTGACTCGACTGGTTTTCCTTTTAAATTTCAAATCCGTGACACATCAAAGCCCGCATGATGTTTCAGACACGCTTCTCCCACGCTTGAGCCGTTATGTCCTTGATGGCAGATATAACATTGACAACAACGGAGTCGAGAATGCGATCAGACCTCTCGCCATCGGAAGAAAGAACTACCTCTTCTGCGGCAACCACGATGCAGCGGTCAGAGCAGCCATCGTATACTCACTCTTCAGCAGCTGTAAGGCACATGATGTTGATGT
>JAFUJQ010000017.1 GCA_017473705.1 Bacteroidales bacterium | reverse complement strand
CAATGGAGGTGTGTCAGACCTCAGGATCATCCATAAGGGTCAGACATATTACGCATCAGATCTGTTCACTACGGAACGCGTGACGAGTATGCTGAACAAGTGGGAAACTATGACCGGTCAGAAGCCTGCGTATAAGATCGCGGCAGAAGAACGTGCCCGCGAGGAGGCACGTCAACGAATGGCTCAAGCCTCAAGGATATACCATGCAGAAACTCATCGTCAAGGACAATCATCTAAACCAAAATTATAATGGAAGAAACAGAAATTTTAATTGAAGCCCTCGGGCAAATACCGGAATTGGTAGAAGCAGCCAAAACGTATAAAGCGTCTAACGAGAAGACTATCTCCACTATGTCTATGGCAATCAAGAAACGGCCCGAAGCTGAGATTCCTCAAAAAGAGGTGGAGAAGGTTACAGATGCCGTCAAGGCTACTCCTTGTGCTCTGCCGGATACCGATGATTTTTTGAAGGCTATAGCAGGCATGATGCGTCCTATCATCCATCAGGAAGTCAAGGAAGCCGTCGGTGCGACAAAGATAAAGATCCAACATGAACATAGGCATGATCATTATTCGTATTCGGCCTCTTGGAGCATGGTTAAAGATACTGCCAAGAAATTGATTATAGGATTAGCGATATCAACTCTGATCTTGACGGTGACTCTTGTCGCAGTACTGGTTCATTTCACAAACAGCGAGATGTATCTGGGCAAGAAATATATGGAACTATACCAGTCGGATCTGCTGACCAAAAGCGAAAAGGAGAAACTCCTTAAAGATGCGTATATGGTTTCACTCTATCCTGAAGCGTACGAGGGCTACCCTAAAGCCTTCAGAGAAAGGCTCCGTAAGAACAAAAGCATCGTAGACGATCGAGAACTTGAGAAGATTGTTAAAGGAAAGTTCTCCGTCAAGGAAAAGGTCGGTTTTTAGTTCCCGGCGGACTGACGGGTAGGTGATTTCGTCGAAGCCGAAGAAGAGTGAGATCTGCTCCGGATATTTTTTGCTGGAATTAGAAAAAATTGAAATTCTTTTGGGTGATAAGTCGTTTCTATACGTCATTAATAAATAACACGAAACTGATTATATGCTCAAAAGATTCCTTGAATTCTATAGGGTGAGCGGGCCTTCCGTGGCAAAAGTGCCTACGGAGAAGGCGGATAAGACCTATAGAAAGCTCCGTACCCAGGCGTTTATCGCCGCGACAATCGGATACAGTCTATATTATGTGTGCCGCACATCGCTCAATGTGATGAAGCAGCCTATAATTGATGCCGGATTTCTGGATGCCACCCAGCTCGGTATCATCGGAGCCTGCCTTTACTGGACCTATGCAGTCGGCAAATTCATCAATGGCTTTCTGGCCGATCATTGCAACATAAAGAAATTTATGGCGACCGGGCTGATTCTGTCGTCTGCCGCAAACTTCATCATGGGCTTTCTCGGTGTATGGGAAGGTCTTGCCGGAGTCACAGGTGGAGTCATGTTCCTGATGTTTGCCATCATGTGGACAATCAACGGCTGGTCACAATCCATGGGTGCCCCACCTGCAATCATTTCATTGTCAAGGTGGTATCCTCTCAAGATCAGAGGTACTTTTTATGGGTTCTTCAGTGCCTCGCATAACTTCGGAGAAGGCTTGTCTTTCGTGTTCGTAAGCCTTCTGGTCGGAGCTGCCGGCTGGCAGTGGGGATTTTTCGGTGCTGCCCTTGCCGGTGTGCTCGGTGTCTCCCTCATAATCCTGTGGCTGCATGACAATCCTGAAAGCAAGGGACTTGAGCCTGTGGAGATCCTCGCGGGAGAGAAGAGCAGAGAGCAGCTTGAGATGGAGGCAAAGGCGAAGGAGGTCGGCGCAGCAGATGAAAAGGCCGAGTCCGGACGCATTCAGAGAGCAGTTCTCCGCAATCCTGGAGTGTGGATCCTTGCTCTGTCAAGTGCTTTCATGTATATGAGCCGCTATGCCATCAACGAGTGGGGAATGTTCTTCCTTCAGAAGGTCAAAGGTTTCGGACTTCAGGAGGCCGCTTTCATTATTGCTGTCAATACAGTCATGGGAATCATCGGTACAGTGGCTGCAGGATGGATCTCAGACACACTCTTCAGAGGTGACAGGAAATGGCCGGCCCTTGCAGCCGGAATCCTGGAATCGATTGCACTGCTGCTCTTCCTTTACGGAGGGGACAGCTGGTTTGTCAATGTCCTGGCAATGACCCTGTTCGGAATCTCCATCGGAGTCCTCATATGTTTCATCGGCGGTCTGATGGCTGTGGATCTTGTGCCGAGAAAGGCTACGGGTGCTGCCCTCGGAATCGTGGGACTTGCTTCGTATGTGGCTGCCGGTCTGATGAATGTGATCAGCGGTTGGCTTATTGACGGTCAGGCACTACGCGATGAGGTCACAGGAGAGATAGTCCAGTATGACTTTACATATGTCTCCCTCTTCTGGGTGGGTGCAGCGGTGATTTCCTTCGTCCTGCCGATATTCAACTGGAAAAGAAGACAACAGGAAATATAATTATAGAAAGATGAAAAAGGCAGTATCAGCGATCATCGCATTGGTCGTTTTTGGTTTCGTTGCATGTGAACCACAGATCGAACAGCCGGAAGAACCGGATCAGGAGCAGACTGATACAACTCAGACTCCTGAGCAGGATACAACCCAGACCCAGAAACCGGAAGTGGGGGACAGTCTCGAGATTAAAGATGGCATGGCCAGATTTCTCCTGCAGGATTCCCCTTTAGTGGAGGCTGCGGGCGGCAGAACTGACTGGACCAAGGTGACGGTCATCGTGAACGGTAAGGAATATATACCTGCCGTACAGGAAGACGGAAAGGTCTATGTGGATGTTGAGGATTCGGAAGCGGCTGTCTATGAAGCTGTACTGGTCACGGAGGAGACGACGAAATACCATGGCGACACACCACTGGAAGATGTTGTACATCCTTTTGCATATGCGTACCATACCTTGGGAAATACCCTGACTGTCCTTCCGAAATACGCATCCTACGATGAAGAAAAAGGCAATCTGCTGTCCTTCTCATCCGGACTGTCAATGATAGGTCTGACCGTCCAGGGAATGACTTCCATATCCTCCATAAAGGTGACTGACCCACAGGGAACCATATTAGGTGGAACAGGTTCATATGATCCTCAGACCAGGTCCTTCAAGATGGAAAAGGGACTGCCGTTCATGGTCCTGAACTGCACCAACAGGGGGGCATTTGTCTCTTCGTCAGGAAACGTATTCATGATTCCGGTTCGTTCGGGACAATATTCCAAGGGACTGGAAGTTACCATATGCAGTGCTGACCACCTGATGTGCAGGACAAGCATACCTTCGTTCACTGTTGACAAGGATAAGGTCCATTCCTGCATGGTGACATGGAAGCCGGACAAGAATCTTCTTTTTTATGAAGGCTTCGACAACATGGTCTGGGGCGGAGATGTGGTTGCCGGTGAGGACTCCTTCGGAATGAATCCTGTGGCAGGTGATATGACGATCAAGAGCGGCAGGACTCTGAGAGGATATGAGACACCTCTTTATCCTGTCTCATATGAAATGGCCGGAGCTGGGTATATCCAGGAATCAAATCTTTCGGTGACGGAAGGAAAGGATGTTTCCGGGTCGAGATATCTCTCGGATTCATATATCAAGAGCCGTAACATAGGCGGATATCTCAGACTTTACCGTTGCCAGGAATATCAAGGCTATATATCAGTCGGTGACACATATAATGGAATAGTGGAACCTGTCTTTGCAGGAGAGATTTCGGATGCTCACAGGGATATCGTCATCAGCTTTGACATATGTGCAGCCTCTGACTTCGATGATGATCTGTCGTTCAAGGCAACAAACGGTGGAAATATAATATCCTGCATGGTGGACGGGACCGAACTTCCGGAGACTGTCTTCTCCCGCAAGTTCTCCAAGACCGGATCGACTGCGGCTCTGGACAGGTCGGCAGTGACTCTTCCTGCATCGGATGGCAGATGGCATAATGTGGAACTCACGGTCAGGAACATGAATGACAAGTCAACATTCACTCTGACCACAGCTGCATCCCACTCCAAGCCCGGTGCATATCGTTTCTATCTTGACAACTATCAGGTAAGAACCCTTAAGGACCATGCAGACCGTGATGGATCCACCCTCAGGGTTATGTGCTGGAACATCCAGAACGGAATGTGGGCGGACCAGGATAACAACTACAACAATTTCGTGGCCTGGGTCAAGAAATACAATCCGGATGTCTGTGTATGGTGCGAGGGCGAGACCATCTTCAACACTTCGGGTGACAAGGTCTACGGCACCAACAGGATTCTCCCGAACGCATGGGCTTCAGTGGCGCAGCGTTATGGACATAATTACTGGAGCAAGAGCGAGGACAGGGACAACTACCCTCAGATCATCACATCGAAATATCCGATAAACACCTTGGCCAAAATAGGTCAGATCGGTACCACCGATGCATATGTCGAGCACGGCTCAGGCCTCTTTGAAGTGGAGTTCAACGGCCACAGTGTATATTTCGTGTCCTTCCACGCGTTCGCGCACGCCTATGACCCTAAATATACAAGCTCCGGTACCGACGCTCAGAATGCCTCAGCTGCATTGTATGAAGGCGACTACCATCGTGAAAAGGAGATCAGGTATGTGTATGAGCAGACTATAGAAAAATATCCTTCGCAGTCCAACTGGCTTATGATGGGAGACTTTAACTCCATCTCAAGCCTGGATGCCGAGCATCACACCGGCATCAACGATACAAACTGGCTCCTGCACGACCATATCCTCGGCAAGGACTATCTGAAGGATATCATTGCGGAGAGGAATGCACCGGAGGACTTCTTCTCGTCGATTAACGGAGACTCAAGGAGAATAGATTTCATATATGCATCTCCTGCAATGTATGACCGCATAGAAAGCACAGCCATAATCATAGACTCGTGGACGGTCCTCAGCCAGGACAAGAGTGTCTCTGACAAGGGCTATTTCTGCCGTCCTTCGGATCACAGACCGATTCTCGTGGACTTCAAGATGAACTGATATGAAGAAGATTATCATTCTGGTAATGGCCGCTGTCCTTTCCCTGGCCGTTGCCGATGCACGGGGAAAGGAACTGAAGGTGCTCTACTGGAACATCCAAAACGGTATGTGGGCCGGTCAGGAGGATAACTATGATGCATTCGTGAAATGGGTCAAGGCCCAGGATGCGGATGTGTGCATATGGTGCGAGGCAGAGACCATCTATTACACCGGAACTTCCAAGCGCCTTCCTCGGGAGGACCGTTATTTCATCTGGGATGAGGTGGCTCCGAGGTATGGACATAAACATATATATGTGGCAGGTCATCGTGACGGCTATCCACAGGTGATCACGTCGAAGTTCCCGATAGAGAACGTGAAGAAGATTGTCGGTGACGACCGGATCGTAGTGACCCACGGAGCTGGGTGGGTGCGCGTGAAGGCCTATGGAAAGACCTTCAACATAGTATCGCTGCATACCTGGCCGCAGAAGTCTCATTTCAGGTACAAGGAGGCTTCAAAGGAAGAGCGTGACGCCAGTGCGGCACGTAATGAGGGTGATGTCAACCGTCTGGAAGAGATGACCTGGATATGTGAGAATACTATTCTTACGGACCCTCAGGCGGCAGATAATCTCTGGCTGATGGCGGGAGACTTCAACGCTGTCTCTCCGAAAGATAACTGGGTGTATGGATTTCCGGAAGGGGATTCAAGACTCCTTGTTCATGAATACATCCTGAAGAACACCCCTTATGTGGATGTCATCTGGGAAAGGCATCCGCGCAATTTCTACACCACTACATTCGAATACAAGAGGATAGACTTCGTTTACCTGTCTCCGGCCCTATATGGGCTTGTGGAGGACGCACAGATTGTAGAGGATGAGTATACAAGGCCTCACAGACACGCGTCTGTGAAGAACTTCCAGGATCCTTCCGACCATCTCCCCATCATAGTCAATTTCAAAATCAAATAATATCTTATGAAGTTAAAACTATCGACATTGATTCCGCTGGCAATGCTCGGACTTGCCCTTGTGGCGTGCTCCAAGGACGACCGTAATGCACCTCGCACGGATGGATTCGAGATCCACGCCCTGGCGGACTGCAGCGATGAGCCTCTGAAGGAGTTCTGCGTAGACGTCCTTGAAGGCACTTCGGAACTGTACATCAGGACTGATGTGACAGATTTCAATGTGTTCTGGCAGGATGCGGCAGGCACTCCTTGGCTGGAGGTATCGGCTTGTGAGAAGACAGATGTCCCTTCTGTCTGGAAAGTGACCCTGAACTACATCGGCAGGTCGGAAGGTGTTCTCTACACCCGCAGGACAGGCACGCTGTCCGTGACCAAACCTGAAGTCAATCTCGCGGCGTTTCTGTCCGTGCATCAGGGTGCGATCGAAAGGACCGGCAACGACTTCTCTGACTTCAAGTATGGCTCGTGGCTCCCTGACGATGCGTCTGGTGAGATGCCTTTTGAAAGCTGGTCTGACGCCCTTAAGAAGAAAGGGTTCTCTTCTGAAACTGCCCTGGTCTGCTTCGGAAGGTACGGACACCTGAAGGTCGGTGACGGAAACGGCACCAAGGGAAATCTGGTGACTCCGACCAATGGTCTTCATAGATACGACTCCCTCCTTATGGTTTCGTTCAAGGTAGCGGCCTATCCGGGTGACGATAAGTCATTCAAGGTGGATGTCGTGGGCGGCGGTGTCATCCGCGATTTTGCTGCGGAAGGCAAGACCAGCCTCACTCTTGAGACCGTGGACATCACAACCAATGCCGTGACTCAGGAGGGACTCTGGAAGCCGGAGACCAACTTCATAGTCTTCATATCATCTGTGGAGAACAATCCTGTGGGTGTGAACACTTGTCTGAAGATCACTTCAGGAGCATCCGGAAACGGCAAGGGATCGCGTCTGTTCATAGATGACTTTTATGTAATGAAACTGGTGCAGGACCAGGACGTCGACTATTTCCTTATGAACCAGGGAAGCGGACGCGACAGGATTCTTGCCCCTATTAACGACTAAAACACCTAATGATGAAACATAATCTGCAAATGAAATGGCTGGCAGTCCTTGCCTTTGCCCTTTCCTGCATCTGTGCATCCGCACAGTCACAGGTGAAAGGTCACGTATACGACTCGGCCGGTGAGCCGCTCATCGGTGCCTATGTGACGATCGAAGGCACTACGACAGGCTCCATAACTGACATTGACGGAGCCTATGTCATCACAGCGAAGCCTACTGATGTGCTCAAGGCTGAATATATGGGATTCACTCCGGCAACGGAGATCGTAGGCCAGCGCGCTGTCATAGACTTAACTCTTACAGAGGACCAGAATGTCCTTGAGGACGTCGTGGTCATCGCCTATGGTGCGGCAAAGAAGTCCGACCTTACCGGATCGGTGGCCAATGTCAAGATGGGCGACATCAAGGATGCCCCTGTGCTCTCGATCGACAACGCCCTCCAGGGACGTAT
>JAFUJQ010000016.1 GCA_017473705.1 Bacteroidales bacterium | reverse complement strand
CACTAAAACTACAAAAAATCCCCTGCCTATATCACTTAGGTAGGGGTCAATTTTATATGGTACTTAAAGGGTCAGTGAATTTTGGACCGCGAGGGTCAACGGCACTGGGCTTCGGGGGTCACGCGCACAGGGCTTTTCCAGCGAGCATCGCTGCCCGCCACAATATGCATTTCGTCGGATGCTTACTGTTAATTGGCAGTATCTAGTGTTGAGGATTCCCCACCGTTGAGGCTAAAACTCGTGCCACTTAACGCAGCTGACAGCTTATCCATCTCTCGGCTGACCGTTTGGTCGACGATGCGGGCGTAAATTTGTGTTGTTGCCAATTTGGTGTGTCCGAGCATTTTGCTAATCGACTCGATGGATACGCCGTTAGCGTAAGTAACTGTCGTAGCGAAAGTATGGCGGGCCAAGTGTGAGGTTACCCGTTTTTGGATGCCCAATGTGGTTGCTATCTCTTTGAGGTAGAGGTTGTATTTGGCGTTGCTCAACACGGGCAGGAGATAGCCGTTAATGCGTGTTGATTCGTACTTTTTCAGGATTGAAAGCGGTATGTCGAGCAGTTTGACCTTTGATGCGACACCGGTCTTAACTCGGTGCGTTTCAATCCACATCGAGCCGTCATCTGCCAAAACAAGGTTTTGTTCGGTCAATGATGCGGTTGTCGAATAGTCGAAGCCCGTGAAACAACAAAACACAAAGACATCGCGCGCCTTCTCCAATCGCTTCTTTGTTGGTTTATAGTTGAGTATCAGCTCCAATTCGTGGCGAGTAAGATAGCCTCTATCCTTTTTGACCTTCTTCAAGCGTACATCGCAAAATGGGTCTTTTGCCATCAGTCCGCTCTTGAAGCACATCGTGGTAATACGCTTAAAGATACGCATCAACTTCTCGGCAGAGTTGGCTTGCAGGTGGTAATCTACCTTCAAATATGCCTCAAAGTCGAGCACAAAATCTCTATCGACGAGCGATACGGGAATATCCGGACGATTGCGTTTCACCCGCAGGAACTCTTCCAGGCGACGAAAAGTCAGGTCGAACTTATTGAATGTCGATTGCGTAATATCCACGCCGATAAGATTTTCCTGCCTATCGTTAAACTCGGCAAATACCGAAAGTAGCGTCTTGCTGGGTGCTTTCACGCCGAGGAACTCATCGCGCACCATTTGAGCCGTCACAGCCTCGCTCTGCTCGCATAGACGATAATATATGGTATTGATGCGCGTGACGACACTATCGAGGTAGCGGTTGGCTTGCAGGGCCTCGTGGCTATGACCGATGGCACGACCACTCTTGGCGTCCCAGATTTTCTCTGATACACGAATTTTAAGGCTGAAACGAGCCTTACTGCCATTGATTGTAATACGAACATAGATTGGGAGCATCTTTGCCTCATCGCTTGCCTCCCACTTTGCGTAGAATAGGATTCTGAATGTACTTTTCATCTGACTGTTTTTTAGAAAGTGTAGGCAACTGTCAGTTGAGAAGTTTGTAGAAAACTGAAAAATTATCAAAGTGTCCCCTCGTTTCGGAGTAAGTGTCCCTTATTTTCACGGTGGATATTCGGAGGGACACTTCGAGGTTCGGACTATGTCGAGTAGGGGCTCCACGGTGTCGGAACGATACCTACCGACAACAAATGAAAAACCCTCTGAAACGATGTTTCAAAGGGTTTTGCTTGATTTTGTCCTCAAAACTTTTGGACTTGGAGCGGAAAACGAGGCTCGAACTCGCGACCCCAACCTTGGCAAGGTTGTGCTCTACCAACTGAGCTATTTCCGCGTTTTTCCCGTTTGGGATTGCAAAGGTACGAATGTTTTTTAAACTTCCAAACTTTTTTGAGAAAAATTTTAAAATTATGTCAAAAATGAAGATTTTCGGCAAGTAAATACCCATAAATAGGTATGAAAATTATAGAGCATTAATTCGTATATTTGCATGTGGATTCGAAAAAATGCTCAAGAGACTGCTCATAATTCTATTCGCGACTATAGCGATTCTGACCGATCTGGCTGCAGCTGAGGCTCCCAGGGGATACTCTGTGGAGGGAGTCGTCCTGGAGGCTGAGACTCAGGCTCCTGTTATCGGAGCAGTCGTGAGGATCGGCTCAGACTACCTTTGGACAATAACCGACATCGACGGTGCATTCTCTTTTATAAATGTAGAGAAGGGTTCATGGACCGTCGAGGTTTCATGCCTGGGATATGTAAGTCTGACTGCAGAACTCAAAGTCACCGGCGATGCCGAAGGCTTGAAATATCAGCTTTATGAGAATTCACTCGCCCTTGATGAGGTTGTGGTCACCGCCCAGAAGGCAAAGGATGGACTTGGAACGTCCCATAACCTCGGCCGCGACGCGTTGAACCATCTTCAGTTGTCCAATACTACAGACATCGCAGCTCTGCTTCCAGGTGGAAAGACCGTCAATCCGGACCTTACTGCGGAGAATGCCTTCTCGCTCAGAGAGGGAGGTTCCAACACAGGTAATGCCGCCTTCGGAACGGCTGTGGAAGTCGATGGAGTAAGGCTTGGAAACAACGCATCGTTCGGTGAGATGAGCGGAACGGACACGCGCAGCGTGGCGGTGGAGAACATCGAGTCCATAGAGGTGATCACCGGAGTGCCTTCTGCAGAGTACGGAGACCTCAACTCCGGAATGATCAAGATCAATACCCGCAAGGGCCGCACACCGGTCAATGTGACCTTCTCCGTAAATCCTCGCACATATCAGGCTTCGGTATCCAAGGGTATAGACCTTCAGGAGGATAACGGAGTCCTGAACCTCAGCGCCGAGTGGGCGAGGGCCGTGAAGAAGCTCATATCCCCATACCAGTCGTATACAAGGACAGGCATCACCTTGGGTTATACCAATACATTTGCAAAGGTCCTCCGCTTCGAGGCCGGATTCACCGGCAACATCGGCGGAATGAACACCAAGGATGACCCTGATGCATTCACGGGAGAGTTCCAGAAGGAGCGTGACAATGTCTTCAGAGGCAACACATCCCTCACGTGGATGCTCAACAGGTCATGGGTGACCAATCTGAAGTTCGATGCTTCGGTAAACTTCAACGACAACCTCTTCCGATATCATAAATACGAGTCATATGCCTCAAACCAGCCTGCCGTGCACGCAGAGCAGGGCGGCTACTTCCTTGCGGAACGCCTCCCTCTGACCTACTTCTCAGACCAGGTGACTGACTCGAAGGAGCTTGACTTCGCCGCTTCGCTCAAGTACAACTGGCACAAGCGCTGGGACGATGTCAAGAGCTTTCTCAAGGCCGGAGTGCAGTGGAAGGCCAACGGCAATGTCGGTCAGGGCGAATACTATGAGGATCCGACCCTTGCCGCGAACGGCTACAGGCCGAGGCCGTATACAGACTATCCGTTCATGCACAACCTTTCCGTATATGCGGAGGAGCATCTGACCCTGCCGATAGCCCGTACCAAGCTTGAGATCACAGCGGGTCTGCGTATGGAGAATGTGTTCATAAAGAATTCATTATATAATAACAAGACTACATTCTCGCCTCGTTTCAACGCCAAGTGGAAGCTGACCGACGCTCTTGCAATCAGAGGCGGATGGGGAATCACCGAGAAACTTCCGTCATACTACATTCTTTATCCTAAGCAGGAATACCGCGACATTCAGACTTTCGGATTCTCTCACGGCTCGCAGACAAGTTACATCTATTATACTCAGCCGTATACAGTCGTGTACAATCCTGAGCTCAGGTGGCAGCGCAACAGCAACTCGGAGTTCGCAATAGATGCCGCATTCGCGGACTGGAAGGTATCCCTGGTGGGATTCTACAACCTTACCAAGGGACCGTACAACTTCCTGAATGTATATGAGCCTTATTCATATGACATCCTTCAGAAGCCGGCCGACTTCACCATGCCGTCAGATCCGCAGATCATAGTGGACGAGCAGACCGGAATGCTTTATATCCGTGGCGCTCAGGAGGAATATTGGACTCCTATGGATGTCAAGGTTACAGACCGTACATTCGCCAAGTCGACCAAGCAGAACAATGGCGCCGATGTCACAAGGGCAGGTGCCGAGCTGGTCGTCGAGTTCCCTGAAATCAGACCAATACGCACAACATTCCGCTTTGACGCGGCATATACTTATACAAAATATCTGAACGAGCAGATTGCGGCGTACTACCAGAACGGATGGTCGCATACATACCTTCCGAACCGTTCCTACCAGTATGTGGGATTGTATGCGAACGGAGGAAGCAACAACACAGTGGCGAACGGAAAGGTGACTCACAACCTGGACGCCAACCTTACCGCCATCACGCACATCCCTCAGGCCCGCCTGATCATTACATGCCGCCTGGAGATGTCTCTCCTGCGCCGCAGCCGCAACATTTCTCAGTATCAGGGAGCGGATTATGCCTATACTGTGAACGAGTCAGACAACAAGACCACAGGTGGCAACATCTATGACGGAAATTCATATACGGCCATCCGTCCTGTGTCCTATATGGACCTTGACGGCAACGTGCATCCGTTCACGGATGCGGAGGCTGCCGACCCTGCGTTCGCCAACCTGATACTCAAGTCTGCAAATGCGTATACATTTGCTCAGGACGGCTATGGTGCATACATGTCGGCCAACCTGAGCATAACGAAGGAGATCGGAGACCATGTGTCCCTGTCGTTCTTCGCCAATAACTTTACCAACTCAAGACCATATGTCAAGTCGATGGCCACAGGTGTGGGAACAATCTTCACTCCGGCCTTCTACTATGGCTTGACCTGCAGACTGAAATTTTGACCACCCTGTCACCTCGAGCGAACGAAGTGAGTCGAGAGATCCGAATGATAGAAATGAAGAAAATAATATACATACTGGCAGCCCTGCTGCTCGCCTCCTGCGCTGACGTAAAGGACACCAACCCTTACGAGGGTGGGGTGAATGTCCTTACGCTCACCGCTGTCTATCCGGAGGAACTGGCCGATGTCGACAAGGCGGGCCTGAACGCCGTCGTGGAAGACATGAACACCGGCAGCAGATATATGCAGGTGACCGCTTCTGACGGAACGGCTTCGTTCACTCTTCCGAACGGACTTTACAGAATCAATGTAAGCGGAAGGTCGGACCTGGGCGTATTCAACGGCGCTGCAGACAAGGTTGTGATCTCCGGAGGAGACCTGGCCTTCAATCTCCAGATGTCATATTCTAAGCCGGGCTCGATAGTTATAAAGGAACTCTATTGCGGCGGCTGCAAGAAGCTGCCGCAGGAGGGCAATTATCAGGCAGACCAGTATTTCATCCTTCACAACAACCACTATGAGGTGCAGTATCTGGATAGCCTCTGCTTTGGAACTCTCTCGCCTAATAATGCGACAGGAGCCAACTACTTCGTATCCAAGGATCCTTCTACAGGAGAGAACGTCTTCCCTGATTATATACCAGTAATCCAGGCAGTATGGCAGTTCCCTGGAGACGGTGATGACTTCCCGCTTCAGCCGGGTGAAGACGCTGTAGTATGCGTCAGAGGCGCTATAGACCACTCGCAGCAGTATCCGCTTTCTGTCAATCTCAACAGACCGGACTACTTTGTATGCTATAACGTGACATACTTCTGGAACCCTACCTACCATCCGGCTCCTGGCGATCAGATTTCAGACACCAGGATTGTGGATGTGGTCATCAAGACCGGTCAGGCAAATGCCTATACTCTTTCAATCAGCTCTCCTACCTTGGCCATATTCAAGGCTCAGGGTATCTCTATCCAGGATTTTACACAGTCAGAAGAGAATGTCATAGCAGTGCCGGGAAGCTCTGTGGACAGGGTTGTGAAGGTGCCTTATGAGTGGGTGCTGGATGCTGTCGAGGTGTTTGACGGCCGTTCTACCAATAATGAAAAACGACTCGGCCCTCTCGCTGATGCGGGCTTTGTAACCCTGACCGACATCTATCTGGGCCGGAGTCTTATGAGATATGTTGACGAAGAGGCGAGTGCGGTCTCTGGCTATGAGATACTCGCTGATACCAACAATTCGTCAAACGATTTTTATGAAACCGAAAAACAGTCGCTGCATGAGTAAGTCAAGATACATATGCGCTCTCTGCCTGCTCCTTTGCAGTATGGCTGTCTCGGCCCAGACCTATGAAAGGGTGCTGAGGGGCAACCTGTGGAACGACTCCCAAAACATTGTTGGAGTGCGTCAGGATACGGTTTCGCGTTCATATGCCGAGCTGTTTGCCGGATATGAGGGAGGGGAGTTCCGCGACCCGTCGCAGGCCCGTCAGGGCTGGAGTGCGGGTGCGGTGACCGCCAGCATACGCCATCTGGAGAAGATGACCCTGAAGGGTTCGTTCTCATTCATTCAGACAGAAGGCTATGACATGTGCGGATCCATGTCCATACACCCGGGATTCTATCCTGTGGATGTGCTGGAGTTCACTCCGGGCAGCAAGACTCTGCAAACATATGCTTTCGACGGAGGCATTTCATATGATGTTGCGCCAAACTGGCGTATCGGCGCGATGATGGACTTCGAGGCGGCGAACATGGCCAAGAGGAAAGACCTCAGGCACGATAACTGGTGGCTTGACATGACCGTCTCTCCGGGCCTCATGTACCATGCAGGAGACTTTGCCGCAGGTGTTAACTATATCTTCAGAAAGACCAGCGAGACCATAAAGGCGGATCAGGTGGGTACTTCTGAATCATCGTATTACGCATTCCTTGACAAGGGCATGATGTATGGTGTATATGCACCTTGGACAGGCAGCGGCCTGCACCTGCATGAGTCAGGCGTGAACTCTTTCCCGGTGAAGGACTTCAGCAACGGAGCCGCCCTCCAGATGCAGTACAAGGGGCTTTTCGCCGAGGCGGAATACGTTCATACGTCAGGAGTCATAGGCGAGAAGGAATACATATGGTTCCTTTTCCCTGGCGACGCTGTCAACGCAAGGATAGGATACAGGCATATGGGAGAGAAGGCCCGGCACTATGCAAGGCTCGGCTTCAGCTGGAAGGGCAGAGAACTGGACGAGAATGTCCTTGAGAAGGTGACTTCGAACGGAGTTGCGACCGTCATACAGCACGGATCCAACAACATTGCCATGGAGAACACATGGACCCTGTCTCCTGAATATGAATTCGTGTCAGACAAGGTTGAAGTCCTGGCATATGTGGATGTGAACATGAAGGAAAAGGTGTCATCGCAGATGTATCCTTATATATATATGCAGTCTCTGCTCACATGGAACGCCGGCCTGAAGGCCCTGTTCCAGATCGGAGCCTTCGACCTCGGTGTGCATGTCGGCTATGGATCAGGATCGGTTACTGAAGAGGACAAGACGCTGAGCGATGCATCCGGAGTGCAGACATCTCCATACAGACTGCAGGACTGGTATGATCTCCAGATGGCATACACGACAGCGCAGCGCCTCGGCGCCGGCCTGTCGTTGCGGTACAATTTCTGGAAAGGGCTATATGTCGAGGCTTCAGGAAACCTGCTTCATGGCGTAGGACTCGCCACTCCGGCAAGCCGTTATGCTGCCACCCTTAAACTCGGATATAATTTTTAAACGACAATATTATGAAACGTTATCTCACACTTGCGCTCGCAGCGCTTGCTTTCGCCGCCTGCCAGCACACTGCAGAGCCTGAGCTGGCTCCGGGAAAGGTTCAGGTGGA
Source organism: Bacteroidales bacterium (assembly GCA_017473705.1). GTDB lineage: Bacteria > Bacteroidota > Bacteroidia > Bacteroidales > UBA932 > Cryptobacteroides. Next base: position 10,986 of record JAFUJQ010000016.1, on the reverse strand, counting down.
GCCTGTAATCACAAAGGCTACAGAAGTGAACTTTGAGTCAGGTGACCGGATCGGTCTCACAATGACAAAGGTAAATGACACAGAAGCATACGCTGCAAACGAGTGCCTCACCTTCGATGGCGCAGTCTTTACAGGCGAGCTCAAATGGTATGCTGACGCATATTCAGAGGCTGATGTATATGCATACTATCCATATTCAGCAGAAGGTGTTCCTACAACTTATGTTGCTGTTGTCGACCAGACTGAAGGCATGGCTCAGGCAGACTTCATGGCCGCTTCAAAGGAGGGTGTTCTTCCGACTCTGAACGCGATCACAATGGTCTTCAAGCACATGATGACAAAAATCGTAGTCAATGTAGACAACCAGTCTGGAGCTGCTGTCGAGAGCGTTGTAATCGCTGGTTCTGCTGCATCTGCAGCTCTTGACATAGAGGCTCAGACAGTCACTGCGGCAGCAGAGACTGCAGATGTTGCGGCATACGAGGCTACAGCAGGTCAGGTGTGGAAAGCCATCATTGTCCCTGGTACTGCTAAGCTTCAGCTCGTTGTTACACTTTCAAACGGCAAGAAGGTGACTCAGCCTCTCGCAGAAATGACTCTCAAGTCAGGCGGACAGTATACAATAAATGCACGCATCCTTGCTGACAACATGATCGTAAGCGCATCAGGCGAGATCGAGAACTGGACAGACGAGGGTGAGATCGGATTCGAGGGAGAGGGAACAACAGAAGAGCTTCCTGTAGAGTTCACTGAGTATGACGGATATTTCGTATATGACGGAGTAGAGTACAAGACCGTGGCTCTTGCTGACGGCAACACATGGATGGCAGAGAACCTCCGTTTCATCCCACGCGGCCGCACAGTATCAAGCGACCCTGCAGAGGATGCAGGTATCTGGTATCCTGCAGCAAATGTCGACAAGGTGGCTGATCCTGCACTCGCCGAGACCCTCGGACTTCTCTATGATGCAGCTACAGCATTCGGCGTTGAGGAGATCACTGCAGAGAATGCTGGTACCTTCGAAGGCTGCCAGGGTATCTGCCCGGCAGGATGGCACATCCCTACAGTCACTGAGATGACAGGCCTCGTAGGTCACAGCTCAAACAGCGCTCTGGTCAATACATCTGCTCCTTATTATGACGCTACAATCAAAGGTGCAAGCCTCGCAGTTCTCACAGAAGCAGGCTGGCCATGGCAGTTCGCAAGTGCAAGAAACAAGACCAGCGTTACAGGAAACGGCACCTACATGGTGACCAACTATAACGGCATATATGGCGTGATGTCATACGTTATCGGTTCATCTCTGCATCAGGTCAAGACAGATGCTGACGGAGTATTGACAAACGTGCAGTACCACTACTTCATGCCTCTCTACAACGCAACCAACGAGAAAGTATCAGTAGCATACGGAAACTTCCTTGCAGGAGCATCAGTCCGCTGCGTGAAGAACAAATAGCATGACAGCATAAACAGAAATGAGCCGACTCCAAAAAAGAGCCGGCTCATTTCGTATCATGTATGTATCGTTATCTCATTTCAGTATAAGGAATCTCGTCCTTGTCACCGTAGTTGAGGTTCTCTCCGCCCATTCCCCAGATGAACATGTAGTTGCTGGTTCCTGCTGCTGCGTGGATCGACCACTCAGGTGAAGTGATGGCCTGCTCGTTCTGCATCCATACGAGACGCTGCTGCTTAGGCTCGCCCATGAGGTGGCAGATCGCGTTGCCCGGAGTCACGTTGAAGTAGAAGTATGCCTCCATGCGGCGTGTGTGGGTGTGAGCCGGCATTGTGTTCCATACAGAGCCAGGAAGGAGCTCGGTGAGACCCATCTGGAGCTGGTTTGTTCCGCCTCCCTTCACCTTGCCGAGCACCGAGCTTACGATGAGCTGGTTCACGATGCGGTCGTTGCTGTCCTCCATCTTTCCATAATGGTCTGACTGTGCGATCGCATATTTCTTAGGGTCTGCGTTCTTGTCAGTTGTGATGAGCTGGGTCACATACTCCTTGTATGCAGGGGTAGAGTTGATGTAGAACTTTGCAGGGTTTGCAGGGTCAACGCTTCTGAAAGTGACCTCCTTCTTGCCGCAGCCCACATAGAGGCCTTCCTTGAATGACATAGGATATTCCTTGCCGTCAACTGTCACGACGCCGTCGCCGCCGACATTGATCACGCCAAGCTCACGTCTGTCGAGGAAGTGCTCAGCCTTGAGCTCGTCGAAAGTCTCGAGAACGAGTGTCTGGTTCACAGGCATCACGCCGCCGTAGATGAGGCGGTCATAGAGTGTATAAGTGAGGTTGATCTCGTCAGGAGACATGACCTTCTCCATAAGGAATGCGCCGCGGAGACGCTCTGTGTCATAATGCTTTACGTCATCAGGATGACATGCTGTCTGAACGGTGTAGTTCAGCTGTGCGTTTGCTGCCATTGTCATAAGACTCATTAAAGTGAATAAAAATATTTTCTTCATAATATTACTGTTGATTATTTTCTGTGTTTTCGGCCTCTGCGGCTGCCTTCTGATACTTGATGATGGCTCTGCGGTTGAGGAACATCAGGAACATGGTGATGAGCACGAGGACTGTCACACCGATCCACTTGAGTGAATATGAAAGGTGGAAGATCACCCATGCAAGCGGGCTTGACGCGAAGTCGAGCGAGCCGCCGTCGAATCCCGCAGGGATCGCCACGGCTGCGTCGCCGGTCTTCGCGAACACATCCTGCGCCGCCTGTGTGAAGAACGGAGCAAGGTCAGTCACGAAGTAGAGTCCGATGAGCATCAGCACGAGTCCTATGATGAATGTCTTCGGGATGTTGCCCTTTGTGATAGGGAGAATCAGCGGGAATACATAGAACATACCAGCGAGCGAAGCAAGCGGAAGGAACTCGTTGCCCGGAAGCACGACTGCAAGGATGAGGGTCACAGGGATGAGAAGGAGTGACACCACAAGAGTCGCAGGGTGTCCGATCACAAGTGCCGGGCTCATGCCGATGTTGAGACCCTTGGCTCCTTTGAATTTCCTGTTGATAAGGTCACGTGTTGCGTCTGAGATAGGCTTCAGACCCTCGATGAAGAGTGAAGTGATGCGAGGGATGAGCTCCATGACGGCTCCCATCTTGATACCGAGTCCGAGGATGTACGGAATCTTCTCCACAACCTCTTTCCAGCTCTCGCATGAGAGTGCTCCGATGATTATTCCCACGAGGATACCGAGGAAGAGAGGCTCTCCGAGGAGACCGAACTTCTTCTTCATTCCCTCTGCGTCGATGTCAAGCTTGTTGATGCCCGGGATCTTGTCCAGACCCTTGTTCAGCACCTCTGCAACAGGCACGAAGCCCTGGCAGAAAGGCTGAGGAATGGAGATTCCGTCCATCTTGTCATAGAATCCCTGGAATCTGTCTGCAGTATAGTCCGCAAGGATCAGGGTGATGATGTAGCAGATGATTGCTGCGAAGAATCCCCACCAGATGTTGTCCGATGCGAAATATACGATGGCACCGATGAAGGCGAAATGCCAGTAGTTCCACAGGTCGATGTTCACGGTCCTGGTGGTCTTTGTCACGAGCATGAGGATGTTCACGCCCAGACACACGGGGATGATGAATGCTCCTACTGAAGTGTTATATGCCACAGAAGCCGCTGCAGGCCATCCCATGTCGAAGACCTTGAGCTGCAGACCATAAATCTCTACCACTCTGCTGAGAGCAGGTCCGAGAGTGCTGGTGAGCAGGGAAGTGATGACCGAAAGACCGACGAATCCGACTCCCACCAGAAGGCCGCTCTTGAGGGCCTTGCTGAACTTGATGCCGATGCACACGCCCAGAATCGTGAAGATTATAGGCATCATCACGGCAGCGCCGAGTCCGATGATGTAACTGAATACCTGTTCCATGATTATTTAGGCTGCTTTCCGATGTATGCCAGAATACCTCCGTCCACATAGAGGACATGTCCGTTCACAAAGTCCGAAGCGTTCGATGCGAGGAATACCACAGGTCCCATGAGATCCTCAGGGGTTCCCCAGCGCTCTGCCGGAGTCTTTGCCACGATGAACGAGTCGAACGGATGGCGGCTGCCGTCCGCCTGACGCTCGCGGAGCGGAGCGGTCTGCGGAGTGGCGATGTAGCCCGGTCCGATGCCGTTGCACTGGATGTTGTACTGGCCGTATTCAGATGCGATGTTTCTTGTGAGCATCTTGAGACCTCCCTTTGCTGCAGCATATGCGGAAACGGTCTCGCGGCCAAGTTCAGACATCATTGAGCATACATTGATGATCTTGCCGGCCTTCTTCTCCATCATTCCCGGAAGAACCGCCTTTGCGCAGATGTAAGGAGCGATGAGATCTATGTCCACAACCTGACGGAATTCCTCCGCGGCCATCTCGTGCATAGGGATGCGCTTGATGATGCCGGCATTGTTCACGAGGATGTCTACAGGTCCGAGAGTGGCTGCAATGTCGGCAACCATAGCCTTCACACCTTCTTCGTCAGTGCAGTCGCAGATATATCCTTTGGCCTCGATGCCGAGTGCCTTGTATCCTTCGAGTGCCTTGTCCATGTTTGCCTGTGTGCGGCAGTTGAATGCTATCTTTGCACCAGCCTCGGCCAGAGCCTGGGCCATAGCGAATCCTATTCCGTAAGCAGCTCCGGTCACGAGAGCGACCTTGCCTTCAAGAGAAAAATTTACCATAGTGTTATCTGTTATGTTGTTATTGCAAAATTAATGATTATTCCGAAACTTTCACCCAGTCTGCCTGCATCCATCCGCTGTCGTTCTTTGAGGCGGAGCGGTTGCAGTACAGACCGAATTTCGCGCCTATCCATTTGCCTGGCTTTCCGATGAACGGCTTCTCTGTGAGCTCTGTCCACTTTTTCCCGTCGAGGCTGTAGAAGAACTTGGCTGTAAGGTCAGGGACGTTGCCCTTCCTTTCGCGAGGCTTCACCTCCATCTTGATGAATATGTCGGTCGCAACGTATGCCAGAGGAGCTACAGGAGGGACTGTTGTCGACATGTATTTGTTTGAATATGGCATAGGAAGCGGCGACGACTCCATTGGAATGGTCTTGAGCACCTGCTCTTCTGTGTGTTTCAGTGCATCTTTGCATTCTATGTATTGAAGTACGACACCTTCGGCGGTGTCTGTCAGTCTCACAGTCGCATAATCCTGTCCCATAAGAACGAATCCGCAGTTCTCTCCCTTGTCCTTCAACTGAGGGTTAGGAATGAAACGGAGTTTGGCTGTCACTGTGAACGCGTCGGCCGGGGTCTTCTGCAGGAGCAGGTTCGGAGAATCGCTGAGGTTGTCCCACCCCGAGGTCTGGTCTACGGAATATAGTCTGAGCGCTCCCAATCCGTTAGTGTGAGTCTCGCGTGCACTTGCGTCCATATAATACCAGTATGGTGAAGGCACGCCATGCCACTGCCACTGCAGGCCGAGATCGACAGAGGTGAAGCTGTCGCTTTCGGCAGGCTGGAATACTCCGGAGCCCTTAAGTGCAGGCTTCCTGTACTTCATGACGGGCTCGCCGACGCCGTCGCCGTCCTTGTCGACTCCGATCACGGGCCAGCCGTCAGCAGTCCATGTCATAGGCTGAAGATGCACGACGCGTCCGTATGCATCCTTGTCCTGGAAATGCAGGAACCAGTGCTCTCCTGAAGGAGTATCCACCCACGCTCCCTGGTGAGGACCGTTGGTCTCGGACTTGCCCTGGGCCATCACCACGCGCTCTTCATAAGGTCCCCATGGGCTTGACGCCTTGAGCACCACCTGCCATCCTGTAGGGACACCTCCGGCAGGCGAGAAGATGTAGTAATTGCCGTTGTGTTTATAGAACTTGGTGCCTTCTATGGTAGGCTGGGTCTCGTGTCCGTCATACACTATACGGCTCTGGCCGAGCAGGCGTGTGCCGTCAGGCGACATGGGTGCTACGAAGAGCACGCTCTTGTGGCCGGCGCGGCTGCCAGCGCATCCGTGTGACAGATATGCCTTGCCGTCTTCGTCCCAGAACGGACATGGGTCTATGAATCCCTTTGCCTTAACCACCCACACCGGGTCATCCCACTTGCCACGAGGATCGGAGGTCTTCACCATGAAGATACCCCTGTCGGGGTCTCCGCAGTAGATATAGAATTCGCCATCATGGTAGCGGATTGCCGGAGCCCATACTCCGTTGCCGTGCTGCGGAATTGTGCGCCATTCTTTCGCTCCCGGAGGGCAGTCGGCAGGAGTCGCCAGATTCTGTCCGAGCGTTTCCCACTGTCTATCATCAGACCAGCCAGGTCCCGGATAGTCGGTCAGGGCAGCTCCGATGAGCTCCCAGTTCACGAGGTCTGTCGAGTGCAGGATCTGCAGGCCCGGGAAACAGGCGAATGACGATGAAGTCATGTAATAGTCATCTCCTACCCTGCATACGTCCGGGTCGGAATAGTCTGCATTCAATATCGGATTTACGTAATGCGTCCCCTTGTCAGGGTTCCAGCTCTGCGAAGGCTGCTGGGCGGACAGAACTGCTGAGGTCAGCAGTATGGAAAGGCAAAGTGTTGTAGATTTCATATCAACATGCATATACTACAAATATAGTTTTAAAAATGCAGAACCCTTTCACATATAATCAAATTTATATGTTTTGTGGTAATTACTCCAAGTTGGCACGCCGTTTGAGATATCTTCAGGCGGTTAGTTTAGTTGTTAATACTAGGGTTATGGTTCATCCGGCTGTTACTTGTGAAAGGCACAGCCGGATGTTTTATAAATAATGATTATATTTACCGTCAAATGTTCATGATTATGGAAAAAGGAAAATTCTACAGCGGCCTCTGCATCATGGTCGGCCTTGTAATTCTCGGCGCCATGTTCCCTGTTGCAGTGGAGAAATACCGTTCTTACGACAGGACAGTCAATGTGAAAGGCCTTTGCGAAAAGGAAGTGAAGGCGGACAAGGTGATATGGCCTATAGTATATAAGGTGATGTCGAATGAAATACAGTCCATATATGCCCAGACTGACGCCGGTAATGCGGTCATTATTGATTTTCTCAAGGCCGGAGGCATCACTGCAGATGAAATCACAGTCAGCGTGCCACAGATTTCCGACAAGCTGGCCAATGAGTATGGAGACAACAACAGGGCATTCCGCTATATAGCAAAGAATGTCATCACTGTGTGCTCGTCCGATGTGGATGCGGTGCTTTCCCTCATGTCCGAGCAGTCTGCTCTCTTGAAGAAAGGTGTCGTGACAGACGGAAGCAACCAGTGGGAAAATCCTGTGGAGTTTCGTTATGAAGGCCTGAATGACATCAAGCCGGAAATGATCGAGGAGGCCACGAAGAATGCGCGTGCAGCGGCCGAGAAGTTCGCGAAAGATTCAGACAGCAGCCTTGGAAAGATCAAGACCGCAAACCAGGGAACATTCACCATAGGAAACCGCGACAGCAACACACCATATATAAAGAAGGTGCGCGTCGTGACTTCTGTTACATATTATCTGAAGAACTAAGGGCCATGAAAAACATTTTCTTCGTCATTCTTTTTATTGTTCTGTCTGTTTCCGGATATGCACAGGACAGGGACAGTCTCCGCAGGGCGGAGCGCGATGCGCGTCGCGAGCAGAGGCGTGCTGAACGGGCGGTGCGTGATTCCATAAGGCTTGCGGAGTTTGAGAACGACTCGATCAATGTGGGATATGGATATGTGAAGAAGAAGAAACTCACAACGTCGGTTTCCCGAGTGGGGGTCCGTAGCGAAGACATTGCGAGCTATTCGGATATCGGAGAATATCTCCAGGGACGCGTGCCCGGACTCGTGGTCCAGAAGGTCGGCGGTTCTTATAAGTATTCCGTCAGAGGCATAAACTCGATAAACTCAGGTACCGATCCGCTCTTTATCGTGGACGGTTCGGCCGTCAATGACATCAGTTTCCTGAATCCTCGTGACGTGAAGTCCGTGTCAGTCCTCAAGGATGCGTCGGCATCCATATACGGGACCCGCGGAGCCTGCGGCGTCATCTTGATCACCACACACGGAGGCAGGTAGTTCTGGTCTTATCCGAGTTCGAGCTGGATCAGGCGGCGCTTGAGCTTGCGGCCAAGGGCATATTCGCCGAAGTCGAAGCTCTTGTCGCGCAGCAGGCTGTCCATGCAGATGTCGTCTCCCTTGAAGATTGTCGACTCCGCTTTACGGCGGATATCGGCAATCTTGTCTATGGACTCCTTCGGTATCACAAGATGGCAAGGAATGATGACAGAGACGGGATTCAAGCCGATGGCATGCGCTACGGCACGCACTCCCGCCTTGTTCTGGCACATTTCTGCGAAGTCGCTGTAGCTGACAAGCCTGGCTTTGGAAGTGTTCTTGTCGGTTTCCGCCTGTTCTTCTCTGTCCTCGGCTCCGGTACCCTGCGGTTCTTCTTTGTCCTCGTTCATGGTGTCCGACAGTTCTCCTCTGTCTTTGGCTCTGGTGTCCGAGAGGGTTTCTGGTACTATGCTTTCGCCTGTCGGATGTGTCAGATCGAACAGCTTTCTCCAGACCTTCTTCTGGAAATCAGTACCGAACAGCATGAGGTCCTCCCATGAGGTGCTTCTGCGGAGTTCCCAGACATAGTCAAAATCAACAGTCTCTGCACAGATCCTGTCATATGCAGGGATCTTCTGCGCAGCAATCCTCGCCGTAATGTCCGCCAGCGCCTTGTAGTCAGTTGATACGGAGGCTATCTTCCCATCAATACGGACGACAACCCATTTCCGGTCAGTATCCATAATTATCAAGCAGTATGATGATTTTACATGTTTGCTCTGTCTGCGATCACACGCCTCTGTCCTTTCCGCCATTTCCTCACTTCGTCCTTCCCGTCACTTCACCTTCGGCCATTCTCCCACCATTTCCTCCCTTCGTCATTCCCTGTTGGCCGTGCCGTGACCTTCCTCGTCATTCCCTGTTGGCCGTGATCTTCTTCGTCCTTCCCGGCGTGACCGGGAATCTCCCAACTCCCAAATATACAAAAAGTTATGCATCATCCACTATAGCCGTGACTGTTTTTGAGGAGAAAAGGGCGCATCTCCGCCCGAAAACCCTCAGTTTGCAGGAAAAACACCGCAGCTGTACCCGAAAACAAGCAAAACAGCCACAACTCAGTCGGACGGCGGATGGGGCCATGAGGCGGGGATCTCTCCGCTCGGTTGAGATGACAGAGATAGTTCGGTTGAGAAGGCAGAGCTGTTAGGGCACCGTCCGACATCAAAATGGCGAAAAACATGATGGACGGTCCCGTTTTTGGGCGTTTTGCCACTGTTTTCGGCACCGTCCGGCAGCAAATCGCTCAAAAAACTGTCGGACGGTGTGTGGAGGCCATGAGGTGGACGATCAGAAAGGAATGTCAGAGACCAGTCATAAAGTGAACGGTGTTTATTTCGGAAGTACAAGGCAGCGTCGTATCTGGGATTCGCTGAGATGACGCACCCTGTATAGATGTTCGGCTATGCTCTGCTTCTCTTTCAGTGTCAGCTGATATACAGATTGTCTGCCGTACCTGTTGCGTGCCAGCGCGTCCAGTTCTGTGCAAAGATCGATATCTGACAAACTCCTGTAGTCTGCCTTCCCGCTTTCGAATATCAACATCCTGGATTCGTCATGCATGTTGACTCCGCTCTCAATGCTGAGCAGATTGATGGGAGGCATGCCATTGCCGTCTTTCTGCTGCTCCGATTCCCACTCTTCCGATGACTTCCTGCTCATGTGGAAGATGAATGCGCGCGGTGTTCCATACAAAGCTTCCATCTGAGGAATGTCCAACACGCTTTCCCTTGTGAACACTCCGCTTTTTGTCATCTTATAACTATCTGGATATTCTGCATATCTTCCAAGAAATCTTGAATATGATCTGGCTGGCAGGAGTGCTTCATCCTGGAACTTGCCCATTCCTCTCCGGAAGATGGCATTTGCCGAACAATGAGGATATGCAAATGGAAGCGGAGCGACACCGTGGTGCAGGGCATTCCTTAATATATAACTCGCAGCAGCAATGGTGTGGTGATGTCCGACAACCTCTAATGTGAAATGAATGTCTTCTCCCAGTCTGCCTGAACGTCCGTATTTGTTGTTGAAATATTTGGCATATGGATTACGGAAGTTGAACATCAGGTCTTTGGGAGTATGAGTCTGCACGAGTTTGTGTGCATGCGTGGACATGAATGATTCGACAAGGCCGGTACTGTCGGTCTTGTATAGCGCCAAAGCAAAACAGTTGAATCCCCTGTAATAGTCTTCGAGGTCTCTGAACAGGACCTCTTCTCCTGCTGAAAGGCAGAGATGGTAAGTCTTTTTCATACATTTTATCCTTTACACGTTCTTTCTCTTCCATCGTTCGCCACATCTCTCTCGAAATGTCATGAAGTCAGTACAAATCTATAAAAAGATTCCGGTACTCTATGCTTTTTTCCTCATTAAAATGCTGTGTCTCAGACCGTCCGACATCAAAATGGCGAAAAACATGATGGACGGTCCCGTTTTTGGGCGTTTTGCCACTGTTTTCGGCACCGTCCGGCAGCAAATCGCTCAAAAAACTGTCGGACGGTGTGACGTGCATCATGTGGGGAGTGGGGACGTGTTTTTTTGGGGGCGTGTCGGGGATGGAGATCTCTCCACTCGCTCCGCTCGGTCGAGATGACAGTGATAGACTCGGTCGAGATGACAGTGATAGACTCGTTCGCGATAACGGGAGGATACCCGGCCTGACCGGGAATCCCGCAGTGGTCGAGAGGAAAGTTATCAACAATACAAAGTGTTGAAAAACAATATTTTTGTTGATAAATAAAAAATTATTCGTATATTTGCAGCCCCCAAAATATGGGGTAATGAACATAAATTATTTATTTACAAACATTTATGCCTACAATTCAACAATTAGTTCGCAAAGGACGCGAGGTTATCGTCGAGAAGAGCAAATCTCGCGCGTTGGATGCTTGTCCTCAGAGAAGAGGCGTATGCGTACGTG
>JAFUJQ010000015.1 GCA_017473705.1 Bacteroidales bacterium | reverse complement strand
TGCATCGGGAAGTGATTTTTGACAAATATTAAGAGTTATCAGTATGATATTCATATAGTTAGGAGCGACACCTGTCGCTCCTTTCTTTTTATTCGTCCCCGTCTTGTAATACGATATAATACGATATTTGAGATGGTTCCTGACGAAATTTGTTGGAATTTAAATATGAGCATCACAATGGAAGGACAATTTAAACGAGATGTTAAATCATGTGACACAAGGTGACACACCATGACACAAGATGACACAACTTTTAGGGGAAATAAGGAGAAATAAAGTATGAGATACACAAGGATCTGTGCATACTGCGGAAAAGAGTTTACTGCATACAAGTCCTGCACACAGTACTGTTCCAGTCTATGTTCCAAACGGGCATATAAGGAGCGACAAAGGGAGAAGAACAGGAAGAATGTGGTTGCGCGAGATCAAGAGCAAATTGTATCCGAGTATACCAGGAAAGAGGTAGTCAGTATCAAGGAAGCAATATGCTATCTCGGCATCAGCAGGTCAACTTTATTCAGATACATCCGATCGGGAATGATTCCATCAATGAAACTAGGAAGCACAGTTAGACTGAGGCGCACAGACCTGGATTACCTCTTCGACAGGAAACTCCCCTATTCAAAAGAAGAGAGGATCATAAAGATTGCTGAATCTAACGTATCCGGAAATTCTGTAAAAGAAAATGCAACAGAAATCACGGATAAGTACATAAGCAGAAAGGAAGCCTGTGAAATGCTAGGAATCTGTAACGCCACAGCATGGAAACTATTCAAGAAGCATAAGCTTGAGTGTGTAACATTTGGCAGTTGCAAGTATTATCGAAGGGATCAGATCGAGAAACTGGCAAAGAGAAGAAACAAGGATCCGTATCCGGAGATAACCGACTGGATGAGTAAGGATGAGATTCAGGAGATGTTTGAAATGACAGATAGTGCTATCTACTCTCTTGTTAGCGAAAGAGGAATACCAAAGAAACCGCATATAGGCAGTACAGTTCTGTATTCACGACGACATATTTACGAAGCCAAGCATGTTGGGGTTGACTTCAAGAAGGAGTATTATAGGGCGGAAGAGGTGATGACACTGATGGGCATCAACAGAAATCAATTACATAACAGACTGCGTAGCCGTAATATTCGGCGACTGACTGTCAATAGAATACTGTGGATAAACAAGAAGGATTTCAATGAGGTTTATGGTGATCTTGAATTCTGACAAATCTAATCTTGCTCTAATCTCACTATATCAAGAATTCAGAAAGTAAAAATATTATCATCATTGCACTATCAAAATTCCAGCATATGATTTCAACAGTAACAGTAAGACAAAACAACAGGAAAAATGGGAAGGGGTATCTGTTCCTTGACTATCATCCACCTATCAAGAACCAGGTAACCGGAAAGACGTACAGACAGGAATACCTGCACCTGAGTGTCTACTTGAATCCGATCAACAGCGAACAAAGAGAACACAACAAGAGGACAATGCGCCAGGCAGAATCCATACGCTCCATCAAGGCATTAGAGATCGTTAACAAACAATACGGTTTATATGATTCGCACACCGAAAAGATGGATTTCCTCAAATACTATAAAGAGAAAGCAGGGAAAGATGAAGCATCATATCTGCATTTCCACAGATTCTGTGAGGGGCAGTGTAGATTCGGGGACATTACCATATACCTATGCAACAAGTTCCGCGACCATCTTCTGACTAAAGCAAAGAAGAAAGACGGTAAAAGATTGAGCCACAACTCGGCGTCAAGCTATTTCAATGATTTCCTCTATATACTAAAGTTGGCATATAAAGAGCATCTGATCCCGGACAACATAGTCGAATTTCTGGACAAGATACCTTATCGAAATCCTAAAAGAGACTATCTGATAATGGATGAGGTGATGAGTCTTTATAAAACCCCATGCAGATTTGCGGTACTCAAGAGAGCATCTATGTTTGCAATATTTTCAGGCTTGCGCATCAGCGACATCATGAGTCTGGACTGGAGCGATATCAAGACCGCTCCAGATGGAGGACCGTGCATAATCAAGAATATTGTCAAGGCTAATAGAGAGGAGGTCATATTCATCAGCGAAGAGGCTCTTGACTATTGTGGTGAGAGGAAAGAGTCAGGTACTATATTCTATGGTCTTACAAAGGGAATGACAAATGCACCTTTAAAAAAGTGGATCAAAGATGCCGGGATCACCAAGAACATCACATTCCATTGCTTCAGGCACACATATGCTACTTTGCTGATGGCCCACGGTACAGACATCTATACCATATCTCATCAGCTGACACATAGGAATGTTCGCACTACACAGATATATGCGGATCTGGTAGATGACAAGAGACGAATGGCGGCCAATGCAATCACCTTGAATGGCACGCGACCTGAAATCAAGTAGTATGGATAACGGCAGACACAGATCAATTATCGAAATCCACACCAAGAGGATAGGACACGGCTGGGCGTCACTTCACATAAAATACGATCCGGTTCTTATTGACATAAAAAAAGGGACAACCCTTGAAGATGAGGATCTCGGGATAAAAGTCTATACAGATCCGGCTGACCTGGCCCAAGAGAGGCTGAACAAGATTCGGTATGGAAAAGCGAGGTCTATATTGGAAAGACGCCAATCGGAATTCAAGGAAGGCCGCATCAGATTTCTGTCCGAAGACTTCATCTCTTTCTATCGTCATCTGGCATCAACAAAAACTTACAACCTGACGGCATCCTTGAAGCAACTTATAATGTTCACGGGAGACCGGTGTCCGTTCTATAGAATAAACAGGGATTTCATTCTGAGATATCAGACATTTCTTGAATACGAGGCAGTCACATCCAAAGGGAAATTCCTCACACACTCCACAGTCTCTCTATATATGGGCCAGATGATATACATATGCAGAGCTGCAATAGACAAAGGATACATGTCAGAGGAAGATATTGCTGGAGTGTCATTGTCACGTATTCCTGACGACACCACCCAAGTCTCATTGGCAGAGTTGAGAAAGCTATACAGATGTTCAAACCGCGACCCCAGAGTGGAAAGGCTTCTCAGCCTCAAGCTTCTCACCGGTCTTCCGGTCTCTTATCTATTGAGGTTGGGTGAACATCACCTAACTAGTGATGAATTCGGAAATTGGATATTGGATGTACAAGGAAAGAGAGGAGGAAAGACATATATATCAAAAGAGGCAGCTGAGATAATTCTCGACAGTATTAAAGATACGACTTCATTCCCGGGTATGTCATATCCGGAAGTAAACTGCCTTTTCATTCAATGGATTATGAATGCCGGACTAAAGAAAAGATATAGGTTCCGTCATTTCAAGATGCAGATAGATTCACTCAGTGATATTTTCTCAAGAAAGCCTCGTTGAATCTCATTCATCACATCGTAAAAACATACGTAATCGTTCCCTTCTGCAATGCAGGTGCATCTGCGCTCATATTGAAATGTGCCCCGAGAGCAGCCTTGCGTGCAGCCTGCCACAATGTCTTATCTGTCACGGTCGTACCTTCTGTTCCCGCCACGGCTTTCTGTACGTTGCCATAAGTGTCAACCCATATATCGACGACGACTTTTCCGCTTGTCTGTATGTTGCTTACAGGCTTTGGAAGGGTGCCATTTACTGATCGGCCGGAGAGCTTCGCATTGGGTTCAGCGCAGTAGCCGATATTTGTCACAGAAGTTCCGGTACTCTTGAATTCATACACGATTTCTCCAAGTTCTATGCTATTAGCATTTGAAACTGCCGAAAACCGGGATAGTCTTGCCGCTCTTACTGCAAAAGATCTGAGACATTCATCTGTAGAGGAGATGTCATCTTTGATTTCTGCCTTTACTACCTGACCAGCTTGGTTCACTGAAATTATTACTGTAACCTCACCCTCTCCATAGCATCGGTATGCGGGGATTGGCAGATGCGATGCCTTGCGTCCTTCCAGGTTATATGATTTGATTACAGGACCGCCATATGCAGAATCTACAACAGTGACATCTTCATCAACAACATTCCCCTTTTTATAGCATCTGAATTCATATCCAGAAAATGTGAGTACAAAAGTGCCATCTCCCTTGTCGTCAAACAGAAGCTCATATTCTTTCTTCCCGTTGTCTTCAGCATCATAGACAGAGAACACCACTTCTGTTCCCCATCCCTTATCGGCTTCGATAACATTGAATGTCTGCTGCCCGATACGAATGTCACGGGTAGATTTATAGATGACTTCACAAGGCCAGTTGTTTCTGTCGATGTCCGCAAAGTTATATTTGACTGCTGTAATAATAAGTGTGTCTGTCTGTTTTGGAGGTGCAATCTGTGCATTACAGAGCACCATAAAGAACAGGGAAATGATGCTTAAAACCAATCTTCTCATGATATGTGAATTATCCGCTCTCAAAGTTACAATTTCTATCTATATAATCCTGTATTCATCACAAAAAAAGCTGACCTTACGGCCAGCCTCGCACATTCCTTTTTAAGGGAAATTACTTTCCAGCCTCGACTGAGACCTTCCTGAACTCCTTGAGAGCCTTCTCGAGTTCAAGTGATGCCTTACGTGCGCGAGCACCAGCGGCCTTGTTTCCCTTCTCTGCCTGAGCAGCTGCGTTCTCGACAACTGTTGCTGCGAGTGCGTTGATCTTTTCTACTAATTCTTTCATGTCAAATTATTTAAAATGTTTTACCTGTTGTCTTTGTTCGGCGTGATCTTGATGGAGAACTTAAGTCCTGTCACCTCAGCAAACTTGTACATGTACGAGATGAACACGTCATCATGGCTCAGCCAGTAGTATATGGTGGTAGTGCCGACATTCATCTTCGGCTGTACCTCTTCCCTGTAGATGCTGTACCTCTTGAGAGCACTCGCGAGGAAAGCAAGTCTCTTTCCGCTGGTCTCTGGTTCACGTTCCACTTCCATCTCCACCTTTGCGGCCTCCCCTTCCGTTGACCTTTCCTTGATGAAGTCAAACTCGATCCTGTAATTATAGGCTTCGAAGAGCTTGTAGATCATAGAAAGTCTGACATCATCCTTCTTGAACCAATAATATACAGCCTGTCTGGAAATGCCTACCAGTTCCGCTACGGTTGCAGTAGTCAGCCCGGTCTCTTCCATAAAGTCGGTCAGGAACTTCAGATGTGTGAGGTTCCACTTACCATCCTGATAGTTACTCTCCTCAGGATTGCTTGCTTTTGTACGCATTTTAAGTGAGCATTACTTCAAGAACTCAGCCAAAAGTTGCAAAAACAATTAGTTTCTTTTAACTTTGTCCTCGAAAATATTTAACAACAGTATTCATTCCTTGCGGTAATGATGCAAATGTATGGAAATATTTTCATTTTACAAACATTTAGTATTGTTTAACGGTAAAGATAGTTTTATGGCAAGCTACACATACGAAGAGAAGGGCGTGCTTCTTTCGACTCCGATCGAGGCGGTCCTTTCGTATTTCGGAAAGGATGCAAGCCATGACAAATCCTATTTCTTCTTCTCCCCTTTCCGCGATGAGGCCAACAGGTCCTTCCATGTGAATCCTCGCAAGAACCTGTGGTATGACTTCGGAATCGCCGAGGGAGGCACAGTCATGACACTGGTGATGAAGCTCTCGTGCTGCAGCCCTGAAGAAGCATTCGACACTCTGGCGCAGATGAACACATCTTTCATCCCTTCTCATCTCTATGCTGCCCCGTTACCTGCAAGAAAGGAACCGGAAAGGACAATAGTGATCGATTACGTCGCGAAGGAATTCCGAAAACGCAGTCTTCTGAACTTTGCTGCCGGACGAGGCATATCCAAGGAGACCCTTGACAGATACTGCGTCCAGGTCTGCTATCATACGGTCTATTCGCCGAACCTTAAGCATATGGCGATAGGATTCGCGAATGAAGCCGGAGGGTATGTCCTTCGCTCGAATTCTGTAAAGAAATGCAGTGCCGGCGGTATAACATACCTGACGTGCGGAGATCAGGGCGGATCCAGGACGGTTGCCGTCTTCGAAGGATTCTTTGACTTCCTCTCATGGATCGAGGATCAGGGAATCGATGATCTCCCATGTGATGTATGTGTGCTTAACAGTGTGGCAAACTACAGGAATGCGCTGGGGCGCATCGCCATGAATCAGGAAATCCACCTTTATCTGGATAACGACAAGGCCGGCAGGGAAGCTGCCGGACATATAGAATGCTTCTGTGTGAATGATGATACCCGTGTAGTGGACATGTCCCATCTGTATGATGGATACAAGGACTACAACGAGATGTTGACTGACAAAGTATCAACCCTTAAATCAAATTCATATGGAAGTTACATTACCGAATGACGTTCAGAACAGACTGAACAAGATCAATTGGGAGAACCTTAAAGAGAAGTACGGTATCTCCAAGGAGTCAATCATGCAGAATCCGGCAATCGCCTCTCAACTCGCGTACGGTCAGATGACCGACCTGGTGTACGGAGGAACGAAAGAACTTAGCGGCCTTTTCTCACTGAGGGCATACCCTCAGGGCGAGAACCAGGAGTGGACTGTAAGACTCTTCACAATGGAAAAGCCTAAGACGGCAAACGACACTCTCTATCTCTACAATCAGCCTATCACAAGCGCAAAGGTCAAGGAAGCTCTTCTCGAGAGGACCTCCTGGGAGGACGCCAGCCAGAAGACCCGTTACGGTCTTGCCAATGCCAACGGAGGAAGGCCTATCGCCATCGAAGTGGACGGCCGCAAGCAGGAGTTCCTGGTGTCGATCCATCAGCCGACAAACAGAGTGGTCGGCATGCCAGTGGAGCAGGTGAAGGCAATGCTTATGGATGCCGACGGGCATTCCAGAGGCAAGAGCATGTACGGCGTGACATTCACCGACGAGCAGGCCAAAGCTCTTTCAGAGGGCAAGGCGATCGCCATTTCCGGCATGAAGCGCGACGGTGAGAGGTTCACCTGCTGCGTGCAGTTCGATGCAGCGCAGCGTCAGGTGGTGACCTGCCATCCGACATGGTTCAAGGAAGCCCAGAAGGCCGGTCTCGACATGAAGTACTCCAAGGAGCTGAAGGTCGATCCTCAGGTGAAGGAGAAGGTGGAGAAGTCAATGGCTGAAGGTCAGAAGAAGGAAAGGAAACAGTCTATGAAGGTGAAGTAGCATGCTGGGAGCCATTGCCGGGGACATCATTGGGTCTCCATATGTCAGGAATGATGCTGACGGCATGAACTTCGAGATGTTCAGCAGTGTCCGTGGGTGGAAGGATGGCGGCGAGGTCACCTTCCATCCAAGGGTCACCGACAAGTCTGTGATGACACTTGCCGTTGCACGCTGGCTGCTGAATGACCATGATCACAAGAAGGGAACATTCGTGTCCATAATGCAGGAGATGTACGACCGTTATCCTGAAAGCGGTTTCTCCCCTACCATGAAGATATGGTGTCGGAGCGAATATGCGCGTCCGTTCACCAGAGACTGCAACGATCCGGTGGCAAGGATTTCGCCTCTAGGACTGTTCATGAGCGACCTCAAGGAAGCGATAGACGCGGCAGGAGTCCTCGCCGGATTCACGCACGACAATCCTGACAGCATCAGAGGTGCACAGGCTCTTACAGAAGCCATCTGGCTGGCCAGCCACGGCAGAAGCAAGGAGGACATACGCTTCGCAATGGAACATGACTATCAGTTAGACCTGTCTATCGATCAGAAGGACATCAGCTCGCTGCTGAAAGGAGGAGTCAGAGAGGACATCATGGTGAACGGTGAACCTACTGGCGAGTACTATTACCGAGAGTCCGGCAGGATAGACTACTCGACTACCAACACCCTTACAGCTGCTCTGAAGGTCTTTATGGACGGTGAAGGATTCGAGGATGTGGTCAGAAGAGCTGTCTCACTTGGAGGCAACACGAACACGGTAGCCTCAATGGCCGGAGCACTGGCTCAGGCCTTCTACAAGGAGATTCCCGAACATATCGTCCGCGAGTGCAGCAGGATCATGCCCAATGACCTGAAGGACATCATGGAGTCCTTCGAGAACAGGATATCGAGAAAACCAGTCCAGGAGGTCACAAAGAAGGTGGCACAGGAGGACAGTCTTTCCTTCCAGGTCATCAAGTGTCCTGACGGAAAGAAGATCTTCGTGGCCGATCCTCATAGGAAAGATCTGATCGAAGCTCTCAAGGCCAGGTTCGGTGAAGGCATCACCATCATCAGGCCGAGGATGCTGGCAGAGACCTACAGGAATCTGAGTGCTCAGGGAAAGGACGGGACCTATCTGGAGCGTCCGCGCCCTGATGTGAGGACACTCTACTTCCAGAATGGTGAGTTCAGGACATCCGTCACTTTGGAAGGAGAGACCTTGCCGGACAGACAGGCAAGGATGTCATCCCGTCAGCAGTTCTGTGAGATAAGCGAGTTCGCCAGAAGCGTAAAGGCTGAGCTGCAGGAGCAGGTCGGTTATGTCGGAGAAGGATCGATACACTTCCAGAATGCATATTACCCGGTCATTCATCACGACAAGGTGGAGATTTTCAAGGGTGACATCTTCGCCGGATCAGTGGGGATAGACCCCAGGAATGGACTTCTGAGGATAGACAAGGGAGGCGATTTCGGACCTATGGAGTGGTTCGGTGACAGGACGGAATCAGTGTTCAACAGTGTATCAATCGACTCCATCAAGGACGCTATCGGGCGGTTCTGTCTGGATGAGGGTATCGGAATCCATGACAAGGACAGGAAGCTAAACCTGGAGGTCGCCAACAACGACGTCGCGAACTCCAAGGACAAGACTCTGATCGACTCATTGGTCATGAATACGGAAGACATCAGACCCAGGATGAGGATGTCGCTTTAAGAGAAACAGGACCGCTTCTGCGGTCCTGAACTGTATCTTGCTATGTTTCAGTACAGATTAAGATGGGCACACCATTATCACTGTACATCATCTGATTGAATGACTGAATGAAGTCATCAATGGCCTCCTCCGGAGAGTCGCCGACTCCCACTGCTTCCATGTAGATTTCATCCTCAGGATATGCGACGAATAATGGAGATCCTTCGATGAAGGTCTCTTCAATGTTTACAAGTATCTCCATATCAGCAGATCTGAAGGATCCTAGGACTCTCCCCTCTTTCGACCACGAACGGTCTCTTTAGCCTGTAGCTGAAGGAGTCCTTGTAAATAACTGTCTCGTCATCTATGAAGAAGCTGGAAGGCTGATTGTCGTACCAGTCTTCTACAGCGTCACTGATGGTGAATCCGCAACCGGCATTGAGCTCGATCCCAGGGATGCTGCGGTTCTGTTCGGCCCATACCGAGAATATCTTCCCGGCGGCAGTCAATGTTATAAGCACATTAAGTGTGATATTCATGATTTCAGGTTTATGTGAGGCTGCCTTCAGGAGCGGCAAAGGCAGAATATGCCGACCGTTTGAGCTAGGACGGAAAACCTGAGCATAATGGTTGAAGCCGTTTTAGCAAGGACGGCAAACCTGACGGATGCAAAGATAGCAAATTAAATGAAAAGACATCCATGAGAATGACCATGCTAGTCGGGAGAGTAATCTGTATCCATAGCAGACTTTGCGGAAGTACGTATAACATAAACAATTCCCACCCTTAGGTAATTAAAACTAAAGGTGGGATTTCCCAAATTTATGCTTAACGAACTATCTGTTCCTTGCTGAGTTCACCGCATCCTTGAAGTCCTTCACAGGACGGATGGTGAATGAGTAGGTGTAGTACTTTCCGAGGAGCCTGTGGTGGACTTCCGGTCTGGCCTTGATGCTCCAGGTGTCGGTTCCTCCGACTCCGGTCTGGACGCTGTCGATGTTAAGGACGAACGATCCGTCCAGAATCTTCTCCTCACCTATGTGCCTTGCCGCATCCAGGGACTCCTGAGTCGTGTTCCATACGGACATGTTGAGAGGCTTCGATCCGATCACCTGGATTCCCCTTCCCTTGTTGTCAGTCAGGGTGAACCATCTCACGTCAGTCCTGTTGCCGTTCTCCTGCGGATAGACGTAAGACGTCATCATCTCCTCTACAGGAGCCTTGTAAGTACCGAGGAACACTCCGGCATTCCTGTCGGCGTAGTTCTCCCACGGGCCTCTTCCGAAGTAGGTCACCTGGCCGTAACGTGAGTCAATCTGTCCCTGCAGACCTATTCTCAAAGGCTCAGGCATATTCTCGTCAATACTGATCTCGCAGGCAACATCAAGGCTTCCGTCCGGAGCCATTATATACCTTATATATATAATGGTATTGCCGGCGTATGAGATTTCCGAAGTGACGACTGCATCATTATCCACAGGCGAAGCGGAAACGCTGACCTTCTCCACGACCGGATTCTTCCAGACGCCAAGGAGTTCCTCAGTCTTCCATCCCCTGCGGTCGTTGTCGGTCGCCGCTCTCCAGAAGTTCGGTCTGAAGGCTGACGCTATCATCTGCTCACCGGATGCCTCATAACCGGAAAGAAGTCCGCTCGACTTGTCTATCCTGGCGACGGTCTTTCCTGATGTGAGCATATAACTGTCAGAGGTCTCCCTGATTTCAGGAGTTCTGCCTCTCACCTGTGAAGCCGTCTCGGAAGGCCCCTCGATGACGAACTGCTCGGATGCGCAGACGAATCCTGCCTCCGCATACGGAAGGTCGGAATTCTCGTGTGCACTGACCTCAAGCATATATACCGCTCCAGGCCTGCGCTTGAAATCCCTGACCGGGACAGTCACAACACTACTCTCCCCAGGGGCTATGACAGGGATCTCAAGCTGGCCCTTCTGCAACAGACCGGTCTCATCCTTCAGTGTCCATGAATAGGAGTATCGTGATGAGTCGTCAAAGAAGTTCCTGTTTTTCACCTTTATCCTGAACCCGTCCTTAAGTTCGAATGTAAGCGGCTGATAGACGTATCTGCACACGTGAAGCGCAGGCTTCGGCGTCCTGTCCGGGAATACCACTCCGTTGATGAGGAAGTTTCCGTCGTTGTGATCCTCCGGACGCTCGTAGTCGCCTCCGTATCCCCAGTTATGTCTTCCCTGAGCGTCAGTCCTTGCTATTCCCTGATCCATCCAGTCCCAGATATGTCCGCCAAGAAGTGACTCGTGACTTCTGATGAGGTCCCAGTACTCGTCCATCGATCCCGTAGAGTTACCCATCGAATGTGCGTACTCGCACATCAGTATAGGCCTGTCGATATCCGGATTGACCGCCATTGCCGCAAGTTCATCGATCGTCGGGTACATCCTGCTGACTATGTCAACGAAGGCAGGGTCATTCGGATTCGCTCCAACGATCTGCAGGTCACTTTCACCTCCGACAGCCACCTCCTCGCTGGTATATGCCACAGAGCGTATAGGCACGTATTCAGGATGCATCGGCTGTCCCTGTGCTCCTTCGTAGTGAACCGGTCTCGTAGGGTCGAAGTCCTTCACCCATCCGGCCATAGCCGCGTGTCCCGGACCTGTTCCGGACTCGTTGCCGAGCGACCATATGATCACAGAAGGATGGTTCCTGTCACGCATGACCATACGTGTCATTCTCTCCAGGAACGACTGCACCCATTCCGCATCGTTGGAGAGCATTCCTCCCACATGATGCGTCTCAAGATTCGCTTCCTCCACCACGTACATTCCATACTCGTCGCACAGATCATACAGATACGGATCATTAGGATAATGGGCGGTCCTGACGGAGTTGAAGTTATTCTGCTTCATCAGCCTGATGTCAGCCTCCATGTCCTCACGGGTTACAGTCTTTCCCGTGAACTGATTGTGATCATGTCTGTTCACTCCGTAGAGCTTTACAGGAACGCCGTTCACAAGAAGCCTCTGTCCGTCCACCCTGACATCGCGGAAGCCTACCCTTGTACTTCTGGCCTCTATGCATTCACCGTCCTTATGGAGCGAGAGGACCAGCGTATAGAGATTCGGAGTCTCTGCTGTCCACTTGAGAGGATTCTCGACGTTCTGCTCGATGATCGGGTAATAGACGTTGTCCCTCTGCGGATACTGCTCAGCCAGGATGTCATCCACAGCGACGCTCATCCTTTCCCCTACCGTCTTTCCCTGGGCGTCATACAGAACTGCACTGAGCGTCATCCCCTCAGTTGACGCGCCCTTGCTGACAGCCATCGAAGGCCTTATCTGAAGACGTGCATCCCTGTAGTCGGAATCAAGTATAGTCCTTACTCCGAAATCCTGTATAGCGACGTCAGGACGATGCAGGAGCATCACCTCGCGATGGATGCCCGACATCCTCCAGTGGTCGGCATCCTCAAGATAACTGCCGTCCGTCCACTTGAACACACGAACAGCAAGCGTATTGTCACCTTCCCTGACGTATCCGGTTATATCGAATTCGCTAGGCAGGCAACTGTCCTCGGAATAACCCACCTCAGTGCCGTTCACCCACACCTGGTGTCCGGAATATACTCCTCCGAAATGAAGGATGACACGTCCTCCCTTCCATTCAGAAGGCACCTTGAAGGTATGGACATACGATCCTACCGGATTGTCCCTGTCTATGAACGGAGGATTGAATGGGAACGGATACTGGATGTTGGTGTAGATCGGATATCCGTAGCCCTGCATCTCCCAGCACGAAGGAACGGGTATCTCATCCCATGCCGAGCAGTCATAGCCTGCACTGTGGAAGTCCTTCGGAGCAAGGGACTCATCCTCTGCAAAATGGAATTTCCACATTCCGTTCAGAAGGTGTATCCTGGAGGCCTCCCTGTCGTAAGCCAGAGCGCTCTGCTCGTCTGGATAAGAGTAGGAAGTCGCCCTTGCGGGGAGACGGTTGATCCCGTTCACGTGGTGGTCGTTCCACGGGCGGAATCCGTTCTGGCCGTAGGTACACAGCCCGGCTGTTAGCATCATCATCGCTGAAATTATTACAAGTCTCTTCTTCATAAGCAAAAAACGGGTCAGTTAAGTTTGAGTCTGTCCTTCAGTGTGTCGTTACCGACAACATATATGCGTCTTCCCCTTACGAGGACGGCACGACCGAGGTCATTTACGAAGTTCTCATGGTTATCGACATTGACAGCAATCACGCGTCCACCGTGAAGTACGGTGATGTCATCCATTATCGTATGGCCGACTATGATCCGGTCAGCGTCGTACAGGTCGAGGATATCCTCCAGATGCTCCTCGCTTATCGGGTCGTACTTCTCCTTGTCCAGCACAAGACCGCGGTACCACACGGGGCCGGGATTGCTGAAGAGGATCCTGCCCAGCGGGTCAGCCTTCCGGGCAGCCTTGTCCTGAAAGAGGCCGGCACTCATGGCATCGTTGACCTGCGGAGCGGTCATCGCCAGTTCCAGCATAAGGGGTCCCAGTCCGGCATGAACCAGAAGCAGATCACCGATCCTCTCTATAGTGTTACGCGTCGAAAGCCATCTGCCAAGTTCGGTATCACTGCCGTAGAGATGCGGGATGGTGACATCCACGCTGTCCGCTATGGCCACGTACTTGTCCTCGACATACCTCAGGTCTCCGGCCAGCACCATCGTCTCGTGGTTGCCGAGCATGAAGGAGAGGCGTCCTCCTGCCGACTCGGCCTCGGACTCGAGCTTGTACAGAAGCCACAGTATCTGGGTCACGTCCTCTCCCCTGTCGAAGACATCACCGAGGACAACAAGATGGTTCCTGCCGAAGGACCATTCCAGATCGGAGTCTATCACCTTATGGCTCTTGAGAAGTTCAACCATCAGATCCATCCTTCCGTGCGGATCGGAGAGGATGAAGGTCTTGCGGGCCTTCCTGTGGTCCCATTCGGGACGATCCTTCTCCGCGAGCGGCACATCGAAGACGTATTTCCCGCTCTGGTCCTCCACATGGACGGAGAATCCCTCAGGCAATCCGTCGATGTAGGTGGTATCGCTGACGGAGCCTTCCCTGGTTACGCTCAGCACCCTCACGCTGCCGTCCTGGTTGTAGAACACATAAGGGCCGTCTGCCGTCAGGACACGGTCTTCATCTATGGCAGATACAGCCCAGGCTGAAAAGCCTGAGCTGATTATTGCAACGGCGAGTGCTGTAGCGAAACGCCTGATATGTCCAGATGCTGACATGGTCATCTATCAGTTATCGTAGCCCGGATTCTGAGCCACATTCGGATTGGCATCCCTCTCGGCCTTAGGAATAGGAAGGATTATCTTGTAGAAATCCCAGTTGTACTCCTTGTCAGATGCGAAATGCCTTGTACTGGTAAGGCTGGCATCCTCGTCATCTATCCTCTTCACAGTACCGCCGTTCCTGATGACATCGAACATCCTGTGTCCCTCTGCTACAAGCTCCTTCCGTCTCTCCTGCATCACGTCATCGAGAGTCACTGTGGTACCGACGACTGTCTTCGCCGGATTCGCACGGCTCACGATGGCATCTAGGTACTTGACAGCCTTGTCGTTGTCACCGGTCTTCACCGCCGCCTCGGCTGCGATGAGATAGGTCTCGGAGAGTCTTATCACCGGCACATTGGCATCCATTATGTCCTCTCCGGCCTGCGGCTGATACTTGTAGACGTAAGCATACTTCTTCTTGTCGAAACTCAGGAGCTTCAGACGCACGT
This sequence comes from Bacteroidales bacterium, assembly GCA_017473705.1. Taxonomy (GTDB): domain Bacteria; phylum Bacteroidota; class Bacteroidia; order Bacteroidales; family UBA932; genus Cryptobacteroides. Next base: position 6,090 of record JAFUJQ010000015.1, on the reverse strand, counting down.
CATCCGGATCTTCCTTGAGAAGATGATAGAATGACACCGTGATGCACATGTCGTCGTAGCCGTCCTTAGAGTTGAGTCGTCCCATGGTCTCCTTTCCCTGGCTCTCGACGGTATTGATCACCATCTCGAAGAGGATCTCGCCAGGCGCTGCCGCAGATGCGTCATCAGACCAGGCTGTAGGGTAATCCTTGTTGCTCCACAGGGCCCACCTGTTCTCCTCCGCTCCGGCGATCGCATCTTCCGCAGCCTTGAGAGCCTTGGCATCCTCGCCCATATAGAGATAAGCCCTTGCGAGAAGGCTCAAGGCAGCCCACTTGTTCATCCTTCCCTTTGCGAATTTCGGAGACATCAGCTCCACAGCATCCTCAAGGTCGCCAACGAACTGAGCGTAGCACTGCGCCACAGTGCTTCTGGCAGGCTTCGCGTCAATCTCCGAGAGCGTAGTCACGATCGGAACTCCGAGAGAGGCGCCGTTGTCCTTCATATACGGCACACCGAAGAATCTGGTAAGGTCGAAGAGCGCGAGAGACCTCACGGCAAGAGCCTCGCCTTTGAGGTTGTCACGCCACTGCTCATCATCCTCCGACACCTTGATGCCGTCCACCCTGCTGAGCACGAGGTTGGCATTCTGGATTATCTGGTAAAGGCCTGACCAGTGTGAGCTCGGACCGTTGTCCCTGGTGAAGCTGAAACGATAGTAACTTCCTGTCCTCTTGCTTGAGCTGACAGCCTGCATGTCGTCTCCTGTCACGTCACCGTAGTACATCATCCTTCCCGAATAAAGGTCGGAGGTGCGCATCATGTTGTAGATGCCGTTCATTGTGAACTCGACTTCCTGCAAGGTCTTTACCGCCTCATCTGTGTTGACCGCTGTGGACGGATCGAGTTCAAGCCAGTCATTTCCACAGGAAACAGTTCCGAGAAGTGCGAGTGCAAGGAATATATTTCTTATTGCTTTCATATCGGTTCTCATTGATTGTTAGAAGGTAAGGTTCACACCGAAGGTTATGGTCTTCAAAGGAGGAGTACCCCAGATGGCACCACCGTTTCTCACTGCCTCAGGATCATAATAGTCGTATTTCGCCCAGGTCAAGAGGTTGTTTGCAGAAGCGAAGAGCCTGAATGTCTCGATCTTCGCCTTTCTTGTCCACGTCTTTGGAAGTGTCACTCCGAAGGTGACGTTCTTCAGACGTATGTAGTCTGTGCTGTGGATCGAACGTGATGTGATGTATGAACTCATCGTCACGTCGGCATCTTCGATGAACTGCTCGTACTGTGTCACGTCACCCGGCTTCTTCCAGCTGTCGAGGTAGTAGATAGGGATGTTGGCCTCGAGGTCCTCACCGCCGTGCTCGGTCTTCTGCCACCAGATGTCGTATGCGTAGCCGCCGAACTGATAGCCGATAAGGAAGCTCAGATCGAACCACCTGTAGCGGAATGTGTTGTTGAGACCTCCCACAACGTCAGGCTCGGCGTTCTTCTCCCAAGGGATACGGTTGGCATCCGATGGATCCTCGGTGATCTCCTTTATGTAGTTGCCGTCCTCGTCAAGGTCGTTTGTATAGAACTGAGGGACTCCTGTCTCAGGATTGATGCCTGCGAACTCCATCACATAGAACGTACGGTAAGGATAGCCGACCTTGCGGATCTGAGTACCGCTGATGATCTCCGTCTGCTGGCCGTCAAGGTTCACGATCCTGTTCCTGTTGTGGGAGATGTTGAAGGAGGTCGTCCAGGTGAAGTTCTGCCTCTGGATGTTCACGGAGTTGACTTCGAACTCTACACCGGTATTCATCACCTCTCCGACATTCATGAGATAGCTTCCGAATCCGGTGGTCATCGATATAGGACGGTCCATCAGGAGGTTCCTGGTATTCCTGGTGTAGTATTCGAGAGTGAAGTTCACCCTGTTCGCAAAGCCGAAGTCGAGGCCCACATTGAGGTTATGGTTGGACTCCCACTTGAGGTCCTTGTTGGCGATCTGCGAGAGGCTGATGCCCGGCTCGCCGATGAAGCCTACATTGAGGCTGCTCAGAGCCATATATCCGTAGTAGTCGGAAGGAAGCGTACCGTTCACACCGTATGACACCCTGAACTTGAGGTCGCTGAGCCAGTTCTTGGCCTCGGCCATGAACGGTTCCTCGATGATGCGGTATGCCGCTGAGACAGACCAGAAGTTACCCCATCTGTTGTCCTTGTGCAGACGCGAACTTCCGTCGGTACGGAACGAGCCGCCGAGGTAGTACCTGTTCTTGTAGTCATAGTTGAGACGCGAGATGTATGAGACCATCCTCGTGCGTGTGTCGGAGCCTCCGACCGATTCGACGGTCATACCGTTGCTCATCGCGTGCTTGTCAGGTGTGGCAAAGTTGCTGGCAGCAGCCGAGAGGTAGTCGCTGTACTGGTCGTCGATCTCGTAGCCGATCAGGGCATCGAAGTGATGGTCGTCGGCGATGTCGAACCTGTAGCTGAGCTGGTTGGCCCACACCATCTTCTTGTACTCCTGAGCCACTCTTGTAAGGCCGCCGTTGATGTCGTCACCATTGGATGTGCGAGGGTCAGACCATTCGCTGCCCTTGGTGTTGGTGTAGTCATAGCTGAACGTGCTCTTGAAGATGAGGTTCCTGATGAACTCATACTGACCGTACACGGTGTTGAAGCTTCTGGTCACGTTCTCACGCTGATAGTCGTAGGTTGCGGAAAGGAGCGGGTTACGGTCGCTGTTGCGGATGAAGTCCCTGTCCCAGCTTCCGTCCTCGTTGTAAACTGCATCCGAAGGCACCACGCAGTTCCTTGATGCATAGAATGGAGCCGTGTAGGAAGTTCCTTCGCTGTACACATCCTGGTTCACGACAGCAAAGAGCATGTTGGCACCGAGCCTGAAACGCTTCGTGGCCTGATAGTCGACATTCAGTCGTCCGCTGACGCGGTCGAGTCCTGAATTGATGGCAATACCGTCCTGACGCAGGTAAGCTACCGAAGAGTAATAGTTGAACTTGTCGGTTCCGCCAGATATCGAGGCCTCATAGTTCTGGTGACTTCCCTTCTTGAAGAGGATGTCGTCCCAATCAACGTATCCGCACCACGGGATAGGGGCATAGTTTTCAATCTCCTCGTCAGCGTAAGCGATGGCATCGGCCTCAGACTCACCGTCACGGAGCTGGCCGTTCTTGAGTGCATTGTAGATATACTCGCGGCGCTGCTCGCCTGACATTACAGGACGGTATTCCATCGCGAAGTCGGACCATCCCCAGTCAGCCTTGAGCGAGACCTGAGGCTTTCCGGACTTTCCTCTCTTGGTGGTGATGAGGATGACGCCGTTTGCCGCACGCGAACCGTAGAGCGAAGCGGCTGCTGCATCCTTGATGATGGTCATGCTCTCGATATCCGAACTGTTGATGGTCGACATGATGTCGAGTTCAGCATCGGAACTGAGCGAGTTGACCGAGCCGGAACGTACAGGCACGCCGTCGATCACGTACAGAGGCTGGTTGCTGGCGTTGAACGAGCCCATTCCACGGATATTGATGTCAGATGCGGCTCCCGGCTGTCCGGACGGAGCGCTGAACTGAACACCTGTGGCGTTGCCCTGGAGCATCTCGGTGAAGGAGGTGGCAGGGACATCCTTGATCTTCTCCGCCTTGACATTCGCAGCGGATCCTGCATATGCGGACTTCTTGAACGATCCGTATCCGGTCACGATGACCTCCTCCATCATGTTCAGGTCAGGCATCAGGGTTATCTCGACCGGTGTACCCGGAACCATCTTCACTTCCCTCGTAGAGAAGCCGAGGAAGGAAACCACCATCACCGCTTCGTCAGAATCGTAGTCGATGGAGAAGTATCCGTCAGCGTCGGAAGCGCCACCCTGACGTGTTCCCTTGATGAGGATGTTCGCTCCTGCCACCGGCAGTCCTGCGTCATCGACTACTGATCCGACGTAGGGCTTGCGTTCCTGAGGTGCAGCCTTCCTGCCGGATGTGACCTTAGGAGCCACGCTGATCGTGATCACATCGCCGCTTACGCTGTATGTCAGTCCGTTAGGATTGAGGCAAGCCTCCAGAGCCTCTTCCAGAGAAGCGTTCTGGAGATTGAGCGAGCCGATCTTGACCGCCTTGATGTCATCAGTGCTGTACATGAAAGTAAAGTCGGTCTGCTTGTGGATCTCCCACAGGACATCTGCCAATGTGGCGTCCTTCACCTTGACCGTCACCCTACTCTGCTCAAACGACTTGTCCGCAGCCTGCATCCCTGTCGAAGATACCATGAAGAGAAACAGGACAGCGACCTTCAGAAGACCGAACAGTCTTCCGGAACTGAAATGCGCCATCTTTCTGTGATTCATAAGTCTTTGGTGTTTTGTTAGTTATTAGTGAATAAGTAGTGGTTGTCCTTTCTGTTGACCGAGATTCGTCCGGTCTTGACAAGGAGATCGATAAACGGATCGATCCTGTCGTAGCGGTTCACAGAGCATCCGAAACGCAGATCCTTCACGCTCTCATCGGAATATTCGGCCTCGAAGTCGTACCAGCGTGACAGCACGGTCATTATGTCCTCGAGACGCTCGTCCCTGAAGTATATCCTGCCTCGTGTCCATGAGGTATGGAAATCCGTCTCCACCCGTTCCACCTTCAGGCCTTCAGCCTCAGACAGGGATGCCATCTGTCCGGGAGAAAGGATGCAGTCCGTTCCTTCAGGACAGGACACCCTGACCGAACCTTCCACAAGGACGGCCCTGGTCGCATCACCGGCATAGGCGGAAACGTCGAAGAGGGTTCCAAGCACTTCAATCTCCATCTCCGGAGTGCTTACGAGGAACGGTACGTCTGAAGAAATGACATCGAAGAGGGCCTCGCCTTCAAGGCTGACGCGACGCTCTGAATCGGAGAACGACTCCGGATAGGTCAGGCGGCTCATGGAGTTAAGGAGGACACGGCTGCCGTCAGGAAGAACGACGGACTTCTCCTCGCCGCGCATCGTCACGACTTCGGCATAGAGCGTGTCCGGAACCGTCTTTGTCCCGTCGAAGATGGCCATGCACAGTCCTGCCAGAAGAAGGACAGGCAGGATCACCGCTGCGGCCTTCGCAGCGTGCCTGCGTCTCTCCGCCCTGCGGATACGCCGTTCCATAGCGGCCCACGCCTCATCTGCCTGGAACCGGCTGAGACGTGCCACATGTTCGCCTGCATTCTCAGGCTTGTGAAGTCTTTCATAAAGTGGATTGTGGGATTCCTTCCACATGGAGAGTTCCCTCTGCTCTTCTTCAGAGAGTCCGCCAAGGAGTTCCTTGACGATCAGAAATGAAATTCTGAAATCCCGTCTCATCATCAGATTGGTCTTTGCGTTTAACAATAAAACAGCCGAAACAACAAGATGGGTGTATCAAAAAGTGATTTTTTGAGGATTACAGAGTGTTTTTCAGTATGAGGAGCAGCAGGAGGAAGTAGTACTCGTCCTTCAGGCTCTCACGGAGTTTCCTGTATGCGATCTTCTTGAGGGAGTGGACCGTCTCGACGGAGATGCCGAGATCGGCTGCGATCTCCTTGTTCTGCATCCCTTCCAGAGCGCGGAGCATGATCTCACGCATCTGCCTCGGCAGACGGTCGATCTCCTCCAGCATCATCCTGTAGGTCTCCTCCTCGATCACCCTTTCGTGAAAGATCTCGTCGACCGTGAACCTGTTGAGCAGGTCCTCGTGGTCACGGACGGTCCTGCGGTGAGCGAGTTCATTGAGCGCCCTGTTATGGACAGCCGTGTAGAGGAAGGAGCGTATCTTGAGCTGGTCTGTGAAGTCCGTCCTCCTCTCCCAGAGCTTGAAGAATACATCCTGAGTGATGTCGGCCGAGAGAGCCTTGTCATCGACATAACGGTCTGCGAAAACGCACAGGGAGGCATAATACCTGTTGAAGATATCATGGAACTGGTCGTATGTCATCGCTCTCGTCATCGCCTGCAAAGATAGCAATAATCATTCAATCCCGATATCCCGGATTCTGCTTCAGCGCAGGATTGAGGTCGATCGCCCTTGACGGGATCGGGAATACGGTCGTGTAGCCGGATGCCTCCTCTGGCAGAGCCGTCCTGAGGTCG
>JAFUJQ010000079.1 GCA_017473705.1 Bacteroidales bacterium | reverse complement strand
ATCATCTGCAAGAAGAATCCTAAGTTCAAAATGCGCCAGGGATAATTTTAGTTGTATAACAAATTAAGTTAAGATAATTATGGCAAGAATAGCCGGTGTTGATTTACCTAACAACAAAAGAGGAGAGATAGGTCTTACCTATATCTTCGGTATCGGCCGCAGCTCAGCAAGAAAGATCCTTTCTCAGCTCGGTATTGATTACGATACAAAGGTTGGAGAGTGGAACGACGAGCAGATCGCTGGTATCCGTGGCGTTATCGCTGAGGAGTACAAGATCGAGGGTGAGCTCCGTTCAGCTATCCAGATGAACATCAAACGTCTTATGGATATCGGTTGCTACAGAGGAATCCGTCATCGTATCGGCCTCCCTGTACGCGGTCAGAGCACCAAGAACAATGCCCGTACAAGAAAGGGTAAGAAGAAGACTGTTGCAAACAAGAAGAAGGCAACTAAATAATTAAGATGAATTATGGCAAAGAAAACAACATCAACTAAGAAGAGAGTTGTCAAGGTTGAAGCTTATGGCGAGGCTCATATTTCATCAACCTTCAACAACGTTATCGTTACCCTTACCAATAATATCGGTCAGGTAATCAGCTGGTCATCTGCTGGTAAGAGCGGCTTCAGAGGTTCAAAGAAGAACACTCCATATGCAGCTCAGGTAGCAGCTGAGGACGCAGCAAAGACTGCTTACGATCTTGGTCTCCGCAAGGTTAAGGCATATGTAAAGGGTCCTGGTGCCGGACGTGAGTCTGCAATCAGAACTATCCACGGTGCAGGTATCGAGGTTACAGAGATCATCGACGTTACACCAATGCCACACAATGGCTGCCGTCCTAAGGGTCGTCGTAAAGTTTAATTTTTGTAACATTTAATTCAAGGAGAAATTTACTATGGCAAGATATACTGGACCAAGTACAAAGATCGCACGTAAGTTCGGCGAGCCTATCTTCGGCGCTGACAAGGATTTCGAGAAGAGAAATTATCCTCCAGGACAGCACGGTCTCGCAAGCAAGCGTAAGAAGAAGTCTGAGTATGGTACTCAGCTTAAGGAGAAGCAGAAAGTTAAGTATACTTACGGTCTTCTCGAGAGACAGTTCCGTAACCTTTATGAGAAGGCTTCCCGTATGAAGGGTCAGAAGGGTGAGAACCTTATCATCCTCCTCGAGTCACGTCTCGACAACCTCGTATACCGTATGGGTATCGCTCCTACAAGAGCAGCTGCACGTCAGCTCGTTTCACACGCTCACATCACCCTCAACGGTGTTGTATGCAACATCCCTTCAGCTCTCGTAAAGCCAGGTGACGTTGTAGCGGTTCGCGAGCGCTCAAAGAGCCTTGAGGTTATCACAAACTCTGTGGCTTCAGCTTCAAAGTATTCATGGATCGAGTTCGACGCTAAGTCACTTACAGGTAAGTACCTCAATGCTCCTGTACGTACAGAGATCCCTGAGACAATCAACGAGCAGCTTATCGTCGAGTTGTACTCTAAGTAATAGTTAACACCTTAATAAAGAAATTATATGGCAATCTTAGCATTTCAGAAACCGGACAAGGTGATAATGCTCGAAGGAACAGACACCGTAGGCCGTTTTGAATTCAGACCATTGGAGCCTGGATACGGACAGACTATCGGTAATGCACTCCGCCGCATCTTATTGTCTTCTCTGGAAGGTTTTGCTATCACATCGATCAAGATTTCGGGTGTGGACCAGGAGTTCGCGACTATTCCGGGAGTGATCGAGGGTATGCAGGACATCATTCTCAACCTCAAGCAGGTCCGTTTCAAGAGAATGGTGGAGACTGTAGACTCAGAGGTGGCAAATATCGTGATCAGCGGCAAGCAGGAGTTTACCGCAGAGGATATCTCAAAGGGATTGTCTTCTTTCAAGGTGCTTAACCCTGAACTGCACATCTGCTCTCTTGAGCCAGCTGTCAAGATCGAGATGACCCTCACCGTAGGCAAGGGACGTGGTTTCGTTCCTGCAGACGAGAACAGGGACATGGATGCT
>JAFUJQ010000078.1 GCA_017473705.1 Bacteroidales bacterium | reverse complement strand
TCCGGAGCATCGATTTTCCCTCGACTGCCTTGTCCGTCAGCCCCGTTCACCTTCTCTCTGCTCAACATCACCGCCAGTCCCGAAGAAGGACGGCTGGAGTGATGAACTGAAGTTCAATCAATAATTCCAGAGTGATATGGAGAACAACAAGCAGGTCCAGAAGGACAACACGAACCTTTCCGTTTACGAGAAGGTAAGAAGCGTGCCGGCAGAGGCAAAGAAGGCCATTGAGGCAGGAAGACTCAAGGGCAAGAGCGACATCAATCCGATGTGGAGAATCAAGAAACTTACCGAAGTGTTCGGACCGGTCGGGTTCGGATGGTACACCGAGGTGGTCAAGACCTGGACAGAGGTGGATGAGGACGCAGACGTTGCTGTATTCGTTGACATCAGCCTATATGTGCAGATGGATGGCGTATGGAGCAAGCCGATCTACGGAACAGGCGGAAACAAGCTCATATCTCATGAGAGGAAGTACGAAGGCGGAAAGCAGGTGCTGGTTCCGTATCTTGACGACGATGCATACAAGAAGGCATATACGGATGCCATCAGCGTTGCCGCAAAGGCTCTCGGAGTAGGTGCGGATGTCTATTTCGAGAAGGATGTGACAAAGTACGACGCTCAGCCTCAGGCGGCTGCATCCCAGCAGGTCAGCGTCCCGACGCTTCCGTCACTGACCTCGAAGAGTCCGTCATGGAAGTCAGCGGTTGCATTCACGGCATCGCTCAAGGATGATGCGGAGACCATCACCAAGAAGATACGTCTCAAGTACACAATCTCGGATGAGGATCTCGATCTTCTCCTCAAGCAGTCAGGTAAGAAATCTTAACAACATACAGGTATGGCATACAGAGTAATACGCCCGGCCACTCATGAGGAGTGGCTGGATGAGCGCAAGAAGGGCATCGGCTCTTCGGAGGCAGGAACGATAATGGGTGTGAATAAGTTCGACACTCCTTACAGCCTGTGGCGCAGGAAGACAGGAGTGGATGGACCGATAGCATCCAATGAGGCTATGGAGCTTGGACATCACATGGAGCCTTCAGTGGTGACTATGTTCGCCGCCAGGACAGGAGCCTATGTAAGGAAAGACTCCGAGGGGGACTGGATCGCTGTCGACATCAAGCATGACTACCTCAGGGTATCTCCCGACAGGCTCTACTATGAAGACGGCGCGAAGCATACCAAGAAGAACCTCCGAATCCTCGAATGCAAGACTACCTCGGTGGCCGTTGATCCAGAGGAGTTCCCGGTCTACTGGTACTGCCAGCTTCAGTATCAGATGGGAGTGATGGGAGTGAAGAAGGGTGCGGTGGCATGGATATCCTCATATCCGAGACTTAATTTCGGATACAAGGAGTTCGACTTCAATCCGGAATTCTACAAGGCACTCATCGAGGCGATCGAGCATTTCTGGCTTGTGAACGTGTGCGGTGGAATCGCACCTGACGACATCAACTCGGACGACACGCTCCTGAAGCATCCGTCAGCAAATTCCGGCGAAAGCGTCGAGGCTGATGCTGAACTCATCGATGTCTATAACAACCTCAAGACGATATGCTCGGAGATCTCGGCACTTGAGAACTCGAAGACATATCTCGAGGACAGGATCAAGATGTTCATGGGAGATACGGAGACGCTCGTCTCCCCGACAGGAACGGTTATGGCTCTCTGGAAGAACACCAAGGCTACGCAGAAGTTCAACGCGAAGGCATTCATGGAGGCGGATCCGGCCGGATATGCGAAGTATCTGGAATCGATAAAGCCTTCACGCAGATTCACAGTAAAGTAGTAACAACCTTAACAGTAATATCATGAATACGAACACTAATTCATTCATCGGTCAGATCGACCTCATGGCACTCATCGCAGCACAGTTTACAGTCGTTGACGGACAGGAGTGCATCCTTATCCCGGTAAAGTCAAATCCTGCGGTCTTCATGACTCAGACCCGCACCGGACAGCCTAAGGCTCTTCTTGACATCTTCATACGTGAGACCTCGAACAGCCAGTACGGAAATACCCATTTCGTCAAGGCGAACGTGGGCAAGGCCAACAGGGAGCGCTACGGTATCTCAAAGGAGGAACTTGGCAGGTACAGCCCGATAATCGGCAACATCAAGCCTTTCGAAGGAGGTTCGACACAGAAGCGTGCGGAGGCTTCCTCACAGGTGGATGACGACCTTCCGCCAGACAGTTTCAAGGGCTTCTAGAGAGAAGGGGCTCCGGCCCCTTTCTCATTTACACTTTCAAGAGGAAATATATATGTAAAAAAG
>JAFUJQ010000077.1 GCA_017473705.1 Bacteroidales bacterium | reverse complement strand
TTTTCAGGATCGACCATTCACTGAAGGGGTTCGTTCTGATAGAACTCCCTATATCCTACTTCCTTACGGACAGTGAGGACAAGAACCATGTGCGCATCAAGGAAGCCTTGAAGTCACTTCATCAGAAGACCTTCACCTACAAGGATGAGGAGGTCTGGGAGTGCTTCTCGATCATCGCCAATCCCAAGATCCAGCTCCGATCATCGAAGGTCTCTTTCATCGTGAACTCAAAGGTGTGGGATGTGCTTCTGGATTTCTCCAGAGGGTTTGCCAGATATGACATCAATGTCGCCTTCACTCTCGAGAGCGCCTATTCGATGCGCTTCTATGAGCTGCTGGCATCACAGACCGAACCGATCACGTATTCCATCGACACCTTGAGAAAGATATTCAACCTTGAAGACAAGTACGCCCTGACCAAGGACTTCATCAAGTACGTCGTCGAGGCAGCCAAGGGAGAGCTTGACAGGAAATCCCCCGTCACGTTCGAGTACACGCCCGTGAAGGAGGGACGCAGGATAGACCGCATAATGTTCTTCCCGGTGCGTCAGAGCGGGAAGGAGGCTCCTGATGCCTTCTACAGGTCGGCACTCAGGAAATATCCGTCCGCTGCGTTGTCAAGGGAAGAACGGCAGATCCTCACAGACATAGGGTTCACCGATTCAGGTATAAAGAACAATCTGGCTCTCTTCGTGGAATGCCAGAAACAGCTCGATTTCCTCTATGAACTTGCCATGATCAAGGCCAAGTCCAGAGGCAAGCGGAACCCGTGTGGGTGGTGCATCAATTCCCTTGTCGGAAAACTATCAGACATCTCGAAAAAAAAGTTATAGAATTAATTCTATAAAACCCTTTCCCGATCAAAATTATTTCAGTTTTGTTTGGCATTAAAATTAGTTTCTTTTAACTTTGCCGTCAGCAAGGTTTGAAAATTATGTCAAATAAGACTGAAATGAGAGGCTTTCTGATGCTTCTTCTGGCCGCGAGCACATTGCTCCTTTCTGGCTCTTTTCGTGCAAATGCACAGAGGACGATGAGAGGACAGTATCATGCGTCTGCAGAGGTGGTAATGACAGCCGACAAAGGAGTCCCGATCGGAGGGGAACTGTCATTCGGCCAGTATCAGCTTTGCTCATACTGGAACGCATGGATCAATGTCAGCCCGGACTACATCCCACTCGACTCGACTGTCATGATGAGATATATACCTCTAACCGGAGGGGCTGACTACATGCAAAGGATTGCGGCGACAAGATCGCGCAGCGTGAATCTGTACATCGGAGCAGGAGTCTTCCTGGGGTATGAGTTCTATGATCCTTGGAAGACGGTTCCGCCCTACATGGAGACAGGAAGGGAGGGCGGTGCTTTCATCTACGGATTGTCGCCCGGACTCGTCTCGGAATTCTTCATGACGAGAGCGGTGGCACTCACGCTCAGTGCCAGGATGCCGGTGAGCTTCTCATCACAGGCGAAGATCATCAAGGCGCACATCAAGGCAGGAATCAGAATCAACATATAGCAAGGTAATTTTTCGGGTGTTTACATCTCAAACACAAACCCGCTATTCAAGTGGGCATTCACACAGTATTCATCAGGCAGATCCGCTGTGAGGTGCATCTGCCTTCTCTAGACAGAAGACAAGAACCAGATACAGAAAAACAGGACATGAACATGAAGAGAATCATCACTACACTGACCATCGCAATGGGCATCGGCATCGGTGCCTCGGCGCAGAACTGGGCCGTTTCCACCAATGTTGTGGACTATGTGAGCCTCGGCACCATCAACGTGCAGGGCTCGGCTGGCATTGCCAGAAGACTGACCGTCGATGCATCGGTCCGGGTCAACCCCTGGACATTCCATAAGGGAGACCCGAAGAAGCAGATGCAGAACCGCCACCAGACATATGCCGCCGGTCTCCGTTACTGGCCGTGGCACATCTACTCCGGATGGTGGATCTCCGGTATGGCTCAATACCAGGAATACAACAGGGGCGGTATCATCTCTGACAGGACAGAGGAAGGAGATGCCTTCGGACTGTCGGCAGGAGGAGGATACTCGCTGATGGTCCACGAGAACATCAACATCGACTTCGGTCTTTACCTGTGGACCGGACAGAAGACATACGTCACATACGCCTGTCCGTCCTGCGGAAAGATCATCGACAAGGGAAGCAGGTGGTTCGTGATGCCGAACGAGGTGCGCGTCGCCCTTCAGTTCATCTTCTAGAGTGTCCGGCCATGATAGTGATAATCGACAAGTATCCGCTTGACACTACCCTATTCAGGTCATGCTGCATCAACGAGCATCTCATGCTGGTTTACTTCATCCATCGTCCGCAGGGACAGCAGGGAGAGATCAGCTTTCCGGTCCTCTTCGAGAACGTGCATGATACGAGACGGTTCTTCGACGAGTACTGCACGGCTCAGTACAACAACGAACCCGTATATGAATTCGAGGGAGAGGCCTGGTTCAGCCTCGAACTCTACACCAGACTCAGAGACAGGAACA
>JAFUJQ010000076.1 GCA_017473705.1 Bacteroidales bacterium | reverse complement strand
GGTCACATGGGTAATGAGCGCGTTACAGTGTTTAATCTCGAGGTGATCAAGGTTATGCCTGAGAACAACCTTATCGTAGTAAAGGGCTCTGTACCAGGAGCTAAGGGTTCATATGTAATCTTGGAGGACTAAGCTATGGAGTTGTCAGTTTACAAAATTGACGGATCAGAGTCCGGAAAGAAGGTTGTCCTCAATGAGGAGATTTTCGGCATTCAGCCAAACGACCACGCTATCTACCTCGACGTAAAGCAGTATCTCGCTAACCAGCGTCAGGGAACAGCAAAGTCAAAGGATCGCAGCGAGGTAGCTTACAGCACCAAGAAGCTTATCCGTCAGAAGGGTTCAGGTGGCGCACGTCACGGTTCTCTCAAGGCAGGTATCTATGTAGGTGGTGGCCGCGTATTCGGTCCTCAGCCACGTTGCTACCGCACCAAGCTCAACAAGAAGCTCAAGCAGCTCGCAAGATTCTCAGCTCTTTCTTACAAGGCTCAGGAGAATGCAATCACAATGGTTGAGCCATTCGTAATGGAAGCACCTAAGACCAAGGAGTTCCTCCAGATCCTTGCTAACATCAAGGCTGGCACAAGAAAGGTACTCTTCGTACTTCCAGAGAATTCTTCAAATATTTACCTTTCGTCTCGCAACCTTCCTGAGGTTAGAGTAATCACTGTAGACGAGCTCAACACTTACGCGATCATGAACGCATGTTCACTCGTACTCGTTGATGGTGTACAGGATATCCTCGCTTCAAGAATCAGACGATAAACAGATTGAGAAATGGGAATTTTAATTAAGCCAATAGTAACTGAGAAGTTGACGGTTCAGGGCGAAAAGTTGAACCGTTACGGATTCATTGTTGACCGCGAGGCCAACAAGCTCGAGATCAAGGCTGCGGTAGAGCAGGCATACAACGTGACAGTTGCAGACGTAAACACTGTAAACTACCACGGAAAGAGAAAGGCTCGCTATACCAAGGCTGGTATGCTTAAGGGCCGCACAAATCACTATAAGAAAGCTTATGTGACACTTGCGGGCGAGGATAAGATTGATTTTTACGCAAACATTTAAGGTAATAAGGCAATGGCAGTAAGAAAATTCAAACCGGTAACTCCCGGACAGAGAAATAAGGTAATCAGTGCTTTTGACGACATTACCGCAAAGAGACCTGAGAAGTCCCTCCTTGAGCCACTCAAGAAGTCTGGTGGACGTAACAATCAGGGTAAGATGACAATGCGTTACATCGGTGGCGGTCACAAGAGAATGTATCGTGTGATCGACTTCCTCCGCGACAAGGATGAGTGCACAGCAACAGTGCTCACAATCGAGTACGATCCAAACCGCAGCGCACGTATCGCACTGGTACAGTACGCAGATGGTGAAAAGAGATACATCATCGCTCCTAACGGACTGAAGGTAGGACAGGAAATCGCTTCAGGTGCAGGTGTTGCTCCTGAGGTAGGTAACACTCTTCTTCTCTCAGAGATTCCGCTCGGTACACTTGTTCACAACATCGAGCTTCGTCCTGGTCAGGGTGCTGCAATGGCACGTTCTGCAGGAACATACGCTCAGCTCGCAGCTCGTGAGGGCAACCACGCAATTCTTCGCCTCCCTTCAGGTGAGACAAGAATGGTTCTCGTAACTTGCCGCGCAACAGTTGGAACTGTATCAAATCCAGACCACAACCTGGAGTCACACGGAAAGGCTGGACGCAGGAGATGGCTCGGACGCCGCCCTCGCAACCGTGGTGTTGTTATGAACCCGGTAGATCACCCTATGGGTGGTGGTGAAGGACGCGCATCAGGAGGACATCCACGTTCACGCAAGGGTCTGCCAGCTAAGGGCTATAAGACTCGTAATCCTAAGGCGACTTCAAACAAGTTTATCATTGAAAGAAGGAAAAAGTAACGGAATAAATTAAGAGATTATGAGTCGTTCATTAAGAAAAGGTCCTTATATTCAGGAAGCCCTTGAAAAAAGAATTCTTGCTATGAATGAGGGTAGCATGAAGAAAGAGGTTGTCAAGACTTGGTCACGCGCAAGCAT
>JAFUJQ010000014.1 GCA_017473705.1 Bacteroidales bacterium | reverse complement strand
TTGTTTCCTGATGACGAATCGAGAGGAAGAGTATAAGATACCTGGACGTCAAGCACTCCGGGAACCAGCTTGAGGTCATTCATTATTCCCTGATGAACGCTTCTGTCTGTTCCGGTAAGTACTGTCCAGAGAAGATCATCGTATTCATATCCGGGCTTGTCATTCACGGCCTTGTTGTACTGCGCGGAGATCACACCCATCAATGTGAGCAGAAGCGCGCATATTCCGGTCTGGATGAACAGGAGTCCCAGTTTCCATATCTTCTTGTTTTCACGATAGTTTCTGATGGCCGCTCCGGCAGGAATCTTCGAATAGAGATAGCCCGGCACAAGCGCCGCAATGAAGAATACAGCCAGTATGACTCCTACAACTGTCATATATGTTCCTCTTACAAGAAGTGCATCGACAGGAACTCCGACGATATCCTCTATGACAGTCTGGAGCGAAAGCACTATGGCAGCAACCACGACCAATGCCGTCGCGACATCAACAGCCGCTTCCTTGAACATAATTCCATAGATGTTTGCGCCAGCTGCTCCATAGCACTTGCGTACTCCCATCTCCTTAGATCTCTTCACCAACGCCGAAACTGACATCAGGATATAGTTCAGGAGGGAAATCATGATGAGAAGTATGGCTACGACGGTCAGTATGACCATCATATTCTTCATTCTCGCAGAAGAGATGTGCTCACCCTTAAGAGGGGCAAGGAAGAAATGAATGTCAAATCCTGAGGTCTCCGCCATCTGCTTCAGCTCAGGAGGATAGTTTTTCTCCTGCATCAGCCTGATTGACGGAGCAAGCATGTCCGGGTCGGTGCCTTCTGACAGTCTTACATATCCTCTGTAACGGTCGTTTCCGAACCAGTTCTCAGTAGAGGATGCGACAAGGCTGGCCATAGATATGATCACGTCGTTCTTGATAGAACTGTGATGCGGGAAGTCCTTGAATACACCGCCGATCTCGACCTTAAAGTTCGGCATCTCCTCGTTGTATATGGTCTGACCGACAGCCTCTGACACTCCGCCGAGTTTCTCGGCAAAGGACTCGGATACCATCGCCACTGCGATTTTCGTGAATGCCTCCTTTGGATCGCCGGAGAGTATCTCTGTGTTGAAGACATCAAAGAAGCTTGTGTCAGCAACAATACATTCTCCGTTGATGACATTCTTCTGCTCGTCGATGAACTTGTCGCTGTTGAAGATGAACGTCCATCTTGTAGCCACTTCCACACCAGGCACGTACTCCTTGAATCCCGGAGCGATGGCTCCCGAAATATGCGGGAAGTCCCTGTCCTCGCCGTGCTGTGTATATACAGTGCGTATCTGGTATATCTGATCGTAATCAGCATAGCAGGTGTCATAACTCATCTCATAGCACACCTTCGCTATCAGAATCAGACCGATGGCCACTCCCGTACCGAGAGACAACGCCTTTATTATTGTTTCCTTCAGTTTCATAAATTATGGTTTTAGATCCCCGATCATGTCGGGGATAACGTTAGGGTGAGATCTCCCGACCATGTCGGAGATGACGTGGGCGTCATTGCCGGCTTGATCGGCAATCTCGTTAAAATACCAGCACCTCATTATCTCCAAAATTGTCATAGCCCGAAGTTATCACTTTTTCTCCGGCTTCCAATCCTTCAAGCACCTCATAGAACTGAGGATTCTGACGGCCGATGCGGATTTCGCGCTTCATTGCCTTTCCTCCTTCAGGCGACACTACATATATCCACTTTCCTCCTGTCTTCTGGTAGAATGTGCCGCGTGGAATCAGGATGGCCTTCTCCGGCTGGCCGAGCTGAAGATTGAGATAGTATGTCTGACCTGTGCGGATATTGACAGGCTGCTCTCCGCTGAACTTGAAGTCAGCCTGGAACTTGCCCCCACGAACCTCAGGATAGACTTTCCTGATGACTGCATCGAAAGTCTCGTTCTGACGTTCGAATGTGGCTGTCAGCCCGGCGCTGACCCTGTCGATATAATGCTCGTCAATCTGAGCTTCAATCTTATAGCTGCCGACCGCATTGATCTGGCCGATCTTCATTCCGCTTCCGACAGACTCTCCGAGACCGACTTCGATCAGTCCGAGCTCTCCGTCGATCGGCGCCTTCACGTCAAGATTCGCCTTTCTGTTGCGTATCCTCTGCATGTTTATCTTCATATTCTTAAGGCTTTCCTCCATCTGCCTGATCTGCACCTCTCTGTACATGCTGTCCTGCTCTGCTCTGGCTATAGTGACCTCCAGCTTCTTGCAAAACAGTGTATAGTCCTCTTCTGAACGCAGATATTCCTCCTTGCCGATCAGTCCGTCGTCGAAAAGACGCTTCTGCGACTCCAGTGCGCGACCTTTCCTTTTCACCTCAGTCTCAAGCTCGAGTATGTTCAGGCTGAGCTGCATCTTCTCCTGCTCCATCTGGATCATGGTGTTTCGCAGGGCATTCTCCTTCTCTGCAAGATTCGCCTCGGAATTGAGAATCTCCAGGTCAAGGTCATCATTGCTGAGGCGGATAATGACATCGCCGGCCTTTACCTGCGTGCCTTCCTCGATGACGATTTCTTCGACAATGCCGGCCTCGCGCGGGCTCACCTGAATAGTGGTCATAGGGTGAACCTGACCGCTGATGCGTATATAGTCATTGAATTCGCCGGCGCGTACCTCGCTTATCGAAAGTGTTTCTTGATTGACACGAAGTGTACTTGAATCATCCCGGAATATGAGCCACAGGATGAATATGGCCATGAATCCTCCAAACCAATAGGGGAGAGCCTTCCTGGTGAATGCCAGGGCTATGCCTTTTTTCTTTTCAATAGTTCTATCCATAAGTTATAATATCATTTCATTTACATCGATTTCAAGGTCGGTTCCGTTTATGAAATCATACAGAGTGTACTGACGGAGACTGTAATAGAATGTCCAGAAGTTGCTTACGTCGCTGATGTATTGTCGCATCGCACTGTCGTTTTCAGTCTGGGCCATGTTCAGGTCGGTCACAGTGGCGTTTCCCTCACGGAAGCGGTGCATGGTGAGCTCGTACCTCTCCGAAGCGACTTTCATGGCCTTCTCAGACACAAGACACTGCTGCCTCTGATTATTGAACTGGCTTACAGCGGTGAACATCTGCCTTCTGAAGTCATTCTCATACTGACGCACCTGAGCCTTCACCACTTCCTGGGCCGCCTTCGCCTTCTGCACCTTTCCCTTGCCGAGGCCCCAATCGAAGATCGGTATGCTGAAGGTAATGCCGACAGTTTCCTGATCGAGGAGGTTCTTGTATGCCTGAGGTAATGTCGGACCGGTCTGCGAGAGACCAAAGCGCGCATTAAGTGTGAACGAGTAGCCTCGCGATGCTTTTGCTTGTTCCACATTCGATTCAGCATAAAGCAGATTCAGTTCGTTATTGAGACTGAAACTTGAATTCTCCATGGACTTCTCCATCACAAGGTCATAATCCATCTGGATGTCCGGCAGATATGTGCCTATGTCCGGAATGATCTCGAATGACTCATCATAACCGAGGAGGGAATTGAGCACCATCTGAGCCTCACGCACCTGCACCGCTGTTTCATTTATGGCGATGCTGTCGTTGAGCATGCGAAGTTCAAGTTGCAGGTACTCAGCCTTGGTCACGCTGCCCAGCTGGAGCCTTTCCTTGGCGATCCTGAGCATGTTCCCGGAATTCTCATAGTTGCTCTGGCTGATGTCGTTGTTCATCTTTGCAAGGAGGAGATTATGATATGCATATACTACATTGATAGTAATGCCTTCCATGGTTTCCAGATAATCCCTCTTGCCCTTTTCGTATGCCTTCGGCTCGATCTTCTTGTCCCATTTGAACTGGTTGTAGTTGAAGAGCGGCTGGTAATATTCAACGGTGATCGGTCTAGAATACCAGGCATGGCCCTTGTTGCTGTTGAACTGGTCTACACGGCTGAGATCTGAGAGTACTGTAAGCACACCGCCTGTGAAAGTTATGTTCTGCTTCATCTTCAGTCCAAGCCTGTTCTGAAGGTAGTTGGAACTGACATAGTTCAGCGAGCCGTCCTCAGGACTCTGAAGCAGGGAGAGGGAACGGTCAAACTGCATGACGTCGCCTTCAAAATACAACGAAGGGAGCCTGCTTGCCTTATAGGACCTGTATGCCCAATAAGTTGAGATGAAAGCCTGACGGGCCTCCAGGGCTTCCACAGAGTTGTGCCTTGCCGTATGTATAGCGTCTTCAAGGGTCATGATTTCCTGGCCATACGAAAGCGCGGCGCATCCAAGCGCGGCAACAAGACTTGTGATTTTTCTGATGATATTCATATTATATAATTGTCATTTTCATACGTGCCAAGATGTAACATCAGGCATGCCAAGATATATAACATATTGTGATTCAATATATTACAATAAATAGCAGATATTGCTTGTTGTAAAGAAAATTTACACTTGTCCGAAATATCTTTACACATGAATGCAAATTATGCCTAACTTTGCAGGAAAATTGAATAGAAATGAAGATAGCAGTACCAACAAGAGAAGGACGCGTAGATGACCACTTCGGTCACTGCGCATATTATACGATTTTCGACGTGATCGACGGAAATATTACTGGATCCAGCAAATTGGCATCACCGGAGGGCTGCGGATGCAAAAGCGGCATCGCTCCGGTCCTCAGGGAGATGGGTGTCACAGTAATGCTGGCAGGCAACATGGGACAAGGCGCCAAGAATGTGCTTGAAGCCCAGCGCATTGAGGTGATCAGAGGTTGCAGCGGAGATGTCGAAGAACTGGTCAGGTCATATCTGGCAGGACTTGTCAAAGACAATGGGGAAGTGTGTGACCATCACGATTGTCACTAAAAAAGAAGAGCCGCTGCAGCAGCGGCTCTTTTTGTTTTAATTGCTCTGAAGATACTCCTTGAAGAAGCGTCCCTGGGTTGTCGGTGTGAATGTCTCCCAGTCCTCTATCAGCGTTGGTGACCAGTCAACATCAAAGCACCACACGGTGAACGAAATGCCTTTCTTCTCAAAGTACCTGGTGATATGCTCGCCATATACATCAGTAGATATCACAGGTATGTGGGCCCCTTTTTCGTTTTCAAGGCAGAATCCGATCTCTGTGCAGATCACCGGATATTTATCAGCAACGAAGCCGAAGTCAGCTTCCCACTGCTCCTCCCAAGGCTGTTCGCGCTTCATCGGATATGGATGTGACACATATGCGACATTCGGACGATCGATCGGAGCCGTTGCAACCGGAGTCAGATCATACGCCCAGTTGAAGCCTGCGCAGAGGCAGACAGCATGAGGATTGTAAACGCGGATGGTGTCGATGATCTGCTCCTGTATGCCTTTCCACTCTTCCCATGTGCATTCTCCGGTGTCAGGTGCTGTCACAGTCGGCTCATTGAACACTTCATATAATGCAACTGTCGGCTCGTCCTTATACCTCTGAGCCACCGTACGCCAGAACTTGAAGGTTTCATCAAGGTCTGTATTGTACATAGGGTTTGTAAACTTTGCATCCTTGAGGTTACCTATCGAATGCCAGTCCATGATGACATACATGCCATGTTTCTTCGCCCATTCGATTCCCTGGTCCATAGCCTCGAAGGCGGCATCCCAGCCCATTCTGTTGATGTTTGCAGGATGAACTGCAAAGCGTACAACGTTTGCTCCCCAGTCAGCTGCCTCGGCAAAATATCTCTCTGTCCACTGACCTTCAGCAACAAGTTTGACTGGATCCGAGAAGCACAGGCCTCGGAAGATGAGTTCATTTCCTTGAGGGTCAATGAACTTGTTTCCTTCAACCTTCACCCATGCGCTTTCCTGCTGTGAGGCGCATGCTGTCATGATAATGGCAACGAATGCCATAAGAAGAGTCTTTTTCATAGTAGTCTTGGTTATTTAGCGAATGATATATGTAGTCTCAGGCTGTGCAGTACCCTTGAGGACGCCTGCCTCTACTGTGAATGCAGTGCCATATACTTCATCCTTGTACTCACCGTCAGGAAGTGCAGTAGGAAGTTCTACAGGATTTGCCTCAAGAGCGAAATTGATGACAGCTGCACCCTTGTCGCCACGATTGACAATGATGACTTCGCCATCCTCTGAAATCCTTATGTCCTCAAGCTGACCGGCCATCGCCTGGCGGAACTTGTTCACGGCCACAACCTCAGGGTGGAAGAATTCGTCATTTCCACGTGCTCCAAGGAGGTTGTCACCGAAGTAATTCTCGCGTGTCGAATTCATAGGGCGGCTGTAGAAGAGCGGAGTACCGTTCTGGCGGGCAGTAAGGAACACCCATCCTGTGCGGATCTGAGCATCGGTAAGGCCTGCGCTCTCATTTGCATTGCAATATGTGTCGTGGCTCTCAACCCATGTTGTAAGGTATTCCGGAGCAGCCCTGTGATACCATGAAAGCAGGTCATGGTCCTTGGCGCTTCTCTTCCAGAGAACCTCGCGGAGGACATGTCCATAGCTTGAAGCTGTCTGGCCGAAGTAGCCTGCATACTCTTCCTCGGGAACGTTTCTGTCCTGAAGAACCTCGCCATACACGAAGAGGCTGTCATATGGAATGCAGAGTGACACTCCAAGCACTTCCTTGCGGCCTGTTGCAACATCCCAGAAGTCGTTTTCTGTAACACCTGCTTCTGTGTCAAGAGGGTCTGAATGCACGCCGATATGCTTCGCTGTGTCATAACGGAATCCGCGTACACCCATCTCTATGAGCTTGTTTACAAACTGCATGTAGTATTTCTGGAAGAGAGGATTCTCAGTGTTTACATCAGGAAGTCCGCCGACGCCCTGAAGAGTACACTCTGTGCGGTCGTTATAGTCTCCGATGCCCTGAAGTCCCTTGCTGTGGAACATCTTCTCACGTCCGCCGACAGCCTCATAGAACTCGTCTGTGACAAGGTCGATGTTGAAAGCAGTATGGTTCGGAAGAACATCCACGAGGACTCTGATATCGTATTTCTTTGCAGAGTCCAGCATCGCCTTCATCTCTTCTTCTGTTCCGACGATATTGTTTCCTACTGTCCAATCGGTGGGCTGATAATAATGATACCAGTTTCCCTCCTTCTCGTCGAGGATCTTGATGTTTCCGCCTTCAGGGCTGAAGCATGCATTGACAGGAGAGGTCTGCAGCATGGTGAAGCCGGCATCAGCAATCTGCTTCATGTTCTCTGCGATAGTTGGGAAGTTCCAGCTCCATACATGGAGGATGGTCTCCGTATTGGTGCTGTTTGGATCATGTGTCATTCGGTCGACCAGACCGTCGTTCTGCGATGCGCAGGCAACAAAGCCAAGGCATGCGATGATGGAAAGAATTCTTTTCATTTTTATATTAGTATGAATTAATTGTGCTAATATACTATATTTTTCCGTAACTTTGTTAAAACCGATCAAGTCAAAGATATGACAGAAAAAGAAAAGATGCTGGCCGGACAGGTGTATTCAGCCGTAGACAGGGAACTGCTCGAAGAGCTGAATGCGGTCAAGGAGATAATCCATGACTATAATTCACTGCGTCCTTCAGAAACCCGGAAAAGGTTGGAAATCCTCAAGGGTCTTCTGGGACACATCGAAGATGATGAAGTCATTATCAATCAGCCGTTTTACTGTGATTACGGAAAGCAGATCTGCGTAGGCAGACGCTTTTTCGCGAATTTCAATCTCACGATTCTGGATGAGGCTCCGGTCACGATAGGAGACGACTGCTTCATAGGACCGAACGTAAGCATATACACAGCGTGCCACAGCACAGATCCGACCGAGAGAAACACCCGTGAAGAATGGGCTGAGCCGGTCACCATCGGAGACAACGTATGGATCGGAGGAAGCGTGACGATCCTTCCGGGCGTGACGATAGGGGACAATGTAACCATCGGAGCCGGCTCGGTAGTGACAAAGGACATTCCAAGCGACACGGTTGCTGTCGGTAATCCCTGCAAAGTAATCAAACACATTTAAATCCATATGTACCAGTTCCAGTGCGATTATAACGAAGGAGCTCACCCTCGGATCATGGAGAGACTCCTCGAAACAAATCTTGAGCAGACCGTAGGATACGGCGAAGACCATTATTGCGCAGCAGCGCGTGAAGCCATCCGCAAAGTCATCGGCAGAAATGACGCTGATGTGCATTTCCTGACCGGCGGCACGCAGGCAAATGCGACAGTGATATCATCAATCCTCCGTCCGCATCAGGGCGTATTATGCGCTTCAACAGGACACATAAATGTCCATGAGACAGGCGCAATAGAACATGGAGGTCACAAGGTCCTCGCAATCGAAGCAGAAAACGGGCTTCTTGGCGCAGAGCAGATACGGAAAGCAATGGAACTGCATTATGCGGAAGACGGTCCGGAGCACACCGTGCAGCCGGGCATGGTATACATTTCTTTTTCTTCGGAACTGGGCACTATATACACTCTCGAACAGTTGAAAGCAATCAGCTCTGTTTGTAAAGAGTATGGACTTCCTCTTTTCATTGACGGCGCCAGAATGGGGTATGGACTGGCATCGGAAGGATGCGATGTGACCCTTCAGGACATTGCAAATATCGCAGACGTCTTCTATCTCGGAGGCACCAAGCAGGGCGCGCTTTTCGGTGAAGCAGTCGTCATAACTAACGGATCCTTGAAGAAGGACTTCAGATACTTCATCAAGCAGAATGGCGGAATGCTTGCCAAGGGCCGCCTCCTCGGCATACAGTTCCTCACTCTTTTTGAAGATGGCTTATACTTCAAGATCTCCGAGCACGCCATAAGGCAGGCTCTCAAGATAAGAGATGCATTCATGGCCAAGGGATTTGAAATGCTTGTGCAAAGTCCTTCCAACCAGCAGTTTCCTATCCTGGACAACGAGACCATGAGACATCTGTCTGAGAACTTCCTGTTCTCTATATGGCAAAAGATCGACGACACTCATACCGCTGTCCGCTTCTGCACAAGCTGGGCGACAACAGATGAGGCCGTCGACGCTCTGATTTCTGCAATTTAAACAATCTCTGTCTTCCAGAGTCCGTGGATGTTGCAGTATTCGTAGACTGCGACAGGCTTTGCCGGACATATGCATACCACAGCTTCCGGAACATCCTTGAGATCGATGCGGATGCCTCCGTTCTCAAGCTCAACATATATGAATACTATGTGGTGTTCCGGCGTCATAGGATGCGGAATGCTCCCGACATCGATCCTGATCTTGCAGTCATCAAGATGTGTGACCACAGGCAGATGCTTTTCGCTGCCGGCATCTTCAGTAGCAGGAACAAGCTCCTGCATCTTTTCTCCACAGCAGACTACAGGGACTTTCGAATCGTAGAACTTCACGATCACGTTGCCGCAATGGCGGCATTTGTAGAATTTAACAGCCATAACCATTAATTTTTTGAGGTGAATATATGTATTCAGTTGAAGCCAATTTTGCAAATTTCCGTCCAACAGGCATTATATTTTTAAAAAATTTTAATTTTATAGGAAAAATGCCTAATTTTGTCAAATGGTGTTAAACATTTAGATTTGTTATGAAGAAGTTCACTTTACCCAAGGACGGCGGCCTCATCGAGGCCGGATTGCCAAACGGCATAAAGCATACATTCGAGAGAATTCCTGCCCACATTTTTGAAGATGAAGAGGCTGCCAGCGAGCGCCTGGCCGACAAGATTGTTGAAGCAATCAATGAGAACAACGGAGTTTTCAGGCTCGGACTCACGACTGGAACCTCGCCATTGTCTCTCTACAAAGCTCTTGTATCACGCCATAAGGCTGGCAGAGTATCATTCAAGGATGTCGAAATCTTCAGCATAGACGAATACTATCCTGCACCGGCCGATGAATACAGCCGCAACAGAAGACTTTACGCTGATCTTATTGCACATATCGATGTAAAGCCGGAGAACGTACATGTTCCGAAGCTCACAGAGACACACGACAGCACTTTCGTGACTGAATTCTGTGCGAGATATGACGAGATGGCTACTGGCCTTGACCTGCTGATCCTTGGAACAGGAGACAAGGGACAGGTCGGCTTCAACGAGTTCTCTGCATCAGAGAAGAGCCGCACCAGAACAGTTCTCCTTCCTTACGGTTCAAGAAAGAGACAGGCAAAGAATTTCGCAGACAATATTTCCGAGACACCTGACAAGGCCATTGCAATGGGTATTTCCACCATGATGAGCGCAAAGAAGATCCACTTCATAGCATGGGGAGAGGACAAGGCTCAGGTCGTTAAGAGCATTGTAGAGGACGAAATGAATCCGGATTGTCCTGCATCTCTTCTTCAGCGACACGAGAACATCACATTCTATGTCGATGACAATTCAGCATCATTGCTTACAAGAAATGTAGCACCTTGGCTTGTAGGTCCTTGTGAATGGACACCTAAATTCATACGTAAAGCAGTGGTATGGCTCTGCGAAAAGGTACATAAGCCGATACTCAAGCTCACTCAGAAAGACTACCTGTCATACGGACTGGGAGAACTTCTCGAGCTGCACGGACCATACAGCCAGATAAACATAAAGGTATTCAACGACCTTCAGCATACAATTTCAGGATGGCCGGGAGGAAAGCCTAATGCTGACGACAGCACAAGGCCTGTGCCATCAAATCCTTTCCCTAAGAGGGTGGTGATCTTCTCTCCACATCCGGACGACGATGTCATCTCCATGGGAGGTACATTCATCCGCCTTGCGGAGCAGGGACACGACGTTCACGTCGCTTATGAGACTTCAGGAAACGTTGCGGTTCACGACGATGTGGTTCTTCAGCACATGGACACAGCGCGCGAGCTTGGTTTCGGCGACAGATTTGACGAAGTGAAGGAGATCATCGCATCCAAGAAGCCAGGACAGCCTGAGCCGAGAGCTCTTCTCAATCTCAAGGGAGCCATCCGCCGCGCAGAGGCCAAGAGCGCTGTCCGCTCATTCGGCCTGAACGATCAGACAAACTGTCACTTCCTTAACCTTCCGTTCTATGAGACCGGAGGAATCAAGAAGGGCGAGCGTACCCAGGCAGACATCGACATCATCATCAAGCTTCTTCAGGAAGTCCAGCCGCACCAGATATACCTTGCCGGTGACCTTGCAGACCCTCATGGCACACATCGTGTATGTACAGAGGCCGTTCTCGAGGCAATCAACCAGCTTCAGGGCGAGGCATGGCTCAAGGAATGTCATGTCTGGCTTTACAGAGGAGCATGGATGGAATGGGAGCTCGGAAAGGTAGATATGGCTGTTCCGCTCAGCCCACAGGAAGTGATCAAGAAGAGACAT
The DNA here is from genome assembly GCA_017473705.1 of Bacteroidales bacterium. Lineage (GTDB taxonomy): Bacteria > Bacteroidota > Bacteroidia > Bacteroidales > UBA932 > Cryptobacteroides. The sequence goes on along the minus strand of JAFUJQ010000014.1, from coordinate 79,137 downwards.
GCCATCTACCGCCATCTCTCGCAGAAGGATATCGTTCCTTTCCCAGGCGAAGACCCACGCGAGTTCTGGCAGAGGGCAGAGGAGAGAACTGAAAACACTGCACGCCTATACAACGATCTCGGCATGGCCGAGTATCAGGCAATAGAAGTATTTGTGAAACTATTTTAATATAAGCAATAAATGAGACTCATCATCAACCAGGACAGCGCCAAAGGCTCACTTTGGGCAGCGCGCTACATCGTTTCAAGAATCAAGGCCAAGGCCGCAGTAACCGACAAGCCTTTCGTGCTCGGACTTCCGACCGGAGGCACACCGATAGCTACATATCAGGAGCTTATCCGCATGTATAAGGCAGGAGAGGTGTCGTTCAAGAATGTGATCACATTCAACATGGACGAGTATGTAGGTCTTCCTGAGGAGCATCCTGAGAGCTACCACTCATTTATGGCAAGAAACTTCTTCGACCATGTGGACGTGCCGAAGGAGAACATCAACATCCTTAACGGAAATGCAGAGGACCTCGCAGCCGAGTGCGCCGCATACGAGGCAAAGATCGTCGCTGCAGGCGGCATCGACCTCTTCATGGGAGGCGTCGGCGAGGACGGCCATCTCGCATTCAACGAGCCTTTCTCATCACTTGTTTCACGTACAAGAGTAAAGAGCCTCACATACGACACAATCCTCGTCAATTCACGTTTCTTCGACGGTGACATCAGCAAGGTCCCTACGACAGCACTCACAGTAGGCGTAGGCACAGTGATGGACGCAAAGGAAGTGCTCGTGCTCGCATTCGGACACAAGAAGGCAAACGCACTCAGGGAGGCAATCGAAGGAGCATATTCTCACAAGTGCACACTCTCCGCTCTTCAGGCACATCCGCACGGAATCATCGTTGCAGACGAGCTAGCAGTAGGCGAGCTGAAGGTGAACACCTACAGATATTTCAAGGATATCGAGAAGAACAATATCTAATCTTATACTTATATGGAAACAAGCTACATGCAAGTTGTCAACAGCTGGCTCGAGGGAAACTTCGACGAAGCTACAAAGGCACAGATCCGCGAGCTTCAGCAGAACGACCCTGTCGGACTGGAAGACGCATTCTACAGAAACCTCGAATTCGGCACAGGCGGACTTAGAGGAATCATGGGCGTAGGTACAAACAGGATGAACAAGTACACCGTAGGAATGGCCACTCAGGGTCTTGCCAACTACATGAAGGCAAACTGCGAGGGACCGCTCAGCGTGTGCATCTCGTTTGACAGTCGCAACAACAGCCCTGAATTCGCTCAGATTGCAGCAAACGTGCTTGCAGCTAACGGCATTCACGTGTACATCTTCAACAAGCTGCATCCAATCGCCCTCATGAGCTATTCGGTAAGAGCGAAGAAGGCTACAGCCGGCATCATGATCACTGCTTCCCACAATCCTAAGGAATACAACGGATACAAGGTGTTCTGGAGCGACGGAGCGCAGGTTACTTCTCCAGTGGACAAGGACATCGTTGCTGAGGTTGCAAAGATCACAGACCCGTCAATGGTTAAATTCGAGCCAGGCGAAGGCGCGGCTCCTATCGAAGTGATGGGACATGAAATGGACGAGGCATATCTCAATTCTGTTTCAACTCTCATGCTTTCTCCTGAAGCCGTAGCAGCACACAAGGATATCAAGATCGTCTATACTCCGATCCACGGATCAGGTGTGGAGATCGTCCCAGAGTTCCTGAACAAGCTCGGATTCGAGAACATATATCATGTTCCGGAGCAGGACGTGGTTGACGGAAACTTCCCTACAGTGATGTCACCGAATCCAGAGGAGCCTTCAGCCCTTGCAATGGCTGTCGCAGTGGCTGACAGAGAGGGCGCAGACCTCGTGATGGCGACCGACCCTGATGCAGACCGCATCGGCATCGCAGTACGCGACAACGAAGGCAAGATGGTCCTTCTCAACGGAAACCAGACAGGTTCGATCCTTACATATTATATTCTCCGCCGCTGGTCAGAGCTCGGAAAGCTCGACGGCAAGCAGTACATCGTGAAGACCATCGTGACTACAGAGCTCATGCGTGCAATCGCTGAGAAGTACGGCGTCAAGGTCTACAATGTCCTCACAGGCTTCAAGTGGATTGCCGACGTAATCAAGAAGAACGAAGGCGAGACCACATTCGTATGCGGAGGAGAGGAGAGCTACGGATTCAACGTAGGTGAATTTGTCCGCGACAAGGACGCTCCTATCTCATGCGCATTCGTTGCAGAGTGTGCGGCTTGGGCGGCAGCGCAGGGCAAGACCCTCTACCAGCTCCTTCAGGACATCTATGCTGAGTTCGGCTATTACAAGGAGTCTCTCATCTCAGTAACCAAGAAGGGCAAGGCAGGTCTTGAGGAGATCGCTCAGATGATGGTCGACTATCGTCAGAATCCTCCTGCAGAGCTTGCAGGTTCACCTGTGATCAAGGTGATTGACTATACCAAGCCTGAGGAGACAGGTCTTCCTGCTTCCAACGTTCTTCAGTTCTATAATGAGGCCGGTGATGTCGTTACAGTCCGTCCTTCTGGTACCGAGCCTAAGATCAAGTTCTACTTCGGCATCAAGGGTGCTGACGCAGATGCAAAGAACGAGGTTCTCAGAGCACAGTTCAGCAAATAATTTTCATATTAAATATCAGCAAAAAGAGCAGCTCAGGCTGCTCTTTTTGCGTTTGTTAAAAACTATGTTGATAACTATAAATGGATTTGGATTTTGATGAGTGAATTATTGCATAACTTCGCAAACCTATACACAAGACTATAACCTTAGAATATGAGCAGCGCAGAAATCACCATCATCAAGAGAGACGGAAAAAGAAAGGCGTTTTCCGTAGAGAAGATAAAGAATGCAATCAGGAAGGCATTCCTTTCGGTAGGAGCATTCGCTACAGAGGAAGACCTCGTAAACATCCTTTCTCATGTACGCATCACAGAAGGCATGCATGTGGAGGAAATTCAGAACCAGGTAGAGATCGGACTCATGGCAGAGCAGTATTTCACTGTCGCCAAGTCATTCATGCTCTATCGCCAGAGGCATAGCGAGGACCGCGAGGTCCGTGACCACCTTGACTTCCTCATTCAGTATTGCCAGGCAGAGAATGCGGCGACCGGCAGCAAGTATGATGCAAACGCAAACATCGAGAAGAAGAACCTTGCCACCCTCATCGGTGAACTTCCGAAGAAGAATTTCATCAGACTCAACCGTCGCATCCTCACGGACAGACTTAAGAAGATGTATGGCAAAGAACTGTCAGACAAATATATAAGACTGCTCAAGAACCACCACATATACAAAAATGACGAGACCTCTCTGGCAAACTACTGCGCCAGCATCACAATGTACCCTTGGCTGCTCGAGGGCACAAAGCCTATCGGTGGAAACTCAATAGGCCCGACAAACCTCAAGTCATTCTGCGGTGGATTCATCAACCTCGTGTTCATGGTATCCAGCATGCTCAGCGGCGCATGCGCTACGCCGGAATTCCTCATGTACATGAACTACTTCATAGGCAAGGAATATGGTCTTGACTACTACAAGAACCCTGACAGACAGGCAGACATGTCTGTAAAGAAGCGTACGATCGACAAGATCATCACAGACTGCTTCGAACAGATCGTATACTCCATCAACCAGCCTACAGGTGCAAGAAACTTCCAGGCAGTGTTCTGGAACATATCATACTATGACAAGAACTACTTCGAGAGCATCTTCGGAGAATTCCGTTTCCCAGACGGTTCAAAGCCGGATTGGGAGGGTCTCTCATGGCTCCAGAAGAGATTCATGAAGTGGTTCAATGCTGAAAGACTCAAGACTCCTCTCACATTCCCTGTGGAGACGATGGCCCTTCTCACTGAGAATAATGAAGTCAAGGACAAGGAGTGGGGAGACTTCACTGCAGAGATGTATTCTGAAGGACATTCATTCTTCACATACATGAGCGACAACGCAGACTCGCTTGCTTCATGCTGCCGCCTGCGCAACGAGATCCAGGATAACGGATTCAGCTATACACTCGGAGCCGGCGGAGTGTCAACAGGCTCAAAGAGCGTGCTCACCATCAACCTTAACCGCTGCATCCAGTATGCTGTAAAGAACGGAAGGGACTACATGACATACCTCGCAGAGGTTGTAGACCTCGTACATAAGGTGCAGCTTGCATATGACGAGAACCTCAAGGCTCTCAAGGAGCAGGGCATGCTTCCGCTCTTCGATGCAGGATTCATCAACATCGGCCGCCAGTATCTTACAGTCGGCATCAACGGTCTCGTGGAGGCGGCAGAATTCCTCGGCATCGAGATCAACGACAACCCTGCATACGTGGAGTTCGTGCAGAATACTCTCGGACTCATAGAGGAATACAACAAGAAGTACCGCACGAAGACAACCCTCTTCAACTGCGAGATGATTCCTGCCGAGAATGTGGGCGTGAAGCACGCAAAATGGGATAGGGAAGACGGCTATGCTGTTCCACGCGACTGCTACAACAGCTATTTCTACATCGTGGAAGACAAGTCTCTCAACATCATCGACAAGATGCGCCTGCACGGCCGCAAGTACATCGAGCATCTCACCGGAGGTTCGGCTCTTCACCTCAATCTCGAGGAGCATCTGTCGAAAGCTCAGTACTCACAGCTCTTGCGTGTAGCAGCACAGGAAGGATGTAACTACTTCACATTCAACATTCCTAACACGATCTGCAACAAGTGCGGACACATCAGCAAGCATTACCTCAAGGAATGCCCAGAGTGTCACAGTACAGACATAGACTACCTCACACGTATCATCGGATATATGAAGCGTGTAAGCAACTTCTCGATGGCGCGCCAGGAAGAGGCGGCAAGACGCTTCTACCACCGCAACGAGGAAAAGCCGAAGTGCTGATGCTGAAATGCTACAGTTACGATATTGTCTGCCAGGAGATCCCGGATGAGATCACCCTGGCAGTCAATATTTCGTGCTGTCCCAACAGATGCCCCGGCTGCCACAGCCCATGGCTGTGGGATGATGAGGGAGAAGATATGACCGAACAGATGCTGAGAGCCCTCATCGGAAAATACGCATCTGCAATAACCTGCTTCTGCTTCATGGGAGGAGATGCCGAGCCTTCTGAAGTGGAAAGACTCTCCAAATGGATCAAGGCCGAGTTCCCTCATCTGCGCACTGCGTGGTATTCTGGAAGGGAAACAGTTCCTGAGTCATTTGACCTGAACTGTCTGAACTATGTCAAAACCGGCCCATATATAAGCGAATTGGGAGGATTGAAATCTCCGACCACCAACCAGGCACTTTATTTGATTAATCCAGACGGTTCGCTTACAAAACTGCATTTATAAATGGATAAACCTATAATCTACCAGATGCTCCCGAGACTGTGGGGCAACGAAACACAAAGACCAAAGAAGAACGGAAACCTTGGCGACAACGGCACAGGAAAATTCTCCGACATCAACACTGACACACTTGAATACCTGAAATGGCTCGGATGCAGCCATGTCTGGTATACAGGAATCATCAGACATTCCACCCAAAGCACAGAAGAAGGGTGCATTCCTTCTCATCCGCAATTCGTCAAAGGCAAGGCCGGTTCACCATACGCCATCTGCGACTACTATGACGTAAACCCATATCTTGCCGACAATCCGTCAGACAGAATGGCTGAGTTCGAGGAACTCGTCAATAGGACTCACGAGGCGGGCCTGAAGGTCATCATTGACTTCGTGCCCAATCATGTGGCCCGCGACTACGGCAAGACAAGCCCGTCGCAAGGGCATCCCATGCTCGGAGCTGAGGACGACAAGACCGTACACTGGAAGGCTGAAAATGATTTCTTCTATTACCCGGGCACAGAACTGAAGCTTCCCACACCTTGTCCGAAAGGAATGGAACCATACCACGAGATGCCGGCGATGGCCACAGGCAACAACTGCTATAGTCCGGAACCTGGAATCAACGACTGGTATGAAACCGTCAAGATCAACTATGGCGATGAGCACACATCTACATGGGACAGGATGCTGGACATCGTGGATTTCTGGGCCTCCAAGGGCATAGACGGCTTCCGTTGCGACATGGTCGAGCTGGTGCCTGTCGGTTTCATGACATGGCTGATAAAGGAGGTCAAGAAGAAACATCCGTCTGTGATCTTCATAGCAGAAGTATACAAGAAAGATCTATATAATGAATATGTACGCTCCGTAGGATTCGACTATCTATACGATAAATCGGGGCTTTACGACACTCTGCGCACCGTCGTTGAAAAGAACGTCGACGACAACGGAATGCCTGTCGAGCTGTGGCAGTCCGCCACAGGCATCACTCGGAACTGGCAGTTCCTTGCAGACCTGCAGCCATACATGCTCAACTTCCTTGAGAATCATGACGAACAGCGTTTCTCTTCAGACTTCTTCGGAAAAGATGCACTTAACATGTTTGCTCCGTTGTATGTTTCACTTTTCCTCAATACCGCACCGTTCATGATCTACTTCGGAGAGGAAGTGGGCGAGAAAGGAATGTATGAAGAAGGATTCAGTGGCAAGGACGGACGCACCACAATCTTCGATTGGTGGAGCGTCGGATCGGTCCGCAGACTCCGTAAGGTCATAGGATCGGGTGCCTACAGGTCATTGGACATCAAGGAGCTGACAAAGGCTGGACTCAAAAGGGAAGAGGCTGAAGTATTCGTCAGATTTGCTGAAGCTATAAGATTTGCATCAGAGGATCTTGCAATCACAAAGGGCACGACATATGACCTGTGTTACTGCAATCTCTCTTCTGACGGATTTGACAAGAACAGACATTTTGCATTCCTCAGAGACTTTGAAGACCACACCGTCCTGGTTGCTGCGAACTTCTCCAACAGGGAAGTCACAATGAAGCTCGTGATTCCGGAACATGCATTCGAATGGATGGAAATCCCTATTACCGAGGAGATGCATCCTGGCAAGATCATAGAGGTGCTGGTAGGACCGATGGATGGAAAAAAGGTTGTGTTGATATAGTCAACACAACCTTTTTTCCATCCATATTTATTTCCTTCTTCTGAACTCCGCTACAGTGATCGCTGTGGCGATAGCCGCATTCAGGGACTCCGATCCCGGCTCATCAGCAGGATAGGGCGGTATATACAGCCTGTCACTCACCAGTTCGGAAATAGCATCCGAGATGCCTGAAGACTCATTTCCGATTACTATCACTGATGGCTTTTCAGATCCGTTATCCAAGTCTCTTTCATAGATGTTCACTCCGTCAAGGAATGTTCCATATATCTTTCCACCCAAAGCAAGAACTTTGGTTGACAAGGCCGGAAGATCTACATAATGCATCTTTACACGGAATATCGCTCCCATAGTAGACTGAACGACCTTTGGATTGAACAGGTCCACTGTGTCATGTGTGGCAAATACCGCCTTGATGCCGAACCAGTCGGCAATCCTTAGGATAGTGCCGAGATTGCCCGGATCCCTGATCGTGTCAAGCGCTAGAAACAGTCCGCCATCAGAAAGGAGTCCGTCAAGATCAGCCAAGTCATCCACGTATGCATCAGATGGTTTCCTGACCACCGCGAGGGAAGGTGAAGGGCTTGCCAAAGAACTGATACGGCTCATGGCATCTTCTCCGATCTCATCCTTCCTATATATGCATTCTACGTCAAAAGGCGAGGAGACAGCCTCCTGGACCATCTTCTCACCTTCAACGACAAAGACTCCAAGTTCGTCCCTTACCTTCTTCTGCTGCAGGGACTTGAGTCTCTTTATCTCATTGTTTGATATAACTCCCATACTAGTATCCGAGAATCTTCAGCATAGACTTGTATGTCTGTTCCTTGCTGAAGAGCTTAGTGGTGTAGTCTCCGTTCTCGTCCTTGTCGATGATGATATGCTTCGGAGCAGGCTGGAGGCAGTGCTGGATGCCGCCATATCCGGAAATGGACTCCTGATATGCACCTGTATGGAAGAATCCGATATACAGAGGCTCGTCATCGTTGATCATTGGAAGATAGATGGCGTTTGCATGTGCATCTGCATTGTAATAATCCTGGCTGTCGCATGTGAGGCCTCCAAGGAAGACACGCTGATATTTCTCATTCCACTTGTTGATAGGGAGAAGGATGAATTTCTGCTTGATTCCCCAGGTATCAGGAAGAGTGACCATGAATGAACTGTCGATCATATACCAACGCTCACGGTCATTCTGCTGCTTCATATCAAGGATCTGGAAGATGGTCGCTCCGGATTCGCCGACCGTGAAGCTGCCGAACTCTGTGAAGATGTTCGGCTCGGCCACACCGCGGGCGTTACACATGAGCTTGATCTGCGAGATGATCTCCTCTGCCATGTACTCATAGTCAAAATCGGAAGCAAGAGAGTTCTTGATAGGGAAGCCTCCTCCGATGTTCATCGAATCAAGTTCAGGACAGATAAGCTTGAGGTCACAATATACTCCGACACACTTGGCAAGCTCGTTCCAATAATATGCAGTGTCACGCATTCCTGTGTTGATGAAGAAGTGGAGCATCTTGAGCTTGAACTTCTTCGACTTGCTGATCATATTCTCATAGAACGGAACGATGTCGCTATATCTGATGCCGAGACGTGAAGTATAGAAGTCAAATGTAGGATCCTCCTCGGATGCGATGCGGATGCCGATGCTGATAGGGGACTCTACAAGAGCGTCCAGAGCCTCGAGCTCACGCATGTTGTCAAGCACAGGAATGATGTTCTTCCAGCCGCTGTTTGCGAAGTTTGCAATATTCTCAATGTATGCAGGCTTCTTGAAACCGTTACATACGATATACTGATCTTTATTTACAACACCCTCTGACTCAAGTGCTTCAATGAGATTAAGGTCGAATGCAGAAGAAGTCTCAAGGTGAATGTCATTCTTGAGCGCCTCCTTGAGTACGAACTCAAAATGAGAACTCTTGGTGCAGTAACAATAGTTATATGTACCCTTGTAATCAACCTTAGCCATAGCTACGTTGAACATACGCTTGGCCCTCTGGATCTGTGAAGAGATCTTTGGCAGGTAAGTGATCTTGAGAGGAGTTCCGTACTGGTTGATGATGTCCATCATGTTGATGTCGTGGAAGTGGAGCTCTCCATCCTCCACCATGAACTCATCCTGCGGAAACTCGAATGTCTGGTCAATCAGATCAATGTACTTGTTCTTCATTTCAGTAAATGTAATTAAGTCGGTTTACCATTATTCGTTACATCCGACTCACTCGGATTGCACTAAATCGGGACAAAGTTATCATTTAAATTGATATATATGCTATCACTGCCTATTTATTTTGGCTAAAATTTTGAGTAAAGCACATTTTTAGATAAATTTGCTTTGATTTAGGCTTATGAAAACCGTCACACGCATAGCTTTGACCATCATCTTCCTGATAGTGGCGATATCCTGCAGCACGACAAGAGTCCTGCAGGACGGCGAGTACAGGCTTGCGAAAAATAAAGTGACTGTAACAAACAGCAAGACATTCAATCCCGGATCACTCGACCCATACCTCAAGCAGAAGCCCAATTCATATTTCCTCCTAGGATGGAACCCGTTCCTGTATGTCTATAACTGGCAGAACGGAAAAGGGAAGGCTTGGGACAAGCTCGTGCAGAGACTCGGCGTGGAGCCTGTAGTCTACGATGCCGAAATGGTAGATGCCTCAATAGAAAACATAACCGACAGACTTACATATCTCGGATACTATGGCTCGTCCGTAGACAGCAGGATCAATGTAAAGAAGAAGAGGGTGTACGTAACCTACGACATCACATTGGGCAAGAGATTCCCTATAAGGGACATTGAAATCACCATCCCGCAAGGCGGATCGTTCAGCCAGGATTTTTTGTCAGACACGTCTGCCATGCTCGTAAAGCCGGGTGACTACCTCTCTGAAGACATTCTCGAGAGAGAAACTGCAAGATCAAGCGCTGTGCTCAAGAACATGGGATATTACAACTTCAGCAAGAACAACTTCTTCTTTGAAGCTGACACACTCAGCTACCCGGACAGCGCCGTGCTCAAGATGACCATAAATGAATATACCAGAAACGAGGATCCGTCACAGGCACGTCCGATTACGAAATACACATTCAACGACGTATCCATATCATATCCCGAAAACCTTAAATTCAGAACCAAGGTACTTGAAGAACTCAATACTATCAAGCCTGGCCAGACATACAGTACAGACAACGTAAACAACACATACTCAAGACTTTCAGCATTAAGACTGTTCAGCAGCGTCAACATCGGAATCACCCAGGTCGACACATCGCTGATTGACTGCAGGATCAACCTGTCACAGTCAAAGCTGCAGGGATTCAAGGTAAACCTCGAGGCATCATCCAACTCTACCGGTCTGTTCGGAGTTTCACCTCAGCTGTCATATTACCACAAGAACATATTCCACGGCGGAGAATGGCTGAACCTGAGTTTCATGGGCAACTTCCAGTTCAAATTCAACGACTCTGTAAGGTCAAATGAATTCGGAGTTTCTGCAGGAGTGAGTTTTCCAAGATTCCTGCTGCTGCCATACAGATACTTCAAGGGAGCTGTTCCGCGCACAGACATAAACCTGTCATACAACTATCAGAACCGTCCGGAATATACCAGAAACATCATCTCCACTTCATACGGATATAATGGAAATGTCAGGAACAGGTTCTTCTACCAGGTATATCCAGTCCAGCTGAACATAGTACGTCTCTTTGACCTGGATGCCGACTTCTACATGGATCTGGCAAACGACCCGTTCCTCAGAAATGCATACCAGAACCACTTTGACCTCGGATCAGGAGGAACCGTATATTACACGACAAATCCGGAAAGCATCCCTAAGTCCACATTCTCATACGTTAGATTCCAGATGGACATCGCAGGAAATCTCCTGAGCGCGTTCAAAGGCGTCATGGCCAAGGACGAAAACGGCTCTGGAATGATATGGAACACACCTTATTCCCAGTTTGTACGCGGAGAACTCACACTCGGTAAGACATGGATATGGGGTAAGAATTCAGGTCAGGCGTTGGCCACAAGGCTTGTAGCCGGAGCAGGATACGCTTATGGAAACTCCACTGCGCTTCCGTTTGAAAAGCATTTCTATGCGGGTGGAGCAAGCAGTCTGAGAGGATGGCAGGCAAGAACGGTAGGTCCCGGCACATCACAGAGAGACACAACCTTCGTCATTCCTAACCAGACCGGCGACATGAGGCTGGAAGCCAACGTGGAATATAGATTCAACATGTTCTGGAAGCTTGCCGGAGCAGTATTCGCTGATGCTGGAAATGTATGGACACTCAAGAAGACAGATGTTGCAGCAAACGAAGGCTCACTATTCAGATGGAATACATTCGGCGAAAGCATTGCTGCAAACTGGGGAGTCGGAATGCGTCTCAATCTGGACTTCCTTCTGCTGCGTATCGACCTTGGCCTCAAGGTGCATGATCCGGCACGGGAACGGAAATGGGTAGGTCCCGGCGGATGGTTCCAACGGGACGGATTCGCCCTGCATTTCGGAGTCGGATATCCTTTCTAGAATTATTTCTTATTGTAATATTTTGGCCAGCATGCCTCCAGACGTGCCCTAAGGACGTCTTCGTGCTTGTTGTCTGCCGGCTCATAAAATTTACGGCCCTTCAATTCCTCAGGCATGAATTCCAGGTCGGCAAAATGACCGGGATAGTCGTGAGCATACTTATATCCGTCAGCGTATCCGAGCTCTTCCATAAGCTTTGTCGGCGCATTTCTCAGATACAGCGGCACAGAAGCGGTCTGGGTCTCTTTGGCAACTGCAAGAGCTTCATTGATGGCCATATACGCAGAGTTGCTCTTTGCTGACGACGCAAGATAAATAGTACACTCGGACAGAGGAATACGAGCCTCCGGCATTCCTATGGTATGAACTATCTGGAAAGTCGCATTCGCGAGAAGAAGGGCATTAGGATTGGCAAGACCGACGTCCTCTGCCGCAAGAATGCAAAGCCTTCTTGCTATGAACAGAGGGTCTTCGCCTCCGTCAAGCATCCTGGCAAGATAATAAACGGCAGCATTGGGATCTGATCCCCTGACACTCTTGATGAAGGCAGAGATGACATCATAATGCATTTCTCCACCCTTGTCATAGATCGCGGTATTCTCCTGAAGACACGAGGTGACAAGCTTGTTGTCAATGACAATCTTCCTCTGGCCGGCACAGGCACCTGTCACTATCTCTATGATATTAAGAAGCTTCCTTGCATCTCCTGCACTATATCTGAAGAGCGCGTCAGTCTCCTTGACTTCAATATTCATATTGCGGAGCACCTCGTCCTCACGCAAAGCCCTGTCCAGCAGTCCCTGAAGGTCATCCTTGCAGAGAGACTTCAAGACAAAGACCTGGCAGCGTGACAAAAGGGGAGTGATGACTTCGAAAGAAGGATTTTCAGTGGTTGCACCGATGAGGATTATGGTTCCGTCTTCTACAGCGCCAAGAAGAGCATCCTGCTGCGACTTGCTGAAACGATGGATTTCATCAATGAAGAGAATCGGAGCAAGTCCCTGAGAGAAAATCGAATTTGACCTGGCTCTGTCAATGACTTCGCGAACCTCCTTCACACCGGCGCTTACTGCAGAAATTGTGAAGAACTCTCGACCAAGAGACTTTGCAACAATACGGGAGAGGGTAGTCTTGCCGACACCAGGAGGACCCCAGAGAATGAATGAAGACAGGTTTCCTGTCTCCATCATATTCTTCAAAATGCCACCTGGACCTATGAGATGACGCTGACCTACATAGCCTTCAAGGTCATGCGGCCTCATCCTCTCCGGAAGAGGTGGAAGCATCCTGCTTCTTCCTATATTGTCCTCTCCTGTCATTTGTGTCTAAAGTTCCTTGCCGAACACCCAGCGGCGCTTGTGAAGTTCCTTTTCGAAAGGATCCCACATGGCCTGCACCTTAATGTTGGTCTCAAGGTTTGCGTTTGTCTCCGCATACTTGAAGCCAAGCTTCTTATAATTATCGAAAAGATCCACGAATACCAAAGAGTTAAGTCCCTTGTTCTGGTAGTCAGGACGTATGCCTATGAGAAGGAGGTCCAGCGTGTCGGGCTTCTTCCAGTACATTGCCTTGAGCAAGTGCCACCAGCCGAACGGGAATATCTCTCCGTTACACTTCTGAAGGGCCTCCGACAATGACGGGATCGAGATTCCTGCCGCCACGAGCTCTCCCTGCTCGTTCTCCACGAATGTCAGCATCTTTGTGTCTACAATGCTGAGATACATGTCCACATATTGGTCGATCTGCTTTTCAGAAAGGAGTGAATATCCATAAAGGACACAGTATGTGTCGTTGATGAGCTGGAACAGCTTGTGTCCGTATCTTTCCTTCCTTATCTGGCCGCGGGTCAGCTTGCGGATCTTCAGATTATATCTTTTCTTTATGATTTCTGCATATTTCACATGCTTTTCCGGCATCTTCTCCGGAAGCGTGATCCTATACTCTACCCATCCTGTCTCCTTGTAGTATCCGTGCTTCTTCATATGCTCCGGATAATACGGGTAGTTATAGATGAGGGCCATCGTGCTGAGCCTGTCAAATCCTTCCACAAGCATTCCTTCAGGATCAAAGTCTGTGAAACCGAGCGGACCGACGATCTGGGTCATGCCACGTTCACGTCCGAACTCCTCGACAGCATTGAGCAAAGCAGCGGAAACTTCAAGGTCATCAATGAAGTCGATCCATCCGAAACGCACCTGCTTGACGCCCCAAGACTCATTTGCCTTGTGGTTTATGATCGCAGCGATGCGGCCGACAACTTCACCATCCTTATAAGCAAGAAAACACTGCGCCTCGCTGAAGTCGAAGGCGCCGTTCTTCTTAGGATTCAATGTATTGAGATCGTCCATCGGCATAGAAGGGACATAATATCGGTTTCCCTTATAAAGCTTGTTGCCGAATCTGACGAATGTGCTCATTTCCTTTCCTGTCGAAACAGGCTTGATCTGTATAGGCATAATGGTAATTCAGTTTAGTTTTGGTTCAGTACATCCTGACAAAGATATGAATTATTCTCTAATTTTTACTAAATTCGCATTGACAATGCGAATTTGAAAAATTTAACGAGATGAAACTGTACAGAACCATATGCCTGGCCGTTGTCGTTTTTGTCACATGTGGCGTCGCACATGCCCGGAAGAACACTGTCGGCACGTCATGGGGACTGAGCGAAATCGGCATATCATATGGCCGTGTCATCAAGGAAAACACCTTTCTCCTTGCTGGCATTCATCTTGAAACAGGCGAAGCACTGGCAGGCAGAACAAATTTTCCGGGTGCAGCTGCCTCATTTACATGGAATACAATCTTCGCGAGGAAGGAGTCCGGCAACGGCAATGAAATACGCTTCTTCGCAGGTCCAGGGGCAGCGGTTGGATATTGCAAGGACATACGCTTGAAAAAGACGGAACACGGACTTCATGGCACATATTTCGGACTTAAGGGAAGACTGGGACTTGAAATCACATATGCCAGAAATGTAAACATCGTCATATGCGTAGCACCAGTCCTTGGTCTGCATATGGCTAAGGATAGCGGTGGCAACCTTCTGGCAAGATATTACAGATACGGCATCATGCAGACAATAATGCCGGAAATCGGGATAAGCTACAGATTCTGATGAAAAAGACGCTGCTCATATTGCTCATTTTGCTGTCTTTCAGTCATTTGGCTGAAGGTAGAGGAGCATATCCTCGTATTACCTTCGGGACGGAATGGAGTTATATAGCAACATATTTTTCAGGATTCCACTATAATTACTTCAGACCCGACGGATACAGGCTGAATGAGAAGGGGAGCATCAAAGGTCTGGACAGCAATGGGGAAGCGCTGCTGCATGCAGGATACAATTTCAACGGAAAATGGAATCTTTCCCTATATGCTGGCATAACCGGCATGACAAACATACATTCCGCCATACCTGTTTCATTGAGGGCGACAAGATTCTTCGGTGATGACCCGCTGAAAGACAGAGCGTTCGCATTTCTTGACGCCGGCAGCGGAGTCGGCATCAAGAAAGATGTGCAGGAGATATTCTGTGGCAAGCTGGGCGGCGGATACAGGATATCGTTGAGCAGAAATACAAAGATAGACTTTCATCTGAGTGCACGATGCTCATATACACATCCGCAGATATACTTCGAGCACGAGCCTGTCAGCATGAGATGGACGAACAGGAACCAGGCATTGCTTCTTTCGATATCCGTTGGAATTGGCTTAACATTTTGATAATTATACACTTATGGCAATCAGATTAACAACAAAAGAGACTGACAGGATTCTGTTCTGCGGCAGTAAATGGTGGGGCGATCCTGACATGCCCGAGGCTATGGAATATCCTATGACAGAGGATTATCCGCTGACATTCGTATGCCAGATCAACTGCGAGGACATCGCGAAATTCGACCCTGAGGGAAAGCTTCCACACGAAGGAATGCTGTATTTCTTTGCTGCACTGGATCAGTGGCTGGGATATGAAAGTCCGCTGGAAAACGGCATCGGAGAATGGCCTAAGGGACATTTCGTGGTCAAATATGCCAAGGAGGTCAACTTTGAGACATTCAGGTCATGCATAATGGTAGACGAAGATGACAATCCGATAACCGAGCCTGAGCGGGAGATCGAATTTTCAGAATGTGCCGACGATGCTGACGGAATCAAGCTTCTCGGAGTTCCTTTCTACGAAGAAATAAGAAATGAATATCCGGACATGATCAATCTGCTGCAGCTTGATGAGGATGACGAGCTGTGCATGAGATTCTATGACTGCGGCATGGTCAACCTGCTCATGAAGGAGGCAGACCTCAAGTTCAAAAACTGGAAAAAGACAAAGGCTTATCTCCATTCTTTGTAACAGATACTTTTGTTACACAATCCATATTATGTTAACTTGGATATAAAAAGAGGTCTTGCAGGTCACTACTCTGCGGCAGAATTTGATAATTTGATTATATTTGTGCCGCACCAAAGAAAAACGCATGAAAAGACATCTTCTCATATATGCTTTCATTGCAGCGATATTCTGTCTGCTGCCAGATTTTGGTGCGGCAAGCAAAAATTATGACGAATCCGACTTCTCGTCAGGAATAATCTACGCAGAACAGACGACAACAACCGTATCTGCTTCAGGCAGTGACCTCTATGTCCCTAGACCGACCAATTATTCCGCTCCTCTACGCAACTATTCACAGGCAAAAAGGGTTTCCAGCGATAATGTACAGCCACTCGTGCTCATCATTGGAGGAAAACATACTTGTGTCAATAATTTCAGATCATATCTTTGCAGCTGCATAAGCTGCATATCAGGCACGCTCAGGCCAGAAAACTACTTCATCTGCCTGAGAAGACTCATAATCTAGCATATCCATAAAAGTCACAAACTTGTCCGCACTATGTTCATAATGCGGACTACCCTGTTATTTAATTCATTAATTATCAATTATTTACTTTTATGGAAAATAAATTTGTCAGAGTCCGTTCAATCAAGGACATCGTTATATGCACACTTCTTCTGGCCGCTGGCCTTCTTCTTGTCACACTTCCTGTATCCGAGGCGCTCAGCATCGCAGGTTTCTTCATTCTCTTTGGCGGACTGCTTCTGTGCGTCATGCTCAAGACCGGATATAAAGATGTAGAAACCGGTGAAAGATTCTGCAAGACAGAGCGTTTCTTCGGAAATGAGATGCGCGAAGTACTCAAGAAATCAATGGAATCCCCTGCACGTATCTGCAGCGACAACGAAGACAAGGGTTCAAGCCTCAGACTTGATGTATATCACAGCCAGAGCTGCGGAAAGGTATTCTGCCAGCTATATGAATATATACCTTATAAATATGAGGCATGCTCAAAGATATACGAGCACTCATATGACGAAGGAGCAAGACTAATCGAAAAATAATGGAATACTTAATCTTAATCGTATCACTGGTCGGCATTGTATTGGGAGCCGACTGGCTGGTGAGTGGCTCTGTCCAGATCGCAAGACGTTTCAAGGTCTCCGATTTCGTAATCGGAGCAGCCATCGTCGGCGTCGGAACATCTGCACCGGAGCTTATGGTCAGCCTCATGGGAGCAATCCAGGGCAACTCGGATGTGGCCCTCGGAAATGTCGTAGGATCCAATATATTCAATGTCCTTGGCATACTTGGAGCTACTGCGATATGCTTCCCGATCAAGATAGACAAGGCAAATCTGAAGTTTGACATACCGCTCTGCATCTTTGTGTCAGTACTTCTTATGTTATTGGCTTTCAACTTCTTTAACGGAAGTGTTGCTGTACTTGGAAGGATTGACGGACTGATTCTGACAGGCATTTTTGCCTGGTACATGTGGTATTCGTTCAAAGGACATAAGAAGCAGGAAGCGAAGACCGAGGAGACTCAGGCACAGGCCGGATCTGTATGGATCGCCATACTCAAGGTCGTCGGAGGCCTTGCAATCCTCGTGACAAGCTGTGACTTCTTTGTGGACAATGCAATAAAGATAGCCAGGTCATGGAACATGAGTGAAGCGGCAATCTCCATCACGCTGATTGCATGCGGCACTTCCCTGCCCGAACTTGCGGCATCCATCACTGCAGCCCTCAAGAAGAACACCGAAATGGCATTGGGTAACATCATCGGATCGAACATCTTCAACATCACCCTCATCCTTGGCATATGTTCACAGGTATGCCCGCTCTCATCAGCAGGAATCACTGTCTTCGACTACTGCGTGATGATTGCAGCAGCCGTGCTGACACTGTTCCTCGGCCTTGACGGCAAGATCAACAGATGGGAGGGTCTCCTGATGTTTGCAGCCTTTGTCGGATACAGCATATACCTGCTAGGATAACGATTAACCTCAATAACAGAATATGTTACAGATCTTTACATTATTAGGTGCTCTCGGTATGTTCCTTTACGGAATGAACCTGATGAGCTCCGGATTGCAGAAAGTTGCAGGAGACCGCCTGAGGAATTTCCTTTCGGCAATGACCTCGAATCCATTCAAGGGAGTGCTCACCGGCCTTGGCATCACTTCAGTGATCCAGTCATCATCTGCTACGACAGTGATGGTCGTCAGCTTCGTGAATGCCGGACTGCTGACTCTCGCGCAGGCAATCAGCGTGATCATGGGTGCCAATATAGGTACCACAGTCACAGCATGGCTCGTCTCATGGCTCGGATTCAAGGCTGACATCTCGATTTTCGCAGTTCCTCTCATGGCTGTGGGATTCGTGCTTTCCATCTCCAAGAAGAGCCAGAGGAGAAACATTGCCGAGCTTATCGTAGGCTTCTCGCTCCTCTTCCTCGGCCTTTCACTGATGAAGAATTCAGTTCCTGACCTCAGCAAGACACCGGAAGTGCTTTCATTCATACAGGGATGGCAGGGACATGGATTCGGTTCAGTGATCCTCTTCCTTATATTCGGAACAGTTCTGACACTGATACTCCAGTCTTCAAGTGCGACAATGGCCCTCACCATCATGATGCTCAACTTCGGATGGATCCGCTTTGACATGGCATGCGCAATGGTCCTCGGAGAAAACATCGGAACCACTATCACAGCGAACATCGCTGCGGCTGTCGGAAATCCTTCCGCCAAGCGCGCCGCTCTCGCCCACACCGTATTCAATGTATTCGGAGTGATATGGGCCCTGATACTCTTCCCATATTTCCTGAAGCTTGTCGGCTTCATCACAGCAGGCATATTCGGACTTCCGAATCCTTCAGGTGAGGCATTCACAGTTGTAGCCGGTGCAGACGGAGCCCAGAGCGACACCCAGACTGCAGCATTGTACGGCCTGTCGATGCTCCACACTCTCTTCAACACCATCAACACATTGATTCTCATATGGTTCATACCTCTCATCGAGAAGATAGTATGTCTTGTCATCAAGGATTCAAAGAACAAGGAGGACGACGTATACAGGCTCAAATATATCAATGCCGGCCCTCTGGCAACACCGGAACTCGCCATCGAGCAGGCATTCAAGGAGATCGGTCATTTTGCGAGAATCTCAAGAAACGGACTCGGATACATCAAGGACGCTGTCAATGAGACAGATCCGGACAAGTTCGAGGAATACCGTGCGAAACTCGTAAAGTATGAGGAAATCTCGGACAGAATCGAATATGAGATTGCGACTTTCCTGAATGAAGTATCTGCAGGTGAAATCAGCGAGAGCACATCGGTAAAGATCAAGGCGATGTACAAGATCATTGGTGAGCTCGAATCTCTCGGAGACTCAGGAGAGTCGATCAGCCGAATACTTTCGCGCAGGAACATTCACAAGAAGACATTTGATGCAGATACTGTCAGAAAGCTTAACTCTCTGATCAAGCTTGTCGACAGCGCATATGAGGTGATGATAACCAACCTGACTCTTGCAGACGAGGCAAGACTCGAGGAGATATCAAATGCATACGACGCAGAGGACCGCATCAACAACATGCGCAACAACCTTCGCGACGAAGAGATCGAAAGCATCGAGAACGAGCGCAAGAACTATCAGACCAGTGTCTACTATATGGATATAGTCAATGAGCTGGAAAAGATGGGAGACTTCATGATCAATGTATCACAGGATCTCTACAAATGCAAGCTTAAAGTTTCTTAATCTCGTGATTATTTGATAATTTTGCAGCCCCGAACCATCGGGGCTTTTGTTTTGTCATCCCAAGCGAGCGAAGCGAGTCGAGGGATATATAAACCGACAACATTATGGCAAGAAAGAAACAAGACATCATTCTGGAGAACATCACAATAGAGGCCGTAGCCGCAGAAGGCAAGGCGCTGGCAAGAGTTGACGGCACTGTGCTTTTCGTACAGTTCGCTGTTCCCGGCGACATCGTTGACGTGAAGGTGACCAAGAAGAAGAAAAACTATATGGAAGGATTCATCCTCCGCATGGTGAAGCCGTCAGAACATCGTCTGGAGCCATTCTGCAAGCATTTCGGTGTTTGCGGAGGATGCAAGTGGCAGCCGCTGCCGTACCAGATGCAGCTGCAGGCAAAGCAGCAGCAGGTTTACGACCAGCTCGTACGCATAGGTCATCTCGAGGTGCCGGAAATCTCCCCTATCGTCCCTTCAGACGATACCACATATTATCGTAACAAGCTGGAATTCACCTTCTCACAGAGAAGATGGATATTCGACAGCGAGGACGCCGAGGCGCTGACAGAGCAGGAGAAATACGGTCTCGGATTCCATGTCGGAAGGTTCTTCGACAAGGTTCTCGACATCGACCACTGCTATCTCCAGCCGGAGCCGTCAAACGAGATCCGCCTGTTCATAAAGAACTATGCCCTGGAGCATGGACTGTCATTCTTCAACATCCGTGAACATGTCGGTTTCCTTCGCAATATGTTCATAAGGACTACAGAAGCGGGAAATGTAATGCTCATCATCTGCTTCTATCATGAAGATGCAGAGGCACGCACAGCCCTGCTTGATGCTGTAGCTGCAACGTTCCCGCAGATCACTTCACTGTACTATGTCATCAACGGCAAGGCGAACGATTCGATTTCTGACCAGGACTGCGTCCTCTATAAGGGAGAAGATGCAATATATGAATATATGGAAGGACTGAAGTTCAAGATCGGACCTAAATCCTTCTATCAGACCAATACAAAGCAGGCATACAAACTCTATAGTGTAGCACGCGAATATGCCGCTCTGACAGGCTCAGAGGTCGTTTATGACCTCTATACAGGTACAGGCACAATCGCCCAGTTCGTTTCACGCCAGGCATCAAAGGTTATCGGCATCGAATATGTTCCGGAGGCGATTGAGGATGCAAAGATCAATGCCGCGAACAACGGCATAACAAACTGCGAGTTCTTTGCCGGTGACATGAAGGACATCCTCACAGACGCGTTCGTCCAGGAGCACGGCCGTCCGGATGTCATCATCCTCGACCCGCCTCGCGCCGGCATCCATCCGGATGTCGCTCAGGTGATCCTGAACGCCGCTCCGGACAGGATGGTTTACGTCAGCTGCAATCCTGCGTCACAGGCCCGTGACCTCGAGATTCTCTGCAAAGACTATGAGATAACGGCAGTAAGGCCGGTGGACATGTTCCCGCACACTCACCACGTAGAAAACGTAGTCGCCCTAAACAGAAAAAGAGACTGATTCAGTCTCTTTTTCTGTTTAATCATGATCACAATATAATCTGCCTTGTTCGGCGGAGAGAACTTTCAGGGTCTGACCTTTGGAAGCGAAGCCACCGAATTTCAATGTCGCTTCCAGGATTCTGCCGTCAGCGGTCTTTACCTTTCCGCTCGGACGCATATCTGTGAATACTTCAACTGTCTCACCGACAAGTGATTCCAGTCCGGACACCACACCTGTAAACCCTTCAGACGCCTTCATTTCCTGTCGGAGAGCGATATGGTCAAATGTCCTTGTAGGATAGAGCTTACGCACAAGCCAGACCGAGCCAAAGACTGCCGCTGCGGAAGATATTATGACTATTCCCAATGGCATCAGCACCGGCTCCAGGCTGAATGTCCCGTCCCAGCGGTGGAATTCCACATTGTCCACCATCGCCAATGCGAGCGAGATGACCACAATGACAATACCTGATATCCCACATACGCCGAATCCGGGTATGACGAATATCTCCAGACCTATGAGAATCAATCCGATTACAAACATCAGGATCTCCCAATGCTCAGCAAGATGACCGACATAAGCGGGAGCGAAATATAAAAGGGCACCTACTATAGCAGTTACCAACGGAAGTCCTATGCCAGGGGTCCTGATCTCTACGAAGATTCCTCCTATGATCATCATCATGAAGATTGACTGAAGAAGCGGATTCAGCAAGAACTGGATAAGACGGTCAATCCAAGTCATATCGTCTTTCATATTCCTGATAATAAATCCATTATCCCCGCTCACCGCCTCTGCAACTTCAACTTCGCTTTCATATATTCCTTCGCAATATCCGACCTTTACGGCCTCTTCCGGTGTCAGGCTCAGGACGCCTGCAGTATCGACCATCGCCTCAGCAATCTCAGGATTTCTTCCCTTTGCCTGTGCAGTCGAGCGCATCATTCCTCTCATGAATGACTGATATTTGTCCGGCATGACGTTTCCGCTTTGATCGACAACTGTCGCAGCTCCGATGGAGCTTCCGGTCTTCATGTAAATCGAATCACATGCTATGCTGATCAGCGCACCCGCCGATGCTGCCTGCATGTTGACATAAGCGACCACCGGCTTCTCATACCTGAGAATCGCCGATCTGATGCTGTCTGCAGCATCAACGGCTCCTCCATATGTATCAAGATCAAGCAGGACCACATCCGCCTCTGCCTTCATAGCCTTCTCCAGACCGGTCACAACCTTGCGTTGAGCCGCCTTGTCAATGTCCATATCAAGCCTGATCCTGTAGAAGACCGTCAGAGAATCACTTGAGAAGGCACATAATGCAAGTGACAACATTGCGATGACTGTAAATATTCGTTTCATATTGTCCTATTGGGGTCGGTTAATGGAACAAATATAACCATTTCAACAGATTTTTTGTAACTTTGCTAGGTTAGAATTTACTATAATGGAGTTATTTGTTCAATTGATATGTCTTGCTGCCGGACTTGGCCTTATCCTGTTCGGCGCCAACTGGCTTGTTGAAGGCGCGACAAGCATTGCAAGAAAGACCGGTCTCAGCGAATTCGTGATAGGCCTCACAATAGTAGGTATCGGAACTTCAGCCCCGGAAATGGTGGTAAGCTTCATATCCGCCTTCCAGGGAAAATCAGAAATGGCCATAGGCAACATCATAGGTTCTAACATATTCAACGTACTGATGATTCTCGGAATCACGGCGCTTATCTGTCCCCTGACCATCACCAGACAGAACCGCAAGAGAGATATCCCGCTGAATATCGGCGTAACCCTACTTCTTCTGATATTGGGAATGAAGCACACACTTTTCGGGGTCGGCTTCAACGAAATATCAAGATGGGATGGAGCCCTGATGCTTGCAATCTTTGCATTCTACATGTGGAAGTCATTCACCAGAGGAGCCGACAAAACCCCCGCTGAAGAAGGCGAAGTCAAGACTTTGAGCACCGGACTTGCAATCACATTCATAGGTGTCGGTCTGCTTGCGCTCGTGGGCGGAGGACGCCTGTTTGTCAACTCGGCGACTGCTGTCGCACAGTATTTCAACCTGTCAGAGAAATTCATAGCAATCACTATCATGTCTGCAGGCACTTCACTTCCGGAGCTCGCAACATGCGTGGTGGCTGCTCAAAAAGGACGCGGTCAGATGGCGCTGGGAAACATTCTCGGCTCGAACATCTCCAACGTACTCATGATTCTCGGAGGCTCGGCCCTTATCCACCCGCTTTCATTCGCTGGAATCACTTTAGTGGATATGGGAGTCGTGCTGGCATCTGCACTTCTTCTCATGCTCACAGCTTATACTTTCAAGAAAGACAAGCTTGACAGGACCGAAGGAGTCATTTTCATTATCATAGAAATCGGCTACATGGTGTGGCTGATGATCAACGCGTAAGGATATGGGAAAGCTTTTTGATATGCTCAGGGAGGACTACAGGGTCAAGGAAGGTCTGAAGACCTGCATCAACTGCGGCACCTGCACAGCCATATGCCCTGCAGCCGAATTCTACCGCTACGATCCACGAAAGATCGTGGACACGGTACAGCGTGGAGACGACGAGGAGATAGAAAAGCTCCTCAAGAGCGATGTCATATGGTATTGCGGAGAATGTCTGTCGTGCCTGACACGATGCCCTCGCAAGAACGGACCAGGCCTGGTGATAATGGCATTGCGCAACCTGTCCGCAAAGCTGGGATATTTTGCGGAATCGGAAAAAGGAAGACAGCTCTACCCTCTCACCAAGATAATGACCGGCAACATATTGAACTACGGATACTGCATATATCCGGATACATTCAGCTGGGAAGACCACATAGAGGCAGGGCCTGTGTGGAAATGGCATACGGAGCACTTCGAAGACAGCTTTGCAAGAAACGGAGGCAATTACAAGGGCAAGGGTCCGGGAGCATTGAGGGCCATCCCGCAGGAAGACCTTGACGAGCTGAAGAGCATCTTTGATGTCACCGGAGCCACCGAAAGGATCGAGACCATAGAGAAATATTCAAAGGAAAAGGCTGAGGAGATGGTAATGACTATGGAAGAATATTACCGACACACTTTCGAGTACTGCTCGGAAGGTCATTTTAACAACGACTGATCATGATCTACCAAGGAAAGCAGAAAATATGGAGCGACTACCAGAAAGAGATCCCCGATGATCACTGGTATTATGTAAGAAGCTGCATCAGGCAGAACTTCTTCCCCGCTTCAGAGAAGATGTTTCTTGAGATATGCCGCAATGTGCTCGGCAAGGATTTCCATGAAAACGAGCACCACACGACATGCGGAGGCATTGCATACCACTGCGACACGATACCGCAGGAGACTGCGATGACAATCGTGGCGAGACAGTTTGCACTCATGACAGAGGCCGGATATGAAAATTATGTGGCCTCATGCATCACTTCCTTCGGAAATTACACCGAAATTCTCGAGACATGGCACGAGTTCCCGGAACTGGAGGCCAAGATCAGGGAAATGCTTTGGAAATCATGCCGCAAGGAGTTCAACAAGCCCAAATACCTCGCCCATTCAAGCGACCTTATATATAAATATCGCAATGAGATCGCCGAGAAGGCGAAATTCCACCTTATAAACAAGGAGACCGGCGAGCCGCTTCGCGTCGTGGAGCACATCGGCTGCCACTATTCGAAGATGTTCCCTTCCAAAGGCGTAGGCGGAGCCGAATACCCATATGTGCTGACAGGCATGGTGGAGGCATGGGGAGGCAATGTGATTGACTACCCTGAACGTCGCCACTGCTGCGGATATGGATTCAGACAGTATCATGTCAAGGCAAACAGAGGATATTCACTCTCAAACACCCACAAGAAGTTTGAGTCCATGGAACCTTACAAGCCAGATATGATCATAACCAACTGCCCCGGATGCCCATACTTCCTTGACAGATGGCAGTATGTCATTGCGGAAATGGAAGGTAAGACATACGGAGAGAACGGATGCGGAATTCCAGTACTTACATACGAGGAAGTGGCGGGCCTTGTACTCGGATATGACCCTTGGGATCTCGGACTGCAGCTACATCAGGTGGCGGTAGAGCCGCTTCTGGACAAGATCGGCATCGAATACAATCTTGAGGACAAGTATAAGGGCATTGACAAGAAAGACCTGCTGAAGCCGGAGCTTCCGACAAGCATCAAATGCTTCTGAACCAATCAACCTGAACCGAAATGAAAGAGATAATAGTCATAATAGGAGGCGGAATCGCCGGACTTGAGGCGGCATCAAACCTGCTCAAACTCGGCTACTCACCGATAATCATCGAAAAGAGTGACCATCTGGGTGGCCATGTGGCCAACTGGCATAAGCTCTTTCCTGACCTGACACCGGCAAAAGATCTTGTTGACGAACTCATAGCATCAAGCAAGGATGCAAACATATTCCTCAATACCGAGGTTTCCTTCATCAATCGTCTGAAGGACAGTTACAACATCATGCTGTCAAACGGAATATCCATCATCACGAAGTATATCCTGATGACAACAGGCTTCAGACTTTTCGAAGCATCAAAGAAGGAAGAGTATGGATACGGAATTTACAACCAAGTGATTACCAATTCAGACTTGGAGCATTGGTTTAATACCGGACAGGACAAACGCATAGACGAATCCCCAATGAATGCAATTGGATTCGTCCACTGCGTAGGTTCGAGAGACGAGAAGGCAAGAAACTCCCAGTGCTCTAAAGTATGCTGCATCACGGCAATCAAGCAGGCCATAGAACTGAAGGAGAAATTCCCTGACGCACAGATATACTGCTTCTATATGGACCTCAGACTCTTCGGAAAGAAATTCGAGGACTTCTACACCAAGGCCCAGCGCGATCATGGCATACACTTCATCAGAGGACGTGTGTCAGAAGTCGGGGAAAACATCGAAGGCAAAGTCATAGTGAAGGCAGAAGACACACTTGCAGGAAAACCGATAAAGGTCACACTCGACCTGCTAGTGCTCATGTCTGGAATGGTATGCAATCCTGACAGCAGCAAGACTGCGTCCATGATGGCCCTGCCGATCGATTCGGACGGCTTCCTCAAGAGCAGCGACAATGTATTCCACATAACAGCATCTCCGAAAAAGGGAATCTTCTATGCGGGAGCATGCACAGGCCCTAAAACAGTGCCCGAAACACTTGCAGAGGCAAGGTCTGCGGTCCTGGACATACATTCACACATAACATCGCAGGAGAAATGAACGGGTTCGGATTCAGACTTTCGCCAAGTTCTGCAATAAACCTGGACAAGGTAGACAGAAGCAGGTTCGAGGAGCTGTGCTCGATCGAACCGGATGCGCTGCGATGCATGTCCTGCGGATCCTGCAGCGCAACCTGCCCTGCAGCTCAATTCTCAGGCATGAGCATACGCAAGGTATTGCTGAATCTGCAGAGAGGCAAGGAAGAGGAAGCATTCAGGCTTATGTCCAACTGCATGCTTTGCGGCAAATGCACAATGGTATGCCCCCGAGGCATAAACACAAGACGCATAGTGCTGACCATCAGCAGGATATATGAGAAGGAGGAAAAGCGATGAGAGAGATTTACCTTTCCGGATTCAACACTTTCGTCCTTCCGTTCATGTTCGGAATGCTCTTCGTTCTGGGCTGGTGCCTGATCGGAGCGGTCAGGATCATATTCCAGCTGACTCCGGATGACAGGAAAAAGTTCTTCCTGTCATTCCTCAATCCGAAGATCATGCTCAAGAACATCAGGGACTGGTTCTGCGACTGCCTCTTCCACGTAAAGTTATGGAAAAGAAACAAGCTGCTGGGATACATGCACTCGAGCATAGCGTTCGGATGGTTCATGCTGATTGTCATAGGACATATAGAGGTGTTCCTGTACACCCCCCAGCGGGTGCATCAGATCTGGTATCCGATATTCTTCAGATATTTTGTCGCAGTCACCGACAGCACCATGAAGGGATCATTCTTCTTCTTCCTGATGGACTTCTTTCTTCTGGTAGTGCTCAGCGGCATCGTTCTGGCTATAATAAAGAGGGCCCGTTCAAGAATATTCGGAATGAGGCGCACCACCAGAGCCAGCCTTACTGACCTGATAGGACTATACTCTCTTTGGGCTATTTTCCCGCTCAGGCTCCTTGCTGAAGGCTTTACAGCCGACATCAGCGGAGGATCATTCCTCACCAAATCACTCAATCTGGTGCTCCACTCCTTCCTGAGTGACCAGATGAACATGCTGCCTACCTGGTGGGCATATTCAATAGCCCTGTGCATATTCATGTGCATCCTGCCTTTCAGCAGATACATGCACATCCCAGCTGAGATCCTGCTCATACCTATGAGGAATGCGGGGATTCCGGTAAGGCATGCTCGCAAAGGAATCTCCCGTCTGCAGGTATATTCATGTCCAAGCTGCGGAGTCTGCATCGATGCCTGCCCTATGGGTGTGGTGAAGGCAAACAGCAAGGATGCCACCGTATACCTTAACCGCCAGATAAAGCGAAGCAACGAAAGACGCATTGAAGAAATCAGCGATAAATGTCTGCTTTGCGGCAAGTGTACTGCTGTATGTCCGGTCGGTGTTGAAGGTGACAGGATCAGGATCGCCCAGAGGTCTATCAGACCATATAATTTAACTCCTGATTACTCGAATATTGATGAAAATTCTGCGATTTTGGCGGTTAACAATTTTGTTAGCACTGAAAACAATGTTGTTTCAAATACTAATAATGAGAGAGTTCTATATTTTGCAGGATGTATGACCGCATTAACTCCGGGAATAAGAAAATCAATGGAGTCAGTACTCAGAAAAGCAGGAGTAAGCTACGAAATGATGGACAAAGACGGCGGAATATGCTGCGGAAGGCCTATGCTTATGGCCGGAAGAAAAGCCCCTGCCAAGGAGATGATCCGCAAGAACACCAACATCATAAAGGCATCCGGAGCAACTACCCTTCTTCTCAGCTGTCCTATATGTCTGAAGGTATTCAAGGAAGAGTACGAGCTTGAAGGAATAGAAATAATTCACCACAGCGAATATATGGACAGGCTTATTGCAGAAGGCAGACTTCACGTAGAAAGTTCGGATGTCCGCTATGCCTACCATGATCCATGCGAACTTGGAAGAGGATGCGGAATCTATGAACAGCCTCGCAGAGTCGTTGCCGCTGCCGGACAACTTGTCGAGGGTGCGAAATCCGGAAAGGAAAGCATCTGCTGCGGAGGCAGCCTCGGCAGCCTGAGCCTGGGATTCGAACAGAGAAAGCTGATGACAGAAAATGCAATCAACAATCTGACTGCGGACAATCCGGACGCAATAGTCACGGCCTGCCCTCTTTGCAAGACGACATTCGGCAGATACGCAGACAGGCCTGTAGTAGACATCGTTGAAGTAATAGACTCAAAGACAGGAAATTAACGAATAAAACCATACATATGACATTCAAACCGACAAAGTACGCGCTCAGATGCTGCGCAACAGGCAATATCTTCGAAGATGCAGGCTGGAGCCTTGCTGATCCTCAGTGTGACTGCCCGAGCCTTGTAAGAGCCGAGTACGAACAGAAGAGATTCAATCCGCGAGAAGATCTCGACGGATTCTACAGATATGCAGACTGGCTACCGGTCAGAAGGACTCTCAAGGGCTCATGCGCCCCGGTGACATATAAGAGCGAGGCACTTGCCGCAGAACTGGGACTGGATAACCTGTATGTCACCTTCTCAGGATACTGGCCTGAGAAGGGAGCAAAGATGGAAACATGCTCATTCAAGGAGACCGAGGCATACTCGGTATGCGCAAGACTCCCGGAGAACACTGGCAAAGTGCTGGTGGTGGCATCTGCAGGCAACACAGCCAGGGCTTTTGCCAAAGTATGCTCAGACAACAACATTCCCCTCCTCATCTCCATACCGGAGGACAATATCAGCGCCTTGTGGTTCACCAAGCCGCTGAATGACTGCGTCAAGATCATCGCATCACCTAAGGGATCTGACTACTTCGACGCAATCGCCCTCTCTGACAAGGTCTGCACAGACAGCAGATTCATGGCTGAAGGAGGCGCCAAGAATGTCGCAAGGCGTGACGGCATGGGAACGACTGTCCTTTCTGCAGTCGAAACTATCGGAAGGATTCCGGACGCATATTTCCAGGCCATAGGCAGTGGAACAGGTACAATTGCAGCATGGGAAAACAACCTCAGGCTCATTGAAGACGGAAGATTCGGCACTCACAAGATGCGCCTTTACCCGTCTCAGAACGCCCCGTTCACCATCATGTATGATTCATGGAAAATGCATTCAAGAAGTCTTGTAGACATGACACCGGACCAGGCGCGCGAGGCTGCTGCAATCATAGACGCAAAGGTTCTTTCAAACCGAAAGCCGCCTTACGGACTTGCAGGAGGCCTGTTTGACTCGATGGAAGATGCCGGTGGAGACATGTTCAAGGTTACAAACAAAGAACTTCATACGTGGAAGGCAAGATTCCTCGAACTTGAAGGGATTGACATCCACAATGCTGCTGCGGTTGCAGTTGCATCACTTGCACAGGCTGTTTCATGCGGCGTCGTAGCGAAAGAGGAAACAATAATGCTTAACATAACTGGCGGCGGAGAAGAAAGGGCGAAGTCAGAAAGCGAGATCGTTTATGCGAAGCCACATCTTGTGCTCGACCCTGCGCTCCCGGCAGAAGAAATCATATCTGAAATCAACAAGTTATACTGAACATGAAAATTTCAACATTACTGCAAGCTGCGCCTGCGGATACCCTTAATGCCGTTCAGGCCGAGATTGTCGCCGTAGCAGAAAAACTGACAACAACACCACCATCAGAACTGCTCAAAGATCTCATCGACAGCGCCGTTGCTTTTGGTCTGAAAGTCATCGCTGCATTTGTGATTTACTTCATAGGTGCATGGCTTATCAAGAAAATCAAGAAGATCCTTACAAGAATTTTCGAGAAGAGACAGACCGACGAAGCAATCGCTTCGTTCATTCAAAGCATCGTGAGCATTGCAATGACGATAATGCTCATCATCATAACTATCGGGGCATTAGGAATTGACACCACTTCAATTGCAGCATTGCTTGCAGGTGGTGGAATGGCTATCGGTATGGCTCTCAACGGTACTGTGCAGAACTTTGCCGGCGGTATAATGATCATCATCTTCAAGCCGTTCAAGGCTGATGACTTCGTTGAAGTCGGCGGATATTCCGGAACTGTAGAGGAGGTATCCATCACAAGTACGAAACTGAGGACTACAGACAACAGGATCATCATCATACCAAACGGTGTGATTGCGAACGGCACGATAAACAACTACTCACACCTTCCTCTTCGCAGACTCGACCTGACCGTTGATGTGGAATATGGAACACAGGCCGACAAGGTGTGCGAAACCTTGAATGAGATCATCAAGGCAGACGGCAGGATACTGACTGCGGCAACCGAAGGCGCAGCAGATCCGTTTGTTTCGATCAACGCCCTCAGAGACAGCAGTGTTCAGTTTGTGATAAAGGTCTGGGTGAAAACAGAGGACTACTGGGATGTGAACTACGATTTTATCGCACAAATATACGACCAGCTCCCTAAGAAGGGTATCAAATTCCCATATCCTAAGCTGGATGTGAATATATTAAACAAATAAATGAAAAGCGGGCTTCATCGTGAAGTCCGCTTTTCATTTATAATAAGATTCCTCCCGTAATCTTCTCCTTCTTCAGAAGTTCCTTGGCCGATACCGGATTGGCATATATTTCAAGGAAATGCTTTCTGAGATCGGACCTGTTGAGTTCCGGTTCGACAGTGTCAAGCTGATGTTCCATATATGCGACAAACTGGTGCGCTTCCTCAGATGAATATTTGTCAGAATACTTAAATGAATGGTTGAGGATATCGTAGGCTATGTAATTGTTTTTCCATAACTTATACCCCTCGATTACTCGGATGTCTACAGCATGTCGGATCAGCTGATACCTGTCATTTTTATCACACTTGGCCGCGGCTGCAATCTCTTCCGACGTCAGAGGAGTTCCGATGTTGAGGTGGATGTTTCCCTTCTGCTGCATGATACCGACCATGATGCTGTTGAAGTCCTCTCCTTCAGCCTTGACATATTTATGCTTTCGTGATATCACCATCTCGCGAGCCTTCAGAATGTCGCAAGGCTCATATTCATATGAAATGCTCATAGGGATGATGTTGAGCTCCTCGAAGTTGGTCTGGAAATCAGCCTGGCCACTCATGTCAAGCATCTTGAGAAGACCCTGCTCAGTCACATCGTAGCCATTCTTTGTACGGCCCTGACGCTGAGCAAGCCATATTGAGCTCCTCTGCTCTGTGATGTTGAGCCTGATATACTTTGAAAGCATCTGAGACGACAGGTACAGTTCACGGGCAGAGATGCCACGTACAACCTTGATCATTCTATTAGAACGGATAAGGTATTCGATAGCCTTGTTTGTTATGAGATTGTCACCGACAGCTATCTCTGTAAACGGAATACCGTTTGTATACAATATAAGCTGTGTTATAGCCGGATCAAGAATGATATCCCTGTGGTTTGACAGTGCAAGGAACTTTTTCTGTGGATCTATATTTGAGACTCCGTCATATGAGAAATTGTGCGCCGTACGCTCAAGCACCCAACGGACAAACTTCTGCATGACAAGAATCTGGAAATCATCAATAGTCTTTACGGTCTTAAGAAGATTCTTAAGAAAATCAGGGGCCTCATCCGGGAAGAAATACTGAGACGCCTGGTTTACAACAGGATACTCAGCCAATGCGCTAAGCGCTTCTGCCGCTTCTGCATCATTGTACGGGCTGATGCTCTCGAATTCGGTCAAATCTACCATAGGTCAAAAATTTAGTACAATATGCAAATGTAAGAAAAACAGCGCAATAAACCAACAGCTACCTTCTGAACAGAAGCGAACTGTCGCCATAGCTGAGGAATCTGAAATCATTTGCAAGGGCATAGTCATATATCCTCTTCCAGTCCCCGTTGACAAACGCCGAAATAAGCAGAAGCAGCGTACTCTGCGGCTGATGGAAATTAGTAACAAGAACATCAACTATCCTGAACTTGAAGCCCGGCACGATTATGATCCTGGTTCCGGTCTGGAGAGAACTCAAACCGTTACTTTCCATATAGCTGACAAGAGCTTCCAGAGCCTGGAGTGTCGTATATTCATAATCACGCGAATAAGGAGCCCACTGATCAACAGTTTCAGGCACTCCCTTTTCAATGCAGCTTACCCCAAGGTAATACAGCGACTCCAGAGTCCTTACTGATGTAGTTCCTACAGCTATCACTTTCCCCAGCCTGGTTATCAGAGTCCTGATGAAGTCCAATGTTATGACAAAGGGCTCTCTGTGCATTGTATGCTCGGACACTCTTTCGCTCTTTACAGGAAGGAATGTACCCGCACCCACATGAAGGCACACTGTCTGAATCGATATGTCCTTTGACTTGAGAGAAGACATTACGGACTCTGTAAAATGGAGACCAGCCGTTGGCGCAGCAACGGAACCACGATATCGGGCATACAAAGTCTGATATCTCTCCAGGTCGATTTCTTCGGTGTCTCTATTAAGATACGGAGGTATCGGAACCTGTCCGCAAGCCTCAAGTACAGCTGAGAAAGGGACTCCACCATTCCATGAAAATTCGACAATTGAAGTCTCGCCGTTTCTCTCAACAAGATCCGCCTTCAAGTCGATCTCAGCAAGACGCGGGGCATTCTCCGGATTATATACTCTCAAAGTATCGCCCTTCCACCTCTTGACATTACCGACAATACACTTCCAAGAACATCTGTCCGTACATGAGAACATCGACACATATTCTTCGGGCAAGACAGGTTCCAGGCAGAATATCTCGATATGCGCGCCTGACTCTCGTTGAAAATGGAGTCTTGCCGGAACAACCTTGGTATCGTTGAATACCATCATATACCCCTCAGGCAGATATCCGCATATATTATTGAATGTTGACGACGATATGTTTCCCTCATTATAGATGAGTAGCATTGAGCGGTCCCTCTGATCGAGAGGATACTTGGCTATTCGCTCATCAGGAAGTGGATAATTATAATCTGATATGTTGATCTCCGGAATCATTATTTGCGTTATAAATATATTTTTTACAAAAATACGCAATTCTCACGAAAACTGAAAATCAGCGCTGTTAACATTTGTAATTCACAAAAGTAAATCAGCATCCATAGACACGGTTATTAATATTTGTAACATTCGCACAAAGTTTCACCGATTCGAATCTATGTTTTGTAACACGTGACTTTTGTGATATAAAATTTTCTTATATTTATATTGATTGATTTCTAATATACTGATAATCTGCACTTTTAATCATTTTACTTACACTAATGCATTATTATGGAACTGTAATCTTGTGCGATTCTGCAAGATATCGAGGCAAAAGTCCTCAAAACACATATATTTTTTAGTGCTATATATTTGATACTCTGGTAATTATATACTATTACTAAAAGTAGACATTTACTATATTATAGCCTCGTAATCCCCTACCCGTTACAAGATTACACAACACGCGCTATTGTTTTTTACAATCCATCTTGTTAACTTTGTAACATCAAACGTAACAACTATGAACACCCGTCTTAAGCAGTTTCTGGCAGCAGAAAACATCTCTCAGTCACAATTCGCAGATACAATCAAGGTAGTTCGCGCGAGCGTTTCACATGTTCTCGCCGGTCGAAACAACCCGAGCTATGATTTCATCAGGGCTATCATGGATAACTACCCTAGTCTGAACATCGAGTGGCTGATTCTCGGCAAAGGAAAGATGTACAAGGAGACAACGTCAGTCCAGACGCAGACTCAGTCGCCAACCAATGACTTGGTCGACGAACCAGGCCTTTTTGCCTACGAAGAAGAGGATTCCCTCGTCGAAATTCCCTCACCCGTTACAAGCACCACAGAAAATACTGCACCCTCGATTGACATCAATACTCAAGGTAAGATTATACAACAAAATGTAAAACAAAGAGTTGTATCCAAAATAATCATCTTATATGACGATGGATCGTTCCAGGAAATGTAAATGCAAGTGGCGCCCAGGTGCCACTTTTATTTATTTTTCCTATCCAGTATTTAGCAGTATTTAGTATCTTTGTTATATAATAGCGTAAGATATGTATAAGCACATCCTCAAACCCATCTTGTTCCAATTCAATCCGGAAACAGCCCATAATCTCTTATTCTCTCTTCTTACCATCCTGCGACATATCCCAGGGGCAAGAGCGATAATGAGAGCTATTTATAAAAAGGACTCTCCAAAGCTTGCACGCGAAGTGTTCGGGCTGAATTTCCCCAACCCTGTCGGTCTGGCAGGTGGCTTGGACAAGAATGGAGAATTCTATAACGACATGGCAGACTATGGATTCGGATTCGTGGAAATCGGCTCCCTGACTCCGAAGCCTCAGGACGGAAATCCCAAGCCAAGATGCTTCAGAGTGCCTCAGGACAAGGCCATCATCAACAGATTCGGCATCAACAACAAAGGCGTAAAGAATGCCGTAGAACACTTGAAGAAGGAGCGTCCGGAGGTGATCGTTGCAGCCAACATATCAAAGAACACCACAAGCATAAACGAAGACGCGGCCAAAGACTATGAGACATCGTTCGCCCTCCTTTATGATTTTGTTGATATGTTTGTCGTTAACGTATCTTGCCCTAACGTCGTGGGACTCACCGCATTACAGGACATTTCGTTCCTATCGGACATTGTCGACAGACTCCTGGATCTGAGAAGGTACTACGATACATATCGCCCGATATTGCTGAAGGTTTCTCCGGATCTGGCAAGAGAGCAGATGGATGACATCATAGATTACTGCCTGCGTTCCGGAATAGACGGAATTGTTGCCGGCAATACAACAAGGAGCCGCGACGGTCTGACGATTCCTCAAAGCAAGATCGACGAAATCGGCAATGGAGGCATGTCGGGAGCACCTGTTCACAAGAAAAACCTTGAACTTGTACGATATATCCATACAAAATCACAGGGAAGACTTCCGATCATCGGAGTCGGCGGCATCATGTCAGGAAAGGATGCACAGGCCATGATCGATGCGGGAGCTTCGCTTGTAGAGATATACTCCGGCTTCATCTACGAGGGCCCAGGACTTGTCAAAGACATCATCACCCACTTGGAAAACACTGTAAAATAAGGAGTTACGATGACTACTGCATCAATATGCACTATCGGAGATGAGATTCTGATCGGTCAGATAGTAGATACCAACTCATCTCATATTTCACAGGCCCTTAATTCACTTGGAATCCGGGTGACCAGGATGCTGTCCATCGGCGACGAATCAGAGGCTATAATATCCTCATTACAGGCAGAACTGGCTGACAATAACATAGTTATCGTGACCGGCGGCCTCGGACCGACAAAAGATGACATAACAAAGGAAGCCTTGGGAAGACTCTCCGGAGCATCTGGAACCAAGACAGATGAAAGACAGCTGGAGATCATACACAGGATACTGAGCGCCAGAGGGCTTGATGTTCTGGACATCAATCTGGCGCAGGCTGTGGTTCCTGATACATGTTCAGTAATTCCAAACCGTCTGGGTACGGCTCCGATAATGGTCTTTGACTTCCCTGAGGAGAGATTCGGACATAAAGCTACACTGTATTCCCTGCCCGGAGTGCCGTTCGAGGCTCTTGGATCACTTGAAGACATCATGCAGGATATCCGTTCAAAGCACTCTACATCTGACATTTATCATAGAACGATCATGACTTTCGGCCTTGCAGAGTCAGCCTTGTCCAAGATGATAGAGAACTGGGAAAACAGCCTTCCTGAAGACATACATCTGGCCTATCTCCCCAATCAGCTTACAGGCGTCCGTCTGAGGCTTTCAATATACGGAGGCGTAAGGGAAGTCGAAGAAGCGCGTATAGAGGCGGAATTGGCTGTTTTAAGGTCGATTATAGGCAATTATATATACTCAGAGCAGGATGATACCCTGGAACAGTGCGTAGGCAGGATCCTTAAAGCCTGCGGCAAGACCGTGAGTACAGCTGAATCTTGCACCGGAGGATCGATTGCATCCATGCTGACCTCCGTTTCGGGATCATCCGAGTATTATCTTGGCTCTGTTGTATCATATGCCAACAGTGTAAAGACAGATGTACTTGGTGTTTCGCCAGAAATCATCGTAAAGCACGGAGCAGTGAGCAGCGAATGCGTAGCCTCCATGGCTGAAGGCGTAAGAAAACTTACAGGCACCGACTATTCTGTCGCGACTTCAGGCATTGCCGGACCGGGAGGAGGAAGCGATGAGAAACCAGTCGGCACTGTATGGATCGGAGTCAGTTCACAAAAAGGCACAGAGACTTTCAGACTGCAATTCAGAGGAGACAGAAAACGCAATATTGAACGGTTTGCAGCCAATGCCTTGAATATTTTAAGAGTAAAACTTGTAAACGAACTAAATAATTGAAATATAATAAGTAAAACATTTTTGTTTACCGATAAAACATAATTGTTACACGGCTTGGGATTTACAATAAGTTCTATTTATATAAAACATAAGTATCATATAATCAACAACTTAAGGATTAGACAAACAAAATGAGTGACATTCATCATAATTACGAGAGAAAGAAGCGAAGAATCAGGAGAAACGGCATATTTTACGCAGTCATTTCTTCCGCATCCTTTGGCTTTTCTCCCTTGTTCAGCATAGGACTTCTTGCTGCAGGACTCTCCAATTTTGATGTACTTTCATACAGGTGGGGCATCGCAGGATTAGTATTGATGATCTATGCTTTCTGCAAGAATAAGACGCTCCGTCCGAACTCATTCGACGAAACATGGAAAATCATACTGCTAAGTGCTCTTAGAGCAATTACCTCCATCACCCTGCTTATCGGATATGCAAACATATCCAGCGGCATAGCATCCACCATAAACTTCATGTATCCGGTCATTGTTGCCATATGCATGATGTTCTTCTTCGGCGAGCATAAGTCATGGGTTGATATGATAGCCATTGCAGCATCCATCTTCGGTGTCTATCTGCTTGCATCCGGAGACAGCCTCATTGTAGAAAACGGCAATACGCAGCTGGGACTCACCTGCTCTCTCATATCAGCATTCTCTTTCGCTGCATATTACATACTGATGAAGAGACTGAAGGCAGACAAGATCGAGGTCGTCAAGTTCACCACGTGGATCATGATTCTCAGCGCCGTATATTTCATCATATGCGCTTTTGTCCTGGATGGCAGACTCTCCCTGATTACAGGTGGCAAGAACTGGCTTTACATACTTGGGCTGGGATTATGGTCGACCATGATATCAAACTTCACGGGAGTAAAGGCAGTAAGAAGAATAGGTCCGACACTCACATCGATTCTTGGCGCCCTCCAGCCTGTCACAGCCGTGATTCTTGGCGTTGTATTCCTAGGAGAACACCTATATCTCAAGTCCATGATCGGCATTCTGCTGATCCTGGCAGCAGTGACAGTGGTAGTCATGCACCAGAACACACGCAAGACTCATTAAAGGATACGGAAGAAGTTCTCGGAGGCAATTTTTGCGAGATCAGATTCAGAATACCCCCGGAAGCGAAGTTCATCAAAGATCCTAGGTATCATGGAGATATCCTCCATTCCCTCAGGAGTGACCTCTATACCGTCATAATCGGACCCAAGTCCGACGTGCTCTATGCCAACCAACGATACAACGTGATCTATGTGATCTGCGATTTTCCTGAACGATGGGCGCTGCAATCCGAGCAAGGCTTGCTGCACATTGTTCCAGGCATATCTTTTATCAGGATCAGAAGGATCCTTGATGAATTCCTGTTCTATATCCTCCCCTTCATCCATTATATGCG
Source organism: Bacteroidales bacterium (assembly GCA_017473705.1). Taxonomy (GTDB): domain Bacteria; phylum Bacteroidota; class Bacteroidia; order Bacteroidales; family UBA932; genus Cryptobacteroides. The sequence continues at coordinate 41,078 of JAFUJQ010000014.1, read as the reverse complement.
AATCTGACAGGACCTTACTGAAAGTGGCATCAAGAAAGAGCGGATAGAAATTTATCTGAATTACTCCGCCCTCCGATGCAAGAGCACGGATCATGTCGTCTGTCATGTTACGCGGATGCTCAGAAAGCGCACGACAGCAGGAATGCGTCGCTACAACAGGCTTCTTGGAACATCTCAACACATCATAAAAGGCTGCATCCGAGATATGAGAAACATCTACCAGCATGCCCATATGATTCATCTCCGCAATGACCTCCTTTCCGAAAGGACTCAGCCCTCCCCATTTTCCAGAAGCAGAGGCACATGAATCGCATATCTGATTGTCCCTGGAATGACATAGCGTCATATATCTTACGCCCGCATCATAAAACTCATGTATACGTTCAAGCCTGCTGCCGACAGGAGAGCCGTTCTCAAGCCCAAGGAACATAGAGAAGACTCCTTCTGACTGATTCTTTCTTGCATCCAGCTCACTGACTGTCAGTCTGACTGCTGCTGGATTCTGCCTGACAACCGTCCGGACAGCATCAAGCAGGCGCATGTAATACGCATATGCAGCATCGGTCTCAAGAGAAGCTGGCACATACAGCGCAAAAAAAGCTCCGTCAACTCCCCCTCGCTTAAGCTTCGGGAAGTCGACGTGCGAATATTCATTATCAACCGACAGATCCCTCAGACGAAGGATCTGCGATGGCGTATCACAATGACTGTCAAGAACAAACATTACTTTCTCTTAACGTCATCCGCCTTTATCAAGGTAGAATTCACAACTCTGTCTATCTCAAAAGCCGGATTTCTCTTGAAGGTCAGCATGGCTCCGCCGGTGAGATTGACCTTAAGTGTTTCTGATACATTGACATGGCACTTGGCAGATCCGTTGAGCATGACATCTCCGTCTTTTGCATCAAGAAGCTCTGTATCCACCCTCGAAAGACCGGAAGAAATGACTTTCTGCATAGATGCTGTTCCTGAGAAATGCGACTCAGAACTTCCTGAAGCCTCAATCTCGAGGGTATTGACAGTCGCCTGCATGTCAATATATGTTGAATTGCTCTGATTGATGAAGGTGTTGCCGCCATTCTGTGTCAACGAAACCTGTGTTGAGTTTGAAGCATTGAGATAGAGTTTGCTTGCCGCATTGACCACACCGGTCACCTGAGCGTTCTTTGACAGATTCAGCTCGGCAGTTGAGCAGTCTACATTAAGCTGAGATACAAGCACGTTATCCGTAGCAGTCAAAGTAAACGTTTCAGTTGTAAATGTATCAAAGTGCGTCACTGCAACCTTATTCTTGAAAATCAACGAAGTAACTGTAGGCATATAAACCTCTGCTTCAAGTACCGGAATTGCTGCACCTTTCTGTCTCAGGGTCTTCTTAAGCTCAGGAGAATATCCTTTCTCATCCAAAATCAAGTATAATGTTCCATTCTTTACATATGCCTGAACGTGAGCGGCAATCCTCTCATCAGTCTTCAACTTGATAGAATATGAGTCTGACTTATAGAACTTAAGGACGAAATAGTCCTCTGCACTGACTGTCGTGAACTTCTCATATGACTTGTCCTGAACCAGCAGCGGCTGTGCAAATGCGCTCGCCCCCATAAGAAGCATTGCAGCAATCACGAAAATCAACTTTTTCATATCTTTAAAATTAAGGTTTACTTTTTAATGCGCTGTCTTACAGCTTCATACATAAGGACTGCAGATGCTACTGAAACATTCAGGGATGTGATTTCACCCGCCATCGGGATGGCAGCCTTCTCATCTGCAAGGTCAAGCATGGCCTGAGAGATTCCCTTGCCCTCTGACCCCATGATTATGGCACATGGACCGGTCATATCGACATCGTATATAAGGTTGTCCGTCTTTTCTGTTGCCGCAACCAGCTTGAATCCGCTCTGCTGAAGATAATACGCTGCAACACGGAGGTTCGGCACTTTGCAAGTATCCATCCTCATAAGCGCGCCGGCTGATGCCTTGACTGCATCGGCATTGATTGCCGCTCCTCCCTTTGCAGGAACGATGATACCCTGTCCGCCTGCACACTCCAGACTTCTTGCAATCGCGCCAAGGTTGCGCACATCGCTTACTCCGTCCAGAATCACGAGCAAAGGATTCTCGCTACAGCCGAGAGCATTGTTCACAAGCTGCTCTATATCAATATAATCTATCTGTGAAATATATGCAAGGACACCCTGATGGGATCCTCTCACTGCCCTGTTGAGTCTCTCGCCAGGCACGAACTGAAAAGGGATATCATTAACCTTCAGCAGTTCCATCAACTCTCTGAACTGCGCTCCCTCGAGGCCCTGCTTCAAGAGCACCTTATCGAATTTCTTACCTGCCTTCACAGCCTCCAGCACCGGATGCATTCCGAACAGGTACTGCATTTTCTTTTCTTCCATATGATGTTATTCCAATGATTCGTTCAACTTCTCCCATTCCTCCATCTTGTAATCAAGCTCGCGCTTGGTCTCAAGATAGGACCTGGTCAACTCCATCACATCATCTTCAGGACCAGGATTCATGAGCACGGACTCTATCTCAGCAAGTCTTCCTTCCAACTCTTCTATTTTCTTCTCTACGAATGAGATACGACTCCTTATCTTCTTTTCTTCTTTAGATACATATTTCTTCGCCTGATACTCCTGCTTGGCCTCTTCCTTCCTCTGCACGACCTCAGCAGGCTTTTCCTCTGCAACAGGCTTGTAATGTCTTTCCAACTCGCTCAAGCTCTCAAGCTTCCTTCTCTCCAGGAAGTCCTGCACTCCTCCAAGATGCTCCTTCACACGGCCGTCCCTGAATTCATAAAGCTTGTCAACGAGTCCATCCAGGAAGTCTCGGTCATGCGAAACTATTATCAACGTACCGTCATAAGCCTTGAGCGCCTGCTTCAATATATCCTTCGAGCGTATGTCCATATGGTTTGTCGGCTCGTCAAGCGCCAGAAGGTTGTATGGCTTGAGCATGAGCTTCGCCATAGCCAGGCGCGCTCTCTCTCCGCCGCTCAACACTGCGACTTTCTTGTCGATATCCTCTCCCTTGAAGAGAAATGCGCCGAGGATATCACGGAGCTTAAGTCGTATGTCACCGACTGCAATGCGGTCCAGTGTACCGAATACCGTATCCTCCTTATCAAGTATATCTTCCTGATTCTGAGCGTAATATCCTATATTTACATTATATCCGACACGAGACTCGCCTGCCATCGGATCAAGTTCTCGCATGATCACCCTCATCAGAGTTGTCTTTCCTTCACCGTTCCTTCCCACAAGAGCGACCTTCTCTCCTCTGCGAGCCTCAATCTGAGCATCCGAGAACACCACTTTCTCTCCATATCCGACCTTCATGTCCACTGCCTTATATGCAATGTCTCCCGAACGCGGAGCCGGAGGAAACTTCACGCAGAGTGCAGAACGGTCTTCTATGTCGACTTCAATCCTCTCAAGTTTCTCCAGCTGCTTGACACGGGACTGAACCTGATTGGACTTTGTCGGCTTGTATCTGAACTTCTCGATGAACTCCTCCGTCTTCTCGATCATCCTCTGCTGATTCTCAAACGCAGCACGCTGCTGTTCGAGGCGTTCCCTCCTGAGTTCCAAGTACTTGCTATACGGAACCTTATAGTCATGAATCCTGCCGACCATGATCTCTACTGTCCTGTTTGTGACGTTGTCAAGGAACTTCCTGTCATGTGATATCAGTACAAGAGAACCCTTATAATCCTTAAGATACCCCTCGAGCCACTCGATTGACTCTATATCAAGGTGGTTTGTCGGCTCGTCAAGCAGAAGCACATCCGGCTTGGACAGAAGTATCTTCGCAAGCTCGATGCGCATGTTCCAGCCCTGACTGAAAGTCTCAGTCGGTCTCGACAGCTCCTCAAAGCGGAATCCCAGGCCGAGGAGCGTACGCTCTGCCAGGACCTGCGGATTGTCAGAACGAGTATATGAAATCCTGTCATTCACCTCGTTCATCCTGATTATAAGGTCTTGATACTCTTTGGATTCGTAATCAGTTCTTTCTGCGAGCTCAAGCGTTATGCTCTCCAGCTCCGCCTCCATTGCGAACATATCAGCGAAAGCCGTCATAGCCTCGTCTATGACGCTGCGGCCGCGATGATGCTCCATGATCTGCGGGAGATAGCCTATCTTCAGCCCGCCTGGCACGGCAACCTTACCGCTCGTAGGACTCTGAAGTCCGCAGATCAGCTTCAATATCGTAGATTTACCCGCACCATTCTTTCCCACAAGGCCTATCTTGTCACTCTCGCTGATATGAAAATTGATTTCATTCAGCAAGGTGAAGCCTCCATAAGCTACGGTAAGATTGTTAATAGATATCATATATTATTTTCTGCACAGCAAAATGCTGAATTCATATAACAGGTATAATGGCACCGACACTACCAGCATTGAAAAAGGGTCACCTGACGGTGTTATCACTGCCGCCAACACGACAACCACCAAAATTGCATGCTTTCTGAATGACGCCAATGTATCTTTGGTCAGCACACCCAGAGCTGACAAAGCCACAACCACTGTAGGAAATTCGAACACGATTCCGAATGTAAGCACCGTTGACGTAAACAACGATATATATGAAGTCAACGAAAAAGTATTCGGCACATCCGGACTGACCTGATATCCTGCAAAAAAGTTCAGCATCAGAGGAAACAGCAAAGCATATGCAACAACCACTCCAAGATAGAACAGGAAAGATGCGAATGCAAATGCCTTTCTGACTGCCGTCTTTTCATTTTCATACAGAGCGGGCGCTACAAATCGCCACACCTCATATATATGATAAGGAAAGGTCAATATCAAGGCAGAAACGAATGTGACCTTCATATGGATCATAAACTGGGCCGCAACTTCAAGGTTGACCAAAGACATAGAGAATTCAGTCCCCAAAAGTCTGTATAGGAAGAAGTCAGACTTTGAGGGCGCCAGAATGACATCATCAAAGAGGAAATCCTTGAAAAAGAACAATGCAACTGCTGTCACAACAAAGACAGCAATCATTCTGAAGAGACTTTTTCTCAGATCCTCGAGATGATCCCAGAAGGTCATTTCTGCAGATTGAGACATTATTGCTCCGACTCTATATCCTTCTTTATCTCATTCACATCATTCTCGACTTCCTTCATCCCCTCCTTGAAGTTCTTGACTCCCTTGCCAAGCCCCTTCATCAGTTCAGGAATCTTCTTGCCGCCGAAAAGAAGAAGAACCACAAGCGCGATAATGACCCACTCCCATACTCCGATGGTCAATGGCATCAGCATAAATGTTGTCATATATATCTAAATTAATTTATGTGTTCATCAAATATAGCCATCAGAGACTCCGGACACCTTATCGGACGCCTTGTCTCTGAATTTATGAATCCAAGTGTCACAGAACCCTCGCATACAAGGTATCCTTCCGGGTTGTAGATCTCGTTCCTGATGACAAGCTTCGCTCTCGGCATCTCATCGATGATGCTGACCACCCTCAATGTATCACCGAGCTTTGCCGGCACCTTGTAACGGCACTCGACCGACACGACCGGAAGCATCACGCCTGACTCCTCGATTTTCTCGAGAGGCAGGCCGAGCTCCTTCAGCATTGCTGTCCTTCCACACTCAAAATATCTGATGTAATTTGAGTGATGGACGATGCCCATCTGGTCGGTTTCATAGTACCTGACATCCAAAAACAGCTCAGATTTCAGCATAACAAAAATGTTAACCAAATAAACTTTATTGTTTTATTAGTTCTTTTTCAATGCATTGAGCGACGCAGTGATACTTTCGATCTTTGAAAGCGAATCTGCCTCTTTTTTACGTTCGACAGCTACCACAGCCTCCGGAGCGTTGGCAACAAAGCGCTCATTCGCGAGCTTTTTGCGCACGCTGTCAAGGAATTTCTGCTGGTACGCGAGCTCTGCTTCGAGCTTCGCAATCTCCTCTTCCACGTTGATAAGTCCAGTGAGTGGAACGAACATTTCAACAGTCCTTACCATGAATCTCTGTGCTGCTGACATGTCTCCTTCAGCATTGCCTACGGTAACGTTGGCAAGCTTCATCACTACAGGAAGAACCTCAGCAGGGAAATCACCCTTGATCTTGAGGTCGAGAGCCTCCCTTGGTGAAAGGTTCTTGCTCTGACGGATGTTACGTACGCCGGCAACAGCCTCGCATGCCATCTCGAATGCTGCGATGAACTCTGCGTCATATGGTTTCGCCTGAGGATAACGCTGGTTCATGATGGTCTCGCCCGGCTGACGCTCAGCCATATTCTGCCAGAGTTCCTCGGTGATGAACGGCATGATAGGATGGATCATCTTCAGAAGAGCATCAAAGAATCCTATGGTTGCGTCATATGTAGCCTTATCTATACCTGCACCATACGCTGGCTTCACAGCCTCAAGGTACCATGCGCAGAAATCATCCCAGAAGAACTTGTAGATGGCCATCAGCGCATCTGAAATACGGAATTTTGAGAAATGATCTTCTACTGTCTCAACAACCTGACTGAGCTTGTTCTCAAACCACTTCACCGCAACTGCAGATGCCTCAGGCTGCTGCGCCGCAGCATCGACAGTCCATCCCGTAACGAGGCGGAATGCATTCCAGACCTTGTTATTGAAGTTTCTACCCTGCTCTATCTGCGACTCATCATAGAGAATGTCATTTCCTGCCGAGCTGCAGAGAAGCATACCGAGACGGACTGCGTCAGCTCCATACTTCTCGATGAGGTCGAGAGGGTCCGGTGAGTTTCCGAGAGTCTTCGACATCTTGCGGCCGAGCTTGTCACGCACGATACCGGTGAGATACACATTACGGAAAGGAACATCGTTCATGAACTCGTTTCCTGCCATGATCATACGAGCCACCCAGAAGAAAAGGATGTCCGGACCTGTCACGAGGTCGTTTGTAGGATAATAGTATGCAAGGTCCTTGTTAGGCTCAGCCTCAGGATGTCCGGCCTTGTTGGTATCGAACACTGAAATAGGCCACAGCCATGATGAGAACCATGTATCGAGGACATCCTCATCCTGGTGAAGGTCTGCAGCTGTGAGCGAAGAATCTATCTTCTGAGCAGCCTCGAGAGCCTTTTCAGGTGTTTCCGCTACAACTACCTGTCCGTCAGGAAGGTAGTATGCAGGGATGCGCTGTCCCCACCAGAGCTGACGCGAGATGCACCAGTCGCGTACATTCTCCATCCAGTGACGGTATGTATTGCGGTATTTGTCCGGAATCAGCTTTACGTTTCCGCTCTCGACAGACTCGAGGGCATCCTTTGCAAGCGCCTCCATCTTGAGGAACCACTGCATCGAGAGCCTTGGCTCGATCACTGCGTTTGTCCTCTCTGAATATCCTACAGGAGATGTATAATCCTCCATCTTCTCGAGGTTTCCAGCCTCCTGGAGCATTTCCACTATCTTCTTTCTTGCATCGAAACGGTCCTCTCCTACGAGGATCTGAGCCTTCTCGTTGAGACGGCCATGATCGTCGATGATGTCAAGAACCGGAAGGTTATGACGCATTCCGATCTCATAGTCGTTTACGTCGTGTGCAGGAGTCACCTTGAGGCATCCTGTACCGAAATCCATTGCCACATAGCTGTCCTCGATAATAGGAATCTCCTTGTTGATCAATGGGATAAGGACCTTCTTGCCCTTGAGCCAGTGATAGCGCTCATCTGCAGGGTTCACGCACACAGCGGCATCCGCCATGATTGTCTCAGGACGTGTTGTAGCGATGATGATATATTTATCTGTAGGATTTCCGTTTCCGTCAGAGATGAAGTATCTCATATGGTAGAACTTGCTGACAGTATCCTTGTGGATCACCTCTTCGTCACTCACTGCTGTAAGTCCAACAGGGTCCCAGTTCACCATACGTACACCTCTATAGATGTATCCTTTATTATAGAAGTAAACGAATGTGCTGATCACAGCCTCGCTGAGCTCCGGATCCATAGTGAATTTGGTCCTGTCCCAGTCGCATGACGCGCCGAGCTTGCGGAGCTGGCTGAGGATGATGCCTCCATGCTTCTCCTTCCACTCCCATGCATGCTCGAGGAACTGCTCACGGGTGAGGTCCTCCTTCCTGATGCCCTCAGCTGCAAGTTTCTGAACCACCTTGTTCTCAGTAGCGATCGATGCATGGTCAGTGCCAGGCACCCAGCATGCGTTCTTGCCGTCCATCCTTGCCTTGCGGACGAGAACGTCATTCAATGTATTGTTGAGAACGTGGCCCATGTGAAGGATTCCAGTCACATTAGGTGGAGGAATCACGATCGTATAAGGTTCTCTTTCGTCAGGTTCTGAATGAAAGAACTTGTTTTCAAGCCAATAGGCGTACCATTTATCCTCCGTCAAGGCAGGATCATACTTTGCTGGAAGTTCCATATATTGATTTACAATTAATTATTAATCATATCATTAGATCACACACTCATATAATGAGCGCATAATCACGCAAAGATACTAAAAAAATCACTAACTTTGCACTATTCAGGAACTAGTCAACAACAGAAAAAGATAGATTTATGGCAAACGAAAAGGATTTCAGCATCGAGCTGAAGCAGGATGTGGCAAAGGGTTCATACTCAAACCTTGCAATCATCACACACTCACGCAGCGAATTCATCCTCGACTTCGCATCAATGCTTCCAGGCCTTCCAAAGCCCGAAGTTCACAACAGGATCATCATGAATCCGGAGCACGCAAAGAGGCTTTACCTCGCACTCCAGGACAACATCAACAAATACGAAAGCCAGCACGGTCCGATAGCTCTCGGAACTGAGCCAAAGCCGACTTTCCCTATGGGAGGCATTGGTGGAGGTGCCAAGTCATAAGACACTATGGAAGAAAGACTTAAGAAAATCAAAGCATTTGTCTTTGATGTAGACGGAGTGTTCACCGACGGAGGCATTCTTGCGACAGCCGACGGCGACCTTTTCCGCGTCTTCGACTCCAAGGATTCATTCGGATTGAGAATGGCCTATATGAAGGGCTACCCTGTCGGAGTAATCACGGGAGGCGTATCAGAAAGCATCAGAAAGAGATTCCGCACCTGCGCCGTCCCTGAGGAGAACATCTACCTTGGAAGCAGGGCCAAAATCGAGGATTTCGAGCATTTCTGCAACAAATACTCCCTCACCGCTGACGAAGTGATGTACTTCGGAGACGACCTCCCGGACATTCCGGTAATGGTTGCATGCGGCTGCGGCGCATGCCCATGCGATGCCGTTGAAGAAGTCAAGGCCATCGCAGACTACATCAGCCCGCGCCCTGGCGGAAAGGGATTTGTCAGAGAAGCGCTCGAGATGGTCATGATACTTCAGGGCAAATGGGAGCTCGACGTAGAGGACTACAAGAGCAAATTTTAGGAAATTTCACCACAGTTCCGAGGAGATTCACCACAGATTCATGTGATTTACAACGAATCGGAGCATTTTACGGCATTGCCGTCTGCAGATTGCAGACGGCATTTTTATTGAAATATCTTTGTTGCCGCAAAAAATGAAAGTGGTTATGAAATTTGAGAACGCAAACGTGCTGATTACCGGAGGAGCGTCCGGAATCGGCAAGATCATGGGCCGCATGGCTCTGGAAAAAGGAGCAAAATGCTTCATCATATGGGATATCAATCTTGTCGGTATCGAAGCGACCCGCAAGGAACTCGGCAAATATGGGAAAGTCAAAGGGTATGTGGTGGACGTATCAAACAATGAGATTGTCAACATCGCGTACAGGAAGACTGTCGAAGACTGCGGAGAGATAGACATCCTCATAAACTGCGCAGGCATCATCACAAGCAACAAGACATTCGACCAGCAGACCCACGAGGAGATCATAAAGACAATGAACATCAACACGATAGCCCCCATGTTCGTAGCTCGTGCAATGCTTCCTGACATGCTGAAGCGCAATAGAGGACACGTATGCACCATAGCCTCGGCCGGAGGAATGCTCTCCAATCCGAAGATGTCAGTGTACGCAGCAAGCAAATGGGGCGTGATCGGATGGTCTGACTCCGTAAGGATCGAGCTTCAGGAGATGAATAGCGACGTTCATTTCACGACTGTCGCTCCATACTATATTGATACCGGCATGTTTGACGGTGTCAAATCCCGTATAATCCCGATACTTAAGCCAGATTACGTCGCCAAGAGGGTCATCAGGGCGATAGAAAAGAACAAGGCGTTCAAGGGCATTCCGTTCGGCTTCCATTTCATCAGATTCTGGCAGGCAATCCTCCCCACCTGCGTTTTCGACTTCTTCTTCGGAAAGGTTTTAGGGATCTATCACGCGATGGACCAGTTTACAGGAAGAAAAAGCACAAAGGAATCCGCATAATTTTTGTATTTTTGGAGTTCATAAACACAGGACAAGATGGAAAACACTTCTACAGAAAGGATCGTCAGCATAGCTGCTGCCCAGAAGGAATATTTCAACACCGGGGCTACCCTTGATATTGCATTCCGCAAGCAGATGCTCAAGAAGCTGCTTGACGCGCTTGAGAAATGGGACGACAAGCTCGCCGATGCGCTCTGGGCAGACCTGCACAAGTCATACGAAGAGGCATACCTGACTGAAATAAGCATAGTCAAGGCAGAGATCAGGGGCCATCTCAAGAAGGTAGCCAAGTGGGCTCGCAAGAAAAGCGTATGCACACCGATAAAACTCTTTCCATCACGAACTTACATTGTGAAAGAGCCTCTGGGATGCTCACTGATCATTTCACCATGGAACTATCCCGTGCAACTGCTGCTCAACCCTCTCGTCGGAGCGATTTCGTCCGGATGCACGGCCCTGCTGAAGCCTTCTCCATACGTTCCGACCGTTTCAATGGTCATCGAAGAGATGATCAACGAAACATTTGAGGAGAGATATGTCGCTGTCGTACAGGGAAACAGGCAGGTTAACGCAACCTTGCTTGAACAGCGCTGGGACCTCATTTTCTTCACCGGAAGCCCGGCCCTGGCAAAAACTGTAATGGCGGCTGCGGCCAAGCACCTGACTCCAGTCGTTCTGGAACTTGGAGGAAAGAGCCCATGCATAATAGACAAGACGGCGAATATCGAGGTTACTGCGAAGCGTCTTGCATGGGGAAAGACGCTGAACAGCGGACAGACCTGCATAGCACCGGATTACATCCTTATCCACAAGGATATCAAGGAAGCATTCGTCAAGGCATTCGGTGAGGAAGTAAGGAATCTGCATGGAGAGGATATCAAGGCCGACAGGCATTATGTAAGAATGGTCAACGACAAGGCATTCGAGAGAGTGACCGGATACCTCAAAGATGGCGACATAATATATGGTGGAAGGCACGATGCCGACACCAGATTCATTGAGCCGACACTCATTGAGAATGTACCGCTTGACTCCCCTCTCATGACTGAAGAAATCTTCGGCCCCATATTCCCAATCATCACTTTAGATGACAGCGGCAAGTCATTCAAGGACAAAGTTATAGAATTTGTAAAAAGCAGGGAGAAACCCCTCGCGTTCTACTACTTCGGCAAGGAATCCGACGGATGGGAGATCATCCACAAGACCAGCTCAGGAGGAGGCTGCGTCAACGACGTGATCATGCACATCGCCAACGAAAATGCCCCGTTCGGAGGAGTCGGAAACTCAGGCATGGGCCGCTATCATGACAAGGACAGCTTCGAAGCATTCAGCCACACAAGAACGATAGTCTCGACAGGCACCTGGATTGACCTCCCGTTCCGATACATGCCATACAAGATGTTCCCACTGGTCAAGAAAATCTTATAATTACCCGAACACACCTTTCAGGCTGCAAATTTTTAGTAATTTTGCAGCCTGATTTCTATTATAATGGACACTAAAGGAAAGAAGATAATACTTGGAAGCAATTCGCCCCGCAGGAAAGAACTTCTGGGCGGATTGGATATTGAGTTTACCGTAGATACAGGTAACACATTCGAGGAGATATATGACCCTGCAACACCGCACGAATGCATACCGGAAGTGCTGTCGGAAGGCAAGTCATACGGATTCCATAGAAAATTGGAAGCCAATGAGATACTGATCACGTCAGATACGCTGGTTCTTTGCGGGGAGCGCGTCATGGGCAAGCCGCATTCGCGCGAGGAGGCAATCGACATGCTTCGCTGCCTGTCTGGCCGCGAGCATAAGGTGATCACTGCGATAACTCTCAGAGACCGCAACCGCTGCATCACCACGAGCGACACCGCTATTGTATATTTCAAGGTACTGACTGACAAAGAGATAGAGTACTATGTAGATCATTACAAGCCGTTTGACAAAGCCGGAGCATATGGCATCCAGGAATGGATCGGCTATGCCGGTATCGGCCGCATTGAAGGCTCATATTTCACCATCATGGGACTCCCGGTACACCTTATATATAAAGAACTTCTCAATTTCATTGGATAATGAAGCTTGATTTTCACAGCCACATACTTCCGGGACTGGACGATGGAGCGACAGACCTTGCCAATGCTGTTGAGTTATCCTCTGCCATGAAAAGCTGGGGATTTGAGAGAGTCACATGCACTCCGCATATCAACGCATTGTACAGGAACAAGCCAGAGACAATAAGACCGGCCTTTGCGGCACTCCAGGAGGCATTATACGAGAATGACATTGCTATGGAGATTTCCATGTCGGCAGAGTACAGACTCGTTCCCGAAACATGGCCGGAAGTCCTTGAAAAGGATTGGATAATGCCGATAGAAGACAGATACATCCTCACAGAACTTCCAATATCCAAGCCTTCCGAAATGGGCGACATAAAACCTGTCGAAGAGTTCAGGAAGGTAAGGTCAATGGGACTCATACCGATTCTCCCCCATCCTGAGAGATATTTCTATCTGTCACATGACGAGCTCCTGAGATACCTTGACGCCGGAGCTGTCTTACAATGCAACTACGGATCACTTGCAGGACTGTACGGACTAGAAGCGCAGCATAGAGCCCAAAGTCTTGTAGATGAAGGAGTCGTGACTTTCTATGGAACTGACATGCACAACCTTAAGTACGTGGAAATCATAGGCAAATGGTTTGCAGACGGGCATGACATCGCTGATTTCTAAAAACACCCGTTTCAATTCGTCGCAAAACTTCCAATGTTAAGATTTGTAAAATTTCAACCCAACAATAACACAAAGTATTAGAATCACAGTAGCTAAATTTAAGGTTTGCAAAAATACGACTACTCAAACTTACGGTTTATCACTTCAACCCAAAATTGTTCATAAAGCAAATTTTACCGTTCGTCGGATTGCTCTGGAACAGATATTGCAGAAGCAAAAAAAAGCAGTACCTTTGCATTCGAGTTGATCAGAGAGTTGTTCTGAAACTCTCACAACTTATTGGTTATTAGTTTTAGTGTTATTAATTATGTGGTTAGTATGAGGCGTCCCCGCGAGAGCGGCGAAGTCTCATTTTTTTTGCACCCGTTGGTGCAAAAAAAACGAGACTTACGTCTTTTTACCCCCGATATGCTGACGCATATCACCCCGAGGGGTATCTCGGCCCTGCCCGGGCCGGTCGGTGAACCGACTTTGCTTGCACCCGTTGGTGCAAAAAAAACGAGACTTACGTCTTTTTAACCCCCGATATGCTGACGCATATTAAAAGATTGATTCTTCTGTGTAGGTTGTCAAAAGTTCAAGGGCTTTCATGCCCATTACAGAGTTGCCTTTCGGGTTGAGCCTCGGACTCCATACAGCCACAGAGTACCTGAGCGGGCATACCGCTATGATTCCGCCTCCTACTCCACTCTTTCCAGGAAGACCCACAAGGTATGAGAATTCGCCTGCCTCGTCGTAAAAGCCGCAGGTCTGCATGACTGCGTTGAGCCTCTTGATCCTTGAACGGCTCAACTTATAGCCGGCATATTCGAATGGACTATAATTTGTGAATGCCTTGAACGCCTTTGCGAGTTCACGACAGTTCATCTCCACTGAACACATCTTGAAGTAGAACATCAGAACATGTTCTATATCATTCTCTATGGCGCCGTGATATTTCAAAAGATTGGCTATGGCTGCATTCAGATAGCCGGTCTCACGCTCGGACACAGCCACTTCCATATTATAATCTACTGTATCATTCCCGCATAGCGCACGGATGAATGCAAGGAACTCTTCTTCAGGATTTTCCAATTCCGTAAGCAATATGTCCGCCAGAACTATTGCTCCGGCATTGATGAACGGATTTCGTGGAAGACCTTTCTCAATCTCAAGCTGGACAAGAGAATTGAATGCCGTGCCCGAAGGCTCTTTACCGACTCTTTTCCATAGGCTTTCTCCCTTGATGGACAGGCACATGGCGAGCGCAAACACCTTGGTTATACTCTGAATGGAAAACCTCGTACCAGCCTGCATATACTCATACACCTCGCCCTCCACTGTTTCGAGGCATATGCCGAACTGGTCTGGATCTACTTTCGCTAATGCCGTTATGTAATCGGCCTGTTTTCCTTCTTTGGCGTAAGGAAGGATCTCCTGGTAGATATCTTCCAGAATCTTCTGATAGTCCATATATAAAGATTGTTTTCAGTTGAACAAATATAGCAAAAAAAACTTATCTTTGTACGACTTCCATAAAACAACATCAGATATGAGAAAACTTATCCTTCTTGTATGTCTCGCTGCAATATCCGCATCTGCAGGAGCACAGAGTGCCGAATGGTGGAAAAACAGAAGCAGAATCGAGACCGACAGTCTATATAGCAGCATTCTCGGTGATATCCGCGAATACAACATCTATATTCCTCAGAATTACGACATCAACACAGACAAGCGCTATCCGATAGTATATCTTCTTCATGGAATGAATGACAACCACAGAGGATGGTATGAACGAGGTCATCTGCTTGATGTAATGGATCTGCTCACCGGATCAGGAGAAGCTTGCGAAATGATCATTGTAACCCCGAATGCCGGAGGAAACATCTATGCAGGCGACTGGAACGGCTATTTCAACATGCCGGGATGGGCTTATGAAGATTTCTTCTTCAAGGAGTTTGTACCATATATAGAATCAAGATACCGCGTAATATCAGACAAGGGCCATAGAGCCATTGCCGGACTTTCCATGGGAGGAGGAGGATGCACCAGCTATGCACAGAAACATCCCGAGATGTTTTGCGCTGCATATCCTATGAGCGCCTTGATGATGATTCCGGAGAGGAATGCTGCAGCTC
The DNA here is from genome assembly GCA_017473705.1 of Bacteroidales bacterium. Lineage (GTDB taxonomy): Bacteria > Bacteroidota > Bacteroidia > Bacteroidales > UBA932 > Cryptobacteroides. The sequence continues at coordinate 25,879 of JAFUJQ010000014.1, read as the reverse complement.
CCGCACGCCCAGGCGACAAAATGGATCTCCTTACAAGATCAGTAATTGAAAACAACTGCATCACCTTCGTCACCAATGCAGACGAGCAGACCAAAGAAGCGCTACGCAGTGTCAAATGGTTTGTAGACTGTGGAGACGACGACTTCCTTCTGGATTGCAACATAGGATTCTTCCAGGCCATGCGTGCCGCAGGCATCCCTTGCGAATTCCGTATACGTAACGGAGGACATTTATGGGAATATTGGAACGACGCACTATACATCAGCCTTCCATTCTTTACAAGATGTTTTGGAGAAAGCAGGTAAATCAGACTTATGGCAAAGATTTATGTAGCAAGCAGCTGGAGGAACAAGTATTTCCCCGATGTTGTGGCGAAACTTCGAGAATACGGTCACGAAGTATATGACTTCCGCAACCCGCCACACAATCATGGAGCATTCATGTGGAAAGACATAGATCCGAACTTTGAAAACTGGTCTGTAGATGAATACAAGCAGGGCCTTGAGCACCCTTCTTCGGAACGCCAGTTCAAGGCCGACCTCGACGCCCTGAACTGGGCGGACACCTGCCTGCTCGTGCTTCCATGCGGCCGCAGTGCACACACTGAGGCAGGATGGATGAAAGGAGCCGGAAAGAAGACGATAGTGTATATCCCTGAAATGCAGGAAGCCGAACTGATGTACAAGTTGTTCGACCTGGTGAGCGACAGCCTTGAGGAAATCAACAGATATCTATGACAAGCAGAAGTTCCATAACAGGCCACCTGGCGGCATTCGTCGCATACGCCATATTCGGCTTTAACATAATAGTATGTAAGGACCTTACCAGCGGGCATCTTATTCCACCGCTGGGGATTTTTACGCTCAGGTCGCTGATTGCCGGAGGGCTGTTCTGGATCGTATCTCTTTTCCTACCCAAGGAAACAGTTGAGAAGAAAGACTATATCAGGATCTTCGCAGCATCGATGCTTGGATTCCTCACATGCCAGGTAACCTTCCTGGTCGGCATTCCGCATATCACTCCGATGGACTGCTCGATACTGACGGCAATGTCTCCAATCTACACGATGGCAATCGCCGCGCTTGTCATCAAGGAGCCGATAACTTGGCAGAAAGCCGGCGGTGTCGCAATCAGCTTTGCCGGCATCATATATCTGATAGTCAGTAGAGTAGCAGCTCCGGGAGGTGTAACGGAAAGCACTCCTTTCGGAATCTTCATGATCATACTTAACAGTCTCAGCTTCTCGATGTATCTGGGCATCTTCAAGCCATTGATCTCCAAATATTCGGCTGTGACATTCATGAAGTGGATCTTCCTCTTTTCTGCATGCGTGTCTACTCCCCTTTCATTGAAAGGCCTGATCGCCGTAGAATGGGCGGCCATCCCTTCAATACAGTACGCTGAGCTCGCTTATCTGATCATATGCGCCACCTTCGTTACATACTTCCTGATCCCGGTGTCACAGAAAAGGATCCGTCCGACCTTGGTCAGCATGTATAGCTATATCCAGCCGATCATCGCAATAGTCATAAGCATCGCTATCGGAATGGACGCCCTCACCTGGCAGAAAGTACTTGCCGCCGCCATGGTCTTCGGCGGCGTGATCATCGTCAGCTACAGCCGGAGCGCACGATAATCTGTTTTACAGGATATCAGCATAGAGAAAAATCTGACTCAACTGTCACGACAGGGCGCTTTTATGCATCAAGAGTAATCTAATGAAATTCCTCCTTGCCCTATCTGTATGAGGGCGAGGTTTGCTGCTTGTTTGCCGATTCTAATGTCGGCAAGTCTATTTACGCCGTGCAGATGGCTGATGGTAATAAATTTTATTTATCGGTGGGAATGTAGTATTTTTGCAGGAGAGACTGGCGATATGCTATGTCTTTGAAATTCGTAAAATTCCCGGACATTCTTTTGAAGGTTCGGGATGCTTTTTTTGGCGAGCTGGCCACAAGTCTGAAATTTGGCTACATTTTGGCTACAAATTACAAACAAAACGCCCTTCTAAGATCTAGAAGGGCGTTTTGGAGGTGCCTAGCGGAATCGAACCGCTGTAGCAGGTTTTGCAGACCTGTGCCTAACCGCTCGGCCAAAGCACCATTTCCCGTTTGGGATTGCAAATATAGATACTTTTATCTGATTTACAAAATTTATTTCAGTTATTTGCTGCAGACTTCCAGAAGGGATGGTTTCAGGACAGAGGTCCATCTGAGGTAGCCTTCTGCATTGATGTGAAGGTCATCAGACTCGAAGAGGGACTGGTCTACTGTTCCGTCTGGAAGAAGCAATGTAGCATTCACATCTACGAATGTCACCTGTGAGCTATGTGCGGCATATGCAGACATTATGTCATTGACAAGTTTCTGGGTGTCTCGAAGGGCGGCACGGCAGCCTGAATACTTCCATGAAAGGAAGAATACCGGGATGCCCGGATAGTCCGTCTCAAGTTTCTGGAAAAGAAGTCTGTAATGGTCAAGCACACCCACAACCGACAGATCAAGATTTTCGTTTCCACATATGTCGTTATCACAGAACACCACAAAAGCCTTTGGAGTGTAGTGGGCCATGATCTTGTCGTAGTTGACAAGGATGTCACGAACTGTAGCTCCGCCGTATCCACGATTTACGACTTTCAGAGGCGCCATCATCTCGTCAAGGCCTTTCCATAGCCTGATGGACGAGCTGCCGAAGAATACGACATCAACAGCCGCAGTATCCCGAGCGGTCTTTTCAGCCAACACATCGACATCGGCAGCGTAACGGTGGATCCACTCAGAATCCCACACGCCTTCAACCGGGATGACACCAGAAACTGTAACGCCATCAGTATCCTGAGATCTGTCAGGACGTCCTGCACACGACACTGCTGCAATCAGCAGCAGAATGAGAAACATACGATTATTCAACATATAACAAAAGTCCTTTGAGGTATTCTCCTTCCGGATGGTAGATGTTTACAGAGTGGTCGCACGGCTGGTTGAGGCGGTCCAGGATGCGGACGCTTCGGCCGCACTGGGCTGCCGCCGAGAAGACAGCGAGGGCGAAGGCTTCTTTGTCCACGACCTGTGAGCAACTGTATGTGAATACAAATCCGCCCGGGGCAACTTTTGAAATTGCGGCAGCATTGAGGCGCTGGTATGCCCTGAGGGCATTCTTAAGCGCTCCTCTATGCTTTGCGAATGCTGGCGGATCAACGATCATCAGGTCATACTTTCCTTCCGGAACATCGCGGAGGTAATCAATAGCATCGCAGCAGAGGCTGGTGTGCTTTGTCTCATCGAAGCCGTTCAGAGCTACATTCCTGTCGACCATCATCATGGCTTTCTTGGAGCTGTCGACAGAGTCCACATGCTCCGCTCCAGCAGCTAAAGCATAGATTGAGAATCCACCGGTGTAGCAGAAGAGGTTCAGCACATTACGTCCTTTGGCAACACTGCCGACCAATGCTCTGTTCTCCCTCTGGTCAAGGAAGAATCCGGTCTTCTGTCCCTCAGTCCAGTTAACGATGAACTTATGACCGTTTTCAAGGACTGCAAGTTCATTTTCATTGAAGTCCTCACGACGATACATATATCCGTCTATAAGCTCGAGACCTGCCTTATAAGGCGCTGTGCCGGAACTCTTGTCGTATACTGCCTTCAAAGACTCGCCATAAACCTTCTGGAGAGCCTCCGAGATATGCTTCTTGGCGCGGAACATGCCCACCGAATGCGCCTGCATGACACATACACCGTCATAATAGTCGATGATAAGGCCAGGAAGATTGTCACCCTCACCATGCACAAGACGGTAGCAGTTGGTTGTATCAGAGCCATGGAGGCCGCATGCGATGCGCACCTGAAGCGCACGTGCAAGCATTGTCTCCCAGAAATCCGGACGGAGAGCCGAGTCGTCAAAGCTCAGGACGCGGACTGCGATCGATCCTATCTGATAATGTCCATATGAGAGGAAAGAGCCGTCAGAGGCATGCACAGCAACGATTTCACCCTCTTTAGGATTGCCTTGCACTTCGGCAATCGCCCCCGAAAACACCCAAGGGTGAAATCTGAGCAGAGACTCTTCCCTGCCCCTTCTCAATATTATCTTTATCATATCTGATTTTCTTCTTCTTTCAATGGATTCTTTTCTGATCTCATAAGCTTGAGATACATCTCACGGCATACCCATGCATCTGTCGCCGCATATTTGCACTGAGACTCCGAGAGAGTCTCCGCCTCCCAGTTGGAAAGCTGCTGCGTCTTGGATATGCGGATGCCAAGGATGATGGCTGCCATCTTCTTCACAGCCTTGTCCCTGATGCCCCACTCCCATACGATCTTCTGCAGGTCTACGAAGGAGGACGGATTGAAGTCCCTATGCTTCTGCAGGCCACGGATGTCGTCATGAATAGCTGCTCCAACCTTGATCACCTTGTCGCTCGCAAGCAGGTTGCAGAGTCTGCGATGCATGCCTATCTTGTTGATTCTGAAAAGGTAGGCCCTGTCCGGTCCCGAAAGCTGGAGCAAGGAGACAGAATATCGCGGCTGCGACGGCGTGAAGGTCGGCCTTGTCTCTGTGTCAAAGCCGATGATCTTCTGCGAACGCAGATACGCGATGGCACGGTTGAATTCCGCTCCAACCGACTCTATCACTATTATTTTTCCCGGACAGGAAGCATATTCCAGCTTCTCAAGATCTCCGGGCATTACACATTCCTTAAACATAGTCACTGTTGTCAATGCATCAGAAGAACAGGAGTTCCCTGTACTTCGGCAGAGGCCACATCTCATCGTCAATGAGCATTTCAAGATTGTCAGCACTTACTCTGACCTTGTCCATCATGTCCTTGACATCGCGTGAATAGACCTTTGCCCTTTCAGAAATGTCGGCAATCCTGTTGGCCTTCTTTCTGGCCTCGACAAGAGCCTCCACATCTGCGGATACATCATTTATATATGTAGATATCTTCTTTAAAGTATCAATTTCCGAACTGCAGTAGCGGAAACTGTCGTCCCCGAATATCTCCTTAAGTCCCTTCACATTCTCAATCAAGAGATTCTGGTAACGCACAGCTGCAGGAATCACGTGATTGAGGCACATGTCACCTATTATGCGAGCCTCTATCTGGAGTTTCTTCACATATGTCTCATTGAGGATCTCGAAGCGTGCTTCCACCTCATTCGGAGCAAGCACTCCAAGTCTGTCAAACAGGTCAATGGTCTGCTCCTCGTGATATACCTCATATGCATCTGGAACATTCACCACCGGACGCAATCCCCTGCTGAGAGATTCAGCCTCCCATTCACGACTATATCCGTTTCCTTCAAACATTATGTCCTTGGACTCGGAAACGAACTTGCGGACGACAGTCATCACGGCAGAGGACCTGTCTTCGCCTGCGGCCATCAAAGCATCGACTTCCGCACGGAACTCGTTAAGACTCTCAGCAACGATGGAATTGAGCACATATGCTGCTGAGGCAACATTCTGGGATGCACCAACAGCTCTGAACTCGAATCTGTTTCCTGTAAATGCAAAAGGCGACGTGCGGTTTCTGTCTGTATTGTCAGGGAAGATCTCCGGAAGCGAGTTTACAATCCTGATGGATTCCTGGCTGTCAGATGCAACCTCCAGTTCGCTCATCTCCATTATAGAGTTGAATATGCTGTATAACGTCGATCCAGAAAATACTGACATGACTGCCGGCGGAGCCTCGCCACCGCCAAGGCGGTATGAGTTGCTTAGAGAAGCCACCGATGTCATCAGCAGGAAGTGATGCTTGTGCACAGCCTTCAGGACTGATGCGTAGAATGACAGGAAGCGGAGATTCTTCATAGGGGTCTTGCCCGGAGAAAGAAGATTGACTCCAGTATCTGTCACGAGGGACCAGTTGCAATGTTTTCCGGAGCCGTTGACTCCGTCAAAAGGCTTCTCGTGGAAGATAACCTTGAGATGATGTCTCTGAGCGACTTTCTGCATCACGATCATCAGCATCATGTTCTGGTCGATCGCCTTTGTCGCATCGCAATACATCGGAGCGCACTCGAACTGGTTCGGCGCCACCTCGTTATGTCGTGTCTGAAGGAGAATACCGAGTTTATAGGCCTCTGTCTCAAAATCTTTCATGAATGAGATGACACGGGAAGGTATGGCACCGAAGTAATGGTCTTCAAGCTGCTGATCCTTTGCCGAAGTATGTCCTATGACTGTCCTTCCAGAGAGCATGAGGTCCGGACGGGCATTATATAGCGACTCGTCTACAAGAAAATATTCCTGCTCTATTCCAAGGTTGACCTTGACCGACCTGACCTCGTCATCAAAAAGGCTTGCAACAGCAGTTGCGGCATCATCCAGAGCGCTTAACGACTTCAGATGAGGAACCTTGGTATCCAGCGCATCACCTGTATATGAAACAAATACTGATGGGATACACAATGTTCCTTCCATCACAAACACCGGAGAAGAAGGATCCCACGCAGAATATCCTCGCGCCTCAAAAGTATTGCGGAGGCCTCCGTTGGGGAAACTTGACGCATCAGGTTCCTGCTGTACAAGGGCTGTACCTCCGAACTTTTCGAAAGCAAGCCCATCCTTCATGGAAATAAAAGCCTCATGCTTCTCTGCAGTAGAGTCTGTAAGCGGCTGAAAAAGATGTGTATAATGGGTTGCTCCCATCTCTATGGCCCACTCCTTCATTCCGGCTGCAATCTCGTCCGCAAAACTGCGGTCGAGCTTCGCGCCGAATTTCACAGACGCAAGCACAGCCTCATAAGCCTGCTGGGACATATACCCGCGCATCTTATCAAGATCCAGGACATTCTGTCCGAAATACTTAGAGACTGGTCCTTCTTCATCATAAAACCTGATAGTCTGATGGGAAGCCGCCTCATCCAATGCTCTTTGTCTGAAAATTGCCATAATTTGGATTCATTATTTGTCAAGTCGGTCGCAAAGATAATAAATATATCTATCTTTTATCTATCTTTGCACGTCTTTAAAGTAAACAACGGACTAAAATAAACTACTATGGCAAACATTTCAGAAAAGGCAATCCAGATGCCTGCATCAGCCATCAGAAAGCTGGTACCCTTTGCTGATGCAGCAAAGAAACAGGGAGTAAAAGTATATCACCTCAATCTCGGACAGCCTGACATCAAATCCCCGGAATGCGCCCTCAACGCAATCAGAAACTTCTCACAAGAAAACGTATCGTATTCACACTCAGCAGGTCTTATGGAGCTCCGCCAGGGACTCGTAGAGAAATACTATAAGAAAATAGGCATCGACATCACAGTAGACGAGCTCATCACCACAGTTGCAGGAAGCGAAAGTGTCAATCTCGCTCTCGAGATTGCCTGCAATCCCGGAGACGAAGTCATCGTGCTTGAGCCTTTCTATACAAACTACAACACATTCGCCTTCATGAACGGCCTGACTCTCAAGGCAATACCAACAGACATCAGAAACGGTTTCCAGATCCCTCCTATCGAGGAATTCGAGAAGGCAATCACAGACAAGACAAAGGCTATCCTTGTATGCAACCCTGGCAATCCGACAGGAACACAGTATTCAAAAGAAAGCATGCTTGCGCTCGGCGAGATCGCCCGCAAACACGACCTCTTCCTCCTCTCCGACGAGGTATATCGCGAGTTCTGCTACACGGACGAGCCTCATTTCTCCGCAATGAACATCCCGGGACTTGAGCAGAATGTAATCCTTATCGACTCTGTATCAAAGAGATACAACCTTTGCGGAGCACGCGTAGGGTGCATCGTATCGCATAACAAGGACGTGATGGCTGCTGCCATGAAGTTCGCGCAGGCGCGCCTCTGTCCTCCCGTCCTCGGCCAGAAGGCGGCGATCGGAGCACTTGACACTCCTGATTCATATTTCGAAGCAGTGAAGGCCGAGTACATCAAGAGAAGAGACTTCATGATCGAAGGACTCAACAAGATAGAAGGTGTATATACCCCGCTTCCAATGGGAGCATTCTATACGATCGCAGAGCTTCCGGTTGATGACACGGAGAAATTCGCAAAATGGATGCTCGAGTCATTCAGGATTGACAACGAGACCACGATGGTGACCCCTGCCGCATCCTTCTACAAGACTCCAGGCAAGGGAAAGAACCACGCACGCATCGCATATGTACTTGAGGTTGAAGAGATTGAGAAGGCGCTGCACATCCTCGAGGAGGGTCTTAAGGCATATCCTGGAAGAACTCTCTGATCTTAGGCACGAGAAGGGAACGCACAAACTCCTCTTCCATGAAATGGGTTCCGTCATATTCCTGATATGAATCAACGCCGAAAATCCTTCGCCAGGCTCTGACACTCACAACACCGCTCCTGCGATAGTGGTCATGAGTTCCGAAGAAGGCGAAATATCTATTCTTGCCGCCGTTACGGTGAACAGAAGCGAAGGCTTCCGTCCTGTGATGGCGGTATTTTCTTAATATCTGGAAGGTGAAATGAAGCGTCTGACGGTCTCCATCCTTCGGGCGGTAGTACCAGTCGAAGAATCTCGTGACACCGGGAATCAGCGACAGCCATGCCAGAGGCTCAAAGTATAACGGTGAATTCAAGGCCGGAGACACAAACAGATGCGGAAGGCCTTCTATACGCATTGCATGAAGCGCTCCAAGCGACTCGCCTACTATCAGACGAGGCTTCAGTTCATCTACCCACGACGCTATCTGAACGGCGGCAATCTCAGGATCGAAATCGTATGTACGCACCACTACAGACACATTTTCACCAGAAAATGCATCTGCGAGGATTGAAGGGATCCTGCTGTCTCCCCCGCCTCCCATGCCATGTATGTAAAGCACATGAGCCATAAACATCGCAAAGTTATATATTTTTCTTATCTTTGCCTTGATATACACTTGAAGTATAAACAAAACCTTATATTATGAAACTCAAATTCTTCTTGTCTGCAGCGGTTCTCGCAATCGCATGCACAGCGCTTTCAGCGCAAGAGTACGAATTCACCACAGTGAAGGAGAACCCGGTAACATCTATCAAGAACCAGTATCGTTCCGGCACATGCTGGTGCTTCTCGGCGCTCTCATTCATCGAGTCTGAGATCCTCAGGACAAAGGGCGTAGAGGTGGACCTTTCTGAAATGTTTGTTGTCGGCAAGTCATATCACGACAGAGCCGTGAAGTATGTACGCCTTGACGGACACCTCAATTTCGCTGCCGGCAGCTCATTCGGCGATGTCCTTCACGTGATCGACGACTACGGCATCGTCCCACAGGACGCAATGCCTGGCTTCAACTACGGGACTGACAAGCCAGAGCACTTTGAGCTCGACGCTGCACTCAAGGGCTATGTAGATGCAATAAAGAGCAACCCTAACCGCAAGCTCTCTACAGCCTGGATCAACGGTTTCGACGGCATTGTAGAGGCATATTTCGGCGAATATCCTGAGACATTCGTGGTTGATGGTGCTGAGTATACTCCAGAGTCATACAGAGACCACCTCGGAATCAACTATGACGACTATGTCAACATCACTTCATTCACTCACCACCCATTCTATGAGCCGTTCATCATCGAGGTATGCGACAACTGGAGATGGGACAGCGCATACAACCTTCCTATGGACGAGATGATGGAAGTAATGTACAACGCGATCGACAAGGGCTACACCATCGCCTGGGGCTCTGACGTCAGTGAAAAGGGTTTCACCCGCGACGGTCTCGCCGTAATGCCTGTAGAGGAGAATAAGGCTGTTGCCGGATCAGACCAGGAGCGTTGGGTCGGCAAGGCTGCCGAGAAGCCTGAGGAGGAAGTGAAGAAAGAGCTTCCTGAAGAGATGACAATCACTCAGGAGATGCGTCAGGACGGATATGACCGCAAGACCACTACCGATGACCACGGAATGCACATCTACGGCATTGCAAAGGACCAGAACGGCAACCAGTATTTCATGGTAAAGAACTCTTGGGGCGAGGCCGGAAAGTACAAGGGCATATGGTATGCTTCAGACGCTTTCGTACGCTACAAGACTCTGAACATCGTTGTACACAAGGATGCTCTTCCTAAGCACATCGCCAAGAAGCTCGGCATCAAATAACAGCCAGACATGAATATCATCAAGCATATTCCGAATACGATCACATCCATGAATCTGTTCTGCGGACTCATGGGTGTGATATTCACATTCAAAGGACAGCTGGACACAGCATTCTACCTGATGCTGGCCGCAGCCGTATGCGACTTCTGCGACGGCTTTGCAGCAAGGCTCCTGAAAGCATATTCCGACCTGGGAAAGGAGCTGGACTCTCTTGCAGACATGGTCAGTTTCGGAGCGCTACCGGCCCTTATGGCACACAAGCTCATGGTTCTGAACGGCACTGACAGCATTTGGTGCTACATTCCGTTGCTGATTGCCGTATTTTCCGCACTCAGACTGGCGAAGTTCAACATTGACGAGCGGCAGAGCGACAACTTCATAGGCCTTCCGACTCCTGCGTGTGCAATGATATGTGGATCATTCGCATACTATGTATTCAAGGATCCGTCAAGCGTTCTCTGCGGGTGGGCAGCAAGCAGATTCTTCATCCCTGCAGCTTCACTTATACTGTCATTCCTCCTCGTAAGCGAGATTCCGATGTTCTCGATGAAGTTCAAGAAGAACATTCTTCCGGGAAGTCCGATCCACAAGCAAAGGATTGCATTCATCGGAGTGATAGTAGTGGCAAGCGTACTGGTTCTGCTGCTGGGACTCAACTGGTCGCTGATCGTACTGCTGACCTTTGTCTCATACATAGTGATGAACATCGGCATAATGCTGATGCCTAGAGCAAAAAAAGGAACGATGTAGTCCACATCGTTCCTTTTTGTCATTTAACCTCAAATTCGACAGGCTTGCCGGTCGCACTGTCACCAGCGATCCACAACCTGAACTTGCCCGGCTCGACTTTCTTCTTCATGTCTATGCCATAGAAGGCAAGCTCCTGCACAGGAAGTTCAAACTCAACCTTTACTGTCTCGCCCGGAGCCACCTTCACTCTCTTGAAGCCTTTGAGCTCCTTCACCGGTCTTGTCACCGATCCTACCATGTCACGGACATAAAGCTGAACCACCTCTTCAGCATCTCTTTCACCGGCATTGGTGATCTCTACGCTCGCGCGCACTACATCGTTGACACCATACTCAGTCTTTTCAAGCGATGGTTCAGAATGATCGAATGTGGTGTATGTCAGACCATATCCGAACGGGAACTCAGGCTCAAATGTAGAATCAAGCCAATAGCTTGTATTTCCAAGCGAGGTCTGGCCTGCCTTGAGAGGAATATCATAAAGCATGGTCTCCGTTCCGTTATATGGACGGCCTGTCATGTTATGGTTATAATATATAGGAATCTGTCCAACATTCTTTGGGAATGTGATCGGAGTCTTTCCGCTTGGGTTCTCGTCACCGAAAATCAGCTGCGCAACGGCAGTACCGCCCATTGTTCCAGGATGGAACGAATACAGGATTGCATCCGAATGCTCTATTTCAAAGTCCAGCACAAGCGGACGGCCGGCCATTATGTTGATGACTACTGGCTTTCCTGTTGCATGAAGAGCCTCGATCATCTTTCTCTGGTCACCTTTCAGAGTGATATCTGTGAGACAATGAGCCTCACCTGACATGATTGCTTCTTCTCCCATGAATGCAAGAACTACATCTGCCTTCTCGGCCGCCTTGACAGCCTTCGTGATGCCATCCTCATTGAACTCACGTGTGAATGTAAGACCTGGTTCATAGATAACTTTCACATCCTTTCCATAAATGTCACGGATAGCCTTGAGAGGAGTGACAGTATGAGCAGGATCGCCATCGAAAGTCCATGTTCCGAGCTGATCATGTGGAGCGTCTGCCATAGGGCCAGTCACAAGCACAGTTGTCACCTCTGACTTATCCAAAGGAAGAATGCCGTTGTTTGTCAGTAGTACAGCACTTTCCACAGCTGATTTGCGTGCGGATTCAAGAGCTTCTGCCGAGTACAGAACGGATTCAGCCTTGGACTCATCTATATAAGGGTTTTCAAAGAGACCGAGACGGAACTTGATTCTGAGAATGTTGCGCACTGCATTGTCCACAGTCTCCATCGACACCTTCCCCTCATTGATAAGTTCTTCAAGATGACTGATATATGCATATGACATCATATCCATGTCAACGCCTGCATTGATGGCAAGTTCACCTGCCCTCTTGTTATCTTCAGCAAAGCCATGATTGACCATCTCATAGATAGAAGCCCAGTCACTTACAACGAACCCGTCAAAGCCCCATTCTCCACGAAGGACATCGTTCACGAGGAAACCGTTTCCCGTCGACGGCACACCGTCATTGTCATTGAATGATGTCATAAGAGTCATCGCACCAGCCTTTACACAAGCCTCAAAAGGAGGAAGATAGACATTTCTGAGCGTACGTTCAGTTATTCCGGTAGAGTTATAGTCACGGCCGCCTTCAGCAGCACCATATGCCACGAAATGCTTCACGCATGCAGCCATGCTGGTGTCATCGATTGTTTCACCCTGGTAACCCTTCACCATGGCCACGCCCATCACAGCATCGAGATATGTATCCTCTCCACTTCCCTCTGCTATGCGTCCCCAGCGTGGGTCACGCGCTATGTCGAGCATCGGCGAGAAGGTCCAACGGATACCGTTGGCCGTAGCCTCGACAGCCGCGACACGGGCACCCTGCTCTACAAGTTCCGGATCGAACGTTGCAGCCAGACCGAGAGGAATAGGGAACATGGTCTTGAATCCGTGAATCACATCTCGTGAAATGATCAACGGAATTCCCAGTCGGGATTCCTCCACTGCTACCTTCTGGTAGCGGTTCAGGACCTTAGGATTACACTCATTGAGGATTGACCCAACCATGCCGGCACGCATCATTCCTGCCGCATTCTGGTCAAATCCTCCCACAGAGAGCTGATTTAACTGACCAATCTTCTCCTGGAGGGTCATCTGCTGAAGCAAAGCTTCCACGCGGTCTTCTTCATTGCCTGCAAAGACAGAAGTGACACTAATAAAAACAACTCCCGCCATGAGCAGGAGTCGGTAAAGATATTTGATCATAGACTAGTAGTTTGTCGGATGGATCATGAAGTAGCTCTTTGCATGCTTGCATACAGGGCAGATCTCCGGAGCCTTCTTGCCTACTACGATATGACCGCAGTTTGAGCACTCCCACATCATGTCCTCGTCGCGAGAGAATACGAGTCCGCCTTCAACATTTGCGAGAAGCTTGCGATAACGCTCCTCATGCATCTTCTCGATTGCAGCAACCTTCTCGAAGAGGATTGCGATTTCCTCGAATCCTTCCTCGCGAGCCTCTACTGCAAAACCGGCATACATGTCAGTCCACTCATAGTTCTCACCCTCGGCAGCATCAAGGAGGTTTGTTGCTGTATCTGGCATCTCACCGCCGTGAAGCAGCTTGAACCAGATCTTTGCGTGCTCCTTCTCATTGTTTGCAGTCTCTTCGAAGAGCTTGCCTATCTGGACATAACCGTCTTTCTTTGCCTTTGACGCATAATATGTGTACTTGTTGCGAGCCATCGACTCACCAGCAAAAGCTGTCTGAAGATTAGCCTCAGTCTTTGTTCCTTTCAACTCTTTCATAATTAAATTATTTATCGTTAACATTGTATTTCAGTGTTCTACAAATATAGAAAACTATTTTGATTTATGTGCAATTTTGTAGCCAATCGCTGCAATTAAAATGGACATTATTGGAGATAACAGGTTGAAAAGACAATAAGGAAGGTATGTCATCGTACTGACCTTGAGCACTGTAGCCTGAGTCATACCGCAGGAATTCCAAGGTATGAGTACGGAAACCACCGTGGCTGAGTCCTCGACAGAACGGCTTAGAAGCCTGCTTTCATATCCTCTCTCCTTATATAGTTTCTTATACAGGCTGCTTGTCAGGATTATCGAGAGATACTGGTCACCGGTGATCATATTGGCAAAGATTCCCGTGCCCACCGTGGCTGATACCATCGTGACGCGGCGCCTTATGAATCTTGTAAGGACCTCGGTAAGACTCTGCATCATCCCGCTGCCGACCAACGCTCCGCCAAAAGCCACTGCCGAAATAATAAGGAATATGGTATTCATCATTCCTGACATGCCACGAGTAGCGACCAGGTCGTTCAAGGCAGCATTGCCTGTATCTATCGCCGTGGAACCATAATATGAGATGAATATGCCCTTGAAGCCCTCCAGGAAGGTAAGAGGCTGCGATGGATCCGGAGACAGGCCTGAAGCCACCGAGCCCACTATGTGGGGCTGGAAGAAAACGGCAAAGATTCCTGCAACTAAAGCGGCCACAAACAGCGTCAGCATTGCAGGAACTTTCCGGGCAATCAATATTCCAGTGAACACCGGTACAAGGAGAAGCCATGCTGAAATATTGAAGGTAGAAGTAAGATCATGTGTAAAGTCAAGAGTTTCCACTGCACTTGGCACGTCATGACAAAGGCTCACGACAAGGAAAACTATCATTGCAATGACAAACGATGGCACTGTTGTCAGCATCATATATCTGATATGAGTGAAAAGGGGCGTACCTGCCGAAGATGAAGCCAGGACGGTCGTGTCGGACAAAGGAGAGACCTTGTCACCGAAATATGCTCCGGAGATGATGGCTCCCGCAATCCAGCCCGGATCATAACCCTGGGCTGTACCGATTCCGACCAAGGCCACACCTACTGTTGCTATTGTAGTCCAGGAACTTCCTGTCATCACTGAAATCAACGCACATATCCCACATGTAGCAAAAAGGAATATCTCTGGAAAGATGACCTTCATTCCATAATAAATCATAGTCGGGACCACACCGCTCACCATCCATGAACCGGCAACCGCTCCGATGAGCAGAAGAATAAGTATGGATGTACCTACTGCACGGATATTATCAAGGATCCCTTCTTCGAAATCTTTCCAAGGGATTCTGTAGAAAATCATGGATATCGCCACAATCACACCTGTAGCGAAAAGAAGGGAAACCTGACTGCCTCCCTCGAGAGCATCTGCTCCGAAGACCTTGATCACAACGACCAAAGTGGCGATCAGCACTACAAAAGGAATGAGTGAAACGAACCATGAAGGTTTTTCACCTCGAGAGAAGAATTTCATCTGCAACTAATAATTTAACACTACACTTTATCAGGTGCAAAAATAATCATTTACAGTGGATTTTTCATAAATTTGCATATATATGGCAAAGAAAACAAAAAAGAAAAGATCAGGTCGAAAGCGAAAAGCCAAAAAGATAAATGTCAGCATCTGGGCTATTGCTGCAGTCATTGCAGCTTTGGCAGTTCTCATATGCATGCCATATCTCAAGGACAGGCCTCGGTCAGACAGAGGGGCGAAGGTGCCGGAAGGCTACTATTGCTATGGCATAGATGTATCAAAGTATCAGACTCAGATCAAATGGGACTCGCTGAAGGTCCTCACAGATGCCCACAAGCGGACAATCAGGTCAGCCACATATGCGAAAGACATAAGAAACATATCCTTTGCATTCATAAAGGCAACAGAGGGCACAGCATTGAAGGACAGACACTTCAAAAGGCATTGGAATGATGCAAGGGAAGCCGGAGTCAGGAGAGGTGCATACCACTTTTTCAGGTCATCCGCAAATGCAGAAGTTCAAGCGCATCATTTCATCAATACTGTAGGAGATCTTTCTGAGGATGACCTGCCGCCGGTGCTCGACATCGAGACCATACACAAAGGATGCACCCGCAAGGGGCTCAATGACAAGGCCATGAGATGGCTGGAGATTATTGAGAAGCATTATGGGAGGAAGCCGATCGTATATTCTCCTGCATCATTCATTGAGCACACCCTATGCGAGGAAATCAAAGAGAATTACATAATCTGGGTGGCTCATTATGGAACACAAGAACCGGATTGCAAGCGTTGGCATATATGGCAATTCGCCGACAATGCCATTGTTTACGGCATTGACGGCGAAGTAGATCTGAATGTGACATCCGAAAGGATGCTTAAATCGCTTTAGTTATTTTTCCAGTATTCGAATGCCTCTGAGGCCTTTATATCAGGGAATTCGCAAAGGTTGCACATAGCCTGCCACGCCTCAGCCTCTTTATCATGGATATCTCCATCTACAGCAACGATAGCCACAAGATAACCGCAGACATACTTCTTATCCTGCACGCTGAGTCCCTTGAGTTCAGCAACCATATCCTCTACAGACATTGCGTTTGCAACCTCAATGAGAGCGTTCCCCTGCTCTTTTGAGATGTTGAAGCTGTTCATCTCATTGATAATGACGCGATACTCTTCCTCCTTTGCTGTTCCATCTGCATTAGTTACGATGAGGCCGGCCTTGATGACTGCAGCCAGCTGTTTTGCTGTAAGTTTCATAGCTAAATAATTTATGTGATTGATAATTTTCACAAACTTATATAAAAAGTCAGAAAAAAACAAAACAGACCGACATTTCTGCCGGTCTGTTGATTGTTCTGAGGTTCAGATTACTTTGCGATTACGCGAGCCATCTCGAGAACCTTGTTTGAGTAACCCCACTCGTTGTCATACCATGAAACAACCTTTGCGAAGTTAGCGTCAAGGCTGATACCTGCCTTTGCATCGAAGATTGAAGTGTTTGAGCAACCGCGGAAGTCAGTTGAAACAACTGCGTCCTCAGTGTAGCCAAGGATACCCTTGAGCTCGCCCTCTGAAGCTGCCTTCATAGCTGCGCAGATCTCTGCCATTGTAGCCTCCTTCTCGAGAACTACTGTAAGGTCAACAACTGAAACGTCAGAAGTAGGTACGCGGAATGCCATACCGGTGAGCTTGCCGTTGAGAACAGGAAGAACCTTACCAACTGCCTTTGCAGCACCTGTTGATGAAGGGATGATGTTCTCGAGGATACCACGGCCACCTCTCCAGTCCTTGCGTGAAGGACCGTCAACAGTCTTCTGAGTTGCTGTTGCAGCGTGTACTGTAGTCATGAGACCCTTAACGATACCGAACTTGTCGTTGAGAACCTTTGCGATAGGAGCAAGACAGTTAGTTGTGCATGATGCGTTAGAGATGATGTCCTGACCAGCGTATGTCTCGTGGTTTACACCGTATACGAACATTGGAGTAGCGTCCTTTGAAGGTGCTGACATGATGACCTTCTTTGCACCAGCCTCGATGTGCTTGCGTGCCTTAGCATCCTCAAGGAAGAGACCAGTTGACTCAACAACTACCTCTGCTCCAACCTCATCCCACTTAAGGTTTGCAGGATCCATCTCTGCAGTGAGGCGGATCTTGTTGCCGTTAACTACGAGTGCACCGTCCTCAACAGCTACTTCGCCCTTGAACTGACCGTGAACTGAGTCATACTTAAGCATGTAAGCAAGATACTCTGGCTCAAGAAGGTCATTGATACCTACAACCTGGATGTCGTTTGAGAAGTTCTCAACAGCTGCACGGAAAACCATGCGGCCGATACGGCCGAAACCGTTAATACCAATTTTAATCATCGTTTCTAAAAGTTTATATAAAGTTATACTTTAAACTATCGTTGTCAAAAATCGGTGCAAATTTAGAAAAATTTATCAATATATTACCTATCTTTGTGAAAAATCAACACATATCTGATGCGTATTCTGATAACAAATGACGACGGCTACCAGGCAAAGGGTATCAAAGTCCTTGCCGAGATCATGAAAGAGTTCGGAGAAGTGACCGTCATAGCACCAAAACACCACCAGTCAGGCATGTCCATGGCCGTATCCCTCGGTTTCAAGCAGATTGCCCACAAGGCCCTCGGAGAGGGTTGGCATTATGTGGATGCGACACCGGCAAGCTGCGTGAAATTCGGACTTAACACCATGTTCCTGAACAACTTTCCGGATGTCGTCGTATCCGGAATCAACCATGGATCGAATGCCGCTACAGCATCGTGCTATTCAGGCACTCTCGGAGCTGCCATGGAAGGAGCACTGAACGGCATCCCGGCCATAGGAGTGTCATTGGATACGCTGCATCCGGACGCCGACTTCAGCGCAGTAAAGAAGTACTTCGGGGACATCTTCAACAAACTGATGGAGAACTGGCCGGACAAGCACGGAGTATATTATAATGTCAATTTCCCGAATATTCCTGCTGACCAGATCAAAGGCGTACGAACAGGAGTACAGGGTATGGGAAGATGGGTACGCGAGTTCAAGGAATGGGACCTCCAGCATTATGCTAAATACGGCATAACACCTGAATTGCTCGGTCAGAGCTCTACTCCAAAGCTGGAAGAAGGCGAAGACCTCTACATGATGGTAGGAGAATTCACAGACGACCCTCGCAATGCGCCGAATGCAGACCACAGACTCGTGGCAGAAGGATACATATCAGTAGTAGCCCATAACATAGACTGCACAGACTACGAAGAAACTGACCGGATCAAAAGGATACTTTAAGCAACAAGCCTCCACCATAAGATACGACAATAGAAATATGAAATACTATATCATTGCTGGTGAAGCTTCCGGCGACCTTCATGGTTCAAACTTGATGAAGGGCATATACGCAGAGGACCCTCAGGCGGACATCCGCTTCTGGGGCGGGGATCTGATGCTTGAAGTCTGGAATCATTTTAATGGTGACGGCATGGGTATCCAAAACCGTGCTACCCCCCTGTCCGCAGGGGGAAGAAGTGCCGAAGGCACGAAAGGGGTTGTTTTGGATACCCATGCCGCCACCTGTCAATCAGGATTGGTACGTCATTATAAGGATGGAGCTGTCATGGGTTTTGTGGAGGTGCTGGCAAAGGCCGGAAGGCTGATGAAGAGCGTTGCATTCTGCAAGGAGGACATATTACAGTGGAATCCGGACGTAGTGATCCTGATCGACTACCCAGGATTCAACTTCAAGATCGCAGAATTCGCCCATAAGGCCGGTTTCAAGGTATTCTACTACATCGCTCCGAAAGTCTGGGCATCACGCGAAGGCCGCATAAGGAAACTGAAGGCTTATGTAGACAAGCTTTTCATCGTATTCCCTTTTGAAAAGCCATACTTCGACTCAAAAGGCATAGATTACATATACAAAGGCAACCCTCTGGTCGACGCAGTAGACAATTCTCAGGCAATGAAGGAGACACGCGAAGACTTCCTTCAAAGAGCAGGGCTTGACACAAAGCCGGTCATTGCAATGCTTGCCGGCTCGAGAAAGGCAGAGATCAGTACAATGATGCCGGTCTTGACAGAATTTGCTGCAAAGATGCACGCTCTGCCGCAATATGAAGGCTATCAGTTCATCATCGCCGGAGCTCCGGCCAGAAGCATGAAGGACTATGAACCTTGGCTTACAGAGGAAAACAGCACATACATCAAGATTCTGTTCGGAGAGACACAGTCAATCATCCGCCATGCGGAAGCCGGAGTCATAAATTCAGGTACCGCATCGCTTGAGACAGCACTCATCGGCACCCCTCAGGTGGTCGGATACATTACCAACCCTATCACCTATTGGATAGCACGCAAGATAGTAAAGATCAGATATATAAGCCTCGGAAACCTGATTGTCGACAGGCTGGCTTTCAAGGAGTTCATCCAGGATGACTGCAACCCTGACGCACTCGTTGCTGAAATAAGAGACCTCATAGAAAACAAAGAGCGTCGCGAAAGAATGCTGAACGATTATGCAGACATCCGCAACGCCCTCGGTGGCACAGGAGCATCCGCAGCAGTAGCCAAGGCCATGCTGCAGGAACTCATTTCCTTTCCCCAAAGATCATAGAACCGATACGGACCATTGTAGAGCCCATTTCTATCGCTATAGGATAGTCACCGGACATACCCATTGAAAGCTCGCCGCAATCAGCATCTACATTTCCGCTTTCACCGATCCAGTCGTGAAGGATCTGCTGCATGTCAAGCAGCCTCTGGAAATCTTCGCGAATTTCTGCCTCATCATCTGTAAAGGAAGCCATTCCCATCAGGCCGTTTATATGAATGAAATCATAACGAACGACACCGGAAACTATCCGGATGAGTTCTTCTTCGGAAAGACCCTGCTTCGTTTCCTCACCTGATATAAAGCATTCTAACAGAACGTTTATAACTTTGTTGTTAGCCTTTCCCCAGGCGTTGATTGCATCAAGAAGCCTGACAGAATCGACCGACTGGACAAGCGACACATGAGGCAGAACCATCTTGAGCTTGTTGGTCTGGAGATGGCCGATGAAATGCCATTCGATATCGGACATATAGTCCGGATCTCCCCTCTCCAGGCGTATCTCTTCCAGCCGCTTCACCTTTGCAGCCAGTTCCTGCGGACGGCTCTCTGCAAAACAACGCTGACCGGCAGCATAGGCCTCTTCAATTGCTTCAAAAGGGTGAAATTTAGAAACTGCCACCAACTTTACAGTTGCTGGCAGTTCTGAGTGTAACTTATTTATGATATCTTTAATCATGATTATCTGCGGTTCTGCTGCTGCATCTGCTGCTGCATTTTCTGGGCTTCCTCAAGCCTCTGCTGCCACTTCGACTTCTTCTTTGGCTGCTTTGCCCTGAGCATCATATCGTTCCTCACCTTCTCCTCAGTCACAACGAACTTACGGATGTACCATGTCATTATCATTGTGATGATATTTGAGAGGAGGTAATAGTAGCTGAGCGCTGATGAAAGGTTGTTACAGATGAAGAACATCATGATCGGCATAAGCCATACGCTCATGAACTTCATTCCTGCCATGTTCGGATCGTCAGACATCTGTGATGAAGACATCTTCGAGTATAAGAACATGGTAGCTGCCATCAGAAGGGCGAACAGTGAAAGGTGGTCTCCCAGAAGAGGAACATTCACGCCGAAATCCCAGATGGAGTCGTATGCACTGAGGTCATCAGCCCACAGGAACTTCTGCTGGCGAAGCTCGATCGACGCAGGGAAGAAACGGAACATGGCAAAGAGGATAGGCATCTGCAGAAGCATAGGGAGACAGCCTCCCATAGGGCTGATGCCCGCCTTCTGATAGAGGTCCATCATCGCCTGCTGCTTCTTCATCGCATCCTTCTCATTAGGATACTTCTCGTTGAGCTTATCGATTTCAGGCTTGATCACCTGCATCTTTGCAGTCGACTTGTATGACTTGATTGTAAGAGGAGAGATGAGCAGTTTGATGAGGAGAGTCATCAGAAGGATGACGATTCCGTAATTGCTGATGAACTTGCCGAGGAAGTCGAAGCATGGTATGATAACGATGCGGTTGAACCATGCAACCATCCATCCTCCGAGAGGAATTATCTTCTCGTACTTCTCATCATAGCTCTTGAGTGTACGGTAGTCGTTCGGACCGAAGTAGAACTCGTAAGGAATGACTACTTTGTCAGAACCGCCACGGAACTCAGAACGAAGCTTTGCGCTGCATGCCATGAGGTTGCGCGAAGGATCGTCCTCACTGAAATATCTCACGTCAAAGTCCGCAGAGGCGAAATCTGTCGCAGGAGTCATGATGGCTGAGAAGAACTGCTGCTGGAATGCGAACCATTTGAGCTTTGTATCAACCCTCTTTGACTGGTCTTTTCCTCTTGCGATCTGTTCAGGCTTCTTGTCACCTGCAAAATAGTAGTCAAGCTTTGAATACTGCTTCTCGTTCTTGTATCCTTTCTCCAGACGTGGAATGACCACCGACCAGTCGATGTCGAAGAACGACACGTTGCGTGGAATGACATTCTCCATGCCCACGAAAGCAAGCTCGTTCTGCACCATGTAGCTTCCCTCAGTGAGCCAGTATCTCTGCTCGATGTAACCGCCCTGAGCGAAAGGAAGCCTCATCACAATCGACGAGTCAGTTGACTCTGCAACTGTAAAGACGAGATCCTTAGTATTGATGCTTTCACCGGCATATATGCTGATGTTATAGTCACTCATGTCCGGCTTGATGAGATAGAGAGCAGTGCTGTCATAAGTCATATAGTCGTTGATCTTGACTGAATATGGCTGCGCGCCCTTGGTAGAGAACTCTATCTCAAGCTTGTCGTTGCCGATCTTGCAGATATGTGCCTCCGCAAGTCTTGCCTCTGTAAGGAGGCTGTCCTTATATGCAGGCATGTTCATGACCTTCACACCCGATGTCTCACCGTCGGTGACAAGTCCAGCTGCCCTCTTTGCAGAATCCAGAGCCATCGCGGCCATCTGCTCAGCCCTGGCGATCGAATCGATCTGCGCCTGGGCTGCAATCTGCTTTTCTGCCTGCTTGCCCTGATACCAGCTGAAGCCGAACAGGACAATACCGATCAGAATAAATCCGATAATATTACTCTTATTCATCTATATTTATTAAAATTATTACTCCTGCTCCTCTGTCTCCGAAAGCTGTCTGATCTGCTCTGCGAGTGACTTGAGCTCTTCCTTTGCCTCTGCAATCCTCTCCTGCATCTGCTTGATCAGCGGCTCTGAAGCCTTTGACATCGAGAAGAAGCCTATGTTGTTCTCATAAGTGACGATATCCTGCTCCAGCTGATGATATTTCTGGATCAGACGCTCCTTTTCAGTGAGCTGTCTGCCGCGTCCTCTGCGTGGAGCGCGTACTGCAGCAAACTTTGCCATAGCATCCTTATAGGCCTTGGCTACCTTATCCTTCTCCTTGAACGGCACGAAACCTATCTCCTGCCATCTCTTCTGGAATTCTTGCATTGCCTGAAGGTCGCTGTCGTCTCCCTTCATCTCATAGGCCTTGATCTCTTCTATAAGTGCAAGCTTTGCCTTGAGGTTTCCATAATAGTCATTTTCAGGCTTTGCATGCTTGTCACGCTCGGCAAAGAAATAATCACAGGCCGCACGGAATCTCTTCCAGAGCTGCTCTGATTTCTTGCGAGGGACTGCTCCAATCTCCTTCCACTGCTTCTGAAGAGAGATGAACTGATCAGTGGCTTTCTTCCACTCGGTGCTGGTCATGAGAGCCTCAGCAGCCTCGCAGAGAGCTATCTTCTTTTCGAGATTTACATTGATGCTGTCCTTGTATTCAGAATAGAATTCACGCTTACGCTCATAGAACTTGTCGCAAGCTGCGCGGAAACGGTCGTATATCTTCTGGTTTTCCTTCTTTGAAGCGAAACCTATGGTGCGCCACTCTTTCTGAATCTCCTCTATCTCCTTCGAGCAGGCGTTCCACTCATTGGAATCTGCAATCTCGCGCTCAGCAATGGCCTCCACTCTCTCACATAGAACCGTCTTCTTTGCGAGGTTCTCAGCCTGCTGCTCCTTCAGGCCTTCGAAATGCGCCTGATACTTTCTGTTTATCACCGCTGTAGCAGCCTTGAATCTCTCCCAGATCGACTCTCTGAACTCCTTGGCCACCGGACCATACTCCTTCCACTGGTCATGGAGCTTCTGAAGCTCTCTGAATGCCTCGACCACATTCTCCTGCTCAGCAAGAGCCTCCGCCTGCTGACAGAGCTGCTCCTTTGCCTCAAGGTTCTTGCGGAAGTCAAGGTCGCGAAGCTCGCGGTTGATCTTCACCATATCATAGAACTGCTCGACATAGAGCTGATATGTCTCAGTGATGTTTCTGTAATTCTGTGCCGGAACCGGTCCGATTGCTCTCCAGCGTGCCTGAATCTCGCGGAATTCAGGGAATGTAGCATTGACATCCTCCTGCTTTTCGAGGAGCGCCTTGAGATCTGCTATCACAGCCTCTTTCAACGCAAGGTTTTCCTCCCTCTCCTTCTCAAGCGCCTTGTTGTACTCCGCGCGCTCTTTCTTATACCTGTTATATTGCTCTTTAAAGCCTGCCTCTATGACTGCGAAAGGGCTGTCTGCCGGAACTTCCGCAACCTCTTCTGATGCCTCTTCTTCAGCAGGAGTCTCTGCGCTCATGATACCTGCCTCCGCCTTTTCCTTCTGAAGCCTCTTATAGAAAGCGGACTTTATCGCCTCAGCCTCCTTGGACATCTTCATCCTTTCCTCGTTCTGCATGAGATCCTCAAAAAGGGAGACAAGCTCTGCCAAAGTCTTTTCTGAATAATTTACAGCCGGTTCTGCAGTTTCTGCAATCTCGGCCTCTGCTACATCTGATGTCAGTTCTACATCAGGAATCATCTCTTCACTCATAATAATGGAGTTATTGGTTTATAAATAATACAAGTCGCAAATATACCATATTTTTTAGTAAAACTCGCATCAAAATGCTATTTTTGCAGCCGTTAACAACTTTTTGAAAACATCTGAGATGAGAATCGACATACTGACAGTAGTACCGGAGCTCCTTGAGAGTCCGCTGAGCCATTCGATCGTTGGACGCGCCATAAAGAAAGGCCTTGTGGAAATACACATCCACAACCTTCGCAAATACGGAAAAGGGCCGCGTCAGCAGGTCGACGACTACAGTTACGGAGGAGATGCAGGCATGGTCCTTATGCTGGAGCCGGTCTTCAACATGATCCAGGAACTCAAGGCAGAGAGGGACTACGACGAGGTCATATACATGTCTCCTGACGGAGAAATCCTCAACCAGAACATTGCAAACGAACTTTCGCTCAAAGGCAACATCATCATCCTCTGCGGCCACTACAAAGGCATCGACCACCGCATCCGCGAGCATCTCATCACACGCGAAATCTCATGCGGAGACTATGTCCTCAGCGGAGGGGAGCTGCCTGCTGCGATCCTGGCCGACTCGATCATCAGACTGATTCCGGGAGCGCTTTCCGACGAGACGTCAGCATTGAGCGACAGTTTTCAGGACGGCCTTCTCTCCCCTCCGGTTTACACAAGACCAGCCGAGTTCAACGGATGGAAAGTACCGGAAGTACTCCTCAGTGGAAACCCTAAACTCATCCGTGAATGGCAGGACGAACAGGCAATAGAACGCACAAAGCTGCTTCGTCCGGGTCTGCTATCCGAATAATTTTTATCATTATTCATGGAGTTTTTATAATTTTTAAAGATATTTGTTTGGAAGTAATATTTTTTTACATAAATTTGCATCAGACATAACACTTTATGTCAATCAGACGTTTCTAACCACTAATAATTAATCATCCCAAAAGGGAATACACTACACTACTAACTAACCAAAAAAGCTCGCAGTGATGCGAGCTTTTTTACTTATATTTGCAGCCGAAAAGTTTAATGACCATGGAAGAGAACATACAATATTTCGACACTTACGAAGAAAACCTCCAGAGAGAGGTGTTGAAGATGTGCACAAGTCTCGGCATGCTCGAGGGCGAACTGCTCTCTTCAGAAGACATCGACCTGAAATGGAAGGAATGGGCGCCAGAATACATTGCAGACGCCCTTCCTGAAGTCAATGCATACCCTGACTTTGCGATCGCATGCGCCGGATATGCCGGTATGGCCGCGGCACATTGGTGGGATGAAGACTGGGGCCGCCATCATGGTGAAGACTACAAGAAGCTACACGGTCCTCGCGGATTCGACGACATGGACGAACACATCGTACAGAACATCCTCGGACTAACTCTTGACTCTATAGAGGCAAAACAGATCATGAACATCCTGTTATGCTGCGCCCAGAAAGCCGCAACATTCATCCAGCATGAGCAGATCGAGCATCAGACTGTGAAGGCGTTCCACATTTTTGCACGCACCGTCAAAGTGATGTACAGGACAGGAGCAGCCCTCGAACTGAAACGCCTCGGCTACAAGTTCCACAAAGTCGATCTCACAAAAAAAGGAATGTTCTCGTAACCACAGCCTGCGAAGCAACCACCTGACACACAATACTTTACATAAACTGCGTGCTCCCTTTTGAGAGACCGCTGAAAAAGAGTCTCAAAATATAACCCTCTGAGAATCGAATATTTGAATGCCTCCTGATGAATTTGAGTTTCTTCTGAAATACTCGATTCTCAGGAGGCAAATTTGTGAAAAACTCGGTAGATTCCTCACATT
>JAFUJQ010000075.1 GCA_017473705.1 Bacteroidales bacterium | reverse complement strand
GGAGCTCGCAGCAATGCGGGCTCTTTTTCGTCTGCCCTGCATGGCGGTTATCTCCCGTCCGCGCTGCGGGGAGCAAATCCGTGGGGCTCTCCTCGCGCGCCCGAGGATAACCGCCCTCTACAGCCTCACCGCGTTGCACTGGCAATCAGCATGGGGGGATCTATCTTTTCAAAGGTAGATAAAATCGTGTGGATTACAATGGATTGCCGTCATGAATCAGTGTAGCCATCCGCTATCCATTTATTGGGCGCAGTGTGATCGTTATGTCCACAGTAATGGGCGTTTCTAAGGACGGGAAGGTGGCAGACTGATAAGAGGCGCCCTCAAAAGGACGGTATGTGAACTATTACATTTCGGCCATCTTTCTGCCGGCTTCGAATGCCTTCTGAAGGTCCTCTTCCCAATGTGCATCACGCCATTGACGCTTTGCCTCTTCGGAGAATCCTGCGAGTTCATAGCGACTGTAGTCCTTTACCTGATAAGTGTTGTAGGCTACGATCCTCTGTGGCTGGCCGAGCGCTCTTGTGATACAGTTTGTCATCGAACCGAAGCCGTTGCTGTTATTTCTTTCAGGAGTTCCGTTCATGGTTTCGATCAGAACCACAGGAATCTGTTTCGGTGCAGTCATGCTGTAGTCATTATACGATAGCCAAGGGAAGGCCAGGCGCTCCAGAAAGGCGCGCATCTGGCCGGTCACTTCGCCGAAGTAGATAGGGGAGCCAAGAACAAGGCCGTCCGCCATAGATATTTCCTCGAGAACAGGTGAGAGTCCATCCTTGAATCTGCAGACGTTGGATGCTCTATCTTTCAGTTTGCAGGCCATGCATGACATGCATCCTTTATAGTCCATGTCATACAGACGAATTGTCTTGACCTCAATGTGTTCGCCGGCGGATTTTGCACCCTCTGCGAATTTCTGCAGCATCTGGGCTGTGTTCATGTTGCGGCGTGGACCGCCGTCGATTATGATTATCTTTTTCATATCCTTTTGCTTTTTCTTGTTGCTTGTCATATTCATACCATATGCCATGAGTGGATTCTCCAACATGCTTATTGTTGCAAGAGAGCCTAAGGCAAAGGCTGATTGTTTAAGAAAGTTCCGCCTGTTCATGATATTACCAGATAAATGGAATTACCTTATACTTTACACGTTTCATATATTCCTTGTAACCCACCAGGCCTTCTGAGAGAACCATCTCCTCGTTCCTGATTCTCATGGCGATCACGGGTATGTATCCTAGCATAATGATGAATGATATCGGAGATCCGAGGACCAATGGCATAGATAGAAACATGATGACTGTTGCCATATACATTGGATGACGCACAATGCCATATAGTCCGGAATCAATGACTCTCTGACCTTCCTGTACTTCGATGCTTCTTGAAAGATATTCGTTTTCTCTCAACACTTCCGCATATAATAAGTAGGAGAGAATAAAGAGGGCAGCGGCTGTCCATACTGTCCAGTCCGGCATTATCCACCAATTGAATCTCCAATTCAGACCTGCAGTTACGAATGATACGATGAAAAGCAGTCCACTTGTCGCCACAACTGCTTTCTGCGTTCCTTCTTTCTCTTTGGCATTCAGCCTTTTACGGAGCAGGTTCGGATTCTTGGTAAGCATGACAATTCCTGCAATGAGCATCGGCACGAACAGGACGCCCATCAGAAGCCATCCCTGCCAATATGTAAATGATCCTGCAGGCAGAAACACCAGCAGTCCTACCAATATGATTCCCGCAAGAAACTTAATCAATGTTTGTGTCAATAATGTCCTGTTCATATTTCATTCGTGTTATTCTAATCGCTACTTCTTCCGGAACCTCATCTCTTTCAAGAATCCGCGACAGGATTCTGCCACCGAGAGACAGCCCATAGGCTATGTCAGGATGTCCTCCAAGTTCTTCTTGGATATATTTGTTTACCTGCCGGGCCTGATCGTCTATTGAGGTTAATTCCGTATTCTTACCTAATGTGAAACCATATCCTTGGATGACAAAGAATACAGGTTTGCAATCTGAGCATTTTATACTTAAATTGCGATATGTAGGTGTGAATGGAAGCAAAATTATATCAGCAGTGTGTGGCTTTGCATGAATTGGAGCCCTTTCCCCCTACATACATGCGGCAGATGCCGAAGGCCATCGGAGTATGTTCTACTACGGCAAAGCCTGCGGACTTCATCATTTCGATGAACTTATCCGGTGCAGGGAAGCTCATGACTGATGCAGGAAGATACTTATATGCACTGCGGTTTCCTGATACGAGACCACCTATTGCCGGAAGAATCTTCAGGAAATACAGTTTATAGCACCAGCGGATGAATGCGTTGGAAGGAACCGACAGCTCGAGAATCACAAGTTTCCCACCGGGAACCAATACCCGGAACATTTCACTGAGCCCAATTTCAAGATGTTCAAAATTTCGTACTCCGAATCCTACGGATATGCGGTCGAATGTATCATCCGGGTATGGAAGTGCTTCGCAATCCGCTGATGACAATTCTGCAGATACACCGGCTTTCTCTATCTTCTCCCTGCCTATGTCCATCATTCCTTCGGATATATCAACTCCCGTCACTTTGCTTCCCGGTGCGACCTTCCGAGCGATTTCAATCGTAAAGTCAGCAGTTCCACAAGCCACGTCAAGCACTTTCACAGGCTTGTCAGTGTCGGCAATCTCACGTACAGCCTTCTTCCTCCAGCCCTTGTCGATATTTAGGGAAAGGATATGATTCAACCTGTCATAGTCAGGGGCGATGTCGTCAAACAGTTTTCTGATACCGTCTTTCTTTGCCATATCTATTTCTGTTTTCTTCTGATAAAAAATACGAATGTCAGCATGATTACATTCATCGATGTAAAGTTAAAATTAAGTAGTAAGAAATCAAAGCCAATTTCGGCCTCACTCATTTGTATCCGCAAATGTAGATTCCTGTGAGTGCTTGTCTTTATAACTGATTGAGAGATAAATCTGAATTTAACTGTTGCTCAGAGCATGAAGCTTGAAAGAGAAAAATCCCTTACCGTCCAGATATGCAAGAGCATCGTGTAGGATTGCCGCCTTCCTGTCTTCGTCGAGGTCGGAATGAAATAAAATCTCAATAAATGTCTCTAGACCGTGGTCTGAAATCTTCTCAGTTTCCACAAGATACCAGACTGGATTCTCCTGTTCAAGTAAAGCATCCAGATTAATTGGGCAGACCGCTTTATCGAATTCATCCTTGACATCTAACAGGGAATAATCCGGCATAACGTCCTCCTGCAGGCCAAGTTTCCGAGCGATAATCAGTAGCATCTCGCCCAGCCGGTCTATTTCTCTGAGTATAAAATCCTCCATACTGTTTGACAATAGGTAGTACAAATCCCGATTTATCTTTTCAAAGGTATATAAAATCGTGTTGATTACAATGGCTGTCATTATGAATCATGGAGACTGTTTGCGCCCTGTCGGTCATTGATGACAAGAGGGGAACGTCCGGCAGGAAAATGGCTGATTTTATGATGGACGGTGTCTGTTTTAAAGGATTATGCACCTTTTTCGGGACCGTCCGACAGGTTTTCGTACGATTTAGTGATGGATGGTCCAGAAAAAGGAAAGTGCAGGAGTATAATGTCAATCTCGCTGATAAATTGGAATTTATTTCCCAAGTCTCTGCTTAAGCTTGGCGAACATATCTTTGTATCTCAATCCTATCGTAGCCATCAGCGAACGTTGCATAATTGCGAAGCAGGCAAGGAACACAAAGGGGCCGAAAGTGTAGTCGTACCACGCTCCAAGATGGTTTACAGCCAGATAGACGATCAGG
>JAFUJQ010000074.1 GCA_017473705.1 Bacteroidales bacterium | reverse complement strand
GCTGCCTTGCATGTTGTAGAGCAGGACCATGTTCAAGGCCTTCTCATCACCGAATCTCGGAGACCATGTGATGTCTGCATTGATCAGGACTGGAGATGCACCCTGAAGCGAACGTTCCTTGTTAGTGTATGCTCCACCTTCAGGAAGCTTCACATTGGTGTACATGTAGCTTGCATTCGCTCCGACATTAAGATCCTTGGCGACCCTCTTGCGGAATTCCACTTCCAGACCTGCAGCAAAACCGTTATCCGCATTTCGGAATGAATGCAGCGTGGCGCCTCCGTTAAGTGCCTGTATCCGTTCGATCGGGCTCTCAAGATATTTGAAGTAGCCTGTAACACTGAGCATGTCACCGTCGGATCCGAAGAGTTCGTATCTGAGATCCAGATTATAGTTGTATGCGTTATTCAGATCCTCGTTACCCCTTATCTGTGCAGACCCGTAGGATTCCTGATACAGGAACGGAGCCATTTCTATAAATGATGGTCTTGTGATTGTCCTTGATGCGGAAAAGCGCAGGATATGAGCATCGTTGAAGGTGTATTTAATATTCAATGCCGGGAAAAGGTCTCCATGCTCAATCGCACTCTTCCTGCCGAACCAGTCGCCACCGTCTGAAGCGTATCTGACCCACTGCCGGGCATATTCATATCTGAGTCCCAGATTAATGAGAAGATTCTCTGTCGGATAGAGGTCCGCGGTCATATATCCTGCGATGATATCGGTACCTGCACGGTAACTGTCCTTGGGCTGCTTCTTGCGTTCTATCACTATATTGCCGCTAGCCACGTTACCCTGATTCAGGAAGGAGTCTGTATCGAAGATACCTGTTATTTCCGGATCAAGACGATTGAGGGTATAATAGAAACGGGTTCCCATATACTCTCTTCCCTTGTCCTTGTAGCTTACGCCAGCCTTGAAAGAGTTGCTGTCACCCGATTTCCATTTCAACCCGAGGTTTGCGTTCCATTCATCCTCATCAAGACTTCCGAAATATCGCATGGTCTCCTGCCTGTTCAGTTTGAAGAGCTTCAGCGTTCCCTCATCCCGGATGTACATGACTTGCCTTCTGTCAGGTTCGTAACTACCTGTCTTTCCGTATGAAGCAGCCCAATCTATCTCCACCCTGGAGTCAAGCAGGAAGTGAAGTCCGTTCAACTGATGATTCTGAAGCGAATACACATGAGTCACATTATTGCTTCCTGTCAGAAGATGGCCTTCCGCATCTTCCCCATTACGAAGCTGATAAGTATCATTGGCATCACGTGCATAGAAGAATGTATAGCCGATTCTGTCAGACTCTCTGAGCGTATATCCGACATGTCCTAAAGCCGATGCCTTCAACGCCTGATCGTAACTGTCGTAGGTGAAGTTGCTCTGGACATTGCCGGTCGCTTCCAAAGTCTTTTGAAATGCCTCTGATACCTTCTGATAGTCATTGCTGAGGTTTGCAGACATAAGGATGCTCAGCGCCTGGCCGCCTACATTGAAGTTCTTTCCCATGCTTACGGTTCCGCCGATTGATGGAAGCGCCGTCTTCTGACTTACTGCAAATGAGGACTTGAAGATATCATTTGACTTCACGTATTCGTCGAAGTCGACAAGAGGCATATCAAGAACCTGCGATTCAAGCCTGGATGTCCTGAAGAGAGACACTCCCCTGTCCATCTGGTATCTGTTTCTGAATATCGTATTGAATGCTCCACCTGTATTCAGGCTTATCTCTAGAAAGTCTTCGGGAATATTGACCTTTGTGACGATATCGATATGGGCCCCACTGTAGTCTGCATAAGTCTCCGCATTGTAGACCTTGCTTACAGTGATGTTCTGTACAGTAGATGACGGGAAAAGGTTCAGCGGCACAAGCTTGTTGTCAGGGTTGGGAGATGCTATCGGCAGGCCGTTCAGCGTCGTGATGCTGTATCTGTCACCGAGACCTCTCACTATCAGCTGACCGGCTGAGGCGACAGATATACCGGTGATCTTTTTCACACCCTCCTCCACATTAGATATTCCTTTTACGGCCATCTCTCTGGCTCCTATATTCTCTATGGCCGCTGTCGACATCTGCCTTTCCATCTGCAGAGCCGCAACGCTTTCGAGATTCTTCCTTCCTATGACGGTCACTTCATTGAGCTGCTGGCCGTCCAGCTCCAATCCTATGTTCAGTTCAGGATTCTCTGCCTTGACTTCCACATC
>JAFUJQ010000073.1 GCA_017473705.1 Bacteroidales bacterium | reverse complement strand
AGTCCTGTTATGAAGTCTTCGTCCGTATGGCGTCACCTTAACAGGTTCAGGATTGCCTGCAACATATTCCCTTACCTCGAACAGGATGTTGTACGTTGTGTCTTTCAGGTGTGAGATGTCAAATGAATATGCCTGATATCCATTCTGATTCAAGAGAGCTATATAATCCTCCACCGATGCCTCGACCGGTTTCACTTCCTGTGCCTGCAGTGCAGTTCCCGCAAAAGCGAGTGCTGCAATAAGTAATAGTTTAGTTGTTTTCATAATATCTTTGTTTTATGCCTGGCGCCTAACTTCCAGTGTATCAATGTTTTCCTTAAAGTTCGTGCCGCCAAAGGGGAGCACGATGTTTGCGTAAGTCGCTGCTGTTCAGCCGGTTGCCCGCCAGCGATTTTTCGCTACGAGTATCTATTCCTTACCGATCGTCACTTCATAGATGTCTGTTTATTCCATTTTCAATGCTTCTATCGGATTC
The DNA here is from genome assembly GCA_017473705.1 of Bacteroidales bacterium. Lineage (GTDB taxonomy): Bacteria > Bacteroidota > Bacteroidia > Bacteroidales > UBA932 > Cryptobacteroides. Next base: position 5,093 of record JAFUJQ010000073.1, on the reverse strand, counting down.
TCTGATGCTGCAGACCAACTTCGTAGGATGATTGTGGCAGCCACGAGCGACGTTATGATCATGTAAGCGACGATGAATATCCATACTGAAATATTTGTGCGGAACGCAAATCCTGAAAGCCAACGGTTCATGATCATGATACTGAATGGAACAGCGATAGCAAAACCTATCGTGCTGATCAGAATGTATTTGGCTGAAAGACTGCGTATTATCTCGAAAGTCGTGGCACCGTTCACTTTCCTTATGGCGATTTCCTTCTTCATGACCTGAGTCTCAAAGTAAACGATGCCTAAGACGCCCAGCAGGGCAATGATAAGGCAGAGGACTGATGAATATGTGATGAGTCTTGCCTGTCCGATTTCCTTGCTGTACAACTTTTCTATGTCATCGTCCAGGAAGGTGGAAGTCATTGTTATCTGGCTTGCATCCGCTCCCTTTTCCCCGATCCGGTCCCTCATGACATTCCTGATCCATTCGATTGTACCTGCCATGTCATCGCTTCGTATCTTGAAATACAGGTCTGTGCAGTTGAGATTGTCGATATGGTAGATCATCGGCTCTGTATCATGCATCAACGGTCTTGCATTGAAATCCTTGACGATGCCTGTTATCTCATATTGCCTTCTTGTAATGCTCCATATCTTACTGCCTATATTGTAGTCCGGATATGTTGCAGCGAAGGTTTCGTTGATCACAGCCACTCCGAATTCACCCTCATTCGGAAATCTTCCCTCCACCAGTTCAAAGCCGAAAAACTCAAAGTAGTTATGGTATGCGTTCCTGATACTGTACCATACCGGTTCATTGTCCTTCGACATCAACTGGGAACGTGATGACAGACCAGCTTCCATAGGGGAGTTTCCGCACGTCACTTCAATGATTTCCGGATTCATCAGGAGCTCATCGAAGCACTCGTGCCAGCGATACCACAGGTTGTTGTTTATATGAACGATATTCTCCGATCTGAAACCGTTGTCCTTATCAATCATATAGTTGGTCTGTCTGCTGATCATGAGACCGCATATAAGGAATATGCATGATAGAACGAACTGGGTGATAAGGCTTATTCTTCTGAATATGATGCCTTTCCCTGAAATGGCAAAAGAGCCTTTAAGCACGAGACCAGGAGCAAAGGATGTACTGTACAGAGCTGTAACAGCACCTCCGATTGCAGCTGCAAATAGCGATATGATCAGGCAGATAGCAATTGCTGGCATATTGTCTGTGACGGCAAGCGAGCAGCAACTGAATGCAGCTAATCCGGAAACGGACACAAGTTCCATAAATCCTGCCGCCAATGCAAAGGATACAAGGGCAATCACCATGCTGTTTTTCATCTGATTGAATATCAGTCTTTTCCTACTTGCTCCGAATACTTTCTCAATGTTTATGTCATTGATCTTGAACGGTATTGATGCCATCGAGAAGTTGATATAATTGAAGATGGCGATGAGCAGGAAAAGGAGTGATATGGACAGCAGGATCATTGTCTGTGTCCTGTCGGCATAAGGCTTTATTCCTGGCATTGCATCTTCAAGAAAATGAGTCTCAGCAATCGGTGTCAGTCTCATGCCTGCGATTTCTTCGGCCTGGTAATCCAGCAGCTCTTGCCCGCTGGACGTGATGAAATTCGTGTATGCCTTTCTGAAATCGTCTGTGACCTTATCTGCTGAGGCACCATCCCTCAGACAAAAGAATCCGACGTGCGGATTATAGTTGGGGAGTGCCAGGTCTGCATCTCCGATGCATATGAGCATACCATTGATTATGGTGCAGTTCTCCGGCAGAGTCCTGTATACTCCTACTACCGTCAACGGTTCATCCTCCATCTCCAATGTCATTATCCTGCCTATTGGATTATCTTCACCGAAAATCATCCTGGCATATTTCTCCGACAGCAGGATGTCATTCTCGTTCCTATAATCTTCAGCTCGTCCTGCAATGAATTCCAAGTTGAAGACATCAGGCAATGATGAATCCGAAAAGGCATGCGGAATATCATATTTGCTTATAGTTCCGTTGTCGTTGACGATGGTCTTCTTTATGGATCCTGTCTCGATGTCCTCATAATCGCACGCGGCCATAACGTCAGGGGAACATCTCTCGAATTCTTCGATTAGCGGTCTGAGGGTGGTCTGGTCGTATCTGTAATCCATCGCATCGAACATGGTGACAGGCATTTCCAGCCTGTATATGTCCTCATAGTCCTCGAAATTGCGGTTGAACCTGTATTCAAACCACACCTGCGCGAACAATACGAGAAAGACCATCAGGGATATGCTCATCCCGATGATATTCAGTAAGGTGCTGACTTTTGTTCTTTTCATATTCTTCTTTTATGCCTGGCGCCTAACTGCCAGTGTATCAATGCTTTCCTTAAAGTTCGTGCCGCCAAAGGGGAGCACGAGGTTTGCGTAAACCGCTGCTGGTCAGGCCGTTGCCCGCCAGCGATTCCCGTCATGCCCGGCTCCGACCGGACATCACTCCTTCTTCAGCGCCTCTGCCGGGTTGGTGCGAGCGGCACGAAGGGTTTGCCAGAGGACGGCCAGGAGGGAGATGGCGAAGGAGAGGGTAGTGGCGAGAGCCACGTACCAGCCCCAGCCCGGAATGGTCGCCAGATCGAACCAGGACTGCTCCAACACCAGCCATACCGTAACAGGTACTGCCACGATATTGGCAATCAAAGTGACCTTCAGGAATGACCAGAGAGTGCGTCGTGTCTCCGAGTCGATCGTTCCTCCGAACACTTTCCTTACCGCTGTCTCGTGAGTATTCTCGTCTGCGTAGTAGATGCTCATTCCGATCAGTCCCAGAATAGCGATAAGAACAATCATCAGAGCAATTCCGGTGACCACATTCTTGATGAATTCTATCTTCTGAAGGTCGCGTTCAAGTATCTCAGTGAGGTACATCGCACCTCGGCCGAAATTTCTCGGGTCACTCACGATGCATCCGCTGACTTTCTCATACGTCTTGGCAATTGTTTGGCGGACGGCTTCACGATCTCCTGATATCCTCATAATCAACGATCCATGATCAGAAACACCTTCATCGATTATAACAAGTCCTGCTTTACTATCCAAAGACGGTATTCCACTAGTACGGAAATCTTTGATGACTCCCAATATCTGGTTGGAATCATCTCCCAACAGCCTGTATAGCAGACATGGATTATCATCAACAATTTCAGATAGCGATTCAGTCAGCCATACCCCATTTCTTGAATCATTGAGGTGTCGGGAGAGTATTTCAAATCCGAATATATCGAATGCTCCGGGAGTGCATTCAACCAAATTAATCTGAATTATATTGTCATCAGATTCGTCAAGCGGCAGCTGGAAAATGTAGCCGTCAAACGGAACGTCATATGTATAATCTATTGCAGAAATTTCCGGTATTATCTCCAAGTCATTCTTTAGAGCATTACAAGCATTCTTGTCAACTCTCAGTTGATCACTTGGTACAAGATAAAAAAGACTCTCGTGTTCAAATCCGCTTTCGGCATTCAACATATTGTGGTAACTGACCTGCAGAATACAACTGAATGTCATGAATACAACAGATAAGACTATCTGAAGACCTATAAATACTTTATTTAAGACTGTCTTTCTTTTAAATCTGAATGTGCCTTTTGTCACATCAAGGGCACTGAACTTTGAAACATAATATCCCGGTATCATGCTGGATAATAATGACGTAACTGAGATAATAAATAGGATTGCAGCCACGGTCAGCGGTTCAAATGCGATATTGAACTTACTTCCGAGTCCTTCATACCCCTGCATCAGGGAATTGATAGAAGGTAATACAGCAACAGCAAGGGCTGATCCTAAAATTGTACAGAACAGAGTTATTACAAACGCCTCTCTGAAATACAGGAAATATGTCTCACTCTTCTGCGAACCTAAGAGATTCTTTGTCGCTGCCTCTTTCGCCCTCTTTCCTGCCAAGGCCACATTCAGATTGACATAATTCATAAGGGCAGTCATGAGCAGGATGATAACAAGGACGATGACAATCCTTATGGTGAACTTAGTATTTACAGTAAAGTATTCATTAGTCTCATCATATGTTATTTCGTCATATCTGATGAATCTGCAATGGTTATCACCAAGTACCCTTGCCACCGTATTATGAGCATACTCCTTTGCATCATCACCATACTCGTTTATGAGTTCAGCAACTCTTTGATCACCTATGCCTTTGTAATACTCGACTATTTCTTTTTTAATCTTGTCTTGAGCCGAATTGATATCGATGCCATCCTTGAACTTGATCATTGTAATCATTCCAGACAGCATTTCATCCATAGGCAACGCCTGTTGCATGGTGCCTCGGGTAGACATAGACATAATCATATCCTGATATTTCATCAGTCCATTTCCAAAGTCCTTATAAATGGCACTTACAATATAATCAACATCTGATAATGTTACGATTTTGCCTATAGGGTCTTCTCCATGAAAATGTTTTCTGGCAAAGGTTTCTGAAATTCCGACTTCCGAAGGGACCTTAAGGAAACTTGCATCGCCGGCTATGAATTCCTGTGGAAAGAAATCAAAGAAATTCTCCTCGCACCAGTATATCCTGACATATTCAGCATCCTTTAAACTGAAATGTCCTTGGAACAGCAACATCGCACTGGAGGATTCGATTTCCGGAAAGTTATCAGAAATATAAGTTCCAAGAGCCCAAGTCGTATTAAGGTTGTTGTTGAAACACACCGCATAGATGTCATCATATTCAGGATGTTCCCTTGACATCTTGAATATGTTGACGAGCCAGCTGGTAAGTATGATAACAAATGCCAGTGACAGGCTCAGTCCCACCACCTGTATGGCAGTGTACCTCTTGTTTCTGCTTAAAAATCTCAGGTAACTTTTCATATTCTTCTTTTATGCCTGGCGCATAACTACCAGTGTATCAATGCTTTCCTTAAAGTTCGTGCCGCTAAAGGGGAGACCGCTGAAAAAGTCCCCTCAGAACTTGCAGGTCCAGCAATTATTTTTGGATAGTTGCTGGACTTTTTGTATCTTTATATTGCTGATTAACAATAAGATATATGCTACCAACACAAGGTGTGATAAGATTTT
>JAFUJQ010000003.1 GCA_017473705.1 Bacteroidales bacterium | reverse complement strand
GCTCTTTTTCGTCTGCCCTGCATGGCGGTTATCTCCCGTCCGCGCTGCGGGGAGCAAATCCGTGGGGCTCTCCTCGCGCGCCCGAGGATAACCGCCCTCTACAGCCTCACCGCGTTGCACTGGCAATCAGCATGGGGGATTCGTTTTAGAGTATCTGTTGCATGAATTGTACCGCAAAGATATATAAATTTTTAAATACCTTGCAATACAAAGTACTGAAAATTTTAAAAAACCTTCATCTTCACGGCTCAGAAGGGGAGTGTGGGGTGCTAAAGTGCTGTAATGAAGATGATAATGCCACTGATGCAGATGTATGTATATACAAGGTATGGGAAGATCCTGCCCGGTATCCTTTTGAATGTCCATTCGCCGAGCAGCAGCCCGAGGGCCAGGCCACCGAGGCCGATGGCGTATCCCTTGCCGACATCGGCGGTGAAAAGCCGTTGCATGAACGGAAGCAATGTCATTATGAAGATTCCGAAGCCGAACCCGGTCGTTCTCTGAACGAAACTCGCTCCTGTTGCCAGCAGAAATATGTATAAAGTGGTAATTTCCATCCTTCTTTTGCAATCGGGCAGCGAATTTAATGAATTTTATGCTAACTTTGGAAAAATTGACCACATATGAAAAAACTCCTCTTCGCCACAACTGCACTTGTTATGTGCCTGTCAGCTGTGTCTTGCGCTGACAAGCATCCTTACCAGGACTCTTCGCTGGACGCTCAGACCAGAGCGGAAGATCTTATCGGCAGACTCACTCTCGAGCAGAAGGTATCCCTGATCAACTATGAAAGTCCTGCAATCCCTGAACTGGGAATCGAGCAGTATAACTGGTGGAATGAAGCCCTTCATGGCTCTGCCCGCAATGGACTTGCTACGGTATTTCCGCAGGCCATAGGCATGGCGGCCAGCTGGAACGACGCCCTTCTTCAGGAAGTGTTCGACGTGGCTTCTACAGAGCAGCGCATCAAGTATAACATCGCACGTGCCGGTGACGGAGTAACAAGATACAACGGTCTGACCGTCTGGACACCGAATATCAATATATTCAGGGATCCGAGATGGGGACGCGGCCAGGAAACATATGGAGAAGATCCATATCTGACCACTGTCATGGGCCGAGCCGTGGTGAACGGACTACAGGGTCCTGAGGCTGATTACTATAAGCTTCACGCATGCCTCAAGCACTTTGCAATCCACAGCGGTCCCGAGTATGAACGCCATGTCTTCGACGTAGCGGAAATGTCATGGCGAGACCTCTCGGAGACTTACCTGTATGCTTTCGAAAGGCTTGTGAAGACCACTGATGTAAAGGAGGTCATGTGCGCATACAATGCCTATGAAGGCAAGCCTTGCTGCGGCAGCGACAAGCTTCTTATCCAGATCCTTCGCAACCAGTGGGGATATGACGGACTTGTAGTGACCGACTGCTGGGCAGTGCGTGATTTCCATACTGAGGGCTGTCATAACCTTTATCCGAACGATCCGGCCTCTGCTTCTGCGCTTTCAGTCCGCAGCGGCGCCGATCTCGAGTGCGGAAACTCATTCCCAGCCTTGGTAGAGGCAGTTCAGAACGGCATACTCCCTGAAGAGGAGATCGACCGCGCACTCCTTCGTGTCCTCAAGGCCAGATTCGAGCTCGGCGAGATGGATCCTCAGAGGAAGGTCTCATGGTCAAGGATTCCGGAGAAGCTTCTTGCATGCGACAAGCATCACGAGCTGGCGCTCAAGATGGCTCGCGAGACCATGACCTTGCTTCAGAACAACGGGTCAGTGCTTCCGCTTTCTAAAAATGCCCGTTACGCTGTCGTAGGCCCTAATGCTGCCGATTCGCTTGTCATGTGGGGCAATTACAACGGCACTCCTCGCAAGACTACTACCGTTCTTGAGGGAATCACTGCAAAGGTCGGTGCGGAAAATGTCGTCTATGCCAAGGGTTGCGAAATCGCAGCCATGATGGCAGACGAGGGCAAGTACAGCGAGACAGAGGGCAACTATCATGACGAGTCTGTGAAGGCTGCGGCCGAAGGCGCAGCAGCGGGTGGGTTCGATGCCGGAATGTTTGCCGACGTCGATGCTATAATATATGTCGGAGGTCTTTCTCCGAAGCTCGAAGGTGAGGAGATGAAGGTGGACTACAAGGGATTCAGAGGAGGAGACAGGACATCGATCGAACTGCCTGAGACTCAGCGTGAATACATTTCACGCCTTGCTTCTCTTGGAAAGCCGGTGATTTTTGTCCATCTTTCAGGCTCGGCCGTAGCCCTTGCTCCTGAGGTGCTCAGCTGTGATGCCATCCTCCAGGGATGGTATGGCGGACAGGCCGGAGGCGAGGCTGTTGCTGATGTCCTCTTCGGTGACTATAACCCAGCAGGAAGACTGCCGGTGACATTCTATGCGTCAGATGCTGACCTTCCTGACTTCGGTGATTATGACATGCCGGGACATACATACCGTTACTTCAAGGGCACTCCGCTCTTTCCGTTCGGTCATGGTCTGAGCTACAGTACATTCGAATATGGAGAGGCTGTCCTTGAAGGCGGCATCCTCAGGATACCGGTGTCCAATGTCAGTGCAGTTGACGGAGATGAGGTCGTGCAGGTATATGTCAAGGCCGTAGCTGATGCTGAAGGACCTGCGAAGAGCCTCAGAGGTTTCCGCAGAGTCCATGTCAAGGCAGGCGAGTCTGTAGTTGTGGAGATTCCTATGGGTGCGGAAAACATCGATCTCTTCAATCCTGAGACCGGAAAGATGGAGGGCGCTTCAGGCGAATATGTTGTGTATTATGGAGGAACTTCAGACGAAGACCGACTGAATACATTGAAGTTTAATATTTAAAGATCGACACTAAAATCCTGACCGATGGTAAAGATATTCTGCGTCAACACCCAGACAAGCAAGACCTTTGTCGAAGGCACTACACTCATGGACATGCTTCCGGAGTTCGCTCCCGAATTCGAGACACCTTATCCGATACTTGCGGCAAAGGTCAACAATGTATGCCAGGGATTGAAATACCGTGCGTTCAACAGCAGACAAGTTGAGTTCATTGACTATACTTCATATGCAGGCCGCAGCGTATACTGCAGTTCGCTCTGCTTCCTGCTCTGCAAGGCGGCTCGTGACCTTTTCCCGGAATCGACCATAACCCTTCGCAGACCTATCTCCAAGGGTTATTTCTGTGCATTGGAGAAGCATGACGGCACTCCTGTTTCGCAGGAAGATGTCGACAAGATCACAGCGCGCATGCGCGAAATTGTCGAGGCGGACATCCCGTTCCGCAGACATGAGGTCAGGACAGAAGAGGCTATAGAACTGTTCAGTTCAATGGGTTATGAGGACAAGGTGCGTCTTCTGCAGACATCCGGGGATGTATATGTGAATTATTATACTCTTGCAGATACGGCAGATTATTATTATGAGGCTCTGTTGTCAAGCACAGGATATCTCAAGGTCTGGAATCTGTCACTATATCGAAACGGACTGCTTCTGCGCGTGCCGGACAGGCACAAGCCTGAAGAGCTTGCTCCGTTCTATGAGCAGCCCAAGACTTTCGAGGTCTTCAGCGAGAACCTCAAGTGGAACAAGATCATGGGACTTGACAATGTAGGTGACGTGAATCTTGCGTGCCAGAGGGGAGAGGCGGGAGATCTCATCAAGATCGCTGAGGCTCTCCAGGAGAAGAAGATCGTACAGATCGCAGAAGAGATCGAGAGACGCGTCGAGTCTGATGATCCTGTGAAACTGGTTCTGATCACAGGCCCTTCAAGCAGCGGAAAGTCCACATTCTGCAAGCGTCTGAGCATCCAGCTCAAGGCCTGCGGACTTCATCCGATATCATTCTCGACAGATGACTATTTCGTGAACAGGCTTGATACGCCGCTCCTTCCGGACGGCTCGTTCGACTTTGACAACTTCGATACAGTAGATCATGAATATCTGCAGAGCGATGTGCTGAAGCTTCTGGCTGGTGAGACTGTGGAAGTCCCTGAATACAACTTTGTTACGGGTCTTCGTGAGTTCAACGGAAAGAAACTGAAACTGGAACCGGGAATGGTCCTTCTCATCGAGGGAATCCATGCCCTCAATCCTCGTCTGACAGACAAGGTTCCTGAAGCAGCGAAATACAGGATATTCATCAACACCATAACGAGCATCTCGCTGGACAATCACAACTGCATTCCGACAAGCGACAACCGTCTGATCAGACGCATAGTCCGCGATTTCAACAAGGGAGCATTCTCGGCTCGTGATTCCATCATGCACTGGCACAATGTGAGACGTTCGGAGGTGCAGTGGATCTATCCATACCAGGAGAATGCGGATGTGCTGTTCAATTCGTCTTACATTGTGGAGTTCCCTGTGATCAGGGCGCACGCAGAACGTATTCTGATGACCGTTCCCAAGAACTGTCCAGAATATGGAGAAGTGCACAGGCTTATGAAGTTCCTGAGCTATTTCACTCCGGTTTCAGACAAGGACGTGCCTGCGACCTCTCTCCTCAGAAGCTTTATCGGAGGCAGCAGCCTTTAGGCTATTCAAGAGCCTTCAGGATGATCTCCTCCATGATCTTGTAGCAGTCCATGTTAGGGTGGACTCCGTCGTCTGCATATTTAGCAGGAAGACCATTGTTCTCGTCCTTGAGGACTGAGTGGTAGTCCACATACTTTATATGTGCTGATGCTGCATATTCCTTGAGCATTTCATTCAGTCTTACTATGTCCTGCGCAGGAGTAAGGCCCGGACGCCATCCGAATCTGTCTGCCGGGAGGACCGAGCAGATTACCGGCTTGATTCCGTTTGCCTTGGCGAGTTCGCACATCGACATGATGTTTCCCACGATGTTTTCATGGCTGATCTTTCCGTTGTTCAGTGCAATGTCGTTGGTGCCTGCGAGTATGACAACATATTCGGGGCTGTGGTCGATGACATCTCTTCTCAATCTTACGAGCATGTGGGATGTAGTCTGACCGGAAATGCCTCTGCCGAGGAAATTGTTTGATGTGAAGAATCCAAGATCCTGCGCAGCCCAGCCGTCTGTGATCGAATCTCCCATGAAAACGGCCTTCGGAGTTGTTGTGACTTCAGCGTTCGCGCTCTCGTATCTCGAGAACTGTGCCCAGTCCTGAGCATGGGCGATGTTGAAGCAGAGAATGCTGCAGATGATGGTGATAGTCTTTTTCATATCTTTATCTGAATTGATTTGTTTCCGGCATATATTCAGCCCCTATTGCCTTGAGTGTCTCTGTGAGTTCTTCCTGATTGATGTCCATGTCGTCGCAAAGTGCTTCCAAAGTAGGGTAGAAGTCCCTGAGCTTCATGTTGATGACGCTCAGCAGCATAATCGGGTCTTTTGGCAGTCCTGTATTCATGATCTGTATGTTCGTAATCTGTATGGACAAAACGTTTTGTCCATACAAATTTAGAGATTTTAAATATATTTCCTAAATTTGAAGATTATTGTAAGAATATTACTAACTAACTGATTTCAGACATGAAAAGAATCGAAAGCGATCTGATAGGATCGATGGAGGTCCCTGCAGAGGCCCTCTATGGAGTTCAGACTCTTCGAGGAATAGAAAACTTCCCGATCAGCCGTTTCCGTCTCTCTGAGCATCCTTTGTTCATCAATGGTCTCGCTCTCACAAAACTCGGTGCCGCAATGGCCAACCATGAGCTCGGACTTCTCACTGACGAGCAGTTTGAAGCAATTGCACAGGCCTGTAGGGAGATCCTGGCAGGACAGCATCACGACCAGTTCCCAGTGGACATGATCCAGGGCGGAGCAGGTACTACAACCAACATGAACGCGAACGAGGTCATCGCAAACCGCGCTCTTCAGATCATGGGATATGAGCTTGGCGACTATAAGTACTGCTCACCTAATGACCATGTAAACTGCTCACAGTCCACAAATGACGCATATCCGACAGCAATCCATCTCGGCCTCTATGCGACTCATCAGGAGTTCCTGAAGCATTATGTCCTTCTCATCGAGTCGTTCGAAAAGAAGGCGGTCGAGTTTGCCGATATCCTCAAGATGGGACGTACGCAGCTCGAGGATGCAGTGCCTATGACTCTTGGCCAGACATTCGGTGCATTCGCGTCGATCCTAAAGGATGAGATACGCAACATCAATTTCGCTGCAGAGGAGTTCCTTACAGTAAATATGGGAGCTACAGCAATCGGTACAGGCATCTGTTCAGAGCCTGAGTATGCGCAGAAGTGCATCGCTGCCCTTCGCGAGATCACAGGCTGGGACATCAAGCTTGCCGACAACCTCGTGGCCGCAACATCAGACACATCTTGCATGGTAGGCTACTCTTCAGCAATGCGTCGCATCGCAACCAAGATGAACAAGATCTGCAACGATCTCCGTCTCCTTGCTTCAGGCCCTCGCTGCGGTCTCCACGAGTTCGACCTTCCGGCACGTCAGCCAGGCTCTTCAATCATGCCGGGTAAGGTCAATCCTGTGATTCCGGAGGTGATGAACCAAATTTCATACAAGGTGATCGGAAACGACCTCTGTGTTGCAATGTCGTCCGAGGAGGCTCAGATGGAGCTCAATGCGATGGAGCCTGTAATGGCGCAGTGCTGCTTCGAGTCTGCAGAGATCATGATGAACGGCTTCGACACTCTCCGCGTAAACTGCGTGGACGGCATCACAGCAAATCCGGAGCAGTGCCGCAAGTATATCCATGACAGCTTCGGAGTGGTGACAGCCCTCAATCCTGTGATCGGATATAAGAATTCTACAAAGATAGCTAAAGAGGCTATGGCGACTGGCAAGAGCGTTTACGACCTTGTCCTTGAACATGGTATTCTCTCTAAGGAAGACCTTGATACGATTCTCGCTCCTGAGAACATGATCAAGCCTGTCAAACTGGACATCAAGCCGCTGAAGCAGCTTTAATAAATTATGGCTTACAGCCCCTGGCGGTCCTTCCCACTTCGTGGGCCCCTTCCCTTTTCGGGAGCCAATGCCGCCTGTGGCTGTAAGCCATAATTATGTATTAATCTATTTCAACCAGTCGGTTCCGACTGAGGTGCCTTCGAATATTTTCACTCTGTCTTTATATCCTGCTTCGTATTCCTCACCTGTGAGCTGGTATGATGCGGCGAGGCGTCCTGTGACTGAGAGAGGAGAGCCAGTGGCATCCATGCTGCCGTATTCTTTCCATCCTGATGCTGCAGTGGCTTTTGATGGATTTGGCGCCGGGTCTCCATGCCATCCCTTGGCCGGGATCACTGATGACATCTTGCAGTTGATGTATGCTACATTGTCATAATAGTCCTTGGAACCTCCGGAACGGGCCAGGGTCATCGATCCGTCCGCAACTCCGCTTGCTTTAGTGATCTCGCAGTTAAGGAATACAAAACCTTTATCTTCTGCTGATGGACAGCGTGCTTGAACGATATATCCGTCACCTGCAGCCCTGATTTCGCATTCTTCGAAGAGGCATAACTTAGCTGATCCCCAGATGAAGTCGCAGTCGCCTTCGACGAGGCATTTGTACATCCAGCAGTGTCCCTTTGTGTTGAATGTGTCCTGCAGGCTGATGAGCGCGCAGTTTACGAATGTCAGATTGTACTGACCGTTATTGTCGTTGTTGTATATGACTTCCGCCTGCCCCGGCTTGCCATATGTGTTCTTTAGAGTCATGTTCTCGAAGCGTATGTCGTCGCAGTTCTCGAAGAGGATCACGGCACGTCCTCCGCTCTTGCCGACAGATTCTCCGATGACGGCCGCTTTGCTGGTCGAACCTCCGACGCCGTTCGCAAATTCTTCAGCATTGGCATATTGAAGGATGACTCCGTCGCGGCTTTCTCCTATGAATGTCATCTTGTTGTTCTGACGGGCAAACAGTTGCTCCTCGTATGTTCCGTTCTTGATGTTTATTGTCATGGCACTGTTCGGACCGCATTTGTATGACCAGTCTATGGCTCCCTGGATAGTGCGGAAATCCGCCTCGCCTGTCTTGGCGACGGTCACAGCCTCCTTGGAGGTCGGCTCCGCCTTGGTCTTGAAGAGCCATTCCTTTTCTCCTATTCCCTTGAATCCTTCTGCAGTTATTGCAGTCGCATCTATCGTTACATAATATGCTGAAGAATAGTCAAGCTTGTTGCTGTGCGGACGGATTATCACCTTCTTGCCGTTGACGGTTACAGGCTTGTAGTTCACGACTCTCCATCTTTTCAGTGAAGCTGGGCCAAGGAGGTCATGTGTGGTATTGTATGGAGTGTCGTCCATAAGTTTTACTGCCGGCATGGCAACATCTGCAAGGTCGATCTTGTCGGCCAGAGTGCCGTCTTCCTTGAAGATCTGTATCTTGCCTTCTGTTCCCAGAGTCGGTGCTGACTTGAACTCAAGAGTCAGTTCTCCATCAATGAAGGCTCCTGTGCCGGTTGGAGTTACATCATATCCCAGACTTGGTGTGGCTGGAGTCTCTTCTTCCTTCGTGTCTTCCTGCTCTTCCTTGTCGGGCTTGCCGTGGATGTGCTCGTATGACGGGAGCTTTTTTTCACATGCTGAGAATAGGACAGCAGCTGCTGCCATGATGCATAGATTTCTGATGGTTTTCATTATCGGTTATTATTGGTTATTCTGATCGATGTGACGGAAATTCTTTCTTTATTCTCTGAGTATGAGACATATATCCTGTTTTTATGAACAATGGCTTTAGGATAGCTGTAGCCGATTGTCTTGTATTTCCCGTCGTATTTCTTCTCCGGAAGGTCGGCCCTGGAGCGGAGTATGGTGTAGTCTCCAAACTGTTCCCCGTCCTCGCTGAAAGCGATGGAGAGCGTAGTGCGGTCTTTGGATGTGGCCGGGTTCCCTATGATGAATGCCGTTCCGTCAGGGAGATTGCCGGCACATTGCTTTGATCGTGAGTCGTCAAGATCAGTGAGATAGGGAAGTGACCATGATTCTCCATTGTCCGTGCTTTCGCAAGCCATCTTCTTGAAAGATGACCATTGGTCGCGGAAGAGCATCACAATGGTTCCGTCAGGCTTTACATACAGACTTGGCTCTATGCCGCGGCTCTGGTTGCCCTTTTCTTCCATTTCTATCTGCCCGACATGCCATCCTCCATGTCCGGACAGATCATCTGTATATATAGGCTTTGCCTTCAGGCCCGGCTTGAAGTGTGCGGCTCCAATTATTCGTCTGCCAATGACATGCGGATCCTGCTCCAGGATGCCGCTCATGGACGTTCCGTCTGCCATCAGTACGGGTCTGGCTGCTGACCATTCCAGGCCGTCTGCCGATGTGATATAGTGTGCGCTGCCGCCGGATCTGATGTCGCCGAGAATATTGACAAAGGCGGTCAGGGTGTCATTGTGTATCATCCAGCCTCCTGGTGAAGCAAATGTTGAGTCTGTGTAAGGCATAAGTTCGACTGGCCTGCTCCAGCGTCTGGCGTTGCGGCTTCTGCTCATCATGATGTGGGTGTCAGGGGAGTCCTCGTCCTGTGCAGAGCTTTGCCACATGCAGTAGAAATATCCCTTGAAATGCGTCATTACGGCATTGTTTACATAATGGTCGTCATGTTCTCCGGGGGTGTACACATTGTATGTAACTATGTCCGCGGAAAAGACCATCATCATTGAGATGAGTATGGCTGTCAGGCAATTGCGCATTTTTCAAAATTTCCTTAAAGATAGCTATATTTGTGAAAATTTTCCAAATTATGCCACCTGTAGATAATGCTTACAAATTGAGAAACCAGGAGTTCCTTCAGGAATATGCACAGAAACCTGGCGTGAAGATCATGTTCAACGGAGTGATGTACCGTGAGATCTCGAAAGGAAATGGCCAGAAGCCGTCTCCAAAGAGCTTCGTAACTGTACATTATGTCGGTAAGCTTATCAATGGAAAGGTCTTCGACCAGACACAGAAAGGCCGTCCGGCGACATTCCGTCTTAACGAACTCATCACCGGATGGATCACTGCATTGAGAGAAATGCCGTGCGGCTCCCGTTGGGAGATCGTGATTCCATATAACCTGGGATATGGATCTCGTCCGGCAGGGGCTATCAAGGCATTCTCTACTTTGATTTTTGATATTACGCTCCTTGATGTCAGATGACGGGGAAACTATGATGCCACGGAATATCCGAGGTCGAATACCCTCATTCTTATGTACTTGTTCTGGAGGAGCTTCTTTTTGATTTCGAACCACCTTCTGCGTGCATTGACACAGGAAATGCCACAGAGTTCGGCTATCTCCTTGTGAGGAATCTTGTCCATGTTCATTTCGAAGATGGCCTTGTCCAGATCAGAGAGTTTGTCCACTTCGCTCATTATGATGTCGAAACCCTCTCCGAATGTGCAGTCGAATTCACTGTCTGCACCGATTCCAGACTCTGTGAACTTGCGTCCTGTTTCGCTGTCGGAGGTGTTGAACGTGCCTTTATCTACATTGATCACCTCCAGCGGGATGATCTTTCCTACAAATCTTGACTCGCTCTTGATGTGATTGAGCATTGCTCTGCGTGCAGTTGTGTAGATCAGACCGCAGGCGCTTCTGTCCTTGTCCACATATTCACCATTCATTTCGTAGACCTTCAAGATGGCATCCCACACCATGCTGCTCAGATCCGATCTTGACAGGTAGACTGCGCCCTTGCTGTTGTAGGTCCTGCATAGGCAGTCAAGTACCGAGTTGTGGATCTGTGTGAATGTTTCTCCGTTGATGGTCTCCTCGAAATGTCTGATTCTCATAGGCAATTGGTTTAATGTTACTAATACTAGGTCCTGATTACGTTGCAAATTTAACGGTAGCTTGAGCAAAATTGCGGCACAAGCGAGTGCTTTTCTTCAAAAAAGTGAACTTATTTGTCAGTTACCTCGACTGTGCTGGATGATTTGCCCTCTGCCAGATTTACTTTTATCTGCACAGGTATGCTTTCGCGAATTTCTTCGCGGTGAGAGATTATGCCTACCTGTCTGCCTGCTTTGCTGTGAAGCGACTTCAAGGTGTTTATAGCATTCTGGAGCGGTTGGCCGCTGAGGGTTCCGAAACCCTCGTCAATGAAAAGAGTCGAGACTCCGAGATGCTGGCCGAAATCAGCCAAGGCCAATGCCAGTGCCAGCGATACTAGGAATGATTCTCCTCCTGAGATAGAGTTGGTGCTGCGTGTGGAATATCCATGATACTTGTCTTCAAGCTTCAGATTCAGACTTCCAGGATTGACCAGCAGACGATAGCGAGGAGCTACATTTTGCAGATGATGATTAGCGGCATCGAGCAGACTGCTGAGTACAAAGCTTTGTGCTATCTTGCTGAGTTTCTTTCCTTCTGAATCCCCGAAATACTTGCAAAATCCTTGCCATTTAGCGCAAATTGCCCCAAGTTCGTCCAGTTTTCTAGTGTCTTGCTTGAGAATCCTTGCTTCATCATCAGCCTGAAGCTTTGGACGCAGTTCTCCCATGCGCTGGTTGCATTCATCCCTTCGTTTTTCATGCTCTTCTTTGTCAGTTGTCAGGGTGTCAACTGTCATGTTGTCCTCCAGACTGTCAGGCTTTGATTCAAGATGTGCCTGTAACTCCTGCTCTGCAAGCTCATGTTCCCTCTTGAAAGAATCGACATCTGAAGAAACCTTATTTATATATAAGGTCTCACGTTCGTATTCAGACTGGCTTATGTGGCAGAGCGCCTCCAGGATCTCTGATGTATAAGCCGGATTTGCTGCAAGGAAGGTTTCTACCTCCTCCTTTGCTCTGCTGTATTCGCTTTCTGCAGAAGTCAGGGCATGTTTCTGCATCTTGACATTTGCGTTGAGCCTTAAGCATAAAGTCTGCAGGTCATTCATCCGACATGCCTTTGCAGATGGTCTGCCCCATTCCGGCATGAGCGCCGATATGTCGTTCAGAGCCGAGTCAATGACCGATATTCCGGCAGAAGTCCGTTCTATTCCTGACTTTGCCTTGGCAAGAGCATCCATGTCTGCGTTGTATGATCTGGCCTTTTCTTCCAGTTCACCTGCAAAAGCGTCAGGGACTGACTTCCAGTCATTCTTCCAGACCGTAGCTCCCAGCGCCGCACTTATGGTCGCGCTAAGCTCGTCTATCCTGCCGTCTCTTTTCTTTATCTCATCAGCAAGCCGCTGAATTTCAGATCTGATGCTTTCTACTGCATTGCGGTTCTTTTCACTTTCCTTTTCCGCCTGGTGTTTCTTCAGGAGAAGACTGTCGTGCTTCTTCTGCAGCTCTTTCTGTTCCTTCTCGATCTTTTCTCCTTCGCTTATCCTGGCCGCGAGATTTTCAATTCTCACTGCCAGTTCTTCCAGACTGCACTGCAGGATTTCCTGCGCGTCTTCTCGAGAAGATGTTGCCTCTGTCAATTTCATGCAATGTCTGTGATGCTCCTTCTGAAGTGTCTCAAAGTTGTTTCTCTCAACCTTGATGAGGGCGTCAGTCTTATTGACCATGTCAGATGCTGAGGCTGCCTTCTTTTCCTGTGCTTCGTATTCTTTCCGGATCTTTCTGTATTCATCATCTATCAGAGCATCGTTGACAGGAGTTGATACAAGGTGGCCGCATACGGGGCATAAATTGTCCTCATCTCCGACATGTAAATTAAGATGAGACCGCATTTCCTTTGCGAATCTGTCGACGGTCTGCCTCCTTCTTTCATGCTCGACCTTCAGACGTGCCAGCTCCTGCTTTTCCTTTGTTTCCTCCGCTTTGTATGATTCTGCTGCAGCTTCCTGCTTTGAAATTGCATCCGAGGCGGTTGCAATCTT
This sequence comes from Bacteroidales bacterium, assembly GCA_017473705.1. Lineage (GTDB taxonomy): Bacteria > Bacteroidota > Bacteroidia > Bacteroidales > UBA932 > Cryptobacteroides. The sequence continues at coordinate 11,540 of JAFUJQ010000003.1, read as the reverse complement.
TGCTGCGGCATCGGCCATATCGCACTTCATGCCTTTGACTTCCTTAAGAAATTCCTTTTCTTTCCTAAGGTCCGGCAGCTTCAATGCTTCAATGCTGGCGCTAATCTCGTTCAACTGCTCTTCAACAGCCTTGTACTCATCATCTGCAGACTTTTCTGCCGCCCGAGATGCTTCATGAAGTCTTTCCGCTTCCGGAAGCTTCGTCTGCATTGAATCCTGAAGCTTTATTCTCTTGGCAGATGCTTCGTCTTTCTCTGCTGTCAGGCTTTTCATATGAGCAATGATGGTCTGGTATGATCCATATGCATCAGCATAGGCACTCTGAGCATTGATATGCTCTTCCAAGGCCTCCTTTCTGCTCAGATATGCCTCCAAGGCTTCTTTTTCGGCTTCTCGGCCACAAAGGACCTCATGGAACTGCCTTTTCAGCACTTCCAGAGCTTCAGCGGCTGCTCTGCACTTCTGTCCGTAGTCGGCGGCCTCTTTCATCCGTGCCCTCACATCAATTGTTTCGTGCCACTGTCTGGCCCTGAGACTCCTGAATCTGAACTCTTCTGAAGATGTTATTTCAACAGCCTTGACGAGCTGAGCTTCAGCTGTCTGCACTTTGGATCCGATCCTGTCTTTTTCTTTGAGCCAGTTGATGCAGGCATTCAGCTCATTCACCTTTTGCTGGATAGCAGCAGACTCGGCAGCAGCGGTTTCCAGTTCAGCCTCTGTCTTCAGCCTTTCTTCATCACTCAAAATTGTTATCTGCGCATGTTTCGCAGCTTCTGCTTCAAGCAGTCTCTTCGCTTCATCAGCCTTTTTGTAGATCATTATGCCGATGCGTCTGTAGATCTCGGAACCGGAAATCTTTTCCAAGATCGCTGCTTTATCGGCTTCATCGCTTTTCAAGAATTCTGTGAAGTCTCCCTGAGCCAGCATGGTAGTCCTGCCGAACTGCTCAAAGTCAAGTCCGACGGCCTCGTGGATGACATCTCTGACTTCCTTATATGTTTCTGTCTTGTCTCCTGCTACACTGATGCCTGTATCCAGATCTGTGATTTTCCATACTGCTCTTGAGAGATTGCTTTCGACTTTTCGCCTCGAGCCTCTCTCCACGCTCCATTCAGCCCAGTATTCGTGGCCGTTGTTTCCTGTGAAAAGCAGCCTTGAATATCCATATCCTGTGTTCTGCCTCAATATGTTGCGAGGGTCCCTTTCTGTAAGTCCGTCACGGTTGACATCGAAATTCTCTTTCCTGCCCTTTGAGATGCGTGGCGTCGTATTGTATAAGGCCAGGCAGATCGCATCCAGCAAGGTGGTCTTTCCGGCTCCAGTGGTACCCGTGATAAGGAACAGGTCTGTGTCTGACAATGGTTTCTTGTCAAAATCGATAAGAGCATCTTCTATCGATGCTATGTTCTTAATTTCCAGTCTCCTGATCTTCATTTTCTGCCTTGTTTACTGATTCGAGAACTTCGTTGAACATTTCAACATGATTTTCCGTGAAGATGAATCCTTCCATCTCTGCATATGACTGCAGAACAGTCAAAGGGCTGGTCTTCAGCAATTCTTCCATCGACATAGACTTCAAGATTCCTCCATGATTTTCGGTCCGTGCAGTCTGCTCTCTTGTCGGATTGAGCATAGCATATCGTCCTTGTTTGCCATGAAGTGCGGCCATGATCTGGTTTTCCTTGTCATATGGAAGCATCTGGTCATCTTTCAGAAGGACATTCAGACGGATGTATGCCGGTATTTCCGGCGGGAAATTCTTCAGCTCATCTATGACGGATGCCCATTCCGCATGCCCTTCAGCAGGAATGTTCACCAGAGGATGTATGCTTTCCAAGTCCTTAGTCCTGATCTGAGGCATATCTCCATGTGCAGTGATTTCCATTATGGTGAATCCATGCTCATATCCTCTGCGCACTTCATCGAATCCGACCGGAAGGGGAGAACCGCAGTATCTTGCACGGCCGCTCTTGAATGTCTGAGCCTTGTGGATATGTCCCAATGCGATGTAGTCGTAAGTGTCGCCAAGTTCTATGATGTCTGTGCATTCAATGCCGCCGATGAATCTGTCATTGAGGATGTCATGACCGGTGAAGTCGCAATCTTTCATGGCAGCGTGTCCGACATAGATCACAGGCTTCAAGCCATCGGTGTTCTCTGTCACCGTTTCCTGCAGCTTCCGGTAGAACTCGTCGTCCAGGAACCTGTCATTGGTATATGGCACGGCAACGATCCATCCCTTGTCTTCAATCTGGACGATATTGTCCTGCAGGCTGTCGGAGTCGATCTTTCCCAGCATGTGGACATTCAGGACTGACCATGGGGTCTGGTGTATTTCGTGCCTTGAGGCGCTGTCGTGGTTGCCTGATATGCATACAATCGCCATAGCCGGGTGCGCTTTATGCAGGGCCATCATACTCTCTACGAACATCTTCTGGACGGCTAAGCCGGGGGTCTGTGTATCGTATATGTCGCCTGCAACTATAAGTGCATCCGGCTTTTCTGAAATTATGAGATCGGTCAGTGCTCCGATCATGTGTTCGTGGTCCGGCCTTCTGTCGAACCCGTAGAAATTCTGACCAAGATGCCAGTCTGAGGTGTGTATTATCTTCATACTGGCAAATTTAATCAATTGTCACTTCTTTTCCCAGTGGAACGGAGCGAATTCCGATGATGGATCACGCCATGACGGCTTGCGGAGAGCATAGATTATGAAAGGTATGATCACCATGATTATGCAACCTGCGATCAGGACAGTGTACCATACGACATTGCTGCCGGTGTTTATCTGTCCAGGAGGAATGAAACTCAGAACAAATGCGAGAAGCGATCCGCTGAATCCTACGACGCCCAAAATCCACATGAGGGCGTTTCCTTTGCCTAATCTGAACGGACGCTCTGCATCCTTCATTTTATATCTCAGTACAATCGCTGCAGCGAACATGAGCATATACATGATCAGATATAACAGTATTGTAAGCTGCGAAAGGATCTGGTAGAAGGACTGCACCGAAGGCATCACCACGAACAGCAGTGACAGAAGTGTCACAATGCCACCCTGCACAAGGAGGATGTTGCGCTGCACTCCGTGGCTGTTGCTCTTCTGGAAGAAAGGCGGGAGGTAGCCTGCCTTTCCGACGGTGAAGATACCCTTGGAAGGTCCTGCGACCCATGTAAGCACGCTTGCCAGTACTCCAAGCATAAGGGCGACGGCTATCACAGGGCCGGCCCACGGGATGTGGAAATACCTGAAGAAATTGTCAAATCCGATAAGCAGCGACTGCGTGAGGTTTATGTCCTTGGCCGGAATTATGACTCCGAGGGCAAATGTACCTAATACGAATATGCAAACTGTAGCAAGCGAACCGATGATGATTGCCTTCGGATAGTTCCTGGACGGATTGTTTATGTCCATCACATGCACGCCCATCATCTCCATACCGGCATAGAAGAGGAATATGCTGCTGGCCAGGACAAGATTGTCAAGCTTGGTCAGGTCTGGAATGAAGCTCTGCTGCATGTCCATGTAGTTATGCCCTCCTGTGGCTATATATATGATTCCCAGCACTATGAGCAGTCCTGCGGGTATTATCGTTCCTATGAGACCGCCCCATTTGCTGATCTTTCCGACCCATCCGATGCCTTTCATGGCTATGAATGTAGCGATCCAATATATAGCCAATACCGTCACAAGTGTGAATATCTTGTTGGAAGCGAGGGCGGCGTCAGATGCTCCGTTGAGTCCGATGTATGCAAACGACACTGCACCGAAAGTCAATACGGTAGGATACCAGATTGTCGATTCTATCCACTGAAGCCAGATGGCGAGGAATCCGGTACGCGGACCGAATGCTTCTCCCACCCAGCGGAACACTCCGCCCTGTTTGTCGGAGAACATCGCCGCCAGCTCGGCCGCAACCATTGCGGTCGGGATGAGGAAGACGATAGCTGCAAACAGATAGTAGAATGCTGACGAGAGTCCGTAGGTGGCCTCCGACGGAAGTCCTCGGAGGCTGACTACGGCTGTTATGTTCATGATTGCGAGCGTCGCGACACTTATCTTGGCCACTGTGCCCGCAGTTCCTTTCTGTGTCTTCATGACATTGTATTTTAATGTGTGTAAACGTGTCCTTTATGCTTCTTGCCGTTCTTGATGGCAATCCTTGATGGAGTAGGGTATTCGAGCTTCTCAAGTTCGGCAACAGCGTCGGAGATGTCCTGGATGAGCATGTCCGCCATGTCTCGTGACATTCCCTGACGTACGACTATTCTCATAACCACCATGTCCTCGATGTCTTTTGGCATCGTATAGGCCGGCACCATCCATCCTCTCTGCATGAGCTTGTCCTGGAGATCATATAGTGTCCACTTTGCTTTCTTGTCATATTCTTCGTTCAAGGTCCATATGAACAGAGGATTGTCCAGATGCTCCGAATAGTTTCTGAAGCAGTCCATCTTTCCGATGGTGTCATGGCAGTATTTTGCAATCGCCATTGAGTTTGAATGTATCTCCCTGTATCCTTCCATGCCCAGATGTATGAAATTGTAGTATTGCGCAAGTATCTGAGCAGCAGGACGTGAGAAGTTCAGACCGACTTGTGTGATGTTCGCTCCAAGGTAATTTACGCTGAATGCCATCTCTTCCGGAAGATACTTCTTGTCCTTCCATATGACCCAGCCGAGGCCAGGATATACGAGTCCATATTTGTGACCTGATGTCGATATCGAATATACCCATTTGAGCCTGAAGTCCCATTTCTTGTCAGGGTCGAGGAACGGCAGTATGAACCCTCCTGAAGCTGCATCCACATGGATAGGAATGTCAAATCCGGTTATCCTGTTGTACTGCTCGAGGGCATCATTGAGCGCCTCGATGTCGTCGTTCATACCTGTCCAGGTCACGCCTGCGACCGGTACTATGCATATTGTATTTTCATCACACATTTCTATTGCAGACTCTATGTCAAGAGTCGGATGCTTGTGCGTGATAGGGACAGTACGCATTTCTATCTGCCACAACTGGCAGAATTTCTCCCATACCACCTGATATGCCGTGCTCATCACCAGGTTCGGCTTGTCATACGGCTTTCCCTGCGCCTTCCTGCGGGCGCGCCATCGCAGCCATGCTGCGACGCCGCCCAGCATGCAGGCCTCGGAAGAGCCGATGCCCACGGCTCCCGTCTTCCATTCCGCCTCTTCCGGTGAGTTCCACATGTTCGCTATCATGTTGATGCACCTTCCGCACATCACAGCCACTCTCGGGTATTCTGTCTCGTCGATGTAGTTGATGCCTACAGCCTCGTTCATCAGCTTTGTGCCGTAGTCATCCATATATGTCGTTACGAATGTAGCGAGATTAAGACGCGGCTGCGTCTGAGGGAAAGTTTCATCCTTGACCATCTGGTAGGCGATGTCTGCGGGAGTCTTGTGTTCGGGAATGAATTCCGACGGTGCAGGCTCTCTCATCTCCTTTGAACCGAAGATTTCGGTTTCATTGCATTTTGTATCCATAATTTATAATTATTAAAAGTCAACAAGGCCCGTATGTCACAAAATGTGCCATACGGGCCTGTAGAATGCAGTGTTGTCGGGGACTGTTATTGAGTTTTAAGAGTGATGACGGTTATCTCCGGCCTTGCTCCGATCCTGAATGGAACCGTGCATCCGAGACCTATGTTGATGTATAGAGTCTGGCCTTCCCGGTCATACCTTCCGTCGGTTTCGACAAATGAGACTGTTGCGGGAGTCCATCCGAATAATCTTATCTGAGCTGCATGAGTATGGCCTGAAAGCGTGAGCTGAATGTCAGTGTCGGGGACGACTTCACTGGCCCAGTGGCTCGGGTCATGCGAGAGCAGGACGCGGAAGCCGTCGGTGCCTTCCATCGCCTTCTTCAGGTCACCTCTGCTGATGGTCTTGAATCCCTGGCTGCTGCAGTTCGTGTTGTCTACGCCTATGAATGTGATCCTGCTGCTGTCGTTCGACTCGATCGTGATGTTCTCATTTCTCAGCAATGTCCATCCCAATGTGTCTGTCTGGAACCTGACCAGTTCTTCCAATGCATTCTCCCTGTCCTTTCCATGTGGGAATCCGTATATCAGAAAATCATGGTTGCCAAGAACGGACAGGACACCATGTCTTGATCTGATGCCTTTCAGTGTCTCTTTATACGGCTCCGCCTCTTCCTTTCCTATTGTGACCATGTCGCCTGTGACGCATACAATGTCAGGGTCCTGGCTGTTGATTTCAGCCACGACCTTCTCCAGTTTCTGAGGAGAGTCGTCGAAAGTCCCCAGATGCAGGTCGGAGATGTGTACAATCTTGAATCCGTCGAATTCCTTTGGGATATCATTGTGGACATATTCTATATGCTTTGTCTGGAAATGCCATCTTCCTATGAAGTATCCGTATGCCATTGTGCCCCAGAAAAGCATTACCAGCATCAGAGCTGCGAGGCCGAAATATTTGTACGGGAGGCGGAAATGGCCGACTTTGCTTATGATCCAGCCGGTCAGCCATATTATATGAGGGAGAAGTGCGAGCGCAATGCCGCCAGCCATGCAGAAGAATAACATCATTTTTGAAGCCGTCATGTCTTTGTTTAGTTTACGATGCTTATAGTATCTTTGCAAATCTAATGAAATTAACTTTTATCTGATATGAAAAATACATTTATTGCAGCATTGTTCATGCTTGTCCCGATGTCTGTGTCCGCTCAGACACTGGACAGGATGCAGTGGTTCAACGAACCTGAAAACTGGTCAGTCAAGAATGATGTCCTCACTATGGATGTGACTCCGCAGAGCGACTACTGGAGGATTTCTCACTATGGTTTCACGGTTGATGATGCTCCGTTTCTTTATACATTGAGAGGAGGGGAGTTCGAGGTGAAAGTAAAGATCTCAGGCGAATACAAGGTGCGTTTCGACCAGGCCGGCCTCATGCTCAGGATCGATGAGGAAAACTATATCAAGACCGGTATCGAGTACGTAGACGGAAAGTATAATCTCAGCGCCGTGGTGACTCATAAGACCAGCGACTGGAGTGTCATCACGCTTGACAAACCAGTCGACTATATCTGGATCAAGGCAGTCAGAAGACTGGATGCAGTGGAGATATTCTACTCATTCGATGACGAGGAGTATGTCATGATGCGCAACTGCTGGCTCCAGGACAATACTCCTGTTATGGTCGGCATGATGGCCGCCTGTCCTGACGGAAACGGCTTCAAGGCCAAGTTCGAGCACTTCCAGATCAAGCATCTTCCAGACGCCCGCAGGGTGGAGTGGCTGAAGAAGAATCAGGAATAAGACTCATCGTACGGATATCTCACACCCCATTCCTTTCTGAGATCATCCATCTGTTTCATAATGCTTATGGTTTCCTCGTGTGGCATCATAGGGGATTCCATAAGCTTTTCATTTATGCACCTGCGGCATTCGATTACCTGGTATTCATATCCGTTGACCATGTCGTCATCTTTGGTATATCTCTGCACGAGTTCATAGTTTCTGTATACTTCGACGACCTCCGGACAGTTGATGTTGTCGACTTTGATGTAACCTTCCGTGCCGCTGATTATGCCTTGCCTGTCATTCAGACAAAGTGCTCCTGACTGGAGGTTTGCCATCTTCCCGTCAGCGAATGAAAGCGATATGCTTTCGTGCATGTCCATTCCTGAAGGCCCCAGGTGGCAGTTTGTAACGGTTTTGACAATGTCTGTCCCGAAATACATTCTGGCGAAGTTCAGGGTGTAAACTCCGAGGTCCAGAAGCGCTCCTCCGCACAGGTCGCCGCGGACGATCCTCTCCTTGTTCTCCATCATGTAGCATAATGTCGCAGTGAGGATCCTCGGCTCTCCAATTATACCGTTATCTATGATTTCCCTGACCTTATGAGAGAGTGGCATATATCTGGTCCAGATCGCCTCTGTGATGAACAGACCTTTGCTCTTTGCGGTCTCGATGAGTTTCTCCGCCTGTCTGGCATTGGCCGTGAAAGCCTTTTCCACAAGGACAGGCTTTCCATGCTCCAGAGCAAGCATCGCATGCTCATAGTGATGCGAGTGAGGAGTTGCTATATAAACCAGGTCAATAGCTGGGTCGCAGACCATCTCCTCATAGCTTCCGTAAGCTTTTTCGATGTTATGGTCTGCTGCAAATGCTTTTGCCTTTTCCCTTGTGCGTGAGGCGATTGCGTATATTTCCATGTCTGTAAACGGGGCGATGGCGTCGCACATCTTCTCTGCAATCCATCCAGCACCTATGATACCGATTCTGAACATATTCTTAACCTATTAATGAGACGATTTTCTCAAGCCATTCTTTGTCTGTCTGGTCAAAAGTATCGAATTCCGTGCTGTCGATGTCCAGCACGGCGATTATCTGGTTGTTTTGAAATACAGGGACCACGATCTCGCTGTTCGAAGCGCTGCTGCATGCTATATGGCCGGGAAACTTGTGTACGTCCGGCACTATGACGGCTTCAGCCCTTTCCCAAGCCGTTCCGCATACACCTTTGCCGAACGGAATCCTCGTGCACGCGACGGGACCTTGGAATGGTCCGAGAACCAGCTGGCCTGATTCCTGGTCCACGCGATAGAAACCTGTCCACCAGAATCCGAACTCCTCATGCAGCAGAGCGGACATGTTGGCCATATTGGCAATAATGTCGCATTCTCCTTCGATAACTGACTGTATAATCCTGAGAACTTCTGCGTATTTTTCTGTCTTGTTCATTCTTTCCTGATTTTCAAGTCATAAATATAAGCACAATCTTTCAATCAGGTATGATATTTTGAGTTTTTGCAGTTGCGAAATCCTGTTGCTGTCGTTGTTGCCATCTTCATCTGCAGCGGTCTGAAATTAATTGACAGGCTGGTGTGACAAGAAAGTGATGAATTGTGTCACGCCGGTGCCCGATTCTCCCCAAATCTGCATGAAAACGAGACCGGTGTGACATGAATATGCACTTTCATGTCACACCGGCCTTCATTCCCGTCCATGCCTGTTACCAAACGGCATCGACTGCAGGTATGTACTTAAGTCTGGTTATGTCCCTGCACTCTATCGCTGGTTTGTGGTAGCCGTTCTTGGAGACTGCAATCATCGCGTCGGCGACTTCGCTCATTCTGTTCCACATGCCGATGAGTTTGAAGAAAGGATACATGGCCCAGAAGGCATACTGCATTTTCTGGATGCGTTTCTGGCCCTTGTATCTCCACATGATGGCAGGACGGAAGTTATATGCTCCCTTGAATGGCATGGCAACCAGCGCATCTTCTGTGCTTTTCTTTATGCGCACCCACATCTGCTTGGTGTTCTTGTAGTTACCTGCACCGCTCAGATATACGAATGTCATATTCTCCTTCGGACCGACAATGTCGGCAAAATGAAGAGGGATGTCATGGCTTATGCCTACATACTGTTCTTCCTTGAGCCCGACGCTGCTGATGCCTGCGATGAAGAACACCGCGTCATATCCCTGAAGTTTCGGATCCCCGGCTTCAAGTTTCATGAAGTCCGGCACTATATACTCTTCAAGTTTCGGATGAACATGACCGCATGGCCTTCTGCTGACGCTGAGGACCTTTTCTACCTCCGGATTGTCAAGACATGAAAGCATGACGCCTTCGCCCACATAACCAGTTGTTCCTGTGATGATGATTTTCATAGTTTTCGTTATATTAAATCTGCCTAAGTTCTTTTCTCTCCTCGGAGGTAAACTTCTCGATGGCGTAGCGTAGGGTGGTGCGTGGCATTGCCGCTTTGTGAGTGTTCAGGAATGACACGAGGAGTCCCTTGTCACGTTTGCCGACCTCGCGGAGCATCCAGCCTACGGCCTTCTGCATCAGGTCGTGCTTTGTGCCGAGGAATAATTTTGCAAGTTCGATGGTGTCGGTGAACTGGCCATTTCGTATGAGCATAAGTGTGGATACGACTGCGATGCGTTGCTCCCACATGACAGGGGATTGCGCGAGAGTGTATAGCACACTATGGTCTGAATGCTTGACCAGATAGTCTCCCAAAATGTATGGTGCAGAAAGGTCCACCAGGTCCCAGTTGTTGATGCCTTTGAGGTGCTTAAGGTAGAATTGTACGGCCTCTTCCGGTGCCTTTTTGTATTTCTCGATGAGGATGAGCAGGGCGCAGAGCCTGCATTCGTGCCATTCGCTTTCCAGAAGGGCTTCTATGAGTTCGTATGAGGCTTCTTGGTGGGTCTTTGCCACCTTGCGGGTCTCTGGTACGACTACTCCGAGGAACTTGTCACCTTCTCCGTATTGGCCTTTGCCGGTCTTGAAGAAGCGTGGCAGCACGATCTTCTTCTCTTCGTCTGATGCTGCTATGAGATTGCGCATGATCTCTCCATATTCCTTTGCCAGTCTGAGGGTGGACAGTGAAAGATGGCAATATCCCTCGGGATTCTTTACAAGGTACTCCTGATGATATTCTTCGGCCGGATAAAAGGACTTCAGCGGCCCTTTTTCTACGGCCAATGGCTCTCCATAGGCCAGTTGCACCTCTTCATATACCTTTTCGACGTCGGCCCGGTCGGCCTCGTCGGTCCAATATATTCCGGTCCTGTACCTGGTGCCGCAGTCATTGCCCTGGCGGTTTATCGAAAGGGGATTGATTGACCTGAAGAACAGACGGCATAGAGTCGCAAGGGATATGATCCCGTCGTCATATGACACCCTCACGCACTCCACGTGTCCTGTCTTGTCTGTGTATACCTGCTGATACGTCGGTTCCGCGAGGTCCCCGTTGGCATATCCGGTCTCAGTCTCGAGCACGCCTTCAAATGTTCTCATATAATGCTCTGTGCCCCAGAAGCATCCGCCTGCGAAATAGATATGTTTCATATGTTATTGTCTTTTGAATGGGCGTCGGATCCTGATGGTGTTCCGGTCGTAGTTGTATATATGAGCGAACAGGCATATTGCGTCGCGCAGCGTCCATCCGGACGCGATTTCGCCTTCGGCATCTGCGTATACTGTATATGCAGTATGGAGGTCGAATGTGACAGGCTCGAATGTCTGTACGGTCTTGACATTTAGAAACAGTGTGTCCATAATCAAATGCTTTGTGTTTAGTCGTTTATGTGCCATTTGATCGTGGATGGCGAACCAGAACAGTTCAATCGGCATTTCCGACACGACAAAGTTATGTTTTCTTTGGTTTTATTCAAACATTTTGCTTGCTTTGTGATGAATTCCTCAGGTTCGCAGTCCTCGATCAAATTGCAGTTATCAATGTTTAATTGTCGAAAGACGCAAAATGACTGTATTATGAGACAGAACCATTTCCTGGTGTCCATCAAGACTGTAGATGACACTCCGTTGTTCCCCAAGTCCTTTAATGGGGAAATTTTCCTTTTTCATGCGGTAATCAGCACCGCGTTGACTATATCACATTGAATGTACCTCCTGTAGCACATTCGATTGTACCACTTCAGAAGAGGTCGCTTTCGGTTCGGCAAAGTTATGATTATTTTTGATTTTTCCTTCTCATGGAGTCACCTTTGAGCTCCAGCCGAACTGC
>JAFUJQ010000013.1 GCA_017473705.1 Bacteroidales bacterium | reverse complement strand
ACGGTATTCCGAGTTCTTCCAGACGCTTCTTGTGCGAGATCTTATGCTCTGCACAGTACTCCTCGATCGAGAGGATTTCTTCACGTGTCATCATAAGCTTTCCTTTTTTATGCAAAAGTAGCGAGCATCGCTGCCCGCTACAATATGCATTTCGTCGGATGCTTACGTTGCAGGAAGTAACAAGTTTGCAAGCCGGTGACACCACAGAAAACCCCTCTCAGTGCATTCTGAGAGGGGTTTTTCGTAAGCGTAAATTGGTTAAAAGCACAAAAACGGCTTATTTTGTGTTTTAGACTGGTAAAATTAAGTTCAAAAGCACAGAAAAGCCCGTTTTTTGTGCTTTTGAACTTACCGGTTAGCTGGAACTGTCAGGGCCGTCTGGAACTGTCAGCTCAGGCTGGCATGTCAGCCTGGACTGGCAAGTCGGTCCAGACTAGTATGTCAGTGCTTCTTCGTAATAGGTGTCGAAGCATGGATACTTCTCGAGCGGGTCTGGAGTGCAGAAGCTTACGCTTTCGAAGAGGGGAGAGGCCTGCTGGCCATGCTGCTCGTGTATCTCGAGGTCGGCGTCGCATCCATCAAGTTTGACAGACACTTTGCCGTTGTGGTAACTGTAGCGCAGTGAGCCGTTCCCGATCTTGACTTTGGTTTCGAGGTCGGTGATTTCTGCCGGGATGCGTGGCTCGATCACGATCTTGCCCTCAAGCAGGTTCGGACGGATGCCGAGGAAGTGCTGGTACCATGCACGCAGGTGCTCTGCGTTGCTCCATGCCTGGAGGAATGTTCCAGAACGCTTCACCCATGACTGCCCTTCACGCGGATGCGCGTCTGCATTCTCGCTGAGGCTGCCGACGGCTCCTTCGTTCAACGCCTGCCTGTTCATGTTCTTGAAGAGCTCCCATGCAGGCTCGACCTGTCCGTACTCGATCATCCTCTGCATCGCCGCTCCGTTGTTCCAGAGCCAGATGGTACCGTTGTGATATGCATCATCCTTGTGATAGTAGTGCCAGTTCTCGTGCTGAGGATGGAACTGCGGATCCCACTGGGCGAGCGATGCGACGCCCCATGGATACACGAGTTCTTCCCATACCCGCCTTGTGACCTTCTGCTTGAAAATGTCGTCGTTAACGAGCTCGAAGCAGTAGAGCTGGTTAGGGCGGAACTGCTTGTCAGGGGTTCCGTCTGAGTTCAAGTGGTCATATATAAGAGCCTCATCCTTAGCGCAGTAGTCGCGCTCGAAGTTGCTTGACAGCAATGTCGCCAGGCCGCTCCATTCCTCTGCTGACGCAGTGTCGCCCATGAGACGGGCGATCTCGCTGCCGGCCGTAAGCTGGTCGTACCATAGTGCCTGGATGTCATTGGCTCTGTCGCCGCGCGGTGAGCCCGGGATGCCGTTTCTCTTCACGTCCATCCATGTGTCCGCGTCGGCATGTGTGAGGTATCCGTTCTCGTCTGTGTAGTTCTTTATCGAGGCGTCGATGCTTGTCTTGATGGCAGGGTAGAGGTCGTGGAGGAAGTCTATATCTCCCGAATATTTCGCAACCTCAAGCGCCTGGATCACGAAGCGTGGGGTGCCGTCTGTAGTATTATAGAGTATGCCCTCCAGGTTCGCCCTGTTAGGGATTCTGCCGTATGTCTCAGACGCCGGATCGGTGTCCTGAAGCTGTGCGAAGTCCTTGAGGATCTGCTTGGCTGTCTCGAACTGGCCGGTCACGAGGCATGCGCCCGGGAATGATATGAACATGTCTCGTCCCCAGTATTCATTGAACCATGGCAGGCCGGCATAAATTCCCTTGCCCTGCTGCTCGGTGATGAGTTCGTCCATGGTGATGGTGATCCAGTTCAGTGCGCTGTCAAGCGACGGCAGGTTGGTCTTCACATAGTTGTAATCTGTGATGAGCCTGCTGATCCTTTCTTTCCTCTCCTTCATCATCTGCCTGCCTGACTTACGATACAGGTCGGCGAGTGCAATGCATTCATCTTCAGTGCCATATGTCATTATGAATCCGTCAGCCTCCGCCCCGGCCTTGATGCCGTCTCCGAACCTCACGAAACCGGTTTTCCTGGCCGGTGCAATGAGGATATTCATGTCTGGAGCCTCTGTCGGAGTCAGGAACAGCCCGTGTTCCGAATCTTTCACTTCCGATATGTGGCTGAGGTCAGGAACAATGAAGAGAGAATCTGCTATCGAGACAAGATCGATCGAAAGGACAGGGGTGTTGTCAAGCATCTGGAATGTCTCCTGAGTGTGGCCCCAGTCGCGCACGATCCTGTCCGGATATACGACGCATTCGAGGGCGTCCTTCCTGTTGAGCGCGAGGTCGGTGCCTATGGCAGGATCATCTACTCCGATAGCGTAGTCAGCGAGTATCCTCTTCTTTGCCATGTTCCATCCAGACCACCATTCGGTCTTCTCCTGGTGGGTCGAGCCATACCAGTATCCGGCCTTCTTGTCGGTGTATGAATACTCCCTGTTCTCTTCAGGGGAAACCTTGACGCCAAGTGTGTCGGAGGCCATTTCCCTATTTCCAAATCCGCAAGACTGCGCTATCACAGTCGCTGCCAATAGGCATATGCCAGCTGTCTTTTTCATATCTGTTTATTTCTGTAATCAATAATTGCTATAAAGTTACATAAATTTTATAAATTTGAGGGTTGTAACTATGATTTGTCATGGAAATCAGGCCGATTGCGCATATCAGGACGGAGTTTCCCGAGAAATTCGGGATTCCGCGTCAGAGCGGTCTTGCAGAGAGCCTCTCTGGCAAGATAGTCTTTGAAAAGGAATTCAGGAACATAGATTCATTGAGAGGCCTTGAAGAATTCTCGCATCTCTGGATGATCTGGGAGTTTTCGGCCAACAGGCATGCAGAGTGGCAGCCGACAGTGAGGCCTCCGCGCCTTGGCGGAAACGCCCACATGGGCGTGTTCGCGACAAGGTCGCCATACAGGCCGAACCCTATAGGACTGTCATGTGTGGAGATCACTTCCATAGATCCAGACACACCGGATGGTCCAGTCATATATGTCAAGGGTGCTGACTTAATGGACGGTACTCCTATATATGATATAAAGCCGTATATAAGATATGCGGATTCGCGTCCGGAGGCCGTCTGTGGCTATGTTGACGAGCTGTCTGAACGGAAGCTCAAGGTGAAGATCTCAGCAGAACTTGTGGCGAAAGTGACTGATGACGATGTCTTGGCTGCGCTCGTCGAGACGTTGAGCCTGGATCCTCGCCCTTCCTATCATAATGACCCGCACAGGGAATACGGATTGTCATTCGCCGGATATAATGTGAAGTTCGTCGTCTGCGCTGATATTCTCAATGTCATAGAGATCGAAAACGAGGGATTGTAGAAAATAATATATCTTTGCACGCAATTTTAACCTTAAGGATATATGTTGAAACTTTTACGCTCGTCGATTTTTGCGGGCATATGCATAGGAACAGCGGGATTCGGATTCCTCGCTTCAGGTATTCAGGCTGAGACTTACGGCAGCCTCGTCGGTGCCGTGCTCTTCTCCCTCGGCCTTCTTGCCGTTGTGGGATATAAGCTCAAGCTTTATACCGGAACAGCAGGATTCATAGAGAAGAACCAGGTAGGCGAACTCTTCATCATACTCCTGGGAAACATCATCGGATGTCTCTGCCTTGCACTTCTGGCCAGAGTCTCACCGATGGACATACAGAGTGCCGCTCAGAAGATCCTGGAGCTCCGCCTCCGCACCGGAGCGCTCCGCTGCGGTCTCCTCGGCATCGGCTGCGGATTCCTGATGACGACAGCGGTGACATTTGCCCGTCAGGAGAAATATCTTCCGCTCCTGTTCGGTGTTCCGCTCTTCATCGTATGCGGCTTCACCCACTGCGTGGCCGACGCCTTCTACTACCTCTGTGTGCCGGTGGCGTTCCTGAAAGCTCATGCACTCCAGGTCCTTGGCGTATACGCCTGCATAGTTATCGGAAACCTGATCGGCTGCAATCTTTACAGAATAGTTCTGGCCAAAGATCAGTATTGATTTCATGTTCAGACCGGTGTGACACATAAATGCGTTTCCGTGTCACGCCGATAGGGAAAACTGCCCGAATCAGCCCAAAAACAATACCGGCGTGACAAATCAAAGCAGATATTTGTCACGCCGGTTGTTGTGTGTTATTTCACTCTTATCCAGTTCATTGTTCTTCCGAGGAGACCTTTCTTGTCGAGTGAGCCGCGTACTCTGAGGATGTCGCCCTCGACCTTCATCGAGCAGTTGTAGGTCTTACCGTTGCCCGGATCGTAGATCGATCCGCCGCCGTACTCGTTGCCGCCCTGTGCCTTGAGGCCGCTGAGCATGTTCAGACCGATGATCTGTCTTGTGCGGAGAGACTTGTCGGGGTTCTTGTTGTCAACTGCAGGGGATCCGTCAGCCTCAGTAGGATTCTGGAGCCATACTACCTTGCCGTTGTATACGTCGCCGCTCTTGTAGACCTCTACGATTGCCGATCCGTCTTCGAGTTTCCACTTTCCTGCAACGTCCTGTGCGAATGCTGCCGCGAGGGGCAGAAGCATGAAGATCATGCTGAAAATAATCTTTTTCATCTATAGTTCTGGTTTTAGTTACGGACGCAAATATACCGACTTTCGAAAAAGATTGTTATATTTGTGGGTATTTTGTGGTGAAATACGCATTAATAACGCCAAAATTGTGAGAGAAACTTATGGGCAAGATCATTTTGACGGGAGACCGTCCTACAGGCAAACTTCATTTGGGACATTATGTCGGATCACTCAAGAGGAGAGTAGAGCTCCAGAATTCGGGTGAGTACGAAAAGATATTCATCATGATTGCAGACGCGCAGGCGCTGACAGACAATGCAGACAATCCTGAAAAGGTGCGTCAGAACATCATAGAAGTGGCATTGGACTATCTTTCGGCAGGCCTCGACCCTGAGAAGGTCACAATCTTCATCCAGTCTCAGGTTCCTGAACTTTGCGAGCTTGCATTCTATTATATGAACCTTGTCACAGTGCAGAGGCTTCAGCGCAACCCTACCGTAAAGCAGGAGGTGCAGCTGAGAGGATTCTGCGACAGCGACGATGACGAGGCACAGAACAAGAAGGGCATCCCTGTGGGATTCTTCACATATCCTATAAGCCAGGCGTCAGACATCACAGCGTTCCGTGCGACAACGGTTCCTGTGGGCGTAGACCAGGCTCCTATGATAGAGCAGACGCGCGAGATCGTGCACAAGTTCAACACAGTATACGGCGAGACTCTCGTGACTCCGGAGATGATGCTTCCGGAAAATGCGACATGCTGCCGCCTCCCTGGCACTGACGGAAAGGCGAAGATGAGCAAGTCTCTCGGAAACTGCATCTACCTCTCGGACACATCAAAGGAGATAAAGAAGAAGGTGAACAGCATGTACACCGATCCTGAGCATCTCCAGATCACAGATCCCGGTCACATTGAGGGCAATGTGGTCTTCACATATCTCGACGCATTCAGCACAGACGACCACTTTGCGAAGTATCTTCCTGAGTATGCAAACCTCGAGGAGATGAAGGATCACTACCGCCGTGGCGGACTGGGTGACGGCACATGCAAGAAGTTCCTCTTCAACATCATGGAGGAGTTCCTGCAGCCTATGCGCGAGAGGAGAGCGCATTATGAGCAGAATATCCCGCAGGTATATGAGATTCTGCGCAAGGGCTCTGAAGTAGCCCGCGCAGAAGCGGCCAAGACCCTCGCGGATGTACGCAAGGCCATGAAGATCGACTATTTCGACGATGCCGAACTGATTGCCGAGCATACTAAGAAATACCAGAAATAACACATCAGTGTATTAAAACCAAACCTACCAATGAATACAAATCGTCGAATCTCAAACCTCCTCAGGACGGAGGATTGGCTCTCCGTGTGGATAGGAGCCATTGTAATCATTCTGGGCTCAGTTGCAGTCCTTACAGGATGGTTCGATTTTTCAGCATTGAGTTTCAAGACCTGGACAGCAGGCGAGACACTCGCTGCTGCGGACGCCGCCAAGGTCGTTCCGCTCGGCGAGCAGCTCGGCTCATGGGCATTCTGGTGGAAATGCATCAAGACTGTCCTGATTCTCGGCGTCCTCTTCGGAGCCGGAGTAAAGCTTCAGGGCGAGAAGCTCCGCAATTTCATCCCTGCTTTCCTCGCATTGTTCGTAATTGCGGTGATTGTCAGGATGGTCAGCGCGGAATTCACCCTCAAGAGATATCTCGAGTGGGCTTTCTGGGCTCTTATCATAGGTCTGTTGATTGCCAATACTGTAGGCGTGCCTAAGTGGCTCAAACCTGCCATCCGCACCGAATTCTTCATCAAGACCGGATTGGTGGTCTTCGGATTCTCCATCCTCTTCTCCAACATCGCGAAGTTCGGTCTCTATGGCCTCGGCATCGCTTGGGGTGTGACTCCTGTTGTAATCATCTTCATGTGGTGGTTCGGAAACAGGATCCTCAAGATCAAGAACAAGCCGCTTCTGATGACTGTGGCTGCTGCAACATCAGTCTGTGGAACATCAGCGGCGATCGCTACAGGAGCAGCATCTGGCGCAAAGAAGGAAGACCTTTCGGTTGCCATCTCGATCTCTATCATCTTTACTATCATCATGATGGTGTTCGAGCCGATGATCATCGAGTGGACAGGAATGGGTCAGATCATGGGTGGAGCGCTCATCGGTGGAACAGTGGACTCGACCGGAGCCGTAGTGCTCGCCGGCAGCGCCCTTGGCCCTGAGGCTGAGCAGGTTGCATCTCTTGTGAAGATGATTCAGAACATCCTCATCGGCTTCATAGCATTCTTCGTTGCCATTTTCTTTGCAAGAAAGATCGACAAGACAGGAAAGTCAGAAGTAAAGGCTGTTGAAATCTGGAACCGCTTCCCTAAGTTCATCCTTGGATTCATGGCGGCGTCTGTCATAGCGTCCATCATCTTCGTTCCGGCATTCGGCGCGGAGAAGACAAGCGCAGTCAACAAGGTTCTCGGTCAGTTCAAGGACTGGTGCTTTGTGCTTGCGTTCACATCGATCGGACTCGACACCAACTTCAAGCAGATCGCCAAGAGCATGCAGGGCGGAAAGGTCCTCTGGCTCTATATCGTGGGACAGACATTCAACATCATCCTTACCTTCGCAGTGGTATGGCTTCTCCTTTCAGGCAAGGTGATTCCTCAGCCTGACATCAAGACTTTCACTCACAAGGAGGATAAGATCAATGCCAGGAAGGAGGCCAAGGCGGTCAAGGCGGCAGAGCAGCAGCCTGCTGTCGACCTGATGCCTCAGGCAGAATCTGTTCAGGAAAATGAAAATAAGTAAGAAGATGATATTCAATATAGTCACCGTCATAATGGCGGTGACTATAGTTATTGGTGCCCTATATGTGATGTGGAATCATATGGGACTCGTGGAAGGCTATGACTTCGGTGGAGGAGCATACTATTATGTAGACATACCGAACTTCGATCAGGTCCTTCCGGAGGATGCCTATCAGGCAAAGACACCTGTATGGGTGCATGTCGCGCTCTTCATCGCCTGGGGCTGGCTCATGTGGCGCCTCTGGCTATGGGTGGACAGCCGCTCTAAAAAAGATCAGGACGGTCAGTAATGATGCCGTCTACGTTGTCAGCGTAAAACTGTTTCGAGGTCTGGAGTGTCCAGACCTTTATTTCTTTCCCTCTGGCATGCATCTTCTCCACAAAGCGTCTTGTCACCAATCCGAGGCGGAATATGTTGTATGATGCTATATATGGCTTCTGGTCAACTCCCTTCCAGCAGAAAGGGCGTACGAAGAGAAGCTTCTCAAGTCTTATTGAAGGATCCATGGCGTGAAATCTCTCGAGCACGATGTCGTTGAACGACTGGACTGTCACCCTGCCGTATGCTCCGCACTCATGGATTATGTCCAGACATGCCTTTTCAAGACCGTCATCCCTGTCGTCTATCCTTTTGATTTCAAGAAGAACCTCTGCTCGCGAACCTATGAGCGTCAGGACCTCTCTAAGCGTCGGAATCTTGTCGGTAGTGGTCTTTCCGTCGCGGTTCTTTATATGAAGTGCCTTGATCTCCTGAAGGGTCAGATCTTCTATCATTCCCTTCCCGTCAGTAGTCCTGTCCACATCCGGGTCATGGCAGACCACGACTTCTCCATCCTTTGTCAGGTGTACGTCGACCTCGACCATGTCCGTTCTGCTGCATGACAGTCCCATCTCTATGCATGAGAGGGTGTTCTCGCATCCGAGACCGGCCCCTCCTCTATGTGCTACTGTTCTCATAATTTCACTTTAAAGAGGTGCCTGAACAAAACCCTTACCACTTTGTCGAACCACTCGAAACTGTCCTTCGACTCAGGCGCGAGGCACATAGCCTCGTACGCGAATTCGTCCACCGCCTCCTCGTGTATCAGCGACCAGATGAGGAAGTTGCCGAACTTGTGGGTGAACAGGTCGGAGAGCCTTTCTCCGCCAGGATTGTAGCTCAGCAGCTCGTCCTTGTACTTAGGAATTCCCGGGAACGGAAGGCCAGAGAGGTCCTTCTTCAGGAAGGTGTTCACCTCGTCCGGGAAATAGTTCTTAGCAGTGCCGAGTACCTTGCCGATGAATGTTACGATGTCTTCGCTGAACTCTCCGAGCATCTCCTTGCTGTCTATCCTGCTCATTACGGAAAGGAGCAGGTCAAGGGCTGTATGTATGTATCCCGAGTCTGTCACGAGCTCGGAAATGTTCTCGATCAGGTGTACGAGAAGTTCGGTGTCACGTTTCTCTATCGCGTCGTCCAGGAGCCTCCTGAACAATGGTGCATTGGCGCAGTCCGGATCCTGTACATCGCCATGGCGGTGCGCCCATACCATTGCATACCATGTCATTACGTTCCTTTTGTAAAGCTGGCGAGGGTTTGCCTTATGGCTGTTTCTGCCCTTGAAGTATCCCTTGCACTTGAGTGTCCATTCTTCGCACCACTCGGAAAGCATCTCCCAGGCATACTCGGGATAATTTTCCATCTTAAGTCCTAACTGGTATAGGACATATATCAGCGACATCTGCGAGTAGTCGAACCACTCTGTATCCCTGATGCCTCCTTCCCTGAAGTTTTTGAGGATAGGGTAGACCTTGTCCCATGAGCATATGCCCATGATGATGAGGATCCTCTCGAAGGCGAAGTATGTGAAACTGTCTCCCGTGCGGTAGGCTGAGATCACCTTGTGCTGGAACGGCCCGAAGTCCGGTGCATCTTCCTTGCTGTATCTTGCGTCCGGAGCGAAGTAACATGAATGCTGGAAGATGAACTGCATTGCGGTCTTGAGGTCTTCGCGGCACCAGGTTCCGTCCTCGCTCTTGAGCGGTATGACAGAGTCCTCCCAGTATGTCTGGTATTCTATCACATTGTTTACATAGTCGGACTGGAAGGTCAGCTGCTTCCTGAGGACCATCTGGAAGAAAGGAAGCAGCATCCTGATGAGCGAGTAGTTCGCAGTCAGGTGCCTGAACACTTCTATGGTCTCCCCAAGCATTCCTCCTACTCTTGCCCTGTCTTCTTCCTTTCCGGAAATGAGGGCGTCTATGATCAGCAGTACGTTGAGTCTTGTGCCCACCTCCAGGTCGCTCATTATCGACTTCCTTCTGCGTTCCCCGAACGGGATCGCGAGAAGCGGAGTCGTGCATATCTCCTTGTACATCCTGTTCACGATCTGCTCGGAGAGGTTTTCCCTGAGAGGCGTGCCGCTGAGGGTTGTCTTCTTGTTGGAGACGTAATATGCATACATGCATACGTCGTTCTTGACTTCAGTGACAGGGTCGAGAAGCAGCTTCCAAAGCAGCGCGAACGGATCCTGCGAGTATATTCCTTCGTTATGGTAGTCTGTGAGCAGGACGCCATTGAGGAGTGTCACCGAGGCGAGGGAGCGCTGTCTGATCAGCGGAGCTATGACAGGCGAAAGCTCTTTGTGCCTTGCGATTGTCGCTTCGTCCGCCTTGTTGGATTCGATTTTCTTCGTGACGGCGTTGTATTCAGAAATGATTGCAGTGCATTCCTCTCCGGTCCTTTCTATAAGTTCTCCGAGCAGGGAGAATATCTCTGTCTCATAGTTTTCGCGGACCATGATGTTCATGACGTCTGTGGCGAGTGACATGATCTCGAAGCCGCTGTCCTCAAGGTTGGACAATGCTATGATCGTGTCAGACTTACCTGTCGCCAGGTAGTCCATTATCAGCACATTGCGCATGGCACCCATGAAGACTTCGTTAGCCGTCGCCCTCTCAATCGTGTCTACGAAAGTCTGGCAAGTGATGTTGTCTGCTCCCTGCGCGTTCCTTTCAAAGTAGAGAAGCGCGAGCATATACTCGAGGAATCGCTCGTAGATGAACTGTATCTTCTCGTTGTCGACCAGCCTTAGGATCGGTCTCTCGGGCTTGTTGAGAAGTTCGGCGAATGCCACGCTGTAGCCGTCCTTCTTGAAGATGAGGGCTGAGGCCCTGTGCAGAGGCGATTCCGGATCCTCGGATGCAGCCTGAAGATCGGTCATCGTGATGGAGTCTTTCGCATCTCCGGACAAGTATGAATCGAGAATGTGTCCGGAGATTTCCCGGAGTATCTCAACCTGTCTGTTTCCTGCATATGATACGGAAATGTCCTGCACCATCTTATGGAAGAGCGCCAGAGATGTGAATTCCCTCATGGCCTCTGGGAAATTCTGGCCGAGATAGTTTGTGCATGACATCTTGAGCACGAGCGGATCCTTCATCCTGATGGTGATGCCGCGCGGCAGAAGGTCGAACGGTGTCTTCATCTGGAAGAGGTCTCCATATATGTGATATGCAGTCTTCACTTCACTGTCAGTGAAGCCCTTGACTGCAGTGTTCTCCTCTTCTCCGGAGTTGTAGAAGAGCGATTGGTCCTGCTTGGCTGTCTCCGGCATGAGGAGGTTCTTCCATGTGTAGTTGCGACAGGTAAAGAGTATCTTGAAGCGTCTGTATCCGGGCTCTATGAATATCTTGTAAAGGTCTCTGTAAAGCATCAGAGGACCATCTGCGTCATCGGCAAGACCTGGATATTCTATGCACTCGTTTATCGCGTCGATTAATATGAGCACTTCTTTCCCTCTTGACTCGGCGGCATTCGCCAGCGACTGTACAAGACCGGCCACAGGCTTATGCATGGCCCATCCGAATGAGTACTTCAGTTTGTTTTCCAGAGTAATGTCAGCGAATTCGGAGCCGGAGAATATCATGACGCCTTTGTCAGTTTCCGAGAAAGTCTCAGTCCAGTAGCATAGCTGCGTGGTCTTGCCCTGTCCGGCTTCGCCCAGGAGAGGAAAGATGCATGATTCGGATCCGAGGAATCCGTCGAACTCCCTGGTGAGGCTTTCTCTCTCTACGAACAGTTCCCGGTTGTATTTCTTCTCCGCATACAGCTTTGTCAGGAATGCTGATGTGTTTTCATGCAGGAGACCTTTCCACTGCTCCCAATTGATGATCTTGCTTATGTCGAACGACGGCATGAGCTCCTGCAGCCACGCATCGAATTCGGCGTTGCGCTCGCTGGTCGTCAGCGAAACCGCCTCCTCGTTTGATGAAATATGCGCAGTGCTCTCGTCCTTGAGCGTCTGGAATATATATATGTGTCCCAGCTCATTGCAATATGCAAGAGGATAGAGATCAGTGAGCTTTCCGTCATAGCTGAAGTAGTAGTGCCCTTCCTCCAACGTGCCGTCGGCCGGTGCCGCTTCCGGACAGTGTCCGTTCAGCAGCAGCGTGCCGCCTCCCGGCACAGCTGCCATGAACTGCATCTGCGAGAGCGGCATGAGCGCCTCTATGAATTCGAGCAGTCTGCCTTCGAGTGTCAGCACCACGTCCTTGTATATGTCCTGTGACAGGGTGGTGCCGTGTCCCTTGTAGTCGTTTCTGATCTTGACTATGCTCTGCTCGCCCTTTCTGCCGAGGATGATATGCTTCTTCTGGGATATCACTTTTGAGAGCGACTGTACGAAGGCGTTGCCAGGCAGTCTTGATGCTGCCAGCGTGGTCAGCGGCGTCAGGATGTCGTTTGCCCAGTCTCCGAATGACAAAGGTCTCTTGCTGTCTATTTTGCCCACTGCCCTGATAATGGCAGGATCGTTTTTCAGTTCTTCGCCATCGGCTTTGAGGAGACCCATCACCACTATAGAGAGGAATTGGCAGGAGGTCTCGAAGAAGTCGAGCATATAGTTCATGGCACTGTGCCAGTTCTTCTTTTCTGCATTTGCCTTGAATCCCTGCAGCGGATGTGCAAGCGAGTATGGAAGCGATGCTGTGCCTTTGGCTAGGATTTCAGTTCCCATAGTGGTTGTTTTAAGCTGTAACAAACAAATTTACAATAAAATTGCGTGTTATGGGTCAGATTGATTAATTTTGTGAAAAATTAAGATGTATGCAGTATAAAGATACGGCCTTCCTTTGCGGCTATTTTTCATCAAAGGCCGGAAATGCGTCAGCGATCATCGCTTCTCAAGGTGACTTCTGGACTCCTGTCGCATATGATGACAATGAAATTTCGTGGGCTAAGGATTTCTATTATCCGGAGTTTGCAGAATTCATGATGTCTGATGTAAAGGTCTTCAGTCATGCTTATGATCTGGACTTTTCGCTTACATTGAGGGACGGCAGGGAGCATGAGGTGCACCTTGATGAACTTCAGGCATATCTTTTCCCTTTCGGTATCGTGATGTATTCGGTCAGGGTCAGCCAGCAGTCGCAGCAGGTTCAGGACATGCTTGACGCTCTCTTCATGATGCGAAGCGTATGCAGTCTCAACAAGGATGCAGTCAAGGACTATATCACCCTGGCTCTTGATCCTCTGGTCGCGTTGAACAAGGCTGCCGGCAATTCGGGAGATTTCCGTGCCCTCATGGAATGCGGAAACAAGCTTAAGATCTTCCACACGCTGCTCTGTGGGGAAAGACCTGCTGATGATGCAGGTTATGATGTGCTTTTATACGGTGGTGGCACCTTGATGGTATATAAGGAGAATGATCCGAAGGGCTTTTCTAAGGAATATTATGAAAGCATAATGTCCGGAAGCCGTGTGTCAGTCTTCAACAACTGGAAGTCGCTGTCTCTTCTTGATACATATACAATCGTCGCTCATGACGTGCCTGACAATATGCTTGAGTTCTGGAACAAGGAATATTTCGGCAAGATGTATATGTATGCGCTGTACCGCAAGTTCTTCCTTTTCCGAATCAACGGGGACTTCCGTGGCGAGATCAAGGATGTTTCGGATGTCCGCAAGGATCTGACGACATTCGAGAAAGACTACACTTTCCCAAAGGTTTCATACAACTTCCTTCCTGAGATTCTGATGGATTCAATGGAAAAGGGACTCGATGTCGAGCAGGAAACTGCCAAGATTGCAGATATGATCAACCGTGAGAATGCCCGCAGGGAAGCGGAGACGGGAGACAAGATGAACCTCTTCCTCGGAGTGATCACCTGCCTGACATTATTCTCTGCAATATGGGACTTTGCCTGTCTGATGGACGGAGTCTTCGAATTCAGCACCAACATAGGAACAGCTACAGGCATCAGAGCCTGCGCCATGGCGCTGATCTCCATCATCTGCATGGCGGCGATAGTTGTAAGAAGAAAAAAATAAAGAGACTCAGATGAGTCTCTTTTTCTTTTCTTATCTCTCGTACTCAACTTTTGCTCGAACCTCGGCAATAGTCTTCACGTACTGTATTACGTTGCCCCTCAAGGTGTCTGCCTTATATGCTGCGAGAGCTTCCCAAGAGTCGAAGTCTGCCATCATTACTGCATCATAAGATGTCTTACCTTCATTTCTGTTTACGCCAACTTCAATGCTCTTAAGTCCTGGCACGAGTCCCAAGAGGGACTCATATTGTTCCTTGACATCTTCAGCGAGCTCCTTGGAAGTCTTGCCATCTGATGGCTTGAACTTCCACATTACACAATATCTTACCATAGCTGTTAGTGTTTAGTGATCAAATTTCATAACTGACCACTAATTTAGCAATAATATTCGAGACTGCCAAAATAAAATGTTTTAATATATTAAATTTACGTTTTACGTCAATTAATGCTATATTTGTAGATTATGGATGACTATGGACATAGGGGAACAAAGATAGCCAGGAACACACTGATGCTATATGTCAGGATGCTTGTCCTCATGCTCGTCGGACTTTACACTTCGCGTGTAGTCCTCGGAGCACTCGGGGAGGACGATTTCGGCATATACAATGTCGTTGGAGGTGTCGTTTCCATGTTCACCATAATATCCGGAGCCCTGAATTCCGCGGTCTCCAGATTCATAACTTTTGAGATGGGCAAGGGGACTGACGCGCAGCTTGGTAAAGTATATTCTACAGCGGTGACCATCCAGCTGATCCTTGCGGCCGTCGTGGTCCTCCTCGCAGAGCCCCTCGGCCTGTGGTTCATAGACAACAAGATGACCATAGACCCGTCGAGGATTCCTGCAGCACGATGGGTGCTGCATTTCTCGCTCCTGGCATTCGTCATAAACCTCATGAGCGTGCCGCAGATGGCCTCCATCACAGCGCACGAACATATGTCCGCTTACGCATACATAGGCATCCTTGACGGCCTTCTGAGGCTAGGCGTGGCATTCCTCATACTGCATTCTCCTATAGACAGACTTATATATTATGCGGCCCTGATGGCCGGTGTCGTACTGATCGTGCGTCTGGCCTATGGCCTATATTGCCGTCTGCATTTCGAAGAATGCAGATACCGTCCTGTCTTTGACAGGCCTCTGATCAGGGAGATGTTCTCTTTTGCGGGATGGAACTTCATAGGAGTTACATCGGGAGTGTTGAGGGACCACGGAGGAAACATACTGGTAAACCTGTTTTACGGTCCGGCCGTCAATGCTGCCAGAGGCGTTGCCGTGCAGCTGAACGGAGCTGTGCAGGGCTTTGTGACCAACTTCATGACGGCTGTGAATCCGCAGATCACAAAGTCGTATGCGGCTGGGGATAAGGAGTATATGTTCAGTCTGGTGAGAAGGTCATCCAGAATGTCTTTCTTCCTTCTTTTCATCATTGCCCTTCCGGTAATCTTCAATGCAGATTATCTGCTGTCCATATGGCTCAAGGAGGTGCCTGAGCATTCATCGCTCTTCGTGCAGCTCTTCCTCATATTCGCTCTGAGCGAGTCGCTCTCGAATCCTATGATAACGGCGATGCTCGCGACAGGAAACATACGCAACTATCAGCTTGTAGTGGGCGGCATCCAGCTCCTGAACCTTCCTGTGTCGTATGTATGCCTCAGGATGGGAGCTATCCCTGAAGTGACTGTAATCGTAGCCATCATAATATCACAGATATGCATGTGGGCGCGTCTGCTGATGCTCAGCAAGGCGACGGGATTCCCAGTGCTGCCATTCCTTGAGGATGTGTACTTCAGTGTCCTCTTCAAGGTGGTATGCGGCTCGCTGGTCGTGCCGCTGATCCTCGAGGCTGTCAAGCCTTCTGGATTTGTGGGCTTCCTGGTCAGCGCATCGGTGTGCGTGCTGTGGTCTATGTTCGTGATCATTGCTCTCGGTCTGAGGGGTGATGAACGCAAGTGGCTGGTAAACAAGATTAAAGAGAAATTTGTCAGGAAATGATAAGGATATCGGATAAGTCTCTATGCTGCGGCTGCACTGCCTGCGCCACTGCGTGTCCCGCGCAGTGCATAGTCATGCGCCGTGACCGCGAGGGCTTTGACTATCCGGTAGCCAATCCGGACTTGTGCATCGGCTGCGGCAAGTGTGAGAAAGTATGTCCTATGCTGAATCCTCCTGCAGTTTCGGCTCCAGTCGTGGTCCTGGCTGCGAGGTCTGAGGAACATGTTGCCGGATCCTCTTCCGGAGGAGTGTTCCCGGCGCTTGCAAAGCCTGTGATTGAGGAGGGAGGCATTGTCTTCGGAGCTGTCTTTGAGAGTGACTATAAGGTCGCGCATGCCGAAGCTTCGGAATTGCCGGGGATTGAGCCGATGAGAGGCTCGAAATATGCCCAGAGTGACCTGTATTCTGCTTTTGAAGACGTCAGGCAATATCTGGAAGATGGAATGAAAGTGCTGTTCACAGGCACGCCATGCCAGGTTGCGGGCTTGAAGAACTATCTGAGGGGCAATACAGAAGGGCTGCTGACGATAGATTTTGCATGCCATGGTGTCCCGAGTCCGGGACTTTGGGAGAAGTATGTGAAGGCGCTCGAGACCCGAAGCGGAGGAAGGATCAGGTCACTGTCCTTCAGGGACAAATCCCGCAGCTGGAGACATTACTGCTTCAGACATGACGATGTAAGTGTGGATTATGTTGACGATCCATACATGGCCTTGTTCGTTCAGGACATGTCGTTGAGGCCATCTTGTTATAAATGTCCTTTCAGGGCAGGCAGGAAGGCTTCAGACCTGACGCTTGCCGACCTGTGGAGCGTTGCTGAGGCGGCTCCAGCGTTCAATGACGACAGGGGAGCGTCTGCTGTTTTAGTCAATACGGCAAAGGGCAAGGCACTGCTGGACTCTGTGAGCATGCGGTCTGTCGCTGTGAGCGCGGAGGCTGCTATGCGTGATAATGGAGGATATTCTGACCCTGCTGCCGTTCCGGAGAGGCGCGAAGAGTTCTTCAAGGGAGTTCACAGTGCGTCCGACCTGATTGCATATATGAAAGGATTCGTTGTCAGAAGGCCAATGCATCAGAGAATATACAGAAAGGTGCGCAGGTTCCTTTCCGACATGAAGAAGAGGATTGTAAGATGAAGATTGCTGTCGTGACATTGCCTCTGCACACCAATTACGGAGGCATTCTTCAGGCCTATGCGCTGAAGACATATCTGGAGTCCATGGGACATCAGGTTACGGTTCTGGACCGAAAGGTCAAGATGCCGCTGCCGCCCCTGTGGAAGGCTCCTTTTGTCTATGCAAAGAGGGCCGTGCAGCGTATGACCAAGGGTGCAGCAGGCCCCGAAGTGTTCCGCGAGCTAAGATTCCGCAAGGAGTTTCCGGCTCTATCTGCCAATACTCAGAGGTTCATCGACGAACTGATAGCACCTCGTGTCATTAAGAGATACAAGGACATCCGGGAAGGAGAATACGACGCATTCATAGTCGGAAGCGATCAGGTGTGGCGTCCGCGTTATTTCGGGCGTATAGAGGATGCTTTCCTGGATTTTGCCAGAGACTGGAATGTGCTGAGAGTGGCCTACGCCGCATCCTTCGGCACGGACCAGCTCGAATATGAATACATGCAGGTGCAGGAGTGCGCGTCTCTGCTGGAGAAGTTCAACGGAGTGTCAGTCCGCGAGGATGTCGGAGTGCAGATGTGCCAGGAGTGGTTTGACTGTGAGAATGCCGTGCAGGTGCTTGATCCAGTCATGCTTGTTGATGCTTCTGTATATGCGGCTATGGCAGCTTCCGTTAAGATACATCCGGCTGAAGGCAAGCTTGTGACATATATTCTGGACAAGTCAAAGGAGAAGGATAATGTCCTTGATTTCATGTCGCATGTTTCAGGACTTACGGTCCATGACCTTTCGCCGGTGACGGACAGTACCCGTCCTTTGGTAGAGCGTGTGGTGCCGCCTCTGGAGGAATGGCTGGCAGGTTTTGCAGATGCGGGATTTGTGGTTACGGATTCGTTCCACGGATGCGTGCTGTCGATCCTGTTTCATAAGCCTTTTGTGGCTGTAGGAAATTCCATAAGAGGAATGGCGAGGCTGCAGTCTCTGCTGTCCCGGTTTGGCCTGGACATGAGGCTGGTGCACGGCATTGATCCGGATGATGACGGAGAGTTTTTCCTGTCACAGCCTGACTGGGACGCCGTCGATGCTGTGCTGGCAGAAGAAAGAATCAAATCCGGAAGCTTCCTCAGTGAGGCTCTCCGCAAAGGATAAAGTTATGGATAAGAGCAGATTAAGTATCATTATCCCCGTGTACAATGCGGAGGAATATCTTGACAGATGCATACACAGCGTCCTTGATCAGGATTTCTCTTCATATGAGGTCATCCTCGTGGATGACGGAAGCACGGATTCCTCTCCGCTGATATGCGACAGATATTCCTCTACCGATCCTCGTTTCAGGACTATACATAAGCCCAACGGGGGAGTAAGCTCTGCCCGAAATGCAGGTCTGGAGCTTGCCAAGGGCGAATACATCATGTTCCTGGACTCAGATGACGCTCTGCTTCCGTTCGCTCTGGACGACATGATGGATGCCGTGGCGGGCGATGACATGATAGTCGGCGGATATGCGGCCTTTGTGGGAAACATTCCGGTAAAGGACGTGCGTCCGGCTCAGACAAAGACCTATAGGGGAGCGGACTATCCGCTGTTCTTCCAGGACAACATCAGGCGCAACTGCGAGATGCTTGACGCTCCATGGGCCAAGCTTTTCAAGCGCAAGGCCATAGGCGACGTCAGATTTAACGAGAGTCTCCACTATGCCGAAGACAAGCTTTTCGTCTTTACGGTCATGTCAAGATGCTCGTCCATAATGACTTTCTCGGGTGCTGTCTATGGATATTACATGCGTCCGGGCTCTCTGGGCAGTGACATTTCCTCTGACAGGCACATTCAGCAGCTGCAGATATTCCTGCCCCTGTATGTCGAGGTGACAGAATCTTTGAGGGCACGCTGCCCTAATACAAAGAGCGTCCTGACGCTATATCGTAAGGATGTGATAGGCAGGTATATATGTCGTCTGCTGAACCTTTATGCGAGAAGAAGCACGGATATGCTCACCATGGACAATATTGCCCTGTTATATGAATATATGGATGCCGATCCCGGCCTTGGGATATTCTCAATCAGGGCAGGACAGGTCTTTAATCTGATCCTATATAAGATAGGCAAGCCTGGCTTTACTGTCAAGGTATATAAGGTGACCTCGTTTTTCGCAACTATATTCCGCAAGAGGAAATGATGAAGATAGCTGTCATATTCGAGAGCAGTCCGTTCGACAGGAAGGGGCTCTTCAATGCTGTACATGAGCGAGTGCGTCATCTGCTTGCCGAAGGCGGCTGCACCATTGATGCATATTGCATCCACAGCAGGGACAATGCCTTTACCCGCAAGGTCCGTCACACTCCGGAGACACCGTCTGTCGACCAGGTGACGATAGACGGCATCAGGTATGAAATGATGTGGTACAGGTTCTCCATCATGGATCATGTGCTGGTTGAGAAGATGCATTGCAGACCGCTCTTATTCAAGAGTTTAGTGAGACGTGTAGTGGATAGGCTCGAGGGCTATGATGTGCTCATAGGCCATTCGTTCACAGGTTCATACATTGCCTATATGGCCCATTGCATCTATGGTACAATCTTCTTTGCAAACTGGCACGGGTCAGATGTCCATACGCACCCGTGGCGCCTGCCGATGGTGTTGGATGATACGCGTAAGATAATGAAGCATGCCTCGTGCAACTTCTTTGTCAGCAAGGCGTTGAAGGACTTCTCCGACAAGATCGTTGCAGATGCGCCTAAGGATGTTTTATATAATGGAGTATCAGACTCGTTCGTCAGATTTCCTGACGCTGAGCGTGCAGCAGCGCGTAAGAGATTCGGTGTGACAGAAGGAGATAAGTCAGTGTCATTTGCTGGAAGTCTTGTTTCAGTCAAGAATGTCCGCGTTCTGGCTCCTCTTTTCAGGAAGATAAGTGAGCGTTTTGACGGAAGTGTCAAGTTCCTGATTGCCGGAGATGGCAAACTGCGTCCGGCTGTCGAAGCTGACATGTCTGCAGCCGGGCTCGACGTGAACTTCCTTGGCAATCTTGGTTCTGAGGAAATGCCGGCATTCATGAACAGCACTGATGTCCTTGTGCTCCCGAGTCTGAACGAAGGTCTCCCGCTGGTCTGCGCCGAGGCTCTGCGCTGTGGCGCAAACGCTGCCGGCTCTGACGTCGGAGGCATCCCTGAAGTGATCGGTGCAGAAAACGTCTTCCCGCTCTGCTCCACCTTTGCAGACGCCTTGGCCGACAGAGTAGTCCAGATGCTCCAAGGTGAAGTCCGTCAGGAAGTTCCGTCCCAACTGGACTGGTCGGTGACAGCGTCAAAGGAACGCTGCATCATATTGGAATCATATGCTTGACCTTGCCGGATCGGCAAATTGCGAAGCGTATCCCAGTGACAGAATCCTCTTGGTGACATGGGATTTCAGAGAGGACAGTTCTATACTGAACAGGTGGTTCTATACTTAACTGGTGTGACAAGAAAATGCGGATTCATGTCACACCGGCCTTGTTTTTAGGCAGTTTTGCTCGAATTAGGCCATCAGCGTGACATAAAACCGAGATTCCGTGTCACGCCGGTTTTCTGGTCTTCGGTCTATTCAATTAAATCTTCAGGCTTTTGGGGAGGGGTGAGGTGAATTTCATGACCTTGCCTGTCCATGGGTGGATGAATGACAGTCTGTGGGCATGGAGGGCGAGGCGTCCGAACGGGTTGGTCTGTGCTCCGTATTTCTTGTCTCCTGCGATGGGGTGTCCGATCCATTCGGAGTGTGACCTGATCTGGTTTTTTCTTCCTGTTTCCAGTTCAAATTCCACATTTGTATATGCCTGACCTTCAAGGCTGAAGCGTCTGAGCGTGATGCAGTGGGTCGATGCGAACTGCCAGCCTTTGCGAGGCGGCCTTTCAGGCGTGTCGCCCTCGCAAAGGGCAAAGCTGTGCACCTTCATGGACTTCGGGCTTTCATATAGCCATGACTCTACCCAGCCTTCCTCGTCCTCGATATTGCCCTCGAGGGTAGCCAGATATTTGCGCTCCTGCACAGCCTCGTCCCAGTTCTCCTGCAGGGCCAGCTTGGTGTCCTGATCCTTGGCGAAGACGAGCAGTCCGGAGGTGTCGCGGTCCAGCCTGTGGACAATGAACACCCTGCAGTACTCGTTGAGTATGGAATATGCCGTCACGTCGCCCTTCTTGCCGGTCGACATGCTGAGAAGACCGGACGGCTTGTCAACGACGATCAGCCACTGGTCTTCATATACTATTTCAAGCTTCTTGCTCTTTGCTTTCATACTCTGCAAAAGTAATAATTTTAATTATCTTTGCAGAATGAATGACAGGAAAACCATATGGGATCCGCTCAGGAAGAAGGAAGTCGCTCTGACTCCCGAGGAGAGGGTGAGGCAGTGGTTCATAGGAGTGCTGGCAAATCAGATGGAAGTGCCGATGCACATGATGATGAGCGAGGCCGGCTTCCGTCTCGGAGGGAAGCAGTTCAGGGCAGACATCATTGTCTATGACCGCAAGACCGATCCTCTGATTGTCGTCGAGTGCAAGAGGCCCGAAGTGGAGCTGACGCAGGAAGTCCTTGACCAGGCGATAAGATACAACATGGTTCTTAATGTCAGGATGATAATCATAACCAACGGCACCAGGACCTTCATCCTCGAAAGAGGTGAGGAAGGATACAGGTACACGGGAAATGTTCCTAAATATACAGATCTGTTATAATGCAACCGACTATCACTCAAGGTTTTCTTGAACATGAAATATTTGGCATCGTTTCGGATGTGGCTGCCTCCATGGGCGTCCGCGCATTCGTCATCGGAGGATATGTGCGCGACTGCTTCCTCGGAAGGCAGAGCAAGGACATAGACATAGTCGTGGAGGGAAGCGGCATCGAACTCGCCGAGGCAGTCGGCGCCAAAGTCCGCAGTAACGTGTCCGTGTTCAAGAACTATGGCACAGCGATGCTGCGCTTCAAGGGTATCGAGGTTGAGTTCGTCGGAGCGAGAAAAGAGTCGTATAACAGGGACTCCAGGAAGCCTGTCGTCGAGGATGGCACTCTGCAGGAAGACCAGATGCGCCGTGACTTCACCATCAACGCCATGGCCTTCAGCCTCCAGAAGGAGGACTACGGAGCTCTCGTCGATCCGTTCGGCGGCATCAGGGACCTGGCCGCAGGCGTTATAAGGACTCCGCTTGATCCTGATGTCACATTCAGCGACGATCCTCTCAGGATGGTGAGGGCGATAAGGTTTGTGACCAGGCTCAGCACTGATGAAAATGTATTCAAAATCGTTCCTGAGGCATTTGAGTCTATACGCAGAAATCGTGGCAGGATGGAGATCCTGTCAAAGGAAAGGATCGTGGAAGAACTGAACA
The DNA here is from genome assembly GCA_017473705.1 of Bacteroidales bacterium. Taxonomy (GTDB): domain Bacteria; phylum Bacteroidota; class Bacteroidia; order Bacteroidales; family UBA932; genus Cryptobacteroides. The sequence continues at coordinate 26,117 of JAFUJQ010000013.1, read as the reverse complement.
AGATGCTCGTCAGTGAGAAGCCGTCCATAGGATTCAGACTCCTTGACGAGACCGGTCTGCTGGAGATGATCCTTCCTCAACTCTCCAAACTCAAGGGAGTCGAGACAGTAGAGGGCAAAGGCCATAAGGAGAATTTTTCTCATACTTTGGAAGTGCTTGACAATGTGGCTGTTGCCGAGGTTGAGGCTATCGCTGCAGGTCAGTTGAAGGACTTCGTGTTCGAAGACGGCGAGGAGGTCGCCAAGGTCCGCACGGAGCCTAATGTATGGCTCCGCTGGGCGGCTCTGCTGCACGACATAGCCAAGCCTGCGACAAAGAGGTATGATCCGGCGCTCGGATGGACATTCCATGGACATGAGGTCGTCGGGGCTAAATGGATTCCGAGGATATTCCAGAGCCTCAAGATGCCTCTCAACGAGAAGATGAAATATGTGCAGAAACTTGTGAATCTGCATCTCCGCCCGATTGCTCTTGTGACTGACGAGGTGACGGATTCTGCAGTCCGCAGGCTCCTTTTCGACGCCGGCAATGACATAGACGACCTCATGCTCCTCTGCAATGCGGACATCACCTCGAAGAATCCTCGCAAGGTGGCAAGACTCAAGGCAAACTTCGAGCTGGTGAAGACCAAGCTGGTAGAGGTCGAGGCCAAGGACGCCATCCGCAATTTCAAGAATCCTATAACTGGTGATTATGTGATGGACCTCTTCGGCATAGAGCCGAGCAATGTGATCGGCTTTCTTAAGGAGAAGGTGAAGAATGCCATCCTGGATGGTGAGATTGAGAATACTTTCGAGGCGGCGGACGCCTACATGAGGGCGAGGGCTGCCGAGATGGGCATGTTTCCGGTGAAGTGAATCTGATCGAGAAATATATTTCGTACATAAGGGATATCAGAAGGTATTCCGCTCGCACTGTGCAGCTGTATGAGGAGGCCATCAGGAATTTCTGCAAGGCAGTCCTCGAGTCTGACGAGCCTTCGGACAGCGACCTTGTCGCTTCTCTCAACTTCTCCCAGATCCGTTCCCATATGGTCTGTCTTATGGATGAGCAGCATCTTGTCCCTAAGACCGTGAGCCTGCATATGTCGGCATTGAGCGGCTTCTGCCGCTATCTCGTGAAGGAAGGACATCTGAAATCCAATCCTGTCCGCCTGGTCCGCAAGCCGAAGGTGGAGAAGCGGCTGCCGGAGTATTACAGGAATGATGCCCTCGAAGATTATTTTAAAATTACAGCGATCTATGCCTCTCAGGAATATCTGGATGCTTTCCTGTCCGATCCAAAGGCTGACTATTCCAAGGATTTTTATGAAAGACGCCTTGCGAGGCTGATAATTTCCATGCTTTATGGCACGGGTCTTCGCCGTTCGGAGCTGATCGCTCTGAAGATTGAGGACGTGGATTTTGGCCGAAGCAAGCTTAAAGTTGTCGGAAAAGGCAATAAAATGCGAGAAATTCCGCTTGTGGCATCATTATGTGAAGAAATTTTATTATATTTGAAAGCAGTTGAGGCGATGGCTGAAACGGAAAGGTCTTTGAAGGAGCCGCTGCTGGTCACATACACCGGAAGACCTCTGTATCCGACGTATGTCGACAGGGCAGTGAAAAAGGAACTTGGAGGAGCCAAGGGCATCACGGGACGCAAGTCCCCGCATGTGCTCAGGCATTCCATAGCGACCGAACTGATGAATGAAGGGACTGACCTCAATTCCATCAAGGAGATGCTCGGCCATTCATCGCTGGCGACGACTCAGGTCTACACCCACAGCAGCTTCGCCCGGCTGAAGAATATTTATGAACAAGCCCATCCAAGGGCAAAAAACGGAGGTAAACATGGAGATTAGAGTGCAGTCGATCAAGTTCAATGCAGATCAGAAACTGTTGGACTTTGTAGAAAAGAAATTCTCTAGACTTGAGAAATTCTATGAGGCGGTGACATCGGTTGATGTAGCGCTTTCATTGCTTCCAGAACACGACAACAAGAATGTGAAAGTCCAGGTAAGCATTCCGGGAAGCACCATCGTGGTGGAGAAGAATGCGAAGACTTTCGAAGACGCAGTAGTAGACTGCGCAGACATCCTCAAGGAGAAACTGGTAAAAGTCAAAGAAAAAAGAGCAGAATAGAACTTCACGAAGCAGCGTCCCCGACGCTGCTTTTTTTATTTGCTCCATTGTGTTGATTTTCCAGTGTCATATCGAGTGAAATCGATAATTCTTACTATATTTGTATGATTATGGCAAAAGGATTTGTAGAAACGGACTCTCTGTGCAGGGAGATTGTGAAAGATGCCCGCAACGGCGTCTTCAAACCGGTGTATCTGCTGATGGGTGATGAGCCTTATTATGTTGATATGGTGTGCGATGCGATACTGGAGCATTGCCTTGACGAGAGCGAGAAGGACTTCAACCAGACAGTGTGCTATGGAGCGGATGTAAATGCTGACGCAGTCATAACCGCGGCGAGAAGATATCCTATGTTCGCAGACCGTCAGCTGGTGGTAGTGAAGGAAGCTCAGATGATGAAGGGACTGGAGGAGCTGGCTGTATATTGCCAGGCTCCGCTTGAGTCTACCGTCCTTGTGATTGCCATGCATGGGGCTAGCGCGGACAAGCGAAAGTCTCTATACAAGACTGTCTCGAAGATTGGTGTGGTTGTGGACTCTCAGGCGTTGAGGGACTATGACATGCCGAGGTGGATACCTGTGTATTATCAGTCAAAGGGTCTCCAGATCGCTCCCGACGCTGCTGCTCTTCTTGCAGAGCATGCAGGAACTGACCTCAACAAGATTGCCATCGAGACGGAGAAGATGTTGAAGAATCTTCCGGAAGGAACGACCACTGTCACTGCGTCCGACATAGAGAAGAATGTCGGCATAAGCCGTCAGTTCAGCATCTTCGAGCTTACAAAGGAATTGTCTTTCAAGAACTCTGCAAAGGCACTGAGGATTGCAGCATACATCGGCTCTGCCGCGAAGTTTGCATTGCCTATGGCTGTGGCCGCGCTGTATACGCATTTCTACAGGCTGCTCAGATATAACGCGCTGCTGATGGTCACTCCGCGTCCTGCGAACGACCAGAAGGCGAAGGTTCTTGGAGTCAATCCGTTTTTCTTTGCCGAGTATGATACCGCAGTCCGCAACTATCCTGTGAAGAAATGCATGGCTGCGATAGCCCTCCTGAAGGAGTATGACTTCAAGGGCAAGGGAGGCGAGACAGGCGAGGCGACGGACGCCCAGCTGATGGTCGAGCTCACCGCTAAACTGTTGAACATATAAAACTAACACAATGGGAATAATCGAATGCAAGAATGTCAGCAAGAGCTTCGGTGAGAAAGTGGCTCTTGACAATGTGACGGTTGAGATCCCCAAAGGAAAGATTTTCGGTCTGCTCGGTCCTAACGGAGCCGGCAAGACCACTCTTATCCGAATAATCAACCGCATCACGATTCCAAATTCTGGAACAGTAAGTTTTGACGGTCGTCCTATAACCCAGGACGATGTAGAGAAGATAGGTTATCTGCCTGAAGAGCGTGGACTTTACCGTAAGATGAAGGTGGGAGAGCAGGCTATGTATTTCGCCCAGCTCAAGGGAATGAGCTACCGCGATGCGATGGCCGAGCTCAAGAAATGGTTCGTGAGATTCGGCATCGAGAGCTGGTGGAACAAGAAGGTCGAGGAACTCTCGAAGGGTATGGCCCAGAAGGTTCAGTTCATCACAACAGTGGTGCACAAGCCTTCTCTCCTCATCCTTGACGAGCCGTTCTCCGGCTTCGATCCTGTCAATGCGCAGATCATCCGTGAGGAGATCCTTCGCCTCAAGGCAGAGGGCGCAACCATCATTCTTTCGACACACAACATGGAGTCTGTAGAGGAACTCTGCGACAACATAGCGCTGATCAACAAGTCACATGTCGTGATCACGGGAGGAGTGGACGAGATCCGTCACAAATACGGCAACAACAATGTAGAGCTCATATACACAGCAAGGCAGTCTGTGGCATCGGTGGAAGGTGTATTCAAGACACTTTCAGACCAGGATGATTCAGGAAGACATACGGCAGTCCTGGCTCTCGAAGAGGGCGTGACCGGCAATCAGGTGCTTGAGGCAGTCATAGCGCAGGGGCTTACCGTCAATTCGTTCAAGGAACTTGTTCCGAGAATGAACGACATATTCATCAAACTTGTAACAGAGGAGGAGTAGGCTATGAAACTTAGAAACATAAATATCATCATATCACGCGAATATCTGACCCGCGTAAAGAAGAAGTCATTCCTTCTCACTACTTTTCTTGTACCTGTCCTCTTTGCGGCAATGTGCATACTTCCGAGTGTCATAATGTTCATGGCCAAGGATACAGACAAGAAGGTTGCCGTCGTAGACCAGTCCGGCATCGTGATGCCATATCTCGTAGACACTGATGCTGTTGACTACCAGGATTATTCTACAGAGCCTGTGGACAGCATGAAGCTCCGTTTCGAGGAGCTTGGTCTGGACGCTCTTGTTGTGGTCTCTCCTCTTGACAGTGTCCAGCGCAGCGTCACGGTGGCGTCATATTCGGCAAAGCCGCTCAGCATGGAACTCAAGGAAGGTGTGCAGTCGAAGGTTAACGATGCAGTGGAGGACTACCGCCTCGCTCTGTATGAGATCGGAGACCTCAAGCAGATCATGGAAGATGTGAAGTCTGATATCTCCATGTCTACATATACTCTTGATGAGTCAGGCGAGGAGAAGATAACTTCGTCTGAGGTTTATATGATCATCTCCATGCTCCTCTCGATCATCATCTATATGTTCATCGCTATGTTCTCCGGAATGGTGATGCAGAGCGTCATCGAGGAGAAGTCGAGCCGCGTGGTCGAGGTGCTCGTGTCCTCCGTGAAGGCCACCGAACTGATGTTCGGCAAGATCATCGGAGTCGCATGCGTCGCTCTGACTCAGTTCTTCCTGTGGATCATCCTCACTCTCGTGCTTGTCGGAGGCTTCTCGGCATTCGTAGGCTTTGACTCTCTCATGGGAGATCCGGCACAGACTGAGCAGATGATGGAGATGGCCCAGATGCAGATGGGTGGCATGGACATGGCCGAAATGACTGAGACAATGACTGAGGAGGAAGGCATGGGAGCAGTCCTCAGCACTCTGAAGGATATCGACTGGGTGCAGATGATCCTTGCTTTCATCATCTACTTTGCTTTGGGATATCTGCTCTATGCGTCATTCTTTGCTGCGATCGGATCTGCAGTGGAGAACGAGGCTGATACCAACCAGCTGCAGATGCCTGTGACAGTGCCTCTTCTTCTGGCATTCTTCATAGCGATATATGCATTCAATGCTCCTGACAGTCCGATAGTATGGTGGGGATCGATGATTCCTTTCACATCTCCGATTGTGATGCTCGCCCGCATACCGTTCGGTGTGCCGATGTGGGAGCTTGTTCTGTCAATCGTGTTGTTGCTTGCTACATTCGCTGCATGCGGATGGGCGTCAGCAAAGATATACAAGATAGGAATCCTTATGTTCGGCAAGAAGACCACATTCAAGGATCTCTGGAAATGGCTCAAGCAAAAATAATCATATGAAGAACAGATTCATAGCAATCTCCGTCTTTATTCTCATGACGCTGGCTGCCGCCGCCCAGGAATATACCTGGACGGCAGTTCCGGTTGTCGGTGAAAGGACAGGATGCACCACTCCGTCAAAAGACAATGTCAAGGAGTCTGTCGGATATTTCAAGGGAGGGAAGTATCATGCTCCCAACGGCACGGTGCACGGCCGCCGCAGCGCGGCTGCAAAGGCTGCAAAGGCAGTCCTTGCAGCACAGCCGGCGATGGCGCGTGTGAAGGACGTGATCGCATATTCTCCTGAAGCGATGGACAAGGACTATCCAGAAAGCGAACTGTCCAACATGTATGTGGACATCATCATGCACAAGGTGCAGGAACTTTCCGGCAAGAAGGTGCACATGGGTGTGACCAACTTCGGCGGCATCAGGGTTGACATGCCGAAAGGCGATGTCCTTTTGGATGACATGCTCTCTATGTTCCCGTTCAAGAACAGTCTCGTGTATGTCGAGCATAAGGGAAGTGTCATCAGAGGATGGCTGGAAGAAATGGCTGCCGGACGCTTCCAGGTTCTGGGTGGAGTCAAGGTGGTTGCAGAAGACGGCAAGCTTGTGTCTGTAGAGATAGACGGTGAACCTCTCGATGACGATAAGGTATATGGCGTCGCCACAATTTCATTCCTGATGGAAGGCGGTGACGGTCTGGCTATAGGCAGAGATGCGCTTTCTGTCACAGACTTCAAGGACTGGGACATCATTGATGCCGTCCTTGAATATATTCATGCAGAGACCAAGGCCGGCAGACCTATAGTGTATCATAAGGATGGACGAGTAGTGGTAAGATGATGATTATGAGAAGATTATTATTGACAATAGCAGCTCTTGCGGCATTCACTGCTGCGCAGGCGCAGGATCTTGTCATCCTGCATATGAATGATACCCACAGCCATATAGACCCCGAGCGTTCAGGCAAGCATGCCGGCAAGGGTGGAGTGATAGAGCAGGCTGCATATGTAGATGAAGTCCGCTCGGAAGTCGGAAAGAAGAATGTGCTGCTGGTCCACGCAGGAGACTTCAGCCAGGGAACATCATATTTCACCGAACTTGATGGCAATATAGAAATAGACTTGCTCAATGCCATGGGATTTGATGCTGTCGCTCTCGGAAACCATGAGTTCGACAACGGAATGGAAGAACTTGCCAGGAGGCTGAAGAGCCTGAAGGCGGTTCCTGTGTGTGCAAACTATGATTTCACAGGCACTCCGCTTGAAAAGCTTGTCAAGCCATACACCATAGTGAAGAAGGCTGGAAAGAAGATAGGTATCATCGGACTCCTTCCGGATCTCATGGATGTGGTTGATGCGAAGATTGCTTCTCAGATTACCTTCCTTGCACCGGACAAGGTCGTTGATGAATATGCAGCATATCTCAAGAATGAAAAGAACTGCGATCTGGTTGTCGTTCTCTCGCATCTCGGATACGAGGGAGAGCCATATACTGACAGGGAGCTTGTTGGTGTGACAAGGAATGTCGATGTGATTGTCGGAGGACATTCCCACACAAAGCTCGAGGACAAGAAGGTCTTCAAGAATGTTGATGGTGAAGATGTAGTCATCGTTACAGACTGGAAGTGGGGACTGCAGGTCGGTAGACTGGATATTGACTTTTAACTGGTTGCGTAATGCATATAGCCGAGATTCTCATAATAGCAGTCGGAGTGTCGATGGACGCCTTTGCGGTGTCGATATGCAAGGGCCTTTCAGTGCAGACCCTTCGGCCGAAGCATGCCGCCCTGACGGCGCTCTGGTTTGGCGGATTCCAGGCCCTGATGCCTCTGGTCGGCTATTTCCTGGGAGTCAGCTTTGCGGATTTCGTGTCGTCAGTCGATCACTGGATTGCATTCATACTGCTGGGAATCATAGGCGGAAACATGATCAAGGAGTCCTTCTCTAATGACGATTGCGAGCATAGTCCCGACTTCTCTGCGAATGCCATGTTCCCTATGGCAGTGGCGACAAGCATAGACGCCCTGGCCATCGGAGTTTCATTGGCTTTCCTGCGCGTGGACATATGGAGCGCCGTGCTGATGATCGGCCTGATTACAGGGGCGTTTTCGGCTGCAGGCGTCTGCATCGGTAAGTTTTTCGGCAGCAGATACAAGTCCAAGGCCGAATTTGCCGGAGGATTCATTCTCGTGGCTATGGGACTTAAGATACTTTTGGAACATACTTTATAGTTATGCCGGTACTGGAGAAAATAGTAATATCAGATTTCAGGAACATCGAGCTCCAGGAGCTGGAGTTCTCGCCTAACATAAACTGCATCAGCGGAAACAACGGCGAGGGCAAGACCAACCTTCTCGATGCCATATATTATCTGTCCATGACCAAGAGCGCGTTCGCGTCATCGGACAGGTATACCTTCCGCTATGGAACGGAAGAGTTTTCCATATCAGGCACATATCGCATGGAGAACGGTCTTTCGAGCCGATTTTCCCTCAAGATGACTACAAAGGGGGAGAAGAAGGTGAAGCGTGACGACAAGGCTTACGGCAGGGTATCGGAGCATGTCGGCATACTTCCGATAGTTATGGTCTCTCCGGCTGATATTTCCATGGTAAGCGAGTCCGGTGAGGAGAGAAGGCGCTTTGTGAATGCCGTGCTCTCACAGATGGACCGTGAATATATGACTGCTCTGCAGCAGTATAACAGGCTTCTGCAGCAGAGAAACAAGATGCTGAAGGAGATGGATCCGGACAGGTCTCTCCTGGAAGTCATCGACATGAGGATGTCTGCCCTTGCAGAGCCGATATATCAGGCAAGAAAGAAGTTTGTGGAGGATCTCAAGCCGATCATTGCCGAATATTACAAGGCTGTTTCCGGCGGTTCGGAGCAGGTTGACATAGAGTATGAGTCAGAACTGTCAAAGGCTTCTCTTGAGAAACTTCTTGCGGTTTCATATGAGAAGGACAGGGTGCTGAAATATACCACAGCAGGCCTTCAGAGGGACGATTTCGCGTTCAAGATGAACGGCTGGCCGATCAGGCGTCACGGCTCGCAGGGACAGCAGAAGTCCTTCCTGGTGTCGTTGAAGTTCGCCCAGTATGAGATCATGAAGAAGAATTACGGGTTTGCTCCGGTACTCCTTCTTGACGACGTGTTCGACAAACTTGATATGGGAAGAATCTCTAATCTTCTGGAGATGGTGTCCGGCAAGGATTTTGGGCAGATCTTCATCACGGACAGCAACAAGGTCCGCATGTCCGGAATAGTGGATGGCCTGACTCAGGACCGGGCATATTTCGAGACGACTGCAGGAACATTCAGAAGGATATAGACATGGCGTACGATTCGAGATCAAACAAACTGCGCAGGCAGGAAGCGGTTGCGATGGATGAGCTGGTGAAGCAGTTCATCCGCGAAATGCGTCTGGATGCAGGATTGAACAGGGAGCGTATGGCAGAGGCATGGGCAGAGGTGTCAGGTGCCGGTATGTATACGCTTGATGTCAGCTTTGACAATGGTGTGCTGTATTGTACGATAAATTCGTCAGTGATAAGGAATCATCTTTACTTTCAGAAGGAGGCGTTGGCGGAAGCAGTCAACGAGGCCCTGCGTAAGGATGAACTTTTCACCTGGGCCTGGGAAAAGGGACCATGCGTCAAGTCATTGGTTTTAAGATAATTGCTTATGAAGATAGTTGCAGACAAGGATATTCCGTTCCTCGAAGGCGTCTTCGAGCCTTATGCGGATGTGGTCTATAAGACCGGAAGTGAAATTTCTGCGGCAGATGTCTCAGATGCTGATGCACTGATTGTCCGCACAAGGACAAGATGTGATGCCTCATTGCTTGACGGTTCGTCTGTCAGGATGATAGCTACCGCCACGATAGGTATGGACCATATTGACATGGAATATTGCCGAACTCACGGAATCCATGTCGAGAATGCTGCGGGATGCAATGCAGGAGGTGTCATGCAGTATGTTTTTTCTGCTCTTTATGGAGTGGGTGCACGCAAGGGTATCAAGCTGGAGGACTGCACTTTCGGAATCATCGGCGTAGGTCATGTGGGCGGCAAGGTGGAAGCCATGGCAAGATATCTCGGATTCAATGTGCTTCTTTGCGATCCGCCGAGGGCTGCCGTCGAAGGCCCTCAGAAGTTCTGCTCTTTGGAATATCTGCTTGAAAACTCTGACATTGTCACGATGCATGTCCCGTTGGATGAAACGACAAAGGGGATGGCAGACGAGACATTCTTCGCATTGATGAAACCAGGTTCGATATTCATCAATGCCGCGCGTGGAGAAGTGATTGACGAGCAGGCACTCGTGGCGGCTGCGCCAAAATTCGGGGCGGTGGTCATCGATACATGGTGCAATGAACCTGATATCAATGAGGAACTGCTTGATATAGCGGACATAGCGACACCTCATATTGCCGGATATTCGCTTCAGGGAAAGCGGAATGCCACTACCATGGCCGTGCAGGCTGTGGCAAGGTTCTTTGGCCTTTCGGATCTGTATGACTTCAAGCCATCGGATACAGATCCGACTCATGAGCCAGTGCTTCTGGACCTTAAAGGGAAGAATCATGGCGAGATTGCTGCGGTATTCCAGTATAATTATCCGATATTCACGGATGATTTCAGACTTCGCATGGAACCTCACAGGTTCGACAAGCTGCGCACAGAATACCAATACAGAAGAGACATTTATTATATAGAATAAACCATCATAATCAATAACCGATATGTTTACAAAAGAAGACATCGCGCAGATCGAGCAGAGAGGCTCGTCTGTACAGACAGTTGAAGAGCAGGTTGAGCGCTTCAAGAAGGGGTTCCCTTGGCTCAAGATCGTTGCACCGGCTACTCCGGAGAGAGGAATCCAGGTTCTGGATGAGGCTGCGGTAGAAGCTGCAGCGAGCTATTATGACAATGCGACAATGAACGGCAAGTGCAAGTTTGTCCCGGCTTCCGGAGCTGCTTCACGCATGTTCAAGGACCTCTTCAGCGGTCTTGATGCGTTGAAGGCGGGCAAGGAACTCGCAGATGACGCTCCTGCTGCCAGGTTCGTAGACCAGATCCAGTCATTCGCTTTCTACACTCCTGAACTTTTCGGAGAGCAGACATGCAAGTGTCCTGAATACCGTGAGTCTGTTCTTGCAAAGACTCTTACAGATGAAGGCCTCGGATATGGAGCAAAGCCTAAGGGCGTCCTCAAGTTCCACAAATATACTGACGGCGAGATCCGCACGGCATTTGCCGAGCATCTTGTGGAGGCTCAGAACTACATGAGGAACGAGGATGGCACAGCAAATCTTGTAGTGACTATATCTCCTGAGCATCAGCATCTTTTCGAGGAGGCGTATGCTGAAGTGAAGGCTGCTTATGAGGCAAAATATGGTGTGAAGTACAACATTACATTCACATTCCAGGACAAGGCTACAGACACTGTTGCTGTCGATGTAGAGAACAAGCCTTTCAGAACGGAGACAGACTCGCTTCTTTTCCGTCCTGCAGGACACGGTGCTCTTATCTATAATCTCAACAATATTGCTGAGGAAGTAGTTTCCATCAAGAATATCGACAACGTTGCAAACGAAAGGCTCCTTCCGGATACGGCTACATGGAAGAAGGTGCTCCTCGGCAAGGCTCTCGAGCTTCGAGACACTCTTCACGGATATCTCCGTGAGCTGGATGCCGTATGCAATCCTATCCAGGGTTCAAGGAATACTACTGTAGGCGTTCCTGGCTATGATCCGGTATATGATGACCTTTGCTCGACTCCTGAGGCTATTGCACTCTGCAATGACATCGAGGCGTTCCTCAAGAATGTCCTTTGCGTGGAAATGCCTGAGGCTGAGACTCCTAAGATGAGGGTAGAGGCGCTTCGCGCCAAACTTGACAGGCCTGTCAGAGTGGCTGGTATGGTAAAGAATCAGGGTGAGCCTGGCGGCGGTCCTTTCATCATCGCCGAGAAGGACGGTTCTACGTCGCTTCAGGTGCTTGAGAGCGTACAGATCAATATGTCTGACGAGCATGCTCGTGAGTGCCTTGCAAATGCCACTCACTTCAATCCTGTTGACATCGTGTGCTGTCTGCACAACTACAAGGGTGAGAGCTTCGATCTCTTGAAGTATGTAGATGAGGATGCGGGATTCATCAGTTCGAAGAGTTATCAGGGCCGTGAGCTTAAGGCACTTGAGCTGCCGGGCCTCTGGAACGGTGCTATGAGCAACTGGAACACTTTGTTCGTTGAGGTTCCGCTTGAGACATTCAACCCGGTCAAGGTGGTCCTTGACCTTCTCCGCCCGGCACACCAGAACTGATACTAAGGGGATGACCAAGTCATCCCCTTAGTATTATAATCTGTCTGTAGTGATAAGCAGGTTGCCGAGGGTGTCTGCTTTGAGGCCGAATATGTGGGCGTCATCTCCTGAGGTGACGCCCAATTTCTTGCGCAGGGTGTCGGTGTCCATCTGGATGTTGCGTGCTGTGACTTCTGCACGTGGATAAGTCTTGCCGGCTTCCTTGATGCTTCGCTTGTCCAGCGGGACGCAGTTGATGATCCTGTATACTCTTCCGAGATTCTTCAGGCTTTTTGCTTTCAGGACATCATCAGTCAGATAGAAGTGTGTTGAGCGTCCTAACTTGACCATACCGAGGTTCCTGCCGATAAGATTGAAGCATCCTGACTTCATCAGCGCCTTCCCGGGCTCGAACAGATATGTCCCCTCTGAAGGCATTGTGGTGCAGATGTCAGCGACTTTTTCTTTTTCTGCATCCGGCAGGAACGTGAAAATGGCAGGCTTTGTGGCAGGGTAGTCTGCCGGCAGTTCAGCTGCTGTGATTCCATATTTCCCAGACCACTCTCTGTCCATCCACACGAGGAGTTCCTTGCATTCTCCTCCGGCGGCCACGATGTGCACTTCACGGCAAGTGTTGCCGAGTCTGCTGCATACCATGGAAACATCAGCCATAGGGGAGAGTTTCAGCAATATATGCCTTGCATGTTTGAAGAGGCTCTCCTTCAGCCCGAGTACATCTGGAGTGCATTCCTCTATCAAGAATACTTTCCGTCCTCCTTCACCTCTTCTTGCAGGGTCGAGATATATTATGTCAGGATCAAAAACGCCCAGCAAGCTGTCTATGGTTTCAATGGATGCAATGTCATTGCTTATGATTACGTTGTTGCTTCCGAGGGCCTTGAAATTGTGCTCTGCAGCTTCACAGAGTGGCCCCTGCATCTCGTTGTAAAGTACTTTTTCGGCTCTTTTGGAGAAGAACCAGCTGTCTACTCCGAGCCCTCCCGTAAGGTCGGCCAGCCTGAATTGCTGCTTCTGTGCTATCCTTTCGGCCAATCCTGATTTGTAAAGTCCCGTGGCTGTGCTGCTGCATTGCTCGGCTGAGAGACGCACAGGAAATATGAGTTCTGGGTTGTCGTGCCATTCTTGAACTTTATATCTTAGTTTCCTGCGGCTTTCGATGCATGCTGCCGCAAGGTCCATGTCTATCTCGGGCCATCTGGCGCGGTCAAGAACCAGCCTTGTCACATCATCTTCAAGATGTTCCTGAACGAAGGATAATAGTGCGGTCATCTTTCTCATAGCTCAATCGCGACAAAGATAGTAAATATAAGTGATTCGGATATGGTCTGTGGTCCGATGATTGTCTATTGTCAATCAACTTCCCGCGTCCTCATAAGTGGAACTGCAGTCCATACTGTGAGGCTCCTCATATAGACTAAAGGGCTACCTCACGGCAGCCCTTTAATTGTGTACTTTAACTTGGAACAGGTTTGTTACTTACCTTTTCTGATGCAAAATTATCCACTATTGCCTAACTGTGCCAATAAATGTGATTGCTGTGACTAAAATGTGATTAAAGAGGGTGTTTTGTGACTAAAATCCGATATTTGTGACTAAAAAATATATTTTGTATTTTTGTCACACTAAATTTGTGACCAAATCATGAACCTTGTTCCTAGACTTTTCAGGCGATTTATCCCGCAACTTCTGCATATGATCGTCCTCCCTCTTTTTGTTTTCGCCTTTACGCTCGTATACAGACCTTTCGGCGTCAGCCATATGATCGGCTCTGAATTTTTCGGCGTCCATGTGACTATTGCTACTTGCATCGTCCTTGTAAGTGTAATCATAATGAGAGTCCTTTATTATTTTCTTCCTCTAAGACTTAATTATACCTTATATACATTATGGTGCGTCGGTGAGACATTGTTCATGTCGTTCTTTGTGGCTTTATATCTCTGGCTTGTTCTTGACAAGCCTGCGCCGTATTTTGACATCATGATGTATTCGTTCAAATACCTCTTCTTTACCCTTCCGATACCTTATGCGATTCTAGCCCTCTCTATTAAGGTTTACGATTCCAATTCTGCATCAGAATCAGTAGAAGAGAGCCAGAAGCGCATGAGATTCTATGACGTGAGTCATAACCTCAAGTTTGTCATCACTGCTGGAAGTGTCCTGTATATCGGTGCAGATGAAAACTACATCAACATATATTATATGGATAATGGCAAAGTGAAGTGTTATGTCCTGAGAAACTCGATGAGGTCAGTAGACGAAGTGTGCCTGTCAAATGGCCTTGTCAGGTGTCACAGGTCATTCTACATAAACCCCTCCCATGTCAAGGTCCTACGGAAAGACAAGGAAGGGGTCGTATATGCTGTGCTGGATGCCGATGATGTCAGAGATATCCCAGTCAGCAAGAAATTCTATAATAATCTCGCTGAACTTCTTTAGAAGAGTCCGTAGAGCTGTGCGTCGATCTTGTCTGTGATCAGCGCGAAGTCTTCTGGGCGGTGCTCATAGTCGAGGTCATCCGCCTCTATGATAAGTACCTTGCCCTTATAATCGGCTATCCATGCCTCGTACCTTTCGTTCAGGTTGCTGAGGTACTCGATACTGATGCTCTTTTCGTAATCGCGCCCTCTTTTCTGTATCTGTGACACCAGGGTAGGGACAGACGTTTTCAGGTATATCAGCAGGTCTGGCTCGCTGACCATCGACATCATGAGGTTGAAAAGCTGCATGTAGGTGTCGTAGTCGCGGTCTGACAGGTTTCCCATCGCCTTGTTATTAGCGACGAAAATGTGCACTCCTTCAAGGATGGTCCTGTCCTGGACGATTACATCCTTGGATTTTGAGATGTCGACAAGATCCTGGAATCTTTGAGCCAGGAAGTATGTCTCGAGGTTGTAGGACCATCTTTGGATGTCCTTGTAGTAGTCCTCGAGGTACGGATTATAAGTGACCGCCTCGAATTTAGGCGTCCATCCGTAATGCTCGGCGAGCATCCTGGTAAGTGTTGTCTTTCCGCAGCCGATGTTGCCGGCTATACCTATATGCATATTCTGTCTGATCTGTTTTAGAAGAGGAATCCTGTGTTGATGTAGAATGCTCCGTTACCGTCCTGCTTGTTGAAGCAACGTGCATACTCGAATGCCACGATGAAGTTCTGGTTCATGATGAAGCGCAGTCCCGCACCTGCTGAGCCATGGAATCCGTCATTGCGGTCGAATACGAATTTCTTGTATAATCCTTCGTAGTTGGCGGCAGGTATCTCGCCTTTGATCACGCTCATAGCTGCAGCTTCCTTGGCTGCCTGACTGAATTCCATGTCATAGCCTCTGAATACATGTGCACCGTCGCAGAAGGCACTGAGAGCGAAAGCGATGTTCTGCTTCCAGAGCTTGAAATCGATGAATTTCCAACGGAATTCTGCATTGTAGAATCCTACATCGAGACCCTGTACTCTGTTGAGCATCAGTCCTCTCACTGTTCTGTATCCTCCGAATCCGTCGTTATCTGCCTTGATACCCATGTTTGTGTAGAAAGGAAGGTTGTACCAAGGTGCTGACTCTCCGAATGTGCCCTGGTATCCGATCCTGTATGCAAATGTGAGCTTGTCCTGAACGACAGGTACATAGTGGCGGAATGTCGCGCAATATCTGTAGTGCTCGTGAGTGGTGCCGAGCCACTTCGGAGCTGCAATCACATGAGCTTCAGCCCAGATACCCTTTGTAGGGTTGTTCTCTACGTTTCTGCTGTCATACATCAGTCCGAGACGGATTGATGATGTAAGACCGCCTTCTGCCTCGTCTTCAGGAATGATCCCCCAGATCTTGTAGAGGTCGAAAAGGGTGGTACCCCCGGGAACGTATAGCGCTGCATTCTCCGGATCGAGAAGAACTTCCGGTCTGTCAAGAACAGCATATCCCTTAGGAGTGAAAGGCTGTGCCTTGGTCCATGAGAAGTTGTATCCTGCCTCCCAATAGAAATTCTTGAATATCTCTCCTGTGAAGTCGATCTTTGCCTTCACGAGGTCGCGTCCGAAGCGGTAGAATCCCTTAGGGAGCTTGCCTTTCTCCTCGAACTTCTTTTGCAGTTTCTGTCCTGCCTCGTCATCGAAGAAACGGTATGTAGGCTCGAGCATTGACATGTCATAGTTGCTCTGGTAACCGTTGAAACCGTAGAAATCGAGGGCTGCATCCTTGTAGTATCCTGTGCAGATCGACATTCTGACGCCAGGGATGAGAGTCTTGTTGTCGTAGTTTACGATGAACTTGTAGCTGTTGATCGAGCTTTCCTTTGTGTAAGCAGAAGCCTCGAAGTACCACTGTGACTTAGGATTGGGGTATGTATCTCCGTTTCCGAAGTTGTAAAGGTTCAGGAGGGCTCCGAACTGGAATCCGCGGTCAGCGTCGAAAGCTACGACAGGGAGAGGACCGAAGTTGGTACCGGTCTTGATGATCTCGCCTTTCTCGTTGTATGTTACGTTTTTCTTCTGTTTCTTTTCAGCCTTTGCTTCTGTCGCCATGTCGGTGTTGAGCGCAGTCTCGGCAAAAGACGGTGTGCAAAGCATGAATGCCGCCAGGGCGATGATGAATGTCTTCTTCATATAGTTACAGTTTTTTATAGTCTTTGACGATTTCTTTGAATTTCTTCCAAAGTTTCTTGTTTGAGAGGAGTCTTATATCTGAGAACCATCGTCTGCATCCTTCAATATAATCATAGAAATAGCTGTATGACGGTAGCCAGAGCGCCAGAAGTGCAAGCGCGAGCCACCAAGGCGCCAGACAAAATGCCAATACGGTGTAGATTATACCCAAAAGGACTGTCATGACGAGCTTTACACCGAAACCTACGGTGTTCCTGAACGCCTTGTCCTTGACTTTTCCTCTGATCATTTCTGACACACCCCACATCGGCAGCGATGTGATGGCGCTGAATAAGAAGTATGGGAGCCCAAGCAGGGCGGCGAATCCCTTTCCTATGGCGCTGAGCACAGGATTGCTCTTCTTCTTGAAGGCGTATGTCGAGATGCCTTTTTTCTTCCTCTTCGCTTCAAACTCCTTGACTTCCTCGAGGATCTCCGCCATCTTTTCAGGCTTGTCCTCGAGAGCCTTCTCTATGTCAAGAGCGATCTCGCGGTTACGGAGCATGTCCTCGTAAAGGCTCGATCCGCAATCTCCGTATCCCTTCTTAGATCCTGCTATTGACAGCATCTTCAAGAGTGCCCATTTCGCCTCGTAATTCTCGTCGTCCGGAATGAATGTGATGAGTTCCGACATCCTTGCCGAGAGTTCCTTGCGGAGCGGCTCTATCATCTGCACGTCGTTCTCGACGTCAAGCGTCTTGACGAACTCCGTCACATTGATCGCCTTGCCATAGTTTACAAGAGAAGTGCTCCTGTATCGGAAGTAGTCTCCGTATTCGATGCCGACAGGCACTATATATATATGTCTCTCGCTTCCGAATTTCTCGTTGGCAGCCAGTGCGGCTCTGAATGCTCCTTTGCCGAGAACCTGAAGCGAATGCATTGTCCTGTGCTTTCCCTCAGGGAACATGCAGAAGCGGACTCCGTTCTCGAGCGTCTCCACGATCACTTCCTGAGTGTCCTTGTTCTTGAGCACATTGCGAAGGCCGTCTCTCTGGCGTACCATAGGCAATATCCTCAGGAAGTACATGATCTTGGCAAGGAAAGGATTGTTGAAGATGTCCGCCCTCGCTCCGAATACTGTCGATCCTTTGTATGCACGAAGCATGACCAAAGCATCCATCAGGGTGTTGCAGTGGTTGGGAGCGAGCAGAAGCGCTCCGTCGGTCGGAAGATTCTCCTCTCCGTGCACTTCAACCTTCCTGTAGCTGTGCTTTATGCTCCAGTCGACCAGATGTCTGAGGATGCTGTAAGCGGAATCCTTCTCGTATATCTTTCTAGCCATTATTCTTCGTTTACTTCTTTTCTTCCTCTGATTTTCCATGCGTATGCAAGGGTGAGACCTGAAATGATGTGCCATACGCCCCACCATGCTGTGATCACGAGCATTCCTCCGTTGTTGGCCCATGCGCCTGAATCAGGGAATATCGCAGGGTTGAGAAGGAGGATCAGGCCGAGGCCTGAGTTCTGGATGCCGGTCTCTATGGTAACGGTCCTGCGGTCCTTGTATGGCAGCTTGAGCGCCGTACTTGTGCCGAAGCCGATGCCGAGTGCGAGGAGGTTGTGGATGAGTACCACGATGAAAATGTATTTGATGCACTTCATGAATGCGTCGAAGTTTCCGGCGAAGATGGCTATCACCATGATGATGAACACCGCGATTGAGAAATACTGGAAAGGCTTCTTGATCTTTGCAGTCACCTTAGGCAGGTACTGTGCGCAGAGGATTCCGAGCACGAGAGGAATGCCGAGGAGGATGACTATGCTCTTGAATATCTCCCAGAAAGGAATGTCAAGCTCAGGGAGCACCATTCTCTTTTCCGCGAACTTGAGGTAAAGGCCGCCCCAGAACGAGAAGTTCATAGGAGTGGTGAACACGCAGGCTGCAGTGTTGAACGCTGTCAGCGACACCGAAAGTTCTGTATTACCTCTTGAGAGAGATGTGATGAAGTTGGAGATGTTTCCACCCGGGCATGATGCCACGAGGATCATTCCGAGGGCGATCATCGGTGAGATGAAGTTTCCAAGGCACATGATCAGCACGAGAGTGAGAGCCGGAAGAAGGACCAGCTGGCAGACGATGCCTGTGATGATCGACTTGGGATTTCTTATGATGTCTATGAAAGTGGCGGGCTTGATTCCGAGAGCTACTCCGAACATTACCAGGGCCAGGACGACATTCAGGAGGTTTGAGCCTCCGCCCATCGTGACGTCTATTGCATCAAGATGCTGAATGATTTCTTCACTCATTTTGTTGTAGGTTTTATAACGTTATTAAGAACAAAGTTAGTAAACTTTTGCTATTTTTGTAAAGATATCAAAAAAAACGGCTAAATGGACATTAGAAAGACTTGTTGCTCGGTGGATAAGAACCCACTGTCATATCCTTCATTCTCAGTTGTCTTTATCCATACCTTCATGGCGGATGCTGATGTCGTTGCTGAACATCTGCCCGAAGCGGAGCTTTCAATAGACAGATATCGGGAAATGATGACCCAGATGAAGCGAAAACTGAAGAAGGATCCGAAAGAAGGAGATGTACCGGTCTCCTCTCTTGCGGAATTTTCAGGAATGAACATAGTCAGGATGAATCCGGAAGTCGAAAGGCTTGTTTTCCCGGAGAGCTATATGAGGAAGGAGAATGAGCAGATCGCAAGATATTCATTGAGAGGATTTGATTTCCGTATTCCTGTACGCTCAGACGTTGAGATCGGCAAAGACGGTAAGGCGAAGCTGGATTTTGATCCTATAGACCTGCAGGGACATGTCAATGTCGAAGTGTCCCAATTTTTTGGAAACATCTTTTCACTTACATATCGTTTCCTTTTCGACGGCTTCACCTGTCGGATTCTTGAAGCAGACCTGGATGATGACGAGCATATGGGGCGTCCTGGAAGAAAGTCAGTGGAGGCCGAGACGAATCATATCATATCTTTGCTGTCTTCCTGTCTTGGAGCCGAATACTGGACAGGGGACGATGACGAAGATGATGCAAGCACGTCCGATGGTGGAGGAATTGACCTGCTCAACAGTCTGATTGTCGATGGCTTCTGGTTGAATGATGAGGGAAATGCAGTGTGGCCGATGTCATGGCACGAAAAGAGTGAAGACCGCGTGTTTGACAAAGTGCTTCTATGTTACAAGAAGTTCCTTACCAGGATGTTTGTAAAGGGTGTTGACTTGAGTAAAGTTTCTGTTTACGATGACTTGCGTTATGCAATGGTGGACATTTGGGAAACTGTGCGGCACCCATATGGTGCGAATCGGGATCTGTTCTCCGATAATTATAGTCTCATGAAAGGGGAGTCGCAGTATGAATGTGCCAGGTTTTCAGAAGCAGATATAATCAATCATATAAGGGATTTTCATAAGCCGGAGATCGTCGGGCTTATGACAATGTATCCTGCAGAATGGCCATACAGGGATGCAGAAGCATATGACGATGTGTGCGGTGAAAACATAGCCATCGATACTGATGACCTTGTCCTTGCCGGCTCTCATATGGCAGTAGTGATCGGCACATACGGGCGCCGTGGAGATGGGGTTGATGGCGTCAACTGGAAAGAGGTGATGAGGGACCGCAGGTTCTATCACGTTTCCTGGGAGGAATATCTGCTGATCCTCCAGCTTGTGCTTGCCAAGAAATACACTTTCAATCATGCTGTCACAACACTGCTGAGATTGACAGATGATATGTCAGATGTCACAAAGGCTAAGATCGGAGAGTGCTCTAAAGCGGCTTTGGTCGCTTCGCAGAAGGCTATACAGCTGGATGTCATCAAGCATATGAAGTTCCCGTCACATAAGGTTATGTATGACAGGACAGCTCGCAGACTTGACCTGGAGACTGATTTCCAAAGCTTCAAGGATGTCCAGGAGGTGGTCAGCAGCAATCTTCAGAGCCTTGGAGAATATCAGGCGGCAAAGGCAGACTCCTTGATGAACAAGGTCCTGATCGCCATTTCCGTACTGTCTTTGCTGGAACTTGCATTCCAGGACAGCAAGTGGCCTTTTGTGTCTGTGCTTATAGAAGAGAATGTTGTTTGGGAAAAGTTGGCTGCGGCCGTTTCATCCCTTGCGGCAGCTGCTGTTGCAGTCTTGGCTGTTGTAGGTCTTGTCATGGGAATTTCCAAACAAATAAAAAGGTTTAAAAAGAAGAAAAATGACTGAATTTGAGATATTGAACGCTTCTGTAGAAGATGAACCTGCACTGTGTGATATGTTTCTGGAGCATATCACAGCTAACACTGAATATATTTCACATGGAGAAATCCAGATGGGAGTGGGCGAGGGCGATTTTGTGGATGGAAGACTGATTGCGAGACCGTCTTCCCGTGCCCGCCATTTCTGGATGAAATATATACATGGAAACATTACAAGTGCGGAGGATTCGGGAGTATTCAAGGCTGTCGGCCCTGATGGGAACATCCTGGGATTCTGTGTTGTGGAGATCCAGGAGGACGGGGCTGATCCATATGGAATGCTCTGCGACCTTCTTGTCAAGGGTGACTGCAGAAGCAAGGGAGTCGGAAGCGCTCTGCTCAAGGCTGGGTTGGAATGGTTCGCTCAGAAAGGCATTTCTGATATATACCTCGAGTCCGGATTGAACAATCATTCCGCTCACGAATACTTCATCCGCAAAGGTTTTGTAAAGGTTTCAGAAATCTATAAACTGGCATAAATCATGGGTGGTTTCCCGACATCATTCTTCGCCTTTCCTCTGAATGTCATTCTGCTTTCAGGGTGGATCATGGGATGCTCGCTGCTGTGGAACCATTGCAGGAAATCTCTGATTGTCAGATTCTTTCTTTCAACGACTGGAACAATTTTCTCTGTGTCTGCATTCTTGATTGCTTGTCTGGTGATAGGTTTTACCGGCAACCGGGACATTGCATCCTCGTGGGTGTTTGTATGCATTATGCTCCTTCTGCAGACTGTGCTGCTTTTCGTGATCATGCGAGGCTGGCGCGAGCAGACTCCGACAGGGGCTCGACTCGGTGCTGTAAGATGGCGATTTCTGCTGTTGCATCTTGGCTTGCTTGTCGCCCTTGGCTCTGCGTTCTGGGGTGCACCTGATGTGCAGATCATGAGGATGAAGGCTCTTGCTGACATGCCGACACAAGAGGCTTACCATATGGATGGAAAGCCGGAGTGGCTGTCCTATGACATTGTCCTCAAGGACTTTGACCAGTCCTCGTACGAGGCCTTGGTCGAAGTTGATGGAAAGGTTGCAAAGATAAAGGTCAATCATCCGTATTCCAGGACTTTATGTGAAGATGTCTATCTTATGGGATATGATGAGCGGGGGTGTGTTCTGGAGATAGTGAGGGAACCTTGGAAGTATGGGACCATGGCAGGAATTGCAATGCTTCTGGCAGGAGCGCTGCTGCTATTCCTCAGGGGTCCGCAGAGACAAAGGCATGTTAATGATTAGTGCTATGGTGACTTGGGATATATTCATATGGTTCGCGTCAGCAGCAATAGCATTTGCATTTGCTGCGGCTGTCGTGTCGCTATGCGCGAATGACCACTGGTCTGCGTCATCACTGCGCTATCGCCGCTTCCGCAGAATATCGATATTCATGTCTGTGCTTTCGGTGGCCGTTCTTGCTGCTTTCATCGCAGGACTGTGGGAGTCATTGGAACGTCCGCCTCTCAGGACTATGGGCGAGACGCGTCTATGGTATTCGTTCTTTGCGCTTACTGCCGGTCTTCTGACCTATGTCAGATGGAGATATAGATGGATATTGTCATTCTCTGCAATCCTGGCGAGTGTGTTCATGATACTGAATGTGCTTCGTCCGGAGATACATGACCAGACGCTGATGCCTGCGCTTCAGAGCGGCTGGTTCATCCCGCATGTCACAGTGTACATGTTTTCATATTCGCTTCTTGGATGTGCCTTCCTGCTGGCTCTGGCCGGACTTTTCGGGAAGGGAAAGGATATAATGAGTGCGGCAGACACGCTCGTATATCTGGGAACGGCATTCCTGACCTTCGGGATGCTCTCCGGAGCCTTATGGGCGAAGGACGCTTGGGGCCACTACTGGGCTTGGGATCCGAAGGAGACATGGGCATTGATAACATGGCTTTGCTATGTTCTATATATACATTTGAGAGTAATGGGCAGAGGATCCAGGACAGCGCAGTGTCTGCTTCTGATCTTTGCCTTTGCGTGCCTGCAGATGTGCTGGTGGGGTATAAACTACCTTCCTTCTGCACAGGACAGCATACACATATACAACAGATGAAATAACTAACTGGTGTTGGGCTTATGAAAAGATTTTTTAAATGGTGTGCGGTTGTGCTGCTGGTGGCGGCTGCCGCAATGGTTGTGGTCTACAGGGCCGTCAACCAGGCGCCTTCTGCTGATCTTCCGCAGAATGAGCGCGTGTACGAAATCCTTGCTGAGGGCGGCTGTCTGAGCTGCCATTCTGCTGATCCTGAGCTGCCTTTCTACGCGAAGCTTCCTGTTGTCGGGAAGGTCGTGATGAAGGATGTGGACTCCGGATATCGTGCCTATGATATAACTAAGTTCATGGAGGCTGTCAAGGTTGACGGCGAAGTGAATGCCGTGGATCTTGCAAAGGTCGAGAAGGTCGTTCTTGACGACCGCATGCCTATGCCTAAGTATTATCTTGTGCATTGGGGCAGTTCTCTTACATCCGAGAAACGAGCAATCGTGCTTGACTGGATCAAGACAAAGCGTGTGGCTCTTTATGCGGACGGACTTCCGGAACATCGCGTCAACGAGCCTGTGAGGCCGATCGATGCCTATGTGGAGTATGACGAGGCAAAGGCTGCTCTCGGCTTCCAGCTCTTCCATGACACACGTCTGTCAGTAGATAACACTGTATCTTGCGCGACATGCCACGCTATCGAAACAGCCGGCGTTGACAACCACAGATATTCTGACGGTGTCGACGGTCAGGTAGGAGGTGTCAATGCTCCTACAGTATATAATGCTGTATATAACTTCGTTCAGTTCTGGGACGGACGTGCGGTAACTCTGGCTGACCAGGCAGCAGGTCCGCCGCTCAATCCGATCGAGATGGCTTCTCCGTCATTCGACCATATCATTGCAAAGCTTCAGGCAGACAGGAACTTTGCAAAGGCGTTCACTGCAGTATATCCTGATGGTCTCACTCAGGCGAACATTACAGATGCGATCGAACATTTCGAGCGCACTCTGATCACTCCTGACTCAAGATTTGACAAATGGCTCCGCGGCGACGACTCTGCAATCACTGCAGAGGAGCTTGAGGGATATGAACTCTTCAAAAAGTATGACTGCGCGACTTGCCATGCAGGAAAAAATCTCGGAGGACTTACTTATGAACTTATGGGTCTTCGTCGTCACTATTTCGCGGAGAGAGGCCTTGAGCTCACTGTCGAGGATAACGGACGCTTCAAGGAGACACAGCAGGAGCGTGACCGCCATCGCTTCAAGGTGCCTGGACTCCGCAACGTCGAGCACACATGGCCATACTATCATGACGGAACACGCGAGACTCTGGATGCTGCTGTCCGTGACATGGCTCTCTATCAGAGTGGAGTAGAGCTCACAGATGAAGAAGTCCACAAGATCGAGGCCTTCCTCCTCACGCTCACAGGAGAATATAAGGGCCAGCCGCTGACAAACAACAACAGTCGCGACCTGATCGACGGGCACTAAAATATAGCTCAGTCATCATAATCGCATCGAACGGATTTCCAATCCCGACCTGATCGGTTTTCCATCCGTGCTTCGTCATTCCCGACATGATCGGGAATCTCTATAAACAACCGGCGTGACATGAATTTGCTGTTTCATGTCACGCCGGTCATGTTTTGGACCGTATTTTGCCAAAATCACCCACCAGCGTGACACAAAACGTGGATTTCATGTCACGCCGCTTCTCAGATATCATATGGAACGATAATGAATCCCACCCGTTCTTGATGTTATTCATTACCATTGAGAATTGAGTGATAACATATGAGAATATGTGTCAAGGCATAACGTGTCATTACTTATAACAAACTCACGTGGTTCAAATCTCTGCACCTCTGACTTCCTCTGGCGTTCCTGTCAATGTTATTGAATGAAGATTTCCTCGACATCGCCTTTAGTATGTGATGCAATCTTTGCCGAGAACATATCCAGAATGGCATCCCGATCCGCTCCTTCGCTCAACAAGTCTGTGCTTGACCGTATGGTCAATTCGCTTTTGCCATCATGCCCGAGAAACATTGGACGAAGCTCATCGGAGTTCGTGTTCACATGATACGAAAACGACTGGCTTATGAGCAGCCAGATTGCATCAGGGGATAATACAATGGGGCGATGGTTGGCATAATTCAAAGAAAATTCTTTTTCATAATCGACTCCGCAATAGTCCAACAAGGAAGTATAAAGGAGAGATTCTCATCGACAACAAATGTTATGGATGACGGATCTTTTCATATGCATCTTCGTAAAAACCTGAAAATATAATTATACTTCCATTATGCATCGGGAATCGTCCGGCAGAAAAATGGCTGAATTTATGATGGACGGTCTCTACAAATCAGATTTTCGCTAACGATAATAGTGAAGCGACCTGTTTCCCAAACTGTCAATCCTGATTTCGACACGATAGCCACAATCGGTGTCTGGCATGTACATTCCGGTGTTTGCCACAAGCTCGTCTCCATCGGTCTTGAACCATACCTTCTTTGTTGGGGCCAATACATATGTCTCTGGATCAATAATACCTTTGAATGATGTCGACTCGATGACTGGTTCCGCAATGAGCTTGCCTTTGTAGTACACTTTGCTGTAAATGGTGTTATTTCTCCAGACCATGATGCACTCCTCACCGAGTGAGCTCTCCTCAGGTGACAGTGTTACTTCTTGGGCTATTGTTTCGTTTGGAGTGACGTTGTATGTCACCCAGTAATTGCCGTGCTTTTCTCCCTCCAGGTCAAGAGTCATACGACTTCTATTAAAGAACTCGACTGTGAGTGTCCTATTTGTGAAATCCAGTGATTTTATTTTATAAATATCATCCTTGATATAACTTCCCACTCTAAACCTTAGTTCCTTGTCGGCATCGAATCCCCAATAGAATCCCGCTCTCATCAAAAGGTCCTCTTCAGGATTATATACTACAAATCTGCCGGAACATTCCTCAGTAAAGATGTCTTCGTAAAAGATGTAGGAGCCATCAATGACGGTTTTCAGCTTCATGGCATAGTGCCCGCTTTCATAAATCAGGCTGTCTGTAACCGTGTCAATTATAGAATAGGTAGTACCTTCGGTGTCAGACCCAAGCTCAATAGCGAAGCGAGGATCAGTATGACTATTCCTGTTGTTACATCCGGTTAAAAGTGACATCAGAGCCAAAACAATCCAGATTCGTTTCATAGCGCTTGATTTTAGTGATTAATTATCAGTTTGATCATCTTTGACTTTAATACTGCCAGCAAAAAATCGATGCTGAATTTTAACTGCCAGTGCAACACTGGCGAAAGTCAAAGTTAAACATTTTTCTACAATATTCCAACGGAGTCAGATAACCGAGCGATTTGCGGGGTCTGTTATTAAGTTTCCATTCGACCTCTGCTATGAACTCGT
>JAFUJQ010000072.1 GCA_017473705.1 Bacteroidales bacterium | reverse complement strand
GAAGGTAAAAATCGCTTAATATATATAAGGTATGAATACAAACAGTAATACATATACAGTCATATATTCGATTATCCTTGTAGTGATAGTCGCTGCGGTTCTTGCCTTTGCGGCAATGTTCCTCAAGCCTACCCAGGACGCAAACGTAAAGAAGGACACAATCGGTCAGATCCTTACAGCAGCGACATTCCCTGGAGTAGAGGATGCGGCAATCCTTGATACATACAAGCAGGAGATCGAATCAGCAATCCTCGTTGACATCAACGGAGATGTTGTCGGCACCCTCAACATCGAGGAGTGCGAAGTATACGGCAACTCAGACCTCAAGAGACAGATCACAGCAGACCCTAAGGCTCTGCCTGTATACATCTTCAAGAACGGCGTGACAGTGGTTCCTTGCTACGGAGCAGGACTCTGGGGACCGATCTGGGGTTATGTAGGTCTTGAGCAGGACCTCAAGACAATCAAGGCCGTACGTTTCGGACACAAGGGAGAGACTCCGGGCCTCGGAGCGAAGATTGCAGACGAGCCTTCATTCGCTGAGGCATTCGTCGGCAAGACAGTAGGCGACGGCGAAGTCATCTTCGAAGTGACCAAACCTGCAAACCGTCAGACCGAGAACAACGGAGTCGACGCAATTTCAGGTGCTACGATCACATCACAGGCACTCGGAAAGACACTCGACCAGTGGTTCGGTTTCTACAAGAACTATTTCGCAAAGAACGCTGCAGGATGCTGCTGCGACCAGCCTTGCGAGGATGTTGTAGTAGAAGAGGTTGTTGCTGAAGTTGAACCAGAAAACACAGTGGAGGAATAGTATTATGGGAAACATTAAGGAAACATTTTTGAATCCGATTTTCAAGGGCAACCCTATCTCTGTCCTTGTCCTCGGTATCTGTTCTTCACTTGCGGTTACTGTACAGCTGAAGGGTGCGTTCGTGATGGGTCTTTCCGTTATGATCGTAACAGGTCTTTCGAGCCTTATTTGCTCACTCCTCAGAAACACAATTCCTAACCGTATCCGTATCATCGTTCAGCTCGTAGTGGTTGCCCTCATGGTAATCCTC
This sequence comes from Bacteroidales bacterium, assembly GCA_017473705.1. Taxonomy (GTDB): domain Bacteria; phylum Bacteroidota; class Bacteroidia; order Bacteroidales; family UBA932; genus Cryptobacteroides. The sequence continues at coordinate 532 of JAFUJQ010000072.1, read as the reverse complement.
GTTGACCAGGTTCTCAAGGCATATGCATACAGCGTCAGCAAGACTCTCTCTGTGTACATCGGCCTCATCATCACCAACTGTATCGTCATGGGACGTATCGAGGCATATGCTCTCGGCAACAAGCCTTTCGCATCCCTGATGGACGGTCTCGGAAACGGTCTCGGATATGCCATGATCCTCGTGATCGTAGCCTTCTTCCGTGAGCTTCTCGGAAGCGGCACGCTCTTCGGATTCCAGGTCATCCCGCAGGCAGTATACGATTTCGGTTATATGAACAACGGTCTTATGATCCTCCCTCCGATGGCGCTCATCCTCCTGGGATGCATCATCTGGGTACAGAGGTCAATCCAGAAGGACCTTCAGGAAAAGTAACACTTAACACGGAAAAGAAATGGCAGATTATATTAGCTTATTTGTAAAGTCGATCTTCATCGACAATATGATATTCGCCTACTTCCTTGGTATGTGTTCATACCTGGCGGTATCAAAGAACGTGAAGACAGCAAACGGCCTCGGTATCGCCGTAATCGCT
>JAFUJQ010000012.1 GCA_017473705.1 Bacteroidales bacterium | reverse complement strand
AAGGATAATACCTAATTATCCTCAGGAGGATGACAGCATGGAAAATACTGTTGGTGCAACATTTTACGTCAAGCGTTTCACTTCTGCAAAAGACAAAGATTTTGTGAAAGCTCTCATGTTATACAATGATACTATACCTGTTGATACCAAAACTAGTTCGAACGAGATAATGTATTTTGCGGATCACAGTTCAATGCAACCCAAGAGAACAATGTACTTCTTTGGATTGTATTGGGATAATCACCTTGTCGGATTTGTTGAAGCTGGCTATCTGCTGACAACAAAGACTATTATTATAGACTACATTGTTTTAAAAGAAGAATACCGCCTAAACAGTGTTTTCTACCCTTTGTTCAGCCTTATTCAACGGTATTTTTCCGAAAATATGATTGACTATGACTATATTGCCACAGAGGTTAGTACTAAATGCCCTGAGCAATCAGTTGATGCAGAAAGCTTTTTTTCCAAGAAAATGCTTCAAATGGAGGATTTTCGTATTGCTGATGTGCTGTATCGGCAGCCTAGACTTGGACTAGACAATCATGAGAGTAATTTTGACTTTCAACTAATGATTAAGTCAAAACAATCTATGCCTTTTATTAAAAAAGAAACTTATCTTTCGATTGTGCATGATATATACTTTGAACACTACTATCCATGGTACGAAGTGGCAGATAAGTCACGAAGTTCTGAATATAGAAAGCATTTAGAGTCTGAATATAATCTAGTAAAAACGAAAGTAGAGCAAATAACGGGAGACATTATTCTGTCAAATCAGGCAATTTCATGCGCCTACTACAAAGCTCCAGATTGCCACTTTAATGGAAGTACTGCCGGATTCGTACCCGGGAAGAAAAATAAGACTGCACGCAGATTGATTTTCGGAATTGGTATTCCGTGTGTAACCATCGGTGCATTCCTTGTGTCAATGGTTGCATATTATGCGCTAAAGAAGATGAACATTCAACCTGATATGTTTGCAGGACTCTTTGCTGCGGTGTCAGCAACATTCACGGGTATAATGACATTGGCATTCTCCGCTTTAACTAAGTCGAAATCATGACTTTTTACATAACAGAATTATGTTATGTGCCATCAAGTAGGAAAGGGGCTTGACCCACATATCATAACGAGCAAATTGACCGGAATATTCTTCTTGATGTGTAATTCGGTTTACTAAAGCACTGACGCAATGGAAACGTTCTTGCTTTATTATGTCGAGACCGCACTCTTTTAAAATCTGAACAATCACCTTTTCTGAATATAGCCAAAGCGTATGGGTATGTCCCATATAATCATATTGCTGCTTCGTTGCATTTTTTCCGTATTCAGATGTAAGCCACAATTCCCCCGTATTGCTACGCTCATATTCAAGAATTAAGTATCCACCAGGTTTAATAACACGAGACAATTCTCTTAGGCTACTTACAGCATCGCAGTAATTCAGGACACTTCCTACACAAATAGCCGCATCAAAAGAATTATCTTCAAGTGGCATCTTTTCTATTGAAGCAACGGTGTATCGATCGAACTTACTAATCAGGTTTTCGGCAATGTCGACATGATGACAAGAACCTTGAAGATCATACTCACTTCCGCCAGATCCGGCATTAAGGAATACACTTTTTTGAGACAGCTTCGGAGCTAAATTGTTGGCAATAAAGTCTAGTATATATTTGTGAGTGTAGTTATACCACCTATCATCATCAGGCCAAACGCAGCTCATCGATGAGTAGATGTCTTTGGGACTTTCTATATCCATTTTTTCCATCCTCCTGAGGATAATTAGGTATTATCCTTAATTCAAATTCATTTTACACGGTTTTCTCCTATCATGCAACTGATTTTTCTGTTTACCGCGCTGATTCAAGGCATACTCTATTTCTATTATGTCTGCAAACTTGAAAAAGTGACAAAAATAGGTCTTAATCACTCAGAAATATGGGAATCATTTCTCTCATCGATAAATGGAGGTTCCTGTATGCGAAAATATTTCTGTGGCTGGTACTTTCGCTGCCAGTCGGATAATCAGACATTGGCGATAATCCCATCTATTCATAGAACGAAGCATTCACACTTCAGCGCAATACAGATGATTACGGATCATAATGCCTACAACTTACAATTCCCCTACTCAGATTTTCAATATAAGGACAATCATATCAAAATCGCCGGCAATCGGTTTGGTCGAGACGGAATCAACTTGGACATTCAAGCATCTGATTGCTCCGCTAGAGGATCCATAAGATTTGGCAGCTTTACGCCAATTCAGTATGACATAATGGGGCCTTTTCAATATGTCCCGTTTATGCAGTGCAGGCATAGCGTTTACAGTATGCATCATTCAGTAGATGGTGAGATCCAAATTAACGGTATCCCATATGTTTTCCAGAATTCAATAGGATATATTGAGGGTGACCGCGGACACTCTTTTCCTAAGGAATATGTGTGGACTCAGTGTAGTTTACCAGATGGGTCACTGATGCTTTCCGTTGCGGATATCCCATTTTGTGGGTTTCGCTTTACTGGTGTCATCGGAGTTGTATTTCTGCGAGGAAAGGAATACCGTTTGGCCACTTATCTGGGCGCCAAGCCAGTCAAGATAACTCCGGAAGAGATCATCATACGGCAAGACGCATTCTCTTTGACTATAAAACCTCAGGCTTATTCAGGCCATCCGCTTCGAGCCCCTGTTGATGGAGCCATGATTCGTACGATTCATGAGCATCCTTCATGTAAAGTATATTACTGCTTTGAAGAGAATGGATCTCCTTTGCTTACGTTTTGCGCCGAAAACGCCGCTTTTGAATATGAATTTTGAGGGAGAACTCTTGTTCTCCCTCATGCCATTTCAAAGATTCAATTGTGAAAAATCATCTACAGGGGATTTACAGACACCGTCCTCACAGAGGTAATATGTTACTCCTTGATCTGGAACAGGATAATCTGCGGTAAACGGTGCACAGCGAGAAAGTAGTTCCGCATTCTCTGAGGTTTTTAACAGGATCTGAAGATCATCCGCTGGATGTCCCTTCAGCCATTCATTCAGATCGCTGGGAATACCATATTTGGTAGCACATACTAATTCCCGGCATGGATACAGGGCATCCATCATCGACAACACCCCAAAGCAACTGCTCGTAGGATAATCAGAGATGGAATCTGCAAGAAACTGCATCTGCCGCTGTGCGGCTTCCTGCCACTTCCTTTCTCCAGTAAGATAAGACAGCCGTTGCAGAACCATTCCTGCAACCGAATTCCCGGAGGGAATGGCACCGTCATAGGTTTCCTTGGGGCGGGCGATCAGAAGTTCACTGTCAGAAGCAGTCATGAAATAGCCGCCGTGATCTTTATCCTCAAATAGCTCTGTCATCTTCTCTGCCAGATGAATAGCTTTTTCCAGATACTCTGTTTCGAAAGTATTACGGTACAATTCCAGAAGCGCAAGCGCATAAATGGCGTAATCATCTAGCTGGCCTGCATTCGCCGCTTCTCCATCCCGGTATCGCAGATACAACCGATCATTTGCATCTGTCATTTTTGTCTCGATGAACTGATGGATTCGAATGGCTGCATCCAGATATTTTCTCTCAGACAGGGCCGCACCAGCCTGTACCAGACCAATCAATGCCCAAGCATTCCAGGAAAGGAGGATCTTATCATCCTTATGGAGGCTTGTACGATTCAGTCGATAGTCATATAGCTTCTTCAGCCTGGGATCATTTAGCTCCCAGCCGTCCGCCATGGCCCCGATCCTGTTGGGGATGCTTTTACCTTCAAAGTTGCCTGCATCCGTAATGTTATAGAGCCTACAGAATGCTTCTCCGTCTGATTCCCCCAGAATCTGCTTCTCTTCATTGGGCGTAAACACATAATATTTTCCTTCGACACCGTCACTATCTGCATCCTGACCGCAGTAACAGCCGCCCTCTTGACTGGTCAGTTCTCTCAAGATATATTGTGCTGTCCTATGGGCAACATCAGCAAACATCTCCCGTTTGGTGTGCTGATACGCTTTGACATAGGCCATAAGCAGTAATGCATTGTCATAAAGCATCTTCTCAAAATGTGGAACCAACCACATTTCATCCGTAGAATACCGGGAGAACCCACCGCCAATGTGATCGTGAATGCCTCCTCTGGCCATATCTTCCAGCGTGATCTGTGCAATCTTCATGATCCCTCTTTCCCGCATTGTAGATGCATATCGCATCAGGAACAGGAGATTGTGCGGGGTTGGGAATTTCGGCGCTTGTCCAAATCCACCCCACTTCACATCGAAGATTCGAACAAGCTGCGAAGCAGCCCGCTCCACCAGCTTTCGATTTGGTTCATGTCCGCTGCCTGCGCCGCTCTGATTTATGGCAGCGGTAATTTCATTGCCAGCCCTGATCAGATCTTCTCTGTTTTCTTTCCAAAGAAAAGCCACACGCTCCAGCAGTTCTGTCAGACCCATTTTCTCATAGGCCCCTTTCTTGGGAAAATAGGTTCCAGCAAAGAATGGTTTCTGCTGTGGAGTCATGATGATGGTCAATGGCCAGCCGCCGGAGCCAGTTACCGCTTGGCATACAGACATATACACTGAATCAATATCAGGCCGTTCTTCGCGGTCAACTTTAATGCTGACAAATTCACGATTCAGAATCTCAGCTACTTCCTGATCCTCAAAAGATTCATGAGCCATCACATGACACCAATGGCAGGTAGAATATCCAATACTTAAGAACACAGGCTTATCTTCCTGTTCTGCTTTTTGAAACGCCTCTTCGCACCAGGGGTACCAGTCTACGGGATTCTCTCCATGCTGCAGCAGATACGGCGATTTTTCTCTGTACAATCGATTTGCCATTTCAGTCCTCCTTACATTCTTCCGGACGCTTATCTTCCCGAAGACATTTGAATACTGGTTGCCTCAGACTTCCGGATTCGGTTTTCATCATATACTTTACTGTGCACACTAATTCAGGCTTTACCCAGACTGTATTTTCGTTTTCATCTGGGACGATCATCTTTGGCTGCTTTATTCTGGGAAGACCCAGGATCTTTTGAAAGGAGTCCCCTCCTACGCCCAGAGTCACATGGCCCTTATAGATAAGCTGGGCACCCCGATATTGTCCAAGGATAATACTGGTCATGCTGTTATCCTTCGGGATATAACCGCAGATCACATAGTCGGAGTCCTTCAGATACTTGCACTTGATCCAGTCTTTTGTCCGCTTATCGAAATAATACTTGCTGTCCTTTCGTTTGGCCACGATACCTTCCAGATCCTGCGCCTCAGCCAATCGATAAAATGCAATCCCCTGCCCCTCAATATGCCGTGACCTTGCAAACCGGGAGGATTCCTCACGGATAACGCTTTCCAGGAGCTTCTTGCGCGCTGTAAGCGGCAGATCCATAACCGGATGATCATCATAGTACAGAATATCAAATGCCGTGAAACAGGCAGGATGACGCTGAGATTCCAGTTCAATCTTCAGTGGATTGGACATCATGGATCGTTTCTGGATCAGAAAGAAGTCTGGTTTTCCGTTATGAATGACTGCCAGCTCCCCATCCAGAATACAGCGGGTCGTTACCTGCTGGTGTATCTGTGACAGTTCCGGTACTTTCGGAAGCATCTTGATGTTCCGCTTGTTCCGAAGATCGGTGACATTCGCATCCAGATATGCGATACATCGCTCCCCATCCAGCTTCAGCTCATAGAGATACTCATCAGAATCGAAGGCATCACCTTCTGCACCAATCAGCATAGGCTTGATACCCTTTTCCAGGAACAGGTCACCCATTGGTCTTTACCCTTGCCAGACTCTGCTTCAGGGCCTCCATGATATCGATCACATTGACCTGAATGGTTTCAGACGGTGCGGTGATCTCCTTGCCCTGAATCTTCTGATTGATAATCGCCCAGAGTTTTGCTTTGTACTCATCCTTGTACTGTTCTGGCTGGAAGGGTTGTACCATGGCATTGATCAGCGTCTTTGCCATCGTCAGCTCCGCTTCCTGGATTGCCGGATGCCCGATTTCCTTTGGTGCTTCCTTTACTTCCTCTGCAAAAAACAGTGTCTCAATCAGGATGCCGTCATCCGTGGGGATCAGCGCCAGCAGTTTTTCTTTGGTGCCCATGACTGTTTTAGCAACGGCAACTTTATTTTCGTCTTTCATTGCTTGGCGCAGCAGTTCAAAGGCTTTATCTCCGCCCTGCTCCGGGACAGCATGATAGGTCTTATCGTAATAGATTGGCGGGATATTCTGAAGATCCGTAAAGTGTAGAATATGGATTGTCCTATCCTTTTCTGACTTTGCCTTTTCAAAATCATCGTCCGTCAGCGTCACATACTTTCCTTTTTCGTATTCAAACCCCTTCACGATATCCGCTGGTCCAATCTCTTTGCCGCAACCAGAACAGACTTTCTTGTACTTAACCCGACTACCATCTGCCCTGCACAGCTGATTGAAATGGATATCGTTTTCTTGTGTTGCAGTGTACAACCCTACGGGAATATGGACCATTCCAAAAGATATGGCACCTCTGTGTGATACCGCCATAAGCATACCTCATTTTCCTTTTTCTTTAGTATGCACCGTTATTGAAAACATATATCCTTATAGCAGCTGCTATTGAAAAGAGGGCTTGATGCAGATCAAGCCCTCTCGATATGTATTATAGAGAATTAAAAATCGTTGACGATGGCCAGACCTTCCTGAATGGCCACTCCAATCTTCTCTTCGATCTCAGCAGCAGATGCGTAGTCCATGTTCTGTGCTGCAACTACCTGCAGAGGGCCGATGCCCCATAGCCAGGACAGCGCTTTCAGATAAGAAGTAGCCTGCTCTCGTACATCACCGGTGGGGATATCCATGCCTCTCGTGGTAATGAACAGCATCTTCTCTGCCCTGCAGTTGCCATAGCAGGTCTTATCATTGGTCTTAAAGGTCACATCCAGAATGGAGCACAACTCAAGGAAATTCTTAAGAGCTGCTGGAATGGACATGTCCCAGAAGGGCGCTGCAATCACGATCCGGTCTGCATCCCGGACTGTTTCGGCCCAGGTCATCACCATGGGATTAATGATGCCACTGTTCCTTTCCTTGACAAGATCTTTCTGGACGATGGAAAGATTCATATCATTCAGAGTGTAACGCTGAATATCGTACTTCCCTTCCAGCGCCTTTACGATCGGTTCCGCAATCCGTTTGGTTCTGGATTCCTCATCACGAATGCAGGCATCGATATACAGAAGCTTCTTCATTCAAGTTACTCCTTTACATCAATCTGAACAGCTTTCATGGCATTCAGTGCGGTTGCGTGGCTTTCCATGGTGACACCGGCGCAGCAGCTTCCATCCACCGAGATCTTCACCTCGGGGAAAGCTGCCTTCAGGATCATGGCATTGGAAATCACACAGATATCCGTGCAGAGGCCGCACAGCTCAATTTCCTCAATGGGTTCTCCGGCATCTTTCAGGATATTGGGCAAATCGACACTGCCAAAGGTAATCTTGTCCACCACATGATTAACATATGGCTTCAGTTCATCGCACACCTGCCAGCCCTCGGTGTCCTTGATACAGTGCATGACAGGAAGCTTTCTGCCCTCCTGTGTCTGCATATAATCCGGGCCATGAGTGTCTCTTGTAAAGATAACATGGCCATCAAAGGTCTTTACCTTCTGGACCACATTGGGAATAATGGCTGCAGCATGGCTGCTGCCCAGACTGCCAGTCGTAAAATCATTCTGCATGTCGACAACAATAAGATATTTCATAGTAAGCACTCCTTGCTGTATGATTTTTGTGGCTTCATTATAGCAACTGTTGTATAGCAAATCAACCATGTCCAAGAAGAAAACTTGCATCACATAAATCAAATTTTTGATCCCAAATATGATACTCCGTTATCCTTCTTGAAAGAATCAAAAAGTGCATGTTTCATATTATTCAGTATATTTCCTTCGGCACAAATATCCGATATAATATCCGTAGTGAAATATTGCGCAGCAAAATATATGAGGTGATCCATCATGTACAAACCGTTCGGAAGAATCCTCTACGGAGGAGACTACAACCCCAATCAGTGGCCCAAAGAAGTCTGGGAGCAGGATATGGAATACTTCAAGGATGCCCGTATCAATAGTGCTACCATCAATGTGTTCTCCTGGGCAAAGATCCAGCCCTCTGAAGAGGAATACTACTTTGATGAACTGGATGAAATCGTGGACATGCTGAGTAAGGAGAACTATGACATTGTCATGGCAACTTCCACCGGTGCCATGCCTTCCTGGATGTACAGGAAATATCCCGAGGTAGGCAGAGTCGATTATCAGGGACGTCGGCATAAATTCGGCCAGCGGCACAACGCATGTCCCAACTCTCCTGTCTTTCAGAAGTATGCCAAGGCAATAGCCGAGCAGCTGGCAAAACGGTATGGAAGCAATCCTCACGTAACCTGCTGGCATATCAGTAACGAGTACGGCGGCGAATGCTACTGCGAGAACTGCGAGAAGGCATTCCGGGTATGGCTGAAAAAGAAGTACGGCACCATCGATGCTGTGAACAAGGCATGGAACCTGGAGTTCTGGGGTCATACTGTCTATGACTGGGATGAGATTGTGGCCCCCAATGCCCTGGGTGACGGTATGGAGAACGGCACGGATACCGCTTTTGCCGGCCTGTCGATCGATTACCGCCGCTTCATGTCGGACAGCATGCTGGAAAACTTCAAAATGGAGCGGGATGCGGTTCGTCCCTACGTGAAGGATACACCCATTACCACCAATCTGATGGGAACCTACAAGTTCCTGGATTACTTCAAGTGGTCAAAGGAAATGGACATCGTTTCCTGGGACAATTACCCCAGCTACAACACTCCCTGGAGCTTCACCGCAATGAGCCATGACCTGATGCGCGGTCTGAAGGATGCTCCCTTCATGCTTATGGAGCAGACGCCCAGCCAGCAGAACTGGCAGCCCTACAACTCCCTGAAGAAGCCCGGTCAGATGCGTGCCCAGAGCCTGCAGACTGTCGCTCACGGTGCGGATACTGTTCAGTTCTTCCAGCTGCGCCGCAGTATTGGCGGCTGTGAGAAGTTCCATGGTGCAGTGATCGGCCATGTGGGTCACAACAATACCCGTGTCTTCCGGGAAGTGAAACAGCTTGGTGAGGAGCTGGAGCGCCTTGGCACTTCCATCCTCGGTGCTGTAAACGAAGCAGAAGTGGGCATTATCTTCGACTGGGACAACTATTGGGCACTGGAATATACCAGTGGACCTACTGAAGATCTGACCTATGTGAACCAGATCCATCAGTACTATAAGTACTTCTACGACAAGAATATTGGTGTCAACATGATCCCGTTCGATGCGGATTTCAGTAAATACAAGATCGTGGTTGCGCCTGTTCTGTACATGGTTAAGGAAGGTATGAAGGAAGCGCTTACTGAGTACGTGCAGAACGGAGGCATCCTGATCACTACCTTCATGAGCGGTCTCGTGGATCAGTCCGACAACGTTTATCTGGGCGGCTACCCCGGTCCGTTGAAGGAACTGGCTGGTATCTGGGTTGAAGAAATTGATGCCCTTGCGCCTGAGCAGATAAACACCATCACCTTCACCGATGGGACAAGCACTACCTGCAATCTGCTGTGTGACCTGATGCACCTGGAGGGCGCTGAGTGTCTGGCAAGATACGCATCCAATTTCTATGTAGATATGCCCGCTATCACCAGGAATCAGTACGGTAAGGGTTATACTTACTACTTCGGCACCAATATGAATAAGGATGGTATCGCCAAGGTTCTGGAGATGGCTGTGCAGGCTGCGAATGTGGCCCCCGTAATCAGCGAAGCGACTGGACTTGAGGTTACCTGCAGAAAGGCAGAAAACTGCACCTACTATTTCATTTTCAATTTCAAGGATCAGGTTCTTCCCCTTCCTTCCTGCTTTGACAACTGCACCGATCTACTTACCGGCCAGATCGTGACTGCCGGGAAGATGATGAAGCAGTACGATACCGTTCTCATTTCCATGCCTAACTAACAACTTCAATGCATTTCAATGTCAACACGGCCTGTGAAGCAACAGGCCGTGTTTAATTTATTATCGATATTACCCATGCACGATAAAATTGTGTGACTTATTTATAAGAGAATAATTCTGTGCATGTTTTCTCCAGTTCTGTTTATGGATTTTTGAATAGTATTTTAATAAAATATAGACACAAAGATCGTAGCGGCAAGCGCGGGGCGGACTGAAAATGTGGCCACTTCAAAACGGCTCCTTTGCGATGCGATCGCCCGGTTATCACCCACCAACTACCACTCATAACCAAATCAAAAAGGAGCATTAACATGACTGAAAAAAGATATCTGAATTGGTTTAATAAAATCGGTTACGGCACCGGCGACATTGCCGGCAACATGGTCTACGCACTGCTCTCATCCTTCGTAATGATCTATCTGACCGATACCGTCGGACTGAACGCTGGCATCGTCGGTACCCTGATGGCTGTCTCCAAAATTTTTGACGGCGTCACGGACGTATTCTTCGGTAATATGATCGACCGCACCCGCAGCAAGATGGGCAAAGCCCGCCCTTGGATGCTGTGGCCCTACATCGGCAACGTTGTCTGTCTAATCGCCTGCTTCGCAATCCCCATGGAGTGGGGTCAGACCGCGCAGTACGCCTTCTTCTTCATTGCCTACACGATGCTGAACGCTGTGTTCTTCACCGCAAATAACATTGCCTACGGCGCTCTGACCGCTCTGATCACCAAGAACGAACATGAGCGTGTCCAGATGGGATCTCTTCGGTTCATCTTCGCATTCGCTACCAGCCTGCTCATTCAGGCTGTCACTGTAAACTCCGTTGAAGCACTGGGCGGCGGCGCTCAGGGTTGGAAGTGGATTGCTGTTATCTACGCTCTGATTGGTCTGGCCGTCAATACCTTCTCCGTTTTCTCAGTCAAGGAGCTGCCCGAGTCCGAGCTGGAGCACAAGAAGGAATCTGATGCTCCCGCCGAAAAAATCGGCTACATCGAAACTGCCAAGCTGCTGTTCACCAACAAGTACTTCATCCTGATTTGTGGAATCTACCTGCTGAGCCATATCAGCAACGCATTCGTCGGTATCGGCATCTACTTCATGACCTATGTTATGGGTGACGCGAATCTGCTGGGTACCTTCGCCTCTTTCACCAACATCCCCATGATTATCGGCCTGCTGATCGCTCCCACCGTTATCCAGAAGATGAACGGCATGTATAAGGTCAATCTGGCGGGCTATGCTTTCGCAACTGTCTGCCGCATCCTGGTTATCGTGTCCGCTTACTTTGGAAGTGTTCCTCTGATGCTCCTGTTCACTGCGCTGACCAACATCGGCATGAGCCCCATGCAGGGCGACCTGAACGCCCTGATCGCATCCTGCTCCGAGTATACATATCTGACCAAGGGCAAGCGTGTAGACGGTTCCATGTTCTCCTGCACCTCTCTGGGCGTTAAGATCGGCGGCGGTCTGGGTACTGCCATCACCGGTATTCTGCTGGATGCCAGTGGCTATGTCAACGCTGCAGCAGTTCAGTCTGCTTCCGCACTGAGCATGTTGAACTTCATGTACCTGTGGGTTCCCATGATCATCAGCGTCCTGATCACTCTGCTGCTGTCCCAGATGGATGTCGAGAAGAAGAACAAAGCTCTCATGGCTGCTCAGAAGTAAGCTTCTCCCCTGCCCCTTTATCTATCCACACAAATCAAGAGCGGATCCGGCAGGGTCCGCTCTTTGTACAATCATTGCCGTTGATGACCTAAGGAGGTCTTCGTAAATGAGAAACAAGAGAATTCTGATTTCTGTGATTGGTGTTGTCATCACTGCTATCAGCGTGGGAGCTTTCAAATTCGCGGCTTTTGGTGTTGATCCGTTTCAGTCTTTCATGAGTGGAATTGACAGCCTGTTCCCACTCGATTTCGGCACCCTTTATGTCATCGTAAACGCAGTACTTTTGTTATTCGCTCTGGTCTTTGACCGCCATTACATTGGCATCTCTACATTCATCAATTTGTTTTTACTGGGCTATATCGTGGACTTTTCCCAGAGCATGCTTGAATGCATCTTCCCGGACGCATCTGCTATCGTTAGGGTTATCGCTTTTGCACTTGGATTTCTGTCCCTTTGTCTCGGTTCCTCCCTTTACATGACTGCTGATCTGGGTGTGTCCACATACGATGTTATCGCCCTTGTCTGTACGAACAAGTGGCACATGGGTAAATTCAAGTATGTCCGGATCTGTACAGATATTGTCTGTATTATTCTTGGAATCGGGATGTATCTGTTCAGCGGTGGACCTGCCAGCCATATTACCACATTCATCGGAATTGGTACCATCCTAACCGCGATGTGCATGGGACCTTTGATTGATTTCTTCAATCGCAAAATATCAACTCCCATACTGAAACAGGCTGAAGCACAGATCTGACCATTTCTGCAACGATAAAAACTCCGAAGGTGCTGTTGCTCCTTCGGAGTTTCCATTTCGTGATATCATGCAGAGCCTACAAATAATAGGTGATTGCTCATACCCAGGAATTCAGGCTTTTCGCAAATGTAGAAGTGATAACGCAGATATTGGTGATAAGACGCTTCGTCTAGTCTGTTGACGAGGTCCTGTAACAGCTCGCTGGCTCCATCGGATGCGACCTCATGAGTGATCTGAATACCGGCCTTGCCAAGAAGTTCTCTGCAATGATCCAGGGTATGGAACACAAAGGGATAATCATCCAGACGGAAGGTCTCCTTGTTGTAGTCGCCGTTCATCAAGTAATCATCCTGGCACTGCTGCATGGTGAGGATCACCATATCGTTGGAAATAAACGCAAAGAAGATCTTTCCGTCAGGCTTGCACACCCGCTTTGCTTCCTCTATGCACTGCAACTTGTCAGCCTCCTCGTGCAGATGATACAGCGGACCAAACAGAAGCACAACATCGAAAGAGTCGCTATCATATCGGCTAAGATCCAGGGCGTTGCCCTGAACCAAGTCAATCTGATCATCGTCAGTCATCTTCGCCCGGAAAGCCGCTATGTTTGCATCCGCAAGTTCCAGAGCAGACACCCGGTATCCCTTTCGGGCAAAGTGCAGGCTATATTCTCCGGCACCTGCACCCACATCAAGAATCTTTGCGCCGGGTGTTAAATACTTCTCGATATACCGAACAGTCGTTAAGAATTCCACTCTGGCTGCCTTGGACTTATTCAGACGGCTATCCTCATCATAGCGCCGATAGACCTCCTGCACAAGTTCAGCATCATCAGAAAAGACTATTCCCTCGGCAAAGTGCCTGGGCTTCTGCCATTCACTACGGAGAATTGAATATTGTGCGGCATCACAGATACCTTGGTTGTTGCGGTCACAGGCGCGATTTGTACCCTCGTATTTCATGCCGCACTTTCTCATAACACCACCCGAATTGGGGTTGTTGGGATCATGTCTGGCCGCCACCCGGTTCATGCCGACCACCGTAAAAAGATATTCAATTACAGCAGACAGAGCTTCGGTCACAATACCTCTATGCCACCAGCGTCGCCCAATGCAATAGCCGATCTCAGCTTCTTCCACACGATCATTCTGTCGGACCACACTGATAGAGCCAATAGGTTCTTCCAGCTCCTTCAGCTCGATCATCCACTGATAGTAGCTTTCCTTTTCATACTCCTGCAGCCAACTCTCAATCACCATTTCAGATACGGCAATGCTGCTATGGGCAGGCCAAGTCAGAAATTTAGTGACTTCAGGATCAGATGCCCAATTACGGAACATCAGCTCTGCATCATCCCGTACTGCTCGGCGCAGAATGAGTCTGGCAGTTTCTATAGTTTGGGTTCCTTTATGTGTCAACATCGGGATTCTCTCCTTTCAGGATGATACAGGATATACTCGATAGAGTTCTCAACCGTATCATATCTCGTTTCAAATTTGGTAGTCTTGATATACTGGAAGCCGCACTTTTGGGCGACACGCTTGGACTGCCCATTCCAATCAAAGTGACCGACGATAATGAAGTCGAGTTTCTCCTCATTGAAAAGCCAATCAATTACCGCCTGGACCGCTTCGGGCATCAATCCCTGACCCCAGTAAGTCTTGGACAGTACATAACCGATTTCCCGGCCCTGCAGGCTATCCAGCTCCGGGTAGTTCTCTTCGCTGTACTCTTCAATACCGAGAGAGCCAATAACCTTTCCCCTGTGCTCCAGAGCAAAAGTCTTTTTGTGTTTGATAAAGCTGCCCAGGATCATCTTGGATTCCTCTACATTGCGGTGAGGATTCCAGCCTGCCATCTGACCGACACCGTCCACACTTGCATACTCGTAGAAATCGTTCAAATCCGATTCTCTCCAGGGTCGCAAGGTAAGACGATCAGTCGTCAGCACCACATCGGTGATGTCGATTTGTTTGTTCATATTCTTACCTCCTAAATAAAAAAGCAGTGCAAGCAGAAACTTTCATTTCGGCTTGCACTGCATCTTTTTTATAATCCTAGCTTCGAGATTATCCTAAAAAAGAGTATGACAATGTAAGCCCGACTGTATGCTTAGGCATAACATTACCGGACTTGTTATCATTAGCGTTGAAGCAATAACGGAACATTGTCAGTTCTCCTTCCTGTGATTTTATGCGATTATACACCCTGTAATATTCGTTGTCAACACCTAATGCTAAGAAAATACCCACCGCGCCATGGCAGGTCGTCGGGTATCTCGATTAAGCTGTTTTCTCGGTATAATACTGTGCCTGGGCGTGCCAGAGTTCGTAATACTTGCCGTTTTCATCAGCTACCAACTCAGCATGGGTGCCTTGCTGGATGACAGCGCCCTCATGGAACACAGCAATCTCGTCGCAGAACTTACAAGAGGACAGACGGTGGGAGATATAGATTGCGGTCTTGTCGCCTGCGATCTCGTCAAACTTTCCGTAGATTTCCGCTTCGGCAATCGGGTCGAGAGCTGCCGTAGGCTCGTCGAGGATAATGAACGGAGCATCTTTGTAAAGCGCACGGGCAATAGCAATCTTCTGTGCTTCGCCACCGGATACATCCACGCCATCTTTGTTGTAATCCTTGTAAAGATATGTTTCCGTGCCGTCTTTCATTTTGATAAATCTGTCTGCGAATCCTGCTTTTTCAAGACAGTCAATGACAAGATCCTTATCGTAATCAACCTTGCCGGCTACATTCTCACCGAGCTTCAAGCTGAGCAGCTTGAAGTCCTGGAATACTACGGAGAAGATGTCCATGTATTCACGATAGTTGTACTTGCGAATATCAATACCATTGAGCAGGATTTCGCCCTCGGTAGGATCATACAACCGGCACAACAGTTTGATAAAGGTTGTCTTACCGCTTCCGTTCATACCGACAACCGCAAGGCGTTTGCCGATTTCAAATTTCATATTGACGTTGCGGAGTGCGTAGTTATCGCTACCGGGATATTTGAAAGAAACATTTCGGAACTCAACTTGATATTTTCTGTCACGGCGCTTTTCAACGGTAAGGCTGCCTTGATACATATTGTTGGGAATATCAAGGTAATCAAAGGTCAGTTCAAGGAACGGAGTGTTGTTGCACATAAGCCCGATGTTGGAAACAAGGCTTGATATACCGCCCGACACCTTAGTGATAGCGGCAACGTACTGTGTTACCGAGCCAAGCCCGAATGCACCTGCCAATGCTTTTAAGCACACGAAGGCATAAACAACGCCAGTAAAGATTACAGAAACAGCTGCTGATGCTGCTCCGTACAATCCCATAGGCCCCCAAGCATAATGGGCAAACAAACCGTTAGAGCCGAACGTATCTTCTTTGTTGCGGTTATATCTGTCGCAGATTTTATCTTGGCGATACATTCTTACATCGGTTGCAAGATTGCTGTAATATCCAAGATAGCCGAAGAAACTAAACAAACGATTTCCGAGATTATGGGAATTTGCGTGTTTTGCGTAATAGCTTCCTGCTTTGTTATTGAGCATAGGAGCTACAAAGGTAACTGCCAACATAACAATGATAACACCGAGGACTACCAAGGGATGATTGAGCATTGCCAATGTACCTGTATCAGTTGGAACTTTGCTG
Organism: Bacteroidales bacterium; assembly: GCA_017473705.1. Classification (GTDB taxonomy): domain Bacteria; phylum Bacteroidota; class Bacteroidia; order Bacteroidales; family UBA932; genus Cryptobacteroides. Next base: position 28,262 of record JAFUJQ010000012.1, on the reverse strand, counting down.
ACAAACAATGTTACCGTAAGAGCAAGACCGCCGAGAATCGTAAAGACAGAGGAAAGAAGGTCTCCGTAACATTCAAGCACTCTGCCAAGTCCCCAACCACCGCCGTTAAAGTTCTGACGGATGGTGGATAGCATTTCGGCGGTATGTGTATCATCAAGATTAACATAATCGGTATCCATCATTTTTTCCGAAACGATATGCTCAATCTTCAGCCACCAACCCGTATTCTGTGTTTCTTTCCACTTGTTAAGGAACGCCGTTCCCAAAGCGATAACCGCAGCAGAAACAAGTGTGATAATAACGAGTGTTTGAAGCCGCTGCACGTCTCTATTTCCTACAAGCTCGTCGATCACGAGTGCGGAGAGGAAAATGCCGACATAAGGCGTAAGCGCATTCCAAACCACGCTTATCAAATGAGAAATAACCATTTGCGGATAGTGCTTATATATCAGTTTGAGTGCCCGATTGTTTGCTCGAAAAGCTCTGTTCAAGGTCACTTTGCTTTCAGTTTTCTTCATCTTCATCCTCTCCTTCCTTGTAGTATTTGCTCTGAACCTCAAACAGCTCGGCATATTTGCCGCCCGCTTTCAAGAGTTCTTCGTGTGTTCCTTCCTCACCAATTCCACCATCTGCAATCATAATGATGCGATCGCAGAAGCGAGTAGAGGCAAGACGGTGAGAAATGTAGATAGAGGATTTTCCGTTTGTCATTTCATTATATTTCTGATACATTTCCGACTCTGCGATAGGGTCAAGGGCTGCTGTCGGTTCGTCAAGTACAATAAACGGAGCGTTCTTATAAAGCGCACGGGCAAGCATAAGTCGCTGGGTTTCACCGCCGGAAAGAAGTATAGCATCCTCAAATACTTCTCGATTCAAATAGGTATCGTATCCGTCCTTTAAGGATTCGATCTTCTTGCGGAGTCCCGCTTTATCAACACATTCTTTGACACGGTCCATATCAATATCTTCGCTGTCCTGTGCTACGTTGGTTGCAATCGTACCGGCAAGGAGCGAGAACTCCTGGAACACCGCCGAGAACATCTTGTAGTAATCTCTGCGGTTGTAATCTCTAATATCCTTTCCGTCAAGGAGAACACGCCCCTCGGTAGGGTCAAGGAAACCGCAGATCAACTTGATAAGTGTTGTTTTACCTGCACCGTTCAAACCAACCACAGCGAGCTTTTCGCCGGGGTGAAGTGTCAGATTGATATTTGTGAGCGTATCTTTGTCAGCACCGGGATAACGATAGGATACGTTTTCAAGTCTGATTTCGTAGAGCTTATCTGCTTCGGCTTCGATATGTTCGCCATCCTCAAACTTGAACGGTTCGGGATATTCAATACATTCACGAACAGAGGAAATATCAAGGGATTGCGTGTGGAGCGTATTAAAGCCGCCAAGAATACCCGATACCCAAGCGGTAAATCCACCTACTGCGCTGAAGAACAGCAGAAACTCCGAAACACTAAGTCCGTTACCGATTACAAGACCGATAAGGTAAGCGTATGCAATCGCATTACGGAGGAATGTGAGTAAGAGATCAACAACTCTCGCCCAAAGGTAAACGCCCTGTGCTTTGCTCTGAAACGCCGTGTATGCCGCCATGCTTTTCGCATACAATTCGTCAATCCATGAGCGCAGCCCGAAAATGCGAATATCTTTGGCAAGCGTCAAATCGCTTGAACGGCGGTCAAGATAATACAACTGCGTCGTGTATTCGGATTCTTCCTCACGGTGGCGGTATCCCCATTCATTCAAATGGTTACTTACAAAGTAAGAGATAACCGTCGTAGCGAGAATCGCAACAAGCAGAAGCGGCTGGATAGAGGACATCAGCACAACGTAAAATACGAAGCCGATAATGTTGGTTGTCAAATCGGTGAGCGTAGTCCAGATTGCTTCGGTTGCTGCTCGGTTTGAACCGATTGATTCCTGCGCCTTGATTTTCAGTTCTTTGAATTTCTCATCGTAGATGTTGGGATAAGAAGTTGTTGCGGCTTTTTTGTTAAGCTCAGCAATGATTTCACAGCGGGTGCTAATTCTTCCATATAGTGTGTTTGTGTTCACATACGAGGATGCCGCCGAAACGACCATCAATGCAACGACGAACACCACTATCGTCAAGATCAGCTCCGTAACCGAAGCCTTTCGTTCTACCACGGAGAGTATCGTTGGGGAAACATACAGATTGATTAGGTTAAGCGCAACAGCCGTAAGCGCCGAGAGCAGACTGAGCACGATAACCTTTTTCTCTCCCGAAGTCCAAGCGAGTTTTATCATAAACCATGAGTTTTGACCCATGTTGTATTTTGGCTTGGGAGTTTTTTCTTTTTTCGTTTTTTCTTTCATCACGAAAAATCACCGTCCTTTCTGAGCATAGGATAGCACAAAAATTCGTCCCCGGATGATTTCGGGGACGAATCGTCAAATCTGGGTGATGAATTGCAAATTTACACCTGCGGAATGAGAATCTCCGTGGTAAAAGCGCCGTCCTCGGAGTTGCGGCTCAGATAGCCGTCCAGTCGTTCAATTATGTTATCAATGCGCACAAGACCGAAGCCATGACCGTTACCCTTGGTGGTCTGAAACAGTTTTCCTACCTTCGCTAGTTTCTTTGTAGAAGTAAGGTTTGTGAAAGAGATATAAAGCTGGGTACCTTTCATATCCATATACACACGGATCTGTCGCTGTTCTTCCGGCAAGGACAGACTTGCTTCGATGGCATTGTCAAACAGGTTGCCGATAATGCAGCACAGATCCAGTTCGGACATTTTCAGTTTCACCGGGATATGTGCATCGCAATCGACGGTAATTAACTTTGACTTCGCAAGGGATATCTTACTGTTCAGGATTGCATCCGCCATGGCGTTTCCGGTCTTAACCACGGTATCCACGGTATTCAGGTCGGTGTCGAGCTCATCCAGGTAGGCTTTGATAGCATCCATGTCGCCGTTAGCCGCCAGCACTTTCATGGTCTGGATATGGTTACGGTAGTCATGCCGCCAACCACGAATCTGCCGGTACATATTGTCCACTTCCCGATAGTGGGTCTCGATCAGCTCCCGCTGATATGCAGCAATCCGCTTGTCTATTTGTTTTGAAAAGAGGGACATAGATGACCTCCTTATGTATGCTGGATAATTGCCCGGTTTAGCGGCTCATACGCGCCTCTGGGCAAGGGCAGCACGGTACCGTCAGACAGCCGAACTTCCGTTTTGGTGACCCGCTGAATATATTTCAGATTCAGGATCATGCCACGGCCCACCCGGCAGAAGCGGTCATCCAGTTCCTTTTCAAAATCGCCCAGGGTGCGCTTGACGGTATATTCTGCTTTTGCATGAACCGTCACATAGTTCTGATGCACATCTAGATAGCGGATCTCATAGAACGGAATCCGCACCATCTCACCGTAGGCTTCCAGGTTCAGGCACCGCTCCTCCTGCTTCCGCTTTTCCAGCGCCCGGTCAAGCACAGCCAGCAGCTTCTCCCGTTTCACCGGCTTCATCAGGTAATGGAGCGCCGCCACCTCGTAGCCCTCGGCAATATAGTCAGAGTAGCCGGTGATGAACACGATCTGTACCGCTTCATTGTCCTGGCGCACCCGCTTTGCCATGGTCACGCCGTCCATAGCGCCCATTTCAATGTCCAGGAGCAGGATATCCCAATTCTTGTCCTCGGCATACCGGAACAGGAACGCCTCCGCCGAAGGGAACACCTCGGCCTGAATATTCGCCTGACGAAGATCTGCCCAGCTATTCAAAATACCTTGTACAAATTCTGCATCCGCTGTATTGTCATCAACGATTGCAACACGGTAGACCATGTGTTCACCTTCTTTCCATTTCTCCCCTATTATAATCAAACTGTCAATAAGATGCAAGAACCCTTGGAGGAAATCCCCCAAGGGCTGCTTTATAGGAATATGTTCTCCAGATTACCATTATGGATATTGTCACCAATCCACATTGCCAGTTGTGGGATAACTGCTTCTACATACATTAGGGCATTTTCATCCTTTAGATTGAGCCATTGACACAGAAGCTTGGCGGCATCATTCAAACTATCTTCCGTTGTTCTCATCAGTTCAATAATGAGCTGCATATGTTCCTCTGATTCAAACACCAGCGGATCAATGCCGGCTCCCAGAAGTGCCTTACCGATACCGTTGATCAGTAGATACTCACACTGATTGAGTGTGCCGACAGGTAGCCGGTCCCAAAACTCTTCCAATGCAGCTTCTGAAACACCCGCCATGATCTGGTTCTCGATCCACATGATCTTCAGATAGAAAAGGCAGCTGTCGATTCCCTGGATGCCCTCTGGCGGTGAAATCAGTATGGGATAGAACAGATCATCCGGGCCTTTATGTGCCAGATGGAGATGATCGTACTGCTCCAGATAATGCCGCAGATACCGAAGTGCTTCCCAGCGACCTTCTGTCTGCCAATGTGGTGAAGTACCACTGACCAGCCCTAACATGGATTTTGCTTTGCTGAGCTTGTCCTCCAAAATCTCCTGTCCAAGCCGAAGTGCTTCTTCAAGATTTCTGTGGGCATATACTCCGCCCACTTGATTGATCGTGTACTCTATGGATTCCATCAGTTCTTGAGCAAGTTCAACCGGGACAGAAGAGTTATTTCCCATGTGGCGGTGTTTGTGATAGCTCTGTACTTGCTTTCCCATGAGAAGGTACATCTGCCCCATGATTCTCTGTTGTTCTTCCGGGGATGGCGGATTGATTGGTAACTGGCTCACCAAAATTCCTCCTCATCTGCATAACGGTTGTCGAAGTCATTCCGAGCCCAGCGGCACAGTTCTTCCAGAGAGATGGTGGTTAATTCTTCGGTAGATCCATGGGCCTGTCCGTTGAACACTTTCTCCATAAACTCGATCAGGTCATCATCGGAAAACCGATCCTCAGACTCATTTTTGAAGTAGTAGAATGCATCTTGCAGATCACCAAGCGTCGATGCGTAATTATAGGGATCTACATATGGAGACTTGCAGAACGTACGGATCAGCTTTGGTAGTATTCCACCACCGAACTCCACCCTACCGGTACTTTTCAGAGCCTGTCCACGCAGCTCCACTAATTCTGTGATATCCGCTTCCGTCAAGGTAAGGCCGTAGATCTGATTCAGCTCATTGCAGCAACGGATCTCATCTTTGGCTGCGGATATCTGCATCTGGCGGATAGATAACTCTTTCATCATACATTCCCCCTTGTGCCCTCTATTTTACAGCAAACAAGCTTAACTACAAGTCTTGAAAAATACCCATTTTTCTGCTATAATAGAGCCACAAAGGAAGCAATGTGCCCCCCGGAGATTTCTCCGGGCTTTATTTTTCTCAGATAATCCCGAAATTCCCTATTGACTTTACACCAAACTATAATGATATAGTCGCGGTGGAAGGAGGTTGCAGATATGATGACTATCAAAGAATTCGCTTCCCTTTGCGGCTGCAACGCACAGACCCTGCGGTACTACGATAAAATTGACCTGCTGAAACCGGTTAAGGTGGATCAATGGTCTGGGTACCGTTATTACGCAAAATCTCAGGCCATAGATTTTGTGAAGATCAAAAACCTTCAGGCCGCTGACTTCACCATCGACGAGATCAAGGCATTACTTACCATGCCGGATCAACAGGTGTTTGAAGCATTCGACCGGAAGATCACTGAGCAGGCACAAAAGCTGGAGCGGATCAAAGAAATCCAACAATCATATCTGTCCGAAAAAAACAATATGGAAAAATTAGTACAAAGCGCATCCGATTATCTATTCCATGCGGTATCGGACTTTGAAATGCTCCGCGAATTTGGTATATCCCCTGCGGACGGAGAGACTGTTATTGCCAAACTGAAAGAGTTCTATGAAAGAACTACTCTGTGCCACTTACCTGCATCATCTGATGTGCAAATGATTTTGAATGGTTCCGTGATTCAGGGAACACAGCAGATGATTGAAGCATTCGAATCACTAAAGGAAAATGGCTACAAGGATACCGTTCTGCTCGGCGACCAAGATGTCGGAAAAACAGACACCCTTACACCGGAAAATAGTGAAACTGTATGGGAATGCCATGGCTGGAATTTTGTCTACGAGTTTCTCGACAATATTCCCGAAATGCAAAAGGGGTACGAGCACTGTTTCTATTTCCTTCTGACGGAGGAAAAGCATCCGGATAAAATGGAATTTCCGATGTTTATGATCGCCGCAATGCTTCCAAAACTGGATACTGAGGATATCCGTTTTGGTTGCAGCGTTGAGCCCAGCAACGATGACCAGAACCATTTTGTGTTGCTTCGCAGAAAGTAACTTAATCCGCATAACGAAGCCCCGGAGCCATCCGGGGCTTCTGCTAATTTAGGTTATATGCGCGAAAGTTGCTCCCAGTCTGAGATCAAATCCCAGCGATTGATACATCCCCTCGTCGCAGGGAGCGCAGCAGACAGTCAGACTAGCTAGGCCATTTTCTTTGCACCAGTCCTGTGCTGCCTGTGCCAGATTCCGGGCTACACCCTTCTTGCGCAACACCGGTTCAATGTAGAAGTCATCGAATACTCCGGTATCGGTGCAGGCAAAGGTAGAGAAACACTTCGCCACGCTACACATTCCAACAGCACGGTAGCCGCGCTTTGCCATAAAGAATGTGATCTTGCCATCCCGGATCGCCTGGGCAAGCTGTTCCTGCTTTTCTTCGGTTGCAGGTGCTTCTCCAATCTCCTTTAAAAATCCATTTTCCAGCTTTTTGAGCTGCCAGTCCTCTGGATCAGCGAGAATTTCGACGGTAATGGGAACATCCTCTGCTGGGGGCAGGATCATAAGAGGTTCGCCCCATTCATCTGCACCGTTTTTGATGAAACCCACGCTCTGCCAGAAACGCTCCCGCCGCTTATCGCCGCCGTAGTTCAATTCCGCATAGAGTGCGCCGTGTTCCTTTGCCCAGTCCAGAAGCACCCTGGCACATTCCTTGCCGGTCCCATTACCGCGGAACTCCGGGAAAACACAGAATTCCATGATGAAGCACTTGCCATCCTCTGTGGTGTAGATCACCGGCATAGCAAAGCCGATGTCCTGCCCATCCCGGTGGAAGAAAAGATAGTAGCACCGATCCTGTGGTCTGCTATGAATTTTCATCATGTGATCGTGATACTCTGAACTAAGGAAGTATTCCAGGTCCTCGCTGTTGGAATCGGGGAAGATATCCCTCTTGTGGTAGATGTGAAGTTGCTCCCAAAAGGCAGCAACATCATTTTCCGTGATCGCTTCACGGATGGTAATTTGGTTTTCCATTTACATTCCTCCAATAATGATTCGGAGGGTTAGGAAGCGTGAACCCTCCATACACGATTCATCTTCATAAAAAACCACCCTTTCTGTTTCAGATTTGTATTCACTCACCGATTGCAGTGCTGATACTGCATTTGGACTTAGTATTACTCAACGACTATTCTGAATGTACAATTCGGGGCACCTTGGTTGACTGTGCATACCGTTTCAACAGAGATATGTTTGTCCGGCAGCAGTTGAGAGTATAGGAAAATCAACGCTTGCCTCGAACACTCACAATGAGCAGATTCACAACTGGGACGCCAGCAGATGCATCTGGAATAGCCGGTCTCATATATATGTCCGGGTTCGATTACACGGCGGCCAAGATCATCATCACCGGTAGGTACCGAAAAGAGAACATCCCTATCAAAATCACAAGCCTCAAACTGACTCTTGTATTGATGCAGTGTGTCCTCGCCTACGCAGTCTACAGCGCAGTTTCTATAGTCCATACATTATTTCCCTTCGCAGATATTCCTTTACTTCGTTATTCATTGAATGTACCTCCAACCAAAGGATACCAAGCATCAGACTGTACATTCATACACTATGCCTCTGGCTTTATTCGTATCATTCAAATATGTTAATCCTATATCCGTCTATGGTTGTTAAGCTACAGGTCTTTCCGCCCCACGGCTGGGTTACCACCTCTGTGATCTTTTCCCAACCATTTGAGACAATGTAAGCCCGCATCTGATCAATTCCCTTTACTTGCATAAACGAAATCAATCGCGGTTCAGGTTCACCATAGAACATTTGCATCCCCGTAAATGGTGCTAAATGCACAAGCTCAACTTCGGGTAGCATATCAAACACCACCCCATAACAGCCTTTTCCACTGTCATCTCTTTCGACAATGTTGCTGTACCATCCTAATACATCTTCAAACCACTTTGCGGTCCTATCCATATCCAGAGTTAAATAAACAGGCGCATTTTCCTTAACATAATAGCCTTTTTCGCTAAATCTACTCATGGTAAACATCTCTCCATACGTATAGTGTCCTTTATGCCAGCCTGATTCGTTCATGTAATCCATATATTAGGATATAACTCTATATCTCATTCTGATATACGAACCATTCAAGGGCTGTACACTTTCAAGTTCCAACACACCCAGTTCATACAGTTGCTCAGGAGTAAGTATGGCCTCTCCGTCAATAAGCGTAGATGTTGCTTTTCCGCCGGCCAGGATCGGCGCAACAACGATGTCCACATAGTCAAACAGCTTTGCCCGCAAGAACATTCCATTCAACGTTCCGCCAGTCTGAATCGTGATACGCTCACAACCGTGATTCTCCTTAAGCAGATGAAGCATATCTTCAAGATCCAACTCGTCCTGATAGATGATATGGAGATTCGGCTCTTCAACACCAAAGGCAGGGTGCTCCTTGTTTGCAGTTACCAAAACAAATTCTTTTGACCGGGCACAGAAATACCGTACACCGTTCTTCGTCAAGTGATGGTTGTCAATCAGCACGAAGGATACAGGCGTCTTTGCTGGCAGTTCCCTTTCATTGACACCCATCTTTGCCTGTACGCGCCCGGAGTTCAAAGACCACAAATCCGTTGTCTGTTCAATATCGTAATACTGCTGCAATCCTTCCTTTACTCCAGTAATATGTGGAAGGTCTTTATCAAAATCCAAATCATCTGTTGCGCCAGGACTGATTTTCCCGTCAACAGACATCAGCATAAATAAGGTTGTGACAGGTCTGTTCATCCATGCCCTCACAATTCTTTTGCCTGATCCTGCGCCGCATTTCCGAGCTTCTCGTATGTATCATTGCCGGAAGCCCAGTTTTTCAGATTGCGGAGCCTAACTCCTTTATCTCCATGTTCCGGATCATCGAAAAGACCGCAAAGCTTTTCACAGGGAAGCTCAGGGCACTCGCCACAGTGATCGAATCCCTTCTCGATGCAGCACTTCGCTTTGTCGCATTCTCCCCAAAACACATTGCCCTGGCAGGCTTTACAGCCCTGACACCCAAGTTTATCCTTCCATTCGCACACACCACAATAGGATCCACAATATGCAATCATTGATCTGTCCATACTTATCATTTTCCTTTCTATAGGTTCCGATTAGCTTGTGTTCTTTTATGCGGAAGCATAACTTCATTCCATGTTCCGCGTTCAGATTATTACATATCTCTGCTGAAATTTGTATGCAGATTACCTCTTCCAACGCAATCAGCATGGACATAGATATCCATACAGGTCTCTCCATTTATCTCGTAGACTTCCTCAAAGCAGCTGAGAAATTCCGTCCCGTGGTTCTCCTTGAATCCGTTGGCACCCAAATAATCCATAATCCGCTGATAGCCTTTGGGAATCCGTTCAAAAGCGGCTTGGAAAGGATCGTGGACGGTGATCCTTGCGTATTGTGCTTCATCCTGCTTATAAATCTCAACGCCGGAGCATTTCGGATCGAAGCCCTCCGGTAAGATCCATCCAGCCACATAGCCCCGAAGTCCGAACCGGTTCTGCTGTTCCATGGATACGAATGGGAAGTCCCAGCCTATTTGCCGATGCTTGCCAGGAATTTCATATAGGCCGCTGCATTGTGCCCATTTATCCAGATACATCTGCACATCATTCTCAGGTTGGGGGCTGATAATGATATAGCGGCCCAAGGTGAAAGCTGGAACGGTTACGATGGAAACGGGAGAAAAGCAATCTGCTTGGGGTGCCAGATCTTCTTTCAGCAGTGCGTCGAGCGTACAGGAAAAAAGCCTACTCAGTTCCAGCAGCTTGTCCAAATCCGGATTTGCTTCGCCGTTCTCCCACTTGGACACTGTTTGACGGGATACTCCCATCTGTTCAGCCAGTTTTTCCTGCGTCATATTGCCGTGAAGTCTGCGCAAATATTGCAAATTTGTACCAAGTTTCATGCTTTTGCCGCCTTTCATATTGATGGGGCCATCATACCACGGCTGAATGTGTATGTCCAGAAAGCATTATGTGCATTTTGATTGGCGAATGGAAACCATCAGTTGCGTAAACTGATTTCTTGTACGGTCCATTAAGATCGCTCACAACCGTTTTGCTGGCAGAATTGATCACATTGTTTCCCCCTCAATAATCAAATTCATGATTACCGACAGTAATTGCCTGCGTCAGATTTTCGCCTTTGTAGGGCTTCCGGATTTCAATTAGGTTCAGTACGGTATAGCCCCGCTTGCGCAGAAACTCGATCATTCGATGATTATTGGGGTGAACGTAGTTATAGACGGTTTCCTCACCATAAGAAGCAGCAATTTCCTCTGCTTTACTGTGCAGGGCGGAAGCAACACCGTGACGGCGGTACTCCTCTTTCACAAAGATGGATTCCACCCACACGACCTCGTTATCAACACGGCAAACCACATAACCGGCATACTGACCATCTACCAAGCCGGCAAATACCGGGAAACCAGCCGCAAGATACTCTTCCATTTCTTCGCGGCCTGCATCCACATATGGCTTTGATACGATACCTTTGTAGGATCGCAGCTCTACTCGGAAGAAAGCAACCATCTCTGCCAATGCGTCATTCACTTCCGAAATCGCAATCAGTTCCAGCATCTCTTATCGCCTCGCATTGATTTGTGTAACGACTGCATCCAAGTCAGTTTCCCCGGACACAACATGAATGTCATGGGACTCTGCATCGAAGCAGCCGTGCTTCTTTTCCAGCATGGCTGCCACAGGAGCAGGCAGGTTGCCACGCATTCTCTGGGCAAACCGGGACTTGATCAGTTCCAAATCTGCCGTTACAAGGATACGCAGGGCCCCCTCCGGCAGCAGCGAAAGATGCTCTTTCTCAGAGATAACATAAATGATGTTCTCGCCGGTTACGGCGGCATTCAGCATGTTCTGGAACATCACCTTGGCAATGTTCTCATTCTTAGCAAGGCGCAGATAGTCCTTGCCGGTAAATTCTTCGGAGGGAAAGCTGGAGGCAATCTTCTCAGCAAGAGTGGATTTTCCGGTGCAGCTTTCACCAAAAATTCCGATAACCATGATTAGTCCTTTCTGAATCAGGGATTATTGCTCAGATAATCCTCTTTCGTAAGCATAAGTTGGAGGATGCCATCCTCTACACCCATTTCCTTAAATCCTACCTTGCGGTGAATAGCCCAGGCAGCGTCCCGGGTAGTTTCAAAGTTGTTATGGAGCCGGGAAATACCGCAGACACGGAATGCATGATCCAGCAACAGCTTCAGCGAGGGAACAGCATAGCCTTCACCACGATAGGGTGCATAGATCACGATACCCATGTCCCACCAGTCCTTATCCGGGGTATAGTGGAAGTTCACATCACCGATCCATGCTCCGTCCGAGCTGCGCTTAATGTAGGCGTAGAATCGCTCCGGCTCCTTTCCTACCCATTTCGCATGCCAGTCGGGCAAGACCTCATCCGGGTAGTCGATACAACCGCCCCAGGGATCGTTGTAGGACATGGTTTCCGGGTCAGACATCATCTTCTGATAGAACCACAGATCCTCCAGCTTTGGAATGTATAATTCAAGTTGTTCCATTTTCATTTTCCTTCTCTAGCATTGTCAAACAGGTATCGTGCTACAGTACGTATCTGTTCAACTGTGATTGCAGCAGGATGGATCCGGTCCGCGCCAAGTGCATCGGAAAAACCTTTCATGATTCGAAATGCCGCCATTGCATGACCGTTGCTTTTATCGGAGTTATCGGCTTCCTTGGCAAATGCTTGCAGCAAATTCCTCTCACTGGAATAGATCAGCTCCACTAGCTTCGCCCGATACTCCAGATCCTCGGAGGACATATCCTTGTCCGTTTCCAGATCTCTTGCGTGTTGGGCTTCGTGTTTCAGAAGCGACACACGGAATCTCTCACTTTCAAAGTCCCAGGCAGATTTCACGCAGTTGATGGTACCGTCACCGTCCGCCCATCCGCCGGGACCGATCTCACCAAAGGAAAGGTAATCGATCCAGCTCCGGGTAATAAAACCATCAATGAGTTTTACTGTATAGCTCTGAATGCCATCAGGCAGTTCCACATCGTAAGATACCGTTTCCGTCGTTCGCCAGATATAGGGGCCATAGTAACCGCTTGTCTTGCCGCCAAGGAAGTGCAGCCCCCGGCTCATAAAGAGCCTCACAAGCTGGTTCTGCTCCAAATCGCACAGCTCCAAGCCATCGTCTGTAATTCCTAACAAAGCCGCCAGACGCGCTCTCAGTTTACTCGCAGCCTGGTCTTTTTCCATGCAGAGGTAAAATACATCCCGGTAATACTGCTGATAGGCAGTCAAAATGTTGTTCAGCTCTGAATCAACTTCATAGGTTATGTACTGCTCATGCTCGAATACATCCATGAATCGATTGTAGAGGTTGATTTGTTCCGGGAACTGCTTTATGTAGGTGATTGCGCCACGAAGATCACCTTTGACGATATTTCCATAATAGATATCGCTATCAAAGTGCATTTGACCGCTCCTTTTACTTCCCTGTTGCCTGCACGATCTCTGCTTCCGTTGCCGGGGTTGTCCACTTTCCAAACACCTGAGATTCCATGGATGGGATATAGCCCATGTCCTTGTATCCCAGTTTTTTCAGCAGAGCCATACTCGGCTCGTTCTCCGCTTCGGTGAAACTGATGAAGTCCCATTCCGGGTATCGCTCATGGAGCATATTGATAAGGGCCGTCAGCGCTTCAAAGGCATAGCCTTTCCGGTGGTGCTTGTAGGAAAAGGTGTATCCTAGGCTGATTGTGCCATCCTTTGGCATGACCACAATCTCCCCCACCATCTCGTTGGTGTCCTTCAGCGCAACCGCCACCATGTATGGAGCATCCACGGACATCACATCGTCCTTGCGGCGCTCCACTAAGGCAACGATGCCATCATAGTCCTTAGTCTGGCCCCGCTGATACATGGCGCAGATCTCGTTGTTACGATAGTCGTACATAATGTCTGCATCCTTCGGCGACACATTGCGCAGGAGCAAACGATCTGTTTCAGTAAAAATTATATAATCCCTTCCTCCATCAGCAATTCCAGCACCCTTGCTTCTCGTTCCAGCATGATTTGATCTTTGGGGCCATGATCTACTTCACGATTGGTAAGAATGGCATGGATTGGATCAACAAATTCAAGTGTGAAGTGTTCCTCTGCTTCGTAATCATCCAAATGCTGCGCCTGGATTGTTGGCTCGACCTCACAGAGAAAATAGTAGTTGTCCTGAATGAACATAGCTTCTTTCTGGCCCTTTTGCACCCGATGTACAAGACCGTATTCCCGGATGGAATTGGTAATGACTTGTAATCCAGACTCCTCCACCACTTCTCTGAGAAGTGCCTGCTCCAGACTCTCACCGGCCTCAATGCCGCCGCCAGGGAATTTGTAATAGTCATATTTCAGACTGTGTACCATGGCAACCTTACCATTCCGGATGATGATACCCCGAACGGACGGGCGAACAAAAGCTTTGCCGTTAGGGTCATAATCTTTTGTGTCGATCTCAAATAATAGCCGCATTGTTATTCTCCATATTACCGTTTATCGGATTGTCGTACCAATATCCTTATCTTGCCGCCATTGGGGAGCTGGGCCGTCATCGCCCCAGTATTCCTCAACGGATGCGATCTTGCCATCCATCACCCGGATGAAGGTTGTGGCGTGGCAGGACATACTTCCGTCCTTGTTGTACACATGAGTGGCAGTAATGATATGCGTATCGGTGGTAATGATCTGCTCTACTTCGCCGTCCCATTCGCCGGGGTATTCGCAGTTCGCACGGATAAATTCCTCCACGGTGAAATGCTCGTTGGTGTTATGCCAGTTCACCCATGCGTCGGGATGGAAGTATTCACGGATGGCATCTGCATCCTGCCGCAGAACAGCATCCCAAAACTTTTGAATATCCATAATGTCCTCCTCTATTTCCGTTATACTTTAGGACTGATATTCTTTCAGCTCTTCCAAAAACTCATGGTAATCTTCTTCCGACCAATAGAATGTAAGTTCTTCTGTTGTATAATCTTCGGGTTTGTCGCGCATAAAATTATTTCCAATATCGTATTCAAATCTCTGCAAGACTGCTTCTGCAAACTCCCGGAAGAACATACCGATACCGGTAATAACATTCCCGTCGCAAACAATCCCTTCGTGGGTGAAGTTCTCTTTTTCGATAAACGAAAACACTTCTGCCATCTGCATGAAGAATCCGGCGGTGAACTTCTTGCCCTTCAATACGCCTGCTTTTGCTAACAGTAACGGAGATGATGAAATTGCTGCAAATACGACATTGGTATTGATTCCGTTTTTCAAGAAGCCGATCAGTCTTTCATCATATAATGCAGGAAGCGGATTGATCGTACCCGGCAAAATCACACAGTCATAGTCGGTGATAGTGGCATCTGCCATTACTTTTGTAGGGGTAACACGCAGTCCTTCTTCGCTAAAGTATTCCTTATTTTCACTTGCAATGAAGTCAATCTTTTCGTCAAACCACACCGTCAACGCAGAAGTGAGGCAAGTGATTTCTTGTAACGAGAAGTTCTGATATAGGATCACTGCAAATCTACTCATATCTTCTACCTCCTATGGATTGATATTACAGTTCTTTCTTCATCATACTGGGCGCATACTCCTTATACCCATGCTTCGGGTAGAAGCTACGGGATTCAAAATATTCCTTGCCACCCAGGTGGACATGAGCTGCGGTTTTGCCTTGCTCTCGCAGATACAGCTCGACGGTGTGGAGCAGGCGTGTGCCGATGCCCTGGTGCTTCCTTGCGGCCTTGATATAGAGCCGGTGGAGCTTCACTTCGGCGGTGCCGGGAATGGAGTTATAGCCGATGCAGCCGACCACACGGTCATGCTCGTCGATTGCCAACCAGAACATATCGCCGGTATCCAGATAATTCTTCTGAACATCCAGCAGATCCTCGTTCAGTCTGGGAACTCGATCAAGAGCGTCCTTGGCTTCCAGTACCATGAAGATCATGTCATCCCGGTATTTTCTGTCATAAGGGATAATTGTATAATCCATCTTTGTCACCTCATTGTTCTGATTTGTAGATATGTTTTCTAATCTCTGCTTCATGCTCCAAGCAATAGGTGTAGCTATTTCGCATGAAATCCTCGATGCTTTGACTTCTGTACATAGAATCCAACGTGTCCAAAATCAGTTCGCCGTCCACCACCATATCGAAGAAATAGGGGTAGATGCAACCACCGTGTTCCCTGGGGAAGTAGGGGTTGATGGAACTGAGCCGTTCATCTTTCATCACGGATTCGACCACCATTTCGCTAAGAATCCATTTCATAGATGGGCGCTCGTATTCATCGTAGTTATCCTCAAACAGCCGGTTCCATACATAGAACCAAACAAAATGCACGATCTCGTGAATCCCGCCACCGATGGCACCTCTCTCACTGTTCAAATAGAAGGTGTCATAATATCGTTCTTTCAAGAACCGAGGTTCAATAGGATTCAGACTTACATTACACCGTATGTCATTGAACAGGCTTGCACAATCCACACTAAAAGCATCTGACAGTGCTGCGGTGATCTGCTCTTTGCATACAGCCCAATGACGGGAATACGATGCCGCTTTTTCATTTATCGTATCTTCCAAATCAATATAAACAGCCCGCATAGTTCGTTCAATGTATTCTTTCCTTTCGGGGAAAGACAGGCTTGCGGCATAGTCTTTGTCAAGTTGGGGATAGAAATGATATAAAGGTTCCGACCAGAAAGCCGATTCATCCTCGGTCTGAAAAGCCATGATCTTTTCAATCATGTAGTCGATGCCGGGATTTACAAATGTCACTTCCATTTATTACTCCTTACCGATAGATACTGCACCATCCAATGAAAGTATGCCAGCACAGTAAGAAACCTTCTCAAACTGTACTCCCACAATTTCCCTGGATACTTCCTCCGCAACAATATAGAACTCGTCTCCATCCCATTCATCTCCACAGCTCTCCCGGCAAGCGTTCAGCTCCTCACGGGTACAAAATGCCACATCGCCGATGTAGATTTTACCTGCTATGTTCAAATGAGTCTGGAGTTCCTTCAGAAATTTTGTCTTAGCAGCATCATCCAGATGATGAATCGCATAGGTACAGATAATTGCGTCATATTTTGAATCAGCAAGCTCGGCCGGCAGGCCCTTGGAAAAATCATGATGAATCAGTCTGGCAGAAGGCATCTTTTCCTGAGCAATTTGGATCATTCTCTCGGAGAAATCAATTCCGGTAATCTCATACCCATTTTTGTAGAGCATGCCAGCCAGAACACCGGTACCAAACCCGATGTCCAGCACCCTCTTCCCCTGCCCTAACCGGATTGCCTCATAAATGCCAGCCAAGACCTTCTTATATCCGGCAAAGGGGTAAGTATCATCTTCATCACTAATATCCACACTGCGGTCATAACCGTCAGCCCATAAATCAAAACCTTTATTATCTAATATAGTGTCCTCCAGAAAACGAAAAATGGCGCAAGCATGAAGCTTGCGCCATAGTACATACCTATTCCTCGGGCAATTATCTGCCCTGAGTCAAAGGAGCAAAGCTTCGAATATCGTAACAAATGATATAAACGGTCATCATGAAGCTCAACTCCTTTCCAAAATTCTGGAGTTATTATAATACCGAATTCTGGCTTTGTCAACAAATCCCCTCTAACATATCTCTTCAAGTAAAGCGAAATTAACTTGCCCAACCTCAGAATCTATGCTATAATGCCGCTTAGTGCGTTTTAAGGAGAGATAGATTATGGATAAGAACATCACAATGCAGGATCTGCGATCCAAAGAGGAAGCCGTTTTCAGTATGATTCCTGGAATGAATGAGCTGCTGCAGGCCGCGCCTGCAGAGAAAGCAAAGATTGAAGCCAAGTACCCGGACGCTGTCTTCGCTGTTGTGATCGCCTCTTCCCTCTTCAACCATAACCGGGAGCTGAGCGAGATTACCCAGAAGGCCTATTTCTCCATTCTGAACGGTGAGAATATTGCCAGTGTCCGGTTTGCCTATGATAAGGCTACTGATGAATACTGGAAAAGACATATGTGGGATGATTAAACATTTGGGGACAGGCAGGAAAGCCTGTCCTTTTTCTTTATTAAAAAATTAAGGATTTCTATCTTGAATCTGGTTCTTTATATCGTTAGAATTGTTGTATTCTGATCGTCGAGGTGCGCTATGAAAACGATTGCCGTCATTGATGATGATATTTATATTGGAAATATGCTGGAAGAACTGCTCCGGGGTAATGGGTATGATGTGCTGCGGGCTTACTCCGGCACGGAAGCGTTGCTCCTGCTTTCTCAAAACAAACCCGATTTGGTTCTGCTGGATCTTATGCTCCCTGGCCTGAGTGGCGAGGAAGTGCTCCTCAAAATTCAGGGCATTCCGGTCATCGTGGTCAGCGCAAAGGTTGATGTGCAGGATAAAGTGAATCTGCTCCTGGGCGGTGCGGTCGACTACATCACCAAGCCATTTGACGCGGCGGAGCTTCTGGCCCGTATCACCGTACAGCTTCGCAAGGCTGGCAGCAGTACATCGGATGTGATTGCTGTAGGCGATCTGCGGCTGAATCAGACTTCCCATGAGGTGACCGCAAAATCCGTCGAAGCCCGCCTGACCAAAACGGAGTATGCCATTCTGAAACTGCTCATGCAGAACCCCAAACAGGTCATTGCTAAATCTGTGATACTGGATCGGATCAGTCAGGATACGCCCGACTGTACGGAAAGTTCCCTGAAACAGCATATTAGTAATCTTCGCAAGAAGCTCCGGGATTCAGGCGGCACAGACTACATCGAATCGGTCTGGGGTATCGGATATAAGCTGGCTGAATAAAATCTTGACGAAATCTTTACTCTTTTCTTGACCGTTTCCTTTACCTTTTCGGTTTAGAATCAGGCTATCACAGAAAAGGAGGAATCCCAATGGATTACATTCTGACAACCGATAACCTCGGGAAGCAGTACAAACATTTCAAAGCCCTGAACGGATTGACCATGCACGTTCCCAAAGGCTCCATCTATGGCTTTGTGGGAAAGAACGGCGCTGGTAAGACAACCTTGATCCGACTGATCTGCGGATTACAGGAGCCGACTTCCGGTAACTTTTCTCTGTACGGCATCCGCAATGACAGCAAGGATATTACGAAATCCCGCCGCCGCATGGGTGCTGTGGTGGAAACGCCGTCCATCTACATGGATATGACTGCGGAGGAAAATCTAAAGCAACAGTATCTCGTTCTTGGTTTACCGTCCTATGAGGGTATTCCCGAACTGCTGAAGCTGGTGGGCTTGGAGAACACCGGAAAGAAGAAAGCAAAGAACTTTTCTCTGGGTATGAAGCAGCGTCTTGGCATTGCTGTCGCCTTAGCCGGTGATCCCGATTTCCTTGTTTTGGACGAACCTGTGAATGGTCTTGACCCCCAGGGTATCGTGGAAATGCGTGAGTTGATTTTGAAGCTGAACCGTGAAAGACAGATCACCGTTCTGATTTCCAGTCACATTCTGGACGAACTTTCACGTCTGGCCACCCATTACGGTATCATTGATAACGGACGCATGGTAAAAGAACTGAGTGCCGAGGAACTGGATGCAGCTTGCCGCAAATGTGTCCGCATGGAAGTCAGCGATACCGCAGTTCTTGCTCGTGTTCTGGATTCCATGAATCTGGAATATAAGATCATCTCTGCAACCACCGCTGATGTGTACGCAAAAGTCAATGTGACCCAACTCACCGTTGCTCTGGCAAAGGAAAATTGCGAAGTGCTGTCCATGCAGGAGAAAGATGAAAGTCTGGAGAGTTACTATATCTCTCTTGTGGGAGGTGGCAGTAATGCGTAAGTTGATTACTGCAAACTTTCATCGTTTCAGTAAAGATAGATTTTCATGGTGCGTTGTGGGAATTGTTGTGATTCTATCTCTTGCAAGTGTATTCAATAGCGCTGGTTCTTTTGAAGCGATGGCGGCGAGGGGCTATGCCGTGAGTCTGGAAGATTGTTATTTCAATCAGGCTCCGCTCATCGGGGCATTCCTTGCATTGCTGATTAGTATGTTTCTTGGGACTGAGTTTTCCGAAGGAACCATTCGCAACAAATTATGTATCGGACATAAGAGAGATGAAATCTTCTTGTCCAATTTTATTTCCTGTGCATTTGCATCAATCGTTCTAACTGCGGTGTGGCTGCTGAGCTGTACGTTGCTTTTTGGATTGATTGGACCGTTAGAGGTGGAGGTATCTGAATTTGTTGGCTATATTTTTGTAGCAATGGGATTTGCAGTATCTTTTGCTGCACTCTATACTGTGATTGGAAGTCTTTCTTCTAATAAAGCAATGACCATCATCTACACCTTTGCGGTATTCATCATTCTTGCAATGGCTGCTTCCGCTTTAGATGACCGCTTGTGTGAGCCAGATATAAATGAAATCATGACGTACAACAACTATGGTGCAGTTGTGATGCAGGAGTCTGCACCAAATCCGCTGTATCTGTCTGGCATGATCCGTACTGTATGTGAAGTGACTCTGGAATTACTTCCTAACGGACAGGCTCTTTTGTTGAGTAATGTTGCCATTGAGTGTCCTGTCCGTGCGATTGCCATGAGTGCTGTATTTACCATCGTGACATTGCTTGTCGGCGGTATGTTGTTCAAGAAAAAAGATATAAAATAAGAGGACTGTTATGGAAAATCTGCTGTTAATCATCATCGGAATATTGCTTCTGATTATCTTTGTGCTTGCTGCAAAGGTTTATTTCCTGCGCAAATCGGCACAGGAGATTGCAGAAGCGTTCCGTGACCGATTGACAGCAGATACCAACACGCTCATTGACATTTCTACCCGTGACCCCTATATGCGAAAGCTGGCGGCAGACATCAATGAGCAGCTTCGCATCTTGCGCAAACAGCGGCATAAGTACCTGAACGGTGACCGGGAACTGAAAGAAGCAGTCACCAATATCTCCCATGACCTGCGTACACCCCTGACTGCCATCTGCGGTTATCTGGATCTGCTTCAAAAAGAAGATAAGAGTGAAGACGCTGCCCGGTACTTATCCTTGGTTGAAAACCGGGTGGAGGCCATGAAGCAGCTCACCGAAGAACTGTTCCGCTACTCTGTCATCCTCTCCACCGAGGAGATGATCATGGAAACAGTCCATGTGAACGGTGTTCTGGAGGAAAGCATCGCCGCCTTCTACGGCGCCCTCACCAGCCGGGGTATCCAGCCCCGGATCCACATGAGCGGCAAGCGGATCGAAAAGCAGCTGAACCGGGATGCTCTTGCCAGAGTGTTCAGCAATATCCTGAACAACGCACTGAAATACAGCGACGGTGATTTGGAGATCACCCTCCATGATGACGGTGAAATCGTGTTCTCTAACACTGCTTCCGGGCTGAATGAGGTTCAGGTAGGCAAGCTCTTTGACCGCTTTTTCACCGTGGAAGCTGCCCGGAATTCAAATGGTTTGGGGCTGGCAATTTCCAAGACCCTGGTGGAGCAGATGGGAGGATCTATAACTGCAAGTCTTTCAGATGGCAGACTTCACATATCCATCAAGTGGAAATAAACTGCAGGCAGCGCTTCTCTTCAAGGAGGCGCTGCCTGATCTTTTCATTCATAGTCAATCGGATGATCCGAGAATACGGAAGAATCAATGGTACCTATTACTGTTACCTCATACTGATTTGATTCATTCCACTCCATATGGATTAGATAATTCTCCAGCTTTATCTCACAATTATTCTGAATGAAATATATTTCCGGCTCTGAAGGCAGACGCAAGTCTGCCAAAACAAATCCGGTCTGAGAGAAAGGCTGTAATTTTTCTCTGCAGGATTTACAGAAATACTTTTCCTCATACTCATTTTGCTCTATAGGAATGCTGATATGGAACTCCCATCTTGCTGTATCCCGATAACCGGTGACACCTGCAACCGTCAAAAAGCTAAATGTTCCGCCTTGCTGGTATTCCCATAGCTCCCCTGCTTTGAATGGATGCGGCTCATACACGGTCAACTCTCCTACTTCACCGGTGGCCAGGTTAACTAACGCAGGAGCATGATACGGAATGGAATCGCAGATCGCGCAGTGTTCTGGTTCGGGTGCCGGCAGGGTGGCAATAATGCAAATCAAAACGAGTAGGACAGCACAAACAGGCAATATATATTTCTTCATATCTCATACCTCAATCATATGAATCGGGATTCCCTGTTCTCGGGCATATCGGATTGTATTTCCGGTTCCACTGGGTTCCCCGTTGAAAACTGCGATCAGTCTGGAAGAACGATTCACAAGCCACTGATTGCGCCTCTGATAGACATCCGGCGAATATCGGTCTGAGAGCACCTGTACCCAGTCAGCTTGCTTGAGAACCATGTTATAATGCTTCTTCCAATCTACTGGCCAGTTGTCTTCCATTCCCTCAAATGGAATCACGCACATGAGCTTCAGATCTTTATTGTACCGGCGCAATTCAATTACGATGTCAGCAGCCCATAGGTCGACTCCCCTGCTCATACCTGTCAGGAATACGCGGTATCCATCTGATATTGCATTGAGGATTTCCTTCCTTAGTTCTACAATGATCCGTCCCTCGTAACCGATAATCTTTTCCGGCCTATGACCTGTAAAGGCACACCTGCGCATCCTTTTTTCTGACTCTGTCAATGATGCCCCTATTGATTCTTTCTTTCTGCGATTGTATACCATGAGTGATTCCTCCATCTATATTAGAATACACAAGCATTGTACCATATATTTTTTCAAAAAGCACCACTAACCGTTATTCTGAAACACATATAGTTGGTTTTCAGAATCGGGGGAATTACCTATACTATTTGTGATTGAATATCACTATTAGGAGGTCATACCCATGGAAATGGAGAGAATCGGACGGAATATTCGCAAGTGTCGCAACGCGAAGAACATGAGCATCGAAGATCTGGCATTCAAAGCAGAGCTGAGCAAAAACTATATGGGTATGGTCGAACGCGGTGAAAGAATTCCATCCCTGGAGTCTCTTCTGAAAATCATCAATGCACTTGAAGTATCTGCCGATGAGATTCTTTGTGATGTAATAACCCATGGTTTCAAGGTTAAGACAACTATCCTTGCTGATAAACTTGACAACGTTTCGCCTGAGAAACAGGCGTTGATTTATGATCTTATTGATCTGGTTCTGAAGCACTCTGAATAAGTACAAGCGGTGTGATCCATATTGGAGCATACCGCTTGTTCTGCTTCTTTGATTTCATTATGTTATCTTTGCGTGCTTGACTGTACTTCATGGATAGTGTATGATAATAGCAAACATTTGAACGAGAGGAGCGTGGAGGATACGGATACCAATAGAATGAAAAAGGCCGCAGAGTGGTTCTACGGAACGATCTTCAAAGACGAACCAATTCGTCCAAGAAACCCGCAACCTATTGAGCGAGTACCGTCAATGATCCGTACCGCCCGGTCTCTTGAAAATAGTTCTAATAACAACTGGCAATCCAGAGAGTCTATCTTTCTCAAGCAGGCTAAGCTGCTTGCTAACTACGAAGATGATTATACCTTCAATGGTAATGTGGTACGCTATTATCCCACATATCAGGCATTGACTGATCAGGAGCTTCGGGGATATTTCTCATGGCGGACCAAACTGCGCAAAGGTGATATCCAAAAGACTTCCCTATCCTTTGCGTTCCTGTATATCTATGAGTTGATCAATCAGGTCGGTGTCGAGAATCCGCTTGACGGGTATTATAAACTTAAGGCATTCCAAGATTCTTACGGCGAACTTGATAGCAGCATTCTCTCGTATCTGTCCAAATGGCTGACAGACTATGTTGTCTATTACAACCTGGATCCAAACCTGCTGGGTGATTCTCCTCAAGTAGTGTTTGACAGGAGCATCACTATTCTTGACATGGTGCAGGATCAGGATGAACCAAAGATCATGTATGCCCTGAAGCAGTTAGCACCCAAATGGCTTGCTCGATCCAAGTTCTACGGAGCAAATCAGGCTGACTGTGATACTGTCATTGTCCGTGTGCTGCGCCGGGTATCGAACCATTATGCAACTCGAACCAAAAAGACCATGGTAGAACAATATTTTGGT
Organism: Bacteroidales bacterium; assembly: GCA_017473705.1. Taxonomy (GTDB): domain Bacteria; phylum Bacteroidota; class Bacteroidia; order Bacteroidales; family UBA932; genus Cryptobacteroides. The sequence goes on along the minus strand of JAFUJQ010000012.1, from coordinate 4,826 downwards.
AAGCTCAGCCAGTATCAGGTACGCCTTTTCGATACCGCAGTTTTTTGCAACCCGCTTAAAACGCGAAGCTGCGAATACGCAGTGGACGAGCGCTGTATCTATCGCTGCCAGAACGGTCTTTGGACCGTCACAAAGCACGCCGGTCCCCTGCGGCCAAGCAGCAAGCTGGAGGATGTCCTGAAAACAATTGACGCCGTCATGCGGGAAGAATATTCCTACAAACACCCGGTTAAATACGAAACAGATACCAAGTGGCTGATCAAAATTATCCGTGAGGAGACTCAAGCCCTTCTGGCTGAGAAGAAAGCTGCTGAAGCCAAGAAAATTACAATCGATTATTCGCAGCTTGCCAGAATTCGTGAAGAGGCCGCGGTGACGCAGGAAAAATTGACCGTGGAGGATGAACTGGAAGAAGATTTCCCCGAAACCCAGACTACACCGGAATGCAAGGAGGATGCGCCTGCTCAAATGCAGGATGATCCGTCTCCTGCCCTGGAATCTCCCCTGACACCTGCAGAATATCGCCTTCTTCAATGCCTCCTTTATGGACAGGATTGGAGTTGGGTACAGGCTGAGGGATATATGCTGTCCGTTTTATCGGACAGCATCAATGATAAACTGTACGAAATATTCCTGGACTCGGTTATGGACGATACCCCTGCGCTGATCGAGGACTATATCGATGATTTGAAAGAGATGGTAAAGCCATGAAAATTCCAAGACGAATCTCCCAGACCCTGATCAATTCCTTAAAAGGCGGCGTTGTACCCCGGGTAGGTCTGCAATATGTTACCGTGGGCCGTACTGCAGAAATCGATGCCCTGTTGCGGGATGTAGAGATTATCGCTGACGGCGGTGCCTCTTTTCGCTTTATCGTGGGTAAGTACGGCAGCGGCAAGAGCTTTCTGCTTCAGACTATCCGCAACTATGTTATGGCGAAGAATTTTGTTGTTGTGGATGCGGATCTGTCCCCGGAGCGGCGTTTGCAGGGAACCCGTGGTCAGGGTCTTGCCACTTACAAGGAACTGATCCGCAATATGTCCACCAAGACCAAGCCCGAAGGCGGTGCATTGTCCCTGATTCTGGATCGGTGGATCAATAACGTCCAGCAGGAGGTCATGATTTCTTCCGGACTGAGCATGAACGATCCTGGCCTTGCTCCGCTGGTTGAGAAGAAGATTTCCGCAGTCATTTACTCTCTTAACGAAATGGTTCATGGCTTTGACTTTGCAAGGCTGCTGACCCTCTACTACAAGGCTCACATTTCCGGTGACGATGAGACCAAGGCTAAGGTCCTCAAATGGTTCCGGGGCGAATACAACACCAAGACCGAAGCAAGGCAGGAGCTGGGGGTGAATATCGTCATCACAGACGATGACTGGTATGAGTACCTCAAAATCTTCGCTGCGTTTCTAAAGCAGGCAGGATACAGCGGTATGCTGGTCCTCATTGATGAACTGGTGAATATCTACAAGATCCCCAATGCCATCACCCGACAGTATAACTACGAAAAGATTCTGACCATGTACAATGATGCCATGCAGGGCAAAGCGCAGCACCTGGGCTTTATTCTCTGCGGCACACCTCTGTGCATGGAGGATCCCCGGCGGGGTGTATACAGTTATGAAGCACTGCGCTCCAGACTGGCCGAGGGCCACTTCTCCGGAGAGCACAAGGATCTCCTGTCCCCTGTGATTCGTCTTCTGCCGCTGACCAATGAGGAAATGCTGATCCTCATTGAAAAGCTGGCAGACATCCACGCAGGACTTTATGAGTACAAGCAGATCGTCACGCAGCAGGACATGGTTGATTTCATTGAGATCGAATTTGGCCGCATTGGCGCCGACACCCATATCACGCCCCGTGAGGTGATTCGTGACTTCATTGAGGTGCTGGATATCGTTTATCAGAATCCGAAGGTGAAGGTTCGTACCCTTCTTGGCAGTGATTCCTTCACATACGCACAGAACGCTGTTATTGAAGAATCCACCGATCAGCAATTTGCCGAGTTTGATTTGTAAGAGGTAGCATATGAGTGTGTTTGACCGTTATGCACCCTTTGTACAGGACTATATCTACCGAAACCATTGGGATAACCTCCGGGCAATCCAGGTGGCTGCAGCGGACGCCATTTTCAATACCGACGAAAATGTTCTGCTGACTGCGTCCACCGCCTCCGGCAAGACAGAAGCTGCCTTCTTCCCAATCATCACGCTATTCTCTGAGGATCCCCCTGCGTCTGTGGGCTGCATCTATGTGGGGCCTCTGAAGGCGCTAATCAACGATCAGTTCTCTCGTCTGACCGACCTTTGTGCCGAAGCAGATATCCCGGTCTGGCATTGGCATGGAGATGTGGCACAGAGCCACAAGAGCCGCCTGATGAAGCGTCCCTCCGGCATTTTGCAGATCACACCGGAATCATTGGAGGCGATGCTGCTTCATAAGCACGCTGCCATCCCAAAATTGTTCGGTGATCTCCGATTCGTTGTCATCGACGAGGTCCATTCCCTGCTCCGGGGTGACCGGGATGGACAGACTCTGTGCCTGATCGAACGGCTCAGCCGAATCGCAGGTGTCAATCCCCGCCGGATCGGCCTTTCCGCAACTATCGGTGATCCGGAGGGTACCGGAGAATTCCTCTCTCTGGGCACTGGCCGCAAGACTATCATCCCTAAGATTGAAGCTAAGGGAAGCAAATGGCGGATTAGCATGGAACACTTCTATGTGAAGGATGTTCAGGCTGCTGAGGGTAAAGAGATAAACGATGCGCTTCCCGTTCTGGAAGAAAAGACTGCTGATGCTCCTAAGAACGCAGATCCAGGTATCGGATATATCTATGAGCATACCCGCGGTAAGAAATGCCTGGTGTTCGTCAACTCCCGGGAAGAATGCGAAACCGTCACCACTACCCTGCGGCAATACTGCGAGCTGCAGCACGAGCGTGATCGGTTCCTTATTCACCATGGCAACCTCTCTGCCTCCTATCGGGAAACTGCCGAGGAGGTCATGAAGGATGAGTCCCAGTATATGACTACCGTAACTACGGCTACACTGGAACTGGGAATCGATATTGGACGGCTTGAGCGGGCATTCCAAATCGACGCACCCTGGACGGTTTCCTCCTTCCTTCAGCGCATGGGACGCACTGGACGCCGAGGACAGCCATCTGAGATGTGGTTCGTAATGCGTGAGGATGAACCTGAAGCAAGGGCAATGCTCCCAGCTACGATCCCCTGGAAGCTGCTGCAGGGCATTTCGCTGGTACAGCTTTATCTGGAGGAAAAATGGTGCGAACCGCCCCGACTGGACCGTCTTCCTTACAGCCTTCTGTACCACCAGACCATGTCCACCCTTGCATCCTGCGGAGAGCTATCCCCAAAGGCACTGGCGGACCGCATCCTGCGGCTTCACTACTTCCGCCGAATATCCCAGGAAGACTATAAGGTCCTGCTACGGCATCTGATCAAAATAGATCATATCCAGCAGACGGAGCAAGGGGGTCTGATCGTAGGCCTTGCGGGTGAACGGGTAGTCAACTCCTTCAAGTTCTACGGCGTATTCGTGGAAAGCGAAGAATACACCGTTCGCAGCGAGTCTCAGGAACTGGGTACGGTCGTGCTGCCGCCTCCTGTTGGTGAAAAGCTGGCCATTGCCGGCCATGTGTGGGTTGTTCTGGATGTGGATCACAAACGCCATCTGGTATACTGCGAGCAGGTCAAGGGCAGCATTCCTGCCTACTTTGGCGAGTGTCCCGGAGATCTGCACACCAAGATCCTGCAACGGATGCGCAAGGTATTGAAAGAAGATAAGCAGTATCCATATCTCATGAAAAACGCCGTTGCCAGACTGGATCAGGCACGTTATACAGCCGAAAATTCCGGTGCTGCGGATACCCCTCTGATCAATCTGGGCGGCAATATGTGGTGCCTGCTTCCCTGGGTGGGCACCTACGCATTCCTCGCCATGGAACGTTTCCTGAAGATCAAATGTGGTGACCGATTGGGACTTAAGAACTTTGACTCAGCAAGGCCCTACTACATGCAGTTTACCATGAAGGTATCCGAAGAAGATTTCTACCGAATTGTCCGGGATGAGATACAAAAACCCATCGATCCCCTGGAGCTGGTATATCCCAAGGAACTTCCACTGTTTGATAAGTACGACGAGTACCTGCCCGAAGAGCTTGTTCGAAAGGGATTTGCCTATGGCGTACTGGACATGGATACTCTGCGGGAAACAATTTTGAGCTGGCTTGCTCATTGATGCTCTCCCATGTCATTCAGCGATAAACCTTACCATTAAAAATGGCGGCGTAACCTCAAAGGGCTACGCCGCCATTTTAGTTTTCATTTGAATAATAATGGTCTTTGTGTCTGGATGGTAAGGTCCAGACCGTAAATCTACCCCAGTAGATTTCAGAGCTAACGATATAACTCTTTTCGCCGTCCGAAAACAGATAACCACTTCCAAGCTGATCAATGAATTCTACACCATATGTATCCTGGATCATCTGAAAGAGTGCTTCCTTATCCCCTCGTTTGGAGATATAGATTCTATTTTCTTCATCCACTGCCACATAGGGATTGGTTTCCGAAAGTTGGACCACAGCATTCAGATAAGGGATTGGATTGCCCCGCTGGAATATCTCGTCTTTCTTCAGAAAGACCACTGCAGCCAGGATCGCTAGAATCACGGCGCATAATACATATACTTTCTTCTTCATGAATCATTCTCCTCGCTCTTGCATTTGCATCATTACAAAAGATAAACATAACCAACCAAATTGATTATTAGGTTATATCATATTTCTGATTCAAACGAATCAA
>JAFUJQ010000055.1 GCA_017473705.1 Bacteroidales bacterium | reverse complement strand
TTGCCCTCGCAGACCTACATATTCATTGTCGAGAGGTGTCAAATGAGAATTTGAGCCTTCGTGAGCCGTTTGGAACGGTACTGATATACCTCTGTGTATGTGGGTCTGCAGCACGGAGGCTTTTTTATTTATTAACCCTTTAATTCTTTTCAGTATGCAGACCCGAAAGAATGAAGCTGGCACCTTACTGCCAAACGAGTACACATTCAGAGGTACTCAAGTCAGGACCATTGTTCTTAATGGTGTCCCTTATTTTGTCGCAAAGGATGTATGTTCAGCCCTCGACATTTCCAATCACAAAGATGCTGTATCCCGTCTTGATGAAGACGAAAGAAGGGGGTCGGCATTACCGACCCCCTCAGGAACCCAACGAATGGCCATCGTAAATGAATCCGGACTTTATCATCTGATCTTCCAATCACGCAAGCCGGAGGCAAAGGCGTTCCGGAAGTGGGTGACATCGGAGGTGCTGCCGGAACTGCGGAGGACCGGATCATACGCAGCCCTTCCGGATGTGTCTTTCCAGATCGTGAATGACCGGAAGATGTACCCGTTCCACGAGATGGCCGTGAAGCTCGGCTACAAGAGTGGATCCATCTATGACAGGAGAGACCGATATCCGGGTCAGTTCGTCAAGATAGGGCGTTTGCTCTTTGCCAGCGAAGAGATGTGCAGGCTGATGTCTGTCTCGAGACGGACCTTCCTGATGAGGAAGGAGGTTGCAGGACTCCAGCCAGTCCTGGCGATCACTGTCAGTCAGTTGTCTTTGCCTATGTAGGAGGACAGTGATATGGGAAAGAGAAACCAGTTCAGGAAGCGTTACCTCGTAAGCGAGGGCGATCTGTTCCAGTTGTATGCGGATATCCGTGAGGTCAGGAACCAGGAACGCCGGGAGGAACTGATGGCCGACTTCCGGCAGTTGCTCCGGGAATCTCAGGAAGTGAAACTTGTGATCAAGGAAAGGAGGTGCGGAAATGGTGCGGTTTGATAAGGACGGATTCACGATATCGGTCAAGACCGGAGGATGTCCGGTGGAGAATTACCTTGCACTCCAGAGCGAAATTGCATACGTGTTCAGCATTATGACCAGTGCGAACATCCCGGATGAGGGGCTTTATCACTTGGCAGACCTGCTGCACAATATGCAGCCGGACTTCGAGACGGCAAGGAAAATGGCCGTAGAATAGGGCTTTAAGTTAATTTTTAATAAGATAGGGAGAATGCTGTGACGTTCTCCCTATCTTTGCATATTGTTGATTTCTAACAATGTCTGTAAATGTCTCGAGGTCGAAACAAGGAGTTAATCAAGGAAAGGAACAAGAAACTGTGCCAACGTTGGTATTATTGGACGGAGGTACAGCGTCTTCGTTTTGATGATGCTCTCAAGATCCTATCGCAGCAGGAGTTCTTTCTGTCGGAGGACCGCATTATGACCATCTTGAGACAGTACAGCAAGGAACATCCTGAGGAGGGCATAAAGCCGAAGCCGAAGATCAAGGTACCGAGACTGACGGCACAGCAGCTGTCCCTGTTCGATTAGCGTTCAAATGTGTTGTCGATGACCCTGAATGTTATCTCATAGACCTTGACACCACCGCCAAGTGGATATTCCTTATCCTTGATCCGGCAGAACGGGCTCATCCCTTTCTTGAGTCTCCAGTTCTGAACCAGGCTGAAGAGTTCCTTCGCCTTTGCCTCCCTCTGTTCTATGAAGTGTTCCGTCGTGGATCCTGCGTGCGTGTCGTGGTAACAGTCGAATGCGAGTTTCAGGGTGACTGTCCTTGTGCCGTTCTGGACCAGTGGCGACATACTGCCGATGGTCTCCCATTCTGTCTCATCGACGCTGATGAATACTGCCGGGAAAAATATCGGGTACTGGTCTGACGGGTATTCCAGTTGTCCGTAGTCTTCGTCGATTGTCCTGATGTCAGGCATATTCTCCTGAATACGTCTGAGAATTGCGAGTTTGATGCTTTCCATTATTTGTTCAAAATGTTTTCAAGTTCCTTGTCAAGATCATCCCAGATTCCGGCTTCGAGTTCTGCACTCCTGCCTATGAACTGACGCTGTGGGATGGTGATGTTGATGTCGAGTCTTGCCTTTTTTGTCAGAGCAAGAGCCTTCCATCTTCCCGATGCTTCGGGGTTGTCCTTTCCTCCGGCTTCCCGGTACTTCGCCCAGCCGAACCGTCTCATCTTTGGTGTGACGGCAGGATGGATGGTGAATGTACCTCCGAAGTTATGGATGGCAGCGTATGGTACCCTGTTATAGACTTTTGCCCTGTAAGGCATTGATTCTCCTATGACGCTGCTCCTGAGGTGTTCTCTTCCGGAGAGCAGAGGACCATACTTCGATGCTGCATCTTCACCTCCGGACATCTGCCGTTTTGTGGTCTTCCAGGGATGATGACCGTTATTCAGGAAACCGCCTCTGCTGAAGTTTCCCCTGTAGTGCCTTTCTGCCTTGGCTGCGACCTTTGCAGGGAATCTCCTACGGGCAAGGGTGTCTATCTCCTTCTCGTGCTTTTCGATTTCCTTTGTAAACTGTTTGAAGTCCATTTTAAGGCATTTTGTTTGTAATTAAAAATAAAACTGTATATTTGCAGTCGGATGGGTTAGGGGCTTCGGCTCGTAACTTTTGTAAACATCCGAAAATTACTCTCACGGCCGGGGACTTCACCCTGTAAGTTCCGTGAGAGTTTTTTTATTTCAGAGCCACGAAGTAAGGTTGCTCGTATTCACCCTTGATTACCTCGAATCCGAGAATCCAGGTCTTACCCTTATAGTCGAACTCATAGAAGTTATATCCGGTTACGCCTCTATCGGCTTTCCTCTGAACATTCTGTTTGTCGATAGGGTCCGATAAATTCTTTCGGGCACCTAAAACTTCATAATTCCTATGACGAAGTTTATGCGGATTCTGAATGGCTTTCAGAAGGCAATACTTACTGTCGATGTTTGGCGTGTGGGCAGTTCCTCTCAAAGTTTCTTTTAATGCAGGTGGACGCAATTTCAGTTTTCCCGTACAATCCGAACTCTTTATTGGTATTGGGATAATTGTATCTGCGCCGAACTCATCAAGGATCTTATCCCTAATCTTGAGGTAGTGCACCTTCATCAGTTCCTTACGTCTCTGTCTTGCCTTCTCTTTTGCATCCTGAATAACCGCCTGAACCTTTCCGCAGGCGTAGCAGTCCTTCTTGGCGTTGATGATCTGAAGAGGCTTGACCTTTCCGAAAGGACAGTGCCGGCAGTCGGCTGGGTGGTACGGATGATCATCGGAGAATATCTGCCCTGTGACGGCAGGATTCCCGTCAAGTCCCTTGTGAGGCTTGACATCGAGGGTGATGATGTCCGAGTTGTCCGTCAGCGGATCATCCGTCGGAGAGATACCGCATTTGCAGTTCCACAGTGAGCCGGGGAAGTTGTCAGCCCAGAAAGGATCGTCAATCGCCCACACCCTGTCATAGAACGGGATATGCAGTTCTCGCTTGTTTACGGATGTCGAAGGCTCCCATCGAAGATTAGGCAGTATGTCCGCATTCCTCTTGTAGCGTTCAAAGTCGGCAGCGAGGTGTGCCCTCCGTACGGCGGTGTTGTACTCCGTCTTGAGCCAGTTGTCGATATGGTGGCTTGCGATAGGCAGGACATCCTGCTTGAACTGACGGTAGGACTTCAATTGCCCTTTGTCATCGAGAAGTTTTGCTGCCATATCACGCCCCATACGGTGGGTCTTGAACGCAGAGAATACTTCGGTGCTGCTTTTGAGCTGGCGAATGAATTCATCCTCGATGTCGGGATTTCCAAAGCCTTCATCGACTGCCTTGCCCAATATACGGGAGACTTCCGAGAACAGAAGCGGATCTATCTCTTTTTTGGGGTCATATTTGCGTTTATAGAGGTTTTTGAGAGCCTCTGCGAGTATGTGGCTGTCGAAAACAAACGGAGCCTCTACGGGCGTTTCTGCTGCGTTTCTGTAAAGCGAATCCACTACCAGTCTAAATCCGCCCCGTCGCTCTCCGGGGCTGCCGAGAAAAAACTGCGTAAGGCGTTGATGATTCCCTTCTGTTTTTTCTTTGACGGCTTCGGTTCATCCGGTGTGTCATCAGGATCATCGTCAGGCTCGTCGTCATCGGGCTCCGGCTCCGGTTCAGGCTCGTTCTCAAGAGCCTGGGCTGCTGCCTTCTTTGCCTCTTCCTGCTGTGCCTTCAGTTCGTCGTAGTTGTCCGGCTTCGGGATACCATACTCTTCATAGAAGTATTCGTCATCGATGATCAATCCGATTTCGTTCTTGAGTTTGCAGTCGATGGCTATCCTGGCGGTGAGGTCCTTGTTCTTTTCAGGAACGAATGAGAACTTGCCTCCGTCGGTATTGATGCCCATAGCCTGGAACACGTCCGTAACCTCATAGTTCAGGATGTCAAGGATCCTCTGCTGGATAAAGAAGATGATGTCCTTCTCACCGTCTTTCTGAACGGTACCGAGTGCCTGGGTGCCTTTGTCTCCGGCTTCGGTGGTGAGGGTGTTTCCGTTTACGGCCTTCGATATCTCATTGTTGCAGAATGTCGAGAACTTCTCATAGAGGTCACCGCTTCCGCTTGCGTTGTCAGCCTTGATGAGGTTTATCTTTGTACCGTCCGGATGCACGATCACGCCTGCACCGCCCATATTGTAGATGTCCTCGATGAGTTTCTCCCTTGCCTTCTCATCCCAGGCGTTGTAAACGCCCTCCCTGATAGGCCTTCCGAAGATTTCAGCGAGTTCTGCCCAGTCTGCGACATTGTTCCTCTTGAGGATTACCCAGAAGGCTGCGACTGCGAGATCACCGATCTGCCGAGGACTTCCGATATAGAGGAGGTCTCCGAATTCATCCCAGCTTTCCCCGATCATACCTTCCTGATGGGTGATGATCATCCTCTTGTCAGCGTCCACGTGCTTGCGGTCCACGAGTTCATAGTTGATCCAGCCTTTCTCGTCACGGTAGAACTGGAAGAGAGAACCGCCGACACCTATCCAAGCATCGTCGATGATGTCTGAAATGAATCTCCTGAACCAAGGGGATTCGATATGTTCCTGTATCTTCTCATCGACATCACCGTCACGGGTGAACTGGATTTCAGAAGAGAGGATCGCTGCCTTCTGCTTGCGGAGTACCGCAAAGAGGTGTGAGTCTATCTTGACATCCTCATACAGGTCGATGAGTCTGCTTCTGCGTGGGAAGTCTATATGCTCGGCACTGCGTATGCTGTTCATATAGTACGAGACATCCAGTCCGCCACGATGTGGTGGCTGGAGTATGATCGTCTGATCCGGCAGGCGGTTCACCTGTCCTCCGGACACGATCTTTCTGTGTTTCTTTTTTGTCCTTGCCATATCTTAAAAAAAGTTGTTTCGTTTAGGGTTGCTTCTGACCTGTATTCCTGCGGATGCCTCCCGGACTTCCTGCTTGAGCAGCGGAAGATCCTGAGGGTTCACCTCTCCGCTTCTTACCTGCTTGCACCATTCTATCGCCCTCTTGTAGCGTTCCACCCTGACCTCAGATATGTTCCGAGGGTTGTGTATGCAGAAAAGGTGATAGATGGCAATGTCGATGGCCATCATAAGGACCAACTGGTGGCGTGCTTCCCCGGAGGCGGAGAAGATCTTCTCACAGTCGAACTTTGCCGACAGGTATCCTTTCATTTCCGAGATTGCACGGTCTTCGCATATCTCGATTATCTGTGCATCGTTGCGTGTGACCGCATCGAGGATTTCCTTGTGGATGGAAGCGTCATAGTCTTCCGGATTGATGAATGCTGCCATAATTTACTGTCTGTGTCTGTTACGTTTTGATATTGTGCTGCGTGACGTGCAGATCATCGGCTGGAGTTCGCTGATCTTATCGTCGATGTATCGGTTCGCACCTTCGATGCAGTCTGCACCGTCGGCGTGGAAGTTCAAGGCCATATCAAAGAATAGGAACTCTTCACGGAGGAGTTTCATATTCGGGTCATCCTTTTCCGCTTCGTTGAATACAAGGAAGCCCTCACGGTTCAGCGGTTCAAGGTTCGCCTCGATACGCACGGCCTTATCGGTCTTTTTCTTTTCGTCAGGGGTGACGGAAAGTGCGATGCCTGTCTCCCGGCTCTTCTTTGCCACAGCCGGACGGAACACCTGCTGGAAGAATGGATCCTGGAGTGAGTTGTTTTCCTGAACGGCATAGACATTCGGACATCCGTGTTCCTTGGCATACTGCCACAGGGTAAAGAAATGAGTGACGAACTCTTCTGTGGTCATCTTGCCGAGGAATCCCTTGATGACGTACAGGGTGCGTTCAATCTTTCCGCAGAGCCATACTGCCTTGAGTGATCCTTTCTTATTCTTTGCGGTACCTTTGGCTTCCGACTGGGTAGGGTCGGCATAGATGACAAGGAACGGGAACTTGCTCAACTTCGGGACCCTGCCGACTTTCGTTTCCGTGAATATCCTGCCTTCTGATACAGGGTTGTTGAAGTACTCTGCCTGTGCTGCCTTCGTGCTGATCAGCGAGAGGACACGGTCAATCATTTCCTCGGTGTTCTTTTTCCAGGTGCTGACTCCGTTCTCATCCCTGATGTTCACGATATCCCAGCTGTCGGCAAATTTCTCGGCTCGCTTGACACAGCAGTCCTCGGCGAGGATGGTACCGCAGAAGATGATCGTCGTAGGTTCAGAGGTTGAACGTGTTGGGAAAAGAGCGTGCATCCACCAGTCCCATTTTTTGTCCAGGACATCAGGGTTACGGCAGTCTTCATCAGTATCGAAGTCATCCACGAGCAGGATGTCCGGACGGATCGCTTCATTCCTGGCACCTCGAGGTGCATCACCGGCACCGAGACCGAGGAACGATACTCCTCCCTTTGTTTTGAACTCCAGTTCAGCCCACTCTCCGAATGATACCTGCTCACCGTACAACTGGATGAGTCGGCGGTTGCTCTCGAGGTTAATTCGGTATGGGGCCAGCAGTCGTGCTGCTGCCTTCTGAGTGGCTGCTGCCAGTATGACGTTCCTCTTCCCTTTTACGAGGGTGAGATACAGGACACAGAACATCGTGATGGTACTCTTCGCCAGCTCACGAGACCAGGAAAGAACCTCAAACCATTCGGGGTTGTTGATGATTCGCTTGATTGCCTTGACCTGGAAAGGGGCGAATTCAGCCTTTGCGTATGTCGGGAAAAGGTACTGCATCCATTTGATAGGATCCTTTTCCAGTTCGATACGCATCTTCTCGATTTCAACCGGACTCAGGGATTCGTCGATGGTCGTGTCCTTGTATATGGACTCCTTGAGTTTGTCCCATTCTTTCAGGGCTATCTTATCGGCCTGCTTCATATTACATAAGTGATTTTAAGAAGACATCGAAGAGCCTTGTGAACTCCTTGCATTTCTCAAGGTCCACAGGACGGAGCCAGGCGATGAACCTCTGTGCCGTGCTGACGGCTTCGCTGATCCCGAGTTCTGTCTGGAGTTTGTTGATTGCACTTGAGAGTTTGTTGATGGTATCGCTTTCAGAAGGGGTGGCGAAGCGTTTGCCCGGCTCCCTGCTGGCGATGTTGTCATTGATCTCGATAAGCTGCTCTTTCCAGTTGTTGATCATTTCCTCGTGGGTCATCATCTTCGCAGCCTTGTGTTCCTTCCATTTGTCTGCTTTGGCCCATCTCACGATGGTACCACGTGCCACACCGCAGGCCTCTGCGATCTCTTCCTGAGTGCGGTTCTCGTTCAGGTACATTGACAGTGCCCACTGTCTCATTTTTTTGCTGTCCATATTTGCCATATCTGCATCCTTTGTTTTCCACAAAATTGACCTTTAAGAAGGTCGTAGGCAAATCGGAAAGACATCATGCCGTCTTAAAACCGCATGATGCCGTTATAAAGCTGCATCATAAAATCCCGATTTGCAGAGGGCGAAAAAGCACCTCAAT
>JAFUJQ010000054.1 GCA_017473705.1 Bacteroidales bacterium | reverse complement strand
GCAGTTCGGCTGGAGCTCAAAGGTGACTCCATGAGAAGGAAAAATCAAAAATAATCATAACTTTGCCGAACCGAAAGCGACCTCTTCTGAAGTGGTACAATCGAATGTGCTACAGGAGGTACATTCAATGTGATATAGTCACATAAGCTATTCTCGAAAGAATAAAAGAATAGTAAACAAAGTCGTTTCTCAATTGTAAGCATCCGACGAAATGCTTATTGTGGCGGGCAGCGATGCTCGCTACTTTTACATAAAAAAGGAAAGCTTATGATGACACGTGAAGAAATCCTCTCGATCGAGGAGTACTGTGCAGAGCATAAGATCTCGCACAAGAAGCGTCTGGAAGAACTAGGAATCCCGTTCTGGCACTTCTACAAGGCAAAGCAGAAGTACAGGAGAGCAGACGAGCAGGATGCCCAACCCGGACAGTTTATCCAGTTGGCTTCAGGGCGTTATGACTCCGTCCCATCTGAGGGAGCTAATCGCAGCCGGCAATGTTTAGCCTTGACAACACCATGCGCTACTGGCTGTACAATAGACCGGTGAACATGCACATGGGCTTCAACGGACTGATTGGCATAGTGAACAACAGCATGGGAATGAGCATGATGCATCATGTCATTCACCCCAGCTAGAATTGCCGCCACACATATAGCCTAACACGTCCAGACATAGGACCAGAAAAATAATTACTCCCATACACGCATTTCTTAAATGGTTTGTAAGCATCGTAAGCCTCCGGTGAACTGCATCTTGTAAGTTTTATAAAGTTATCCCGACTTTGATCTAACTTTATCAAAGTCGGGATATTTCGTTAAAGTCAGTTAACTTTAGACAAAGTCGTTTAACGTTGATTGAAGTCTTTGAAGTTGGCTTTCCAGTTCTTAGGGAGCAGATGATTGATATCTGATCTGCCGTTCTCGTATTCCGGGATTCGTCTGATTACATCCTCGAACCATTCTCTTGGTTCGATGCCATTAGCTTTGCAAGTTGCGATGAACGAGTAGATCATCGAGGCTCGTACAGCAGATGCATCGCTGCCACAGAAGAGGTAGTTCTTGCGTCCTATTGCCAACGGCCTGATGGCATTCTCAACTCCATTGTTGTCGATATGCCAGCTGCCGTCATTTACATACATCGATAGCTTGGGCAGTCGTTTGAACGTATATTCTATGGCAGTCCTCATCAACGGTCCCATTGAAGGATCGAAGTACTTCATCTGCATCCATTCCTCGAACTTGATGATCTGCGGATACGCCATCTCTCTACGCTTTTGCTTACGCTCTTCATTAGTCATCTCAGCCGTAAGTGTCTCAATATGATATAAGTCGCCGATATATACAAGAGCTTCCGAAGCAAGTCTCTCATTCTCTTTCATCGCGTCCACGAACTTCCTTCTGGCATGGGCCCAGCATCCCAGCATCGTCTTACCCTCCATACCTGTGAACTTGTTGTATACGTCATAACCGTCGCTCTGGATCGCTCCCTGGTAGTCCTTCAGCAATGACATCGCCACTTGAGTGCCTCGTGAGCCCATATCGTAATGGAAGAACACGCCTGCACCTGATGCGTCTCTGACACACCACATGTAGCCCTTCCTCGTCTTTGACTTCTCGTTGTCAATGACGGGGACCGTGCTTTCATCAACCTGTATATAAGGGCATGACAGGATGTCTGACTTTAGCTTGTCATACAGGACTTTCAGCTTTTCGCATACTGCCGCATACCATCCTCCCAGTGTTGAGTCACTGACCGTTACTCCCATCTCGCGATATTTCTGTATGACTCTATAGAACGGAAGGTGATATACGAACTTCTGAACCAGGATGTCTGCAAGAACCGATTCGGATGCCATACACTTGTGGATGGGAGCAGGAGGCAAGGCGGCAACTTCGAAGACCTGACGTTCCGGATCAGCCTGCTGAAGGGATGTCTTCAGGACATACTTGTGGCGTACGATTCGGCGGATGTACATCTTCTGAGGAACCAGGACAAGACTTTCCGTAATGAGTGGTTCCACTTCGTTATAGTCGTCAGGATTGATACCGTCTGGATATATGTGTTCCTCACGGACTTCCAACTTTGATGTGTCAATCGGTTTGCGGACCTTGCGCTCGTAACCGTCTACCTTGAGAAGCTTTTCGCGCCTCTCTTCATCCTTGGCGATTGCTGCATCAAGACGTTGCTGTTCCTGAGCGTCAATCTCTGCCGAGAACAGACTGAGCTGAAGGGCATCAGGGTTTATCGGGAGACGTTTCTCTGATCGGCTGCCGTACAGCTGCTGCTCAAGATATGCGATGCGGTTGTCCTTTGACACTATCTTGCGGTCGAGATCAGCAATGTGACTGTCTTTTGATGCTATGGCGCTGTCAAGGTCAGCGATACGGCTGTCCTTGTCTGCGAGTCTTTTTTCAAGCTCCGCATTCCTCTCTTCTAGCTGCCTTATGCGTTCTTCCAGTGTCATCCTGTACATTTGTTTCTGACTACAAGATACGAAAAAACGGCCACACAAACAAGTGTAGAACCGTTTTTCTTCTATCTTTTCAGTAGATTTTGATACCGCTTCGCAGGCATCGCAAACGGTAGTTCGGATCTTCTGTCACATGGCGTATCATACCGGCCAGATCACGCCATTCAAGTGCTCGACTTATTGCTCCTTGCTCAATTGAAGGCAAACGGAGACGGCCATAGTCTAGCATCATCGCATAGATCACAAGACCTCCAGGTTCTTTACGCAGAAGCTTGATGCGGTTGCGGTTCTTGTTGACGAAGATGAATACGTCTCCGTTGCGCAGATCTGCTGACATCTGGTTGTTGACGATGCCGCTCAGCATATGGAAGCTCTTGCGCATATCGGTAGGCTCGGTGAACAGCCAGTACCGCATGCTGTCGTCCAGACTGAACATGGCTAGCGAAGGCTTGACATGATGATTCCCAGATGCTCGCTGGTGAAGTTTCCCTGGATTCTCATTGCAGTGCCGGATTCGGTGCGAAGCTCCAAAGTCATATAACTTTCTACAGGGATGTTCTTTCCCTTGCGTGAACTGGATGCAGATCTTGCAGGTTCGGAAAAAGTTAATCCAGAGGTGTTGCCTAACTGAATAAAAGATCCTTCCGAAGTACTTTGTCTTGCAGTAAGTGCACGTCGTGCATAATAAAAGTTCGATTCCGAGATGTTGAGTTCATACAAGCGCTGCTTGATAGTGATGCCGTTTTCCGAGCAATAGCTCTCGATTGACTGGATTTCTTCTAAAGTCATCATATGCGTTCCTTTTTAACGCAAAAGTAGCGGGCAGCGATGCTCGCTACTTTTGCATAAAAAAGGAAAGCTTATGATGACACGTGAAGAAATCCTCTCGATCGAGGAGTACTGTGCAGAGCATAAGATCTCGCACAAGAAGCGTCTGGAAGAACTCGGAATACCGT
>JAFUJQ010000071.1 GCA_017473705.1 Bacteroidales bacterium | reverse complement strand
GCAAAGGACGCATAGCATCTATGGCTTGCGTCCTTTGATTTCCTTCTCTCAAGTGAGAGATGAACTCCGATGTAAAGATGCAAAAATTATTTTAACTAGTATCAAAATCTCCTGAAATTTCATTATTCAGAAGAACTTAAGCATTTCTTCAGCAACATCATCAGCAATATCTATTCCTGTTCCAGGGTCGTAAGTTCGCAAAATTATCTAATACGGATAAATGACGTATTTTTCTTTTATCTAATACGGATAATATACAAAATATTGCGATTCTAGGTGCGAATGATTGAGTTAAAAAAAACTCCGGCCAGAAGACTTCACGCCCTCTGACCGGAAAGGTATTTATGTTTATCAAGATTACTTCTTTTTACAATTCTGCCACTCGCTGAACCCTAACATTATTCCTGAGAATACCGCTCCCATCAGAAGCATCCTCCAGATGCTGAATGCCTCATACATTCCGAAAGCCCAACCTATAAGCATATACAGGGCTACAAGTGCGACAAATCGCAAAGAAATGGATACTGCTCTTTTCATATTAAGCTCGTTTAGTCGTAGAAATTTCACAAATCGCCTGCAAATATCAGTCCGCACATGGTTCAGCCCTAACATACACCCTCGTCACAGGCACGAACTCATCATACTGTTCCACAAGAGCAACGACCGACTTGTCATCCTTCCAGATATACAATGGATTCTCATCCTCCTGTGCTGAAACGAATAATTCTGCATATTTCGTCTTCACCTCGGCACTCTCACTATAGACTGGATCCTTGTACAGTTTCTTTATATACTCAAACAGCCAGCTTCGTGCATCCTCCAGACTTTCCGGATTCTCGACAGCAACCTTTACAGATGGAGTATTCTCCTTGAAATAGGCTGCCGTAACAATGCTATATCGAGGTTCGATGAAATTATTGAAACCGACAGTTCCAAGCTTCGATGCATCAGCGACTTCATCCCAATCGTACATCAGGAAATCATTGTCATTGGTCAGATTGACCTCGATGGCATCAGTATAGATCACTTCATTATTCTTGTATGCCTGAATGCTACATAAGCAACCTTGCGGAAGATAGAAATAATGATCCCATCCTACAATCAGTTCAGAGTGGCCTTTCTCATCATAATACACCCTACGGCTTCCGTCCTTTCCCATAACGCTGAATACAAGAGAATCGCACAGCTGGGACAGGCTCCAGTTCATATAATCGTCTCCCTCAAGATAGAAATGCACAGGCTCAAATATGTTTGCAGTATGTGTGTTCAGACTGGCTCCGGTTATTTCCAGTGTAGGAAACTTCGGCTCCGAAGGTGCTAAAGTCTCTTTTGTTATGGTAATCTTATGGTTTTCTGTCTTCACACCATTCACGACATAATGCCTCTTGATGTCATATCCGCCGTTCATTGTGGTCCTGCAGTCGTTATATATGACGATCGTGTCGAATGTGCCGTCTCCCCAGTTAATGACAAACTCATCGTTCATATCGTGAGTTCCGTCAAGTTCTCCGAAATACAGCATCGCTCCAAGATCACGGCCAGTTACCTTAAATCCGTAGAAATGCGGCATATACGCTCTTGTCGGCACATCCTTCTGCAATTCGTAAGTCTCACCCTTGAATGTGGCTGTGACGTTCTTTCCGTAAAGCCAGCCATAATCGAGAAGATTATTTCCCTCGGTATCCTTCACAAATATCTCCAAGGTGACAGGCATAGCATCAGCATCTACTCCGATGCTCTCACAGGAAGTAATAACTGAAGATATTGCAATCATAAGAAAAAATATAATCCTTTTCATCATTTCCTCTTGAAATGTTTATAATCACTGCCGTTTGAACCAGGGGTATAACTCGTACCGACCTTCTGCCATGACATCTCCTTGCTATCAAGTTCAGTGATCGTATAACTTGTACTATTGGCACTATCAGTTGCAGCAGTATTCAAGGTAATCACATTTCCGTCAAGAGTATATTCATGTGTCCTTGTCACCTCATTGCCGGATAATGCATCATACGCATACACCTGATATGTTCCGTCTGCCTTGAATGTATATTCTACAGTACCATCCATGATGAAGTCGGGATCATCATAACATTCACTCCAAGTCCCGATGATCTTCGATGTATCTACAGGCTTTTCACAAGCGGCAAGGCAGACAATCGCTGCCATAATTGTCAAGATTCGTTTCATAGTATAATGCCTTATTATTCCTGTGTAACTTCCATGCTATCCTGATAATTCTTGTCCATTCCTCCCACATAGAGAGTCCTCCGCTTTCCGGTTGTGTTCTTAACGGCTGTAAGGACAAGTTCGTACTGCCCATTATCATACGATGCTTCGGAAATGCTTGCAGTAAGCCAGTCATTCGTGATTATATAGGTCTGACTTTCCTCGTCATATTCCGGAATCTTGGCGCCTTCTCCGTTGTAGTCCAGAATATCCAACGTCTGTGGCTGGATGGATGTATGTACTGTCACTGTTTCGCCATCTGCTGATAGGGTGACACTCATAGGCGTGAAGATCTTCTCACATCCGCAAAGGCAGACAATCGCAGCCATAATTGTTAAGATTCGTTTCATAATCCCTTACTGTTTAGAATAGAACGTAAATGAATGATAAATCTTCCCGATCGAAATCAAAAGATCAGAAATTAAACGCCAGACCGACTCCGCTTCTTGTTGCACCGAGTGACAGATTAGGAGTGCTGCCGTTCCTGTCCGGATTCACGTATGTATTGTTGTAGTCATCAGCAATTTTCCTGAGTCCCTTGCTTCCTTTTACCCACAGCGGTATTCCTGCTCCAAGGCAGGCAGCACTTCCGATATATCCTGCAGCTACACCTATATCTGAACTGGAACTATGCATCCCGTGCTGGCTGGTAAAGTCATTCATTTCAGCGTATGCGATATGTGCTGCTATCGTCACCACCAAACCAGCCACACCGGCTCCTGTCAGATAGATTCCCCAGGTATATTGGTTGCTGGCCTTCATATATTCGCTGCCATATAG
>JAFUJQ010000011.1 GCA_017473705.1 Bacteroidales bacterium | reverse complement strand
GAAATCACCATCCTTGGTCGCAACATCCACAACAGATGAAGTCCTTCCTCCATAACGAGCCGGAAAACCGCTCTTATAGAAATCGATTCCCTCCACCACATCCGTATTGAACGACGAGAATATACCTCCGAGGTGGCATATCTGATACAATGGAACGCCATCCAGAAGGAACAGATTATCACTACCGTCACCACCGTGAACATAGAGATTGGAAAGCATTTCAGTTCCGGAAGACACTCCGGTGAGAGTCTGCAAGGTCTTCAACACATCCGGGGAACTGAAGACTGCAAACCCTCTTCTGAAAGCTGAGCCGTCAATCTTCGTCAGACCAGTCTGCGTGAAGTTGATGTTCCTGTCGATGGCAGAAGTCACAGTCGCTGCCGTCAGAGTATCAATCCTCTCCGGACTCTCCTGAGCTGCTGATACCGTCGCAACCGATAGTAGTGATGCAAGTGCTATTATGGATCTGAAACTCATTTTATTTTTCCTTGATAGATCCGGTTACATATTCCGGCACAGCCCCCAAATGAAGTTCACAGTATGCTACTGCATTATCTTTATCCCCGGCATCAAAGAAATCTCCTCTTATGACACCCGATGAAGTGGTTCTGGCCAGTACATTCTCAATAAACTGCCTCTTGATCGTAACATCCTCGATCTCGAACCTGGTTATGACATTATTGTCTATATATTCTCCATTTCCAGATATGGCCACTTCAAATATATCCTTGCTGTCCTCTAAAAGAGTAAGATTTACATCGTAACTCATACCTCCATTCTGATATGAAAGTCCCCAGCACTTATCGCCACGGTACTCATATCTCATCCAATGACCGGCATTCCATTCAGCACCGTCTGCATCCAAAAGTTTACCTCCAGTCTCAAAGCTGATGTTTAAAAGGTTTGAATACCATCTATCCTGAGACACCTCAGTAAACATTTCAGCATAAACAGTCTCTTTTCCAGTCAGAACGTTATTAAGTTGGCAGGCAATATAGAAGTTCGATATAGCATTCAACAATACCTCCACATTTATATGATCAACAGTAGCCTTCAGATTTTCTTCATAAAAGCGAGCATCATCTGTATCAGGTTTGTTACAACCTGCAACTGCAGCAAGAATTGAAATAATTACAAAAATCTTCTTCATATCAATAATCATTAAAGTTCATATATAAGACGAAAAAACATCCTCATAATACTATTCCTTAACCCCCAACACCTCCAAACAGCAATACCGAATCTCCTCCTCATCAAGCCCGCACTCCTTCAGATGCTCTATGAACTCCGGATGATCCTTCTCGAAAGCAGCCAGCAGATTCTCGATGAACTCGCTCCGGCTGTCCTTGATTTTCTCCAACTGCTTGAGAACGTAAATGCGTATATCTTTAGTCTTGTCCATTCTATATCATCGCAACTAAATTCTGCAGAAAGTTGCATAAGTTATGTGCTACTATTGCAAGCAGGATACTTCTTGTTTTAAGAGTCATATATCCTAAGCCGTAACCGATCATTCCTGTCCTGTTGATTTCTTATTATCGTGGCATATAGCTCAACCAGACCTTGCGAGTCAGATACCCGCTCACAAAGCAAAGAAGACATGCGATAGAAGTTATTATGACCTTGATAAATATATCAGACACATCAGCTATAGCTGTACATCCTATTGCAACACCAATAGCCAGAAGCAGGTTGCAACCTATGTTTTTCCATACAGTCTTTGTGTCCATCCAATCTGGATAGCCGAACCACAGTACAGGATGTGTCGGATTCTTAAAGAATACAGCTACAGAATAGCAGATAAAGGCACATGCCATCAGTACACAATACTGCCATCCATAAATGAAACCGAATGGAATACCTATGAGAGAAACTCCAATCGTCGATAGAATGTGTTTGGTTGTGTATGGTTTCATGGTTATTCTTGATTTAAATTTTCAGACTCATAGGCTTTTCTTGCGTTATAGAATATGAAGGAGTTGAGTAGGTGGTACAGGCCGACAAAGGCGAATGCAAGGCCCATCCACATCATCTCAGTTTTTACGATGACGGCTGTGATGCAAAGTCCGATCAGTATGCTGGCACAAATGACATTGATGGTATGATAACCTTTGTTGAACTCTGTCAGTGTTTCAGGGTGATTTTCCCTTTTGATTCTGACTATCAGAGTCGTAGGCAGGATAACCATGACCAGCGTAATAGCTGCAATCATCACCCAGTCATAACCATTCTCACCTTTAATGTCTGGCAGGCATGATATCATGAAGCAGGTGAGTCCCCCTGCCATAGACAGTGTTCGGAAAAGTTTCAGTGTTTTCATAATGTATGATTTTTTATAATCCATTCCCAAGCCGGATCCTTCTCCATCGTATAATCTGAAAGATTCAAAACTACATCCGGAACCAGTTCTATCTCATTATTTAGATTCTCATTCGGACGAGTGAAATGTCTGCAGCTGACAGTTGCTTTGGTATCAGTATTCGTCAGATTGAAGCGCAGAACATCTCCATAATGAGAAGGCCTGTGGCCGGAAGTTTCTCCGATGATAGTTCCGATATTATTGTCGCGGGCAAGTGTCAGCAGAAGGCCTGCAGAACTGTATGAGCCTCTACCGCTTATGAATATGACATTGCCTTTGTATATTTTGTCAGAATCATGGTTTATTCTGTGAGTAGATTCAGACTCCATAGCACCAACCCTCCTGACCTGCCAGAAATCGAATACCTCTCCATTCTCCGGTGTTGTTCCGTCATTGAGTACCACTCCTGACAGGTTCGGCTGATGTTTGAGCAATAACTCCGACATACGGACCTTACATCCGACATTCTTCATACTGTCGTAGTCTGTGAGATATGAGAGCAGTACATCACACAAGGCGCTGTTTCCTCCTCCATTATTGCGGACATCCACGACCAGCGTCGGAATGGACTTGTCGGCCATTTCTACCATCATTTTCTCAACGACATCATCAAACCTTTCGCCCAACTGTGGGTGCGTCACTTTGTCGGCGCACATATTGAATTGCAGATAGCAGATTCCCAACGAATCGAGCACCTCATAGAAGAACGGCACCTGACGAAGTGCAGTAGGTGAATTGAACATCATATCCATCTGTTCTATTTTTATTCCTTGCATCGGTGTAGCTGGAATTGTAACTAAAGTACCGTCATCGAAAGCCAGGTCTATCGCATCTCCATTATAACCGCACATTTCCCAGAATCCCTTCATCTGCAGCTGCTTGCTCAACTGGCTGTTCTTGTATATCTCATTATCTCCGCTGATGAGCTTATGTCCTCTGGCGATGAGATCGCTGATCGGCTTTCCGTTCACCATTATTACACGCTTTCCGAGTGTCTCCTTAAAATCATCCTCCACAGCCAGCATATATGCTGAGTCCTTCATGTCGAACATTAGGTACATAGGATAAATCAGATTGGTAGAAAATCCGGAAGCGACTTGTGAATGTCCGTCGTTCAGATGTGAAGTCAGAGCCTGCAGTCCGCAGCGGAATGCATTCAAGTCATCCTTTTCTGCCAATTCCTTGTACAATTTCCTGGTATCCTTTCTTAATTCCTTCACATGTTTCCTGTCTGCATAGTAGGGATGTGATATTTCCATGGTTCTGCTGTATAGCAACAGATCCTTCTGGCAGACGTTACCATTGACATACCCCTTCGACGCCTCAATATCCTCGTATGAGACTGCCGGAAACTCCTGCGCCAAGCCAGCCAAAGCTGCAAGGAAAATACAGGTTACAGTAAAAATGAATCGTTTCATAAAAATCGTATTATTGCTTAATAATTATTTTACCTCAAACTAAATCTAACCTTAAACATAACTGACAACGGCCTCAATTCATACGCATAAGCATAGCAGAACGTATCAGAGTACTCAATCGCACTGAAAGACCTCTTATCCAGCAGATTCCTTCCCTCAAGGATGAACTCAAACCTCTTGAACTTATACGAAGCAGACGCATTCATAAAGACCATATTCCTGTCCTCTCCCTGAATCTCGCCGCAGAAATAATGGTCCGCACCGACATTCATCAGCACTCTCTTGCAGATGACAAAATTCAAGGCCGCATTCTGCTTCAGAGTTCCCACAGGATCTACCGAATTGTAGTCATCGACCGAATGCACCGAATAGCTTCCCGAATAATCAAAGATCACATACCTGCCGATATTCGAGTTCAACGAACCTCCGACATTGTACCTGTCCATAGTTACAGGAGTAACCTCTCCCTGCACCATAGTCTCGCTCCAGCTCCTTGACCATCCTCCGTTCAAGCTGATTGTAGTCGAAATCGCACTGAAACGCTTGCTGACCCTTCCGTTCGCAGACAATCCCGACGACACATTATCCCTCTCAATCGCCTCCGCAATAAAGGAATCTCCTTCATACAGATTGTTTACTGTCTGGCTCCTGCTTGACCTGAAATAAGACACATCAGCCGAAGCGAACAACGCACTTGCCGGATTCGAATATGACATATCCAAGCCATAGTTCTGCGTGCCTGTTCTGGCGCTGTTGCCCTCATTCTTGCTCACAAACCTGTAATCTCTCATTATATATCCGCTGTAACTGTCATACAAATCTCCAAGATTCATATTGTATGCGCCATACGCAGACATCTTCAGATTATAACTGATCTTCCAGTTCATATATACCGAAGGCCTGGCGAGATAATGATTCCTACCATTGATTACAGCCACCTCCAACGGACTCACAAACGACATATTGAAACTATGCTTCGAATATGCTATCTGAGGTTGCAAAGAAACATCGAACCTCCTCCACTTGCCGTCATTCATCAGACTGTCCGCCACACTCCCGATACCATTCAACGGTGAAAGAACTGTGCTCAGGTTCTCAATATGGGCATTGACACCACCCTTGAGATAAAAGTTCCAGAATCCCGCCCTATATGAAGTAGAAACTGAATTCTCCGTCCTGAATCTCTCAGCCTCTATATGCTGTCCGGTACCGTCACCCTCTTCATCAAAAAATTGAGAGAATACCATAGGCTTCACCTGCAACTCAGAAGTAAGTCTGTTATAGTCTGTGTTCGACACAAAATCCACCTGCCATTTACCGAACCTGCGGATCATCCTGAAATCATTATCAATAGTAATCCTCGGCTGCTTGTGCATCTGAGAAATCTCCTGATTGCCATCTGCAACAACTCCATTGTTCCTGTTCCAGCTTCCGTTAAAAGAAAGCCTGTTATTCAGGTAGTTCTTGTTGGCATTGTTCCTGAACTGAAGCGCCACCTGCATCCTGTCTGAAATACTTTCAGCATCAATGTTCTCATAAACATCAAGCGAGTTCTGTCCAGGAATGAAATATGATGTCCTGTTCTCTGCTGCCTGATTCCTGTTATCGTGAATGTAATAGGCATTGACAGTAAGATCGGAATCTTCCCCGGTCTTATTGATAGTGTTTATAGAAACCGAATGAATGTTATTGTTCAAGTAGAGCCTTTCATTAACAGGAGGATTGCCAGGCTCCTGCACCCCGGTCAGCCTCTCTGCCTCCCAGCCCATACCCATAGAAGACTCCAGTTCCCTCGCAACATCCTCTCCGGTATTGTTCGTCTTATAAGTCATAATGGTCTGGAACTTCTTGCCGAAAAACATAGGAGTCACCTCACCGTTCCACAACACAGGCTGATAACCGGCTCCACCCTGAACCACTCCGTTCCAGGCACCTCTCGCTCCGGACTTCAGAATCAGATTGATAGCAGCCCTGTCAGAAGCCACCCAGTCCTGCAGTACCTTGATAGGCTGATGGTCCTCATACACCTCCACCTTCGCGATATCGCTGGCCTGAATGTTATTCGTAGCAATACCATACTGACCACCAAGCATATCCAAGCCCTCTACATAGAATTTGTTGATTGACTTGCCTTGATACTTGATCTGACCGCTCGGAGCTACCTCAATACCCGGCAACTTCTGCAGCACATCACCGATGCTCCTGTCAGTTGAATCCTTGAAATTGGCCACATAATAAGTGACCGTATCCTTCTTCCTCTCAATAGCATTTGCCTCGACCTTTACCTCCTTGATCTTCAAGGCAGAATACTCGACAACGAAATCCAATCTTCCTATCCCATCCGGAACAACCTTGCTGACCTTAGCAAGATTGAATCCGGTAACAGTAACCCTCACCGAATCCGCATCGCTCTTGAACTTCACCTCATATCGTCCTTCACCATCGCTGCTGCCATAGCTAAAAAGCCTCTTTCCGTCAGCACTCTGCACAAGCACATTCGCCCCGGCAACCACCTTGCCGTTCCTCTCCGCAACCGCACCGGATATCTGCCTCTCGACGACGGAGTTCTGAGCGAACCCTGTCATCGAAAGTAAAATAGCTAATATGCAAATGCTGAATCTCATTATTCAAGTTCTATAGGATTGTAAGGGAATAAGAAATGACCAGAAGAAAAAACCTCTCTGCCTGTAAGGTTACGTTCTTCTGATATGATCAGTCTGTAACCGTCTGCACCATCACTTGAAAGGATAGGATCATCATGAGCGAACTTCTCAGCCTTCCTGAATTGTGATCTCGTTGTACTCTTCTCTCTTTTGGGGTATCTGACAATATCTTCTTGTCTTTGTTCAATGCCGATAAGACTGAAAACATATTCTTCCTTCGAGTCCTGAGCTTTCATAATAAGACCTGGCAGACCATTGAACTTCCATAGTCCGCAATCAACTGGAACTTCGGGAGTAAACCACACTGTCCACTCTCTTCCTGCGTACCTTGTAACCGCCTTCTGACAAGCATATCCTGAGATTTCTTCCATATCTCCGGTAAGCTCCCAATTCATTTTTGGCGTTTTTTCATCATACCTGAACAACTGGTTCTTTACCTCAGGAATATGGCTGCTATTCATTATATTTCCAGTCTTGAGATTCCTATAGACGTATGAAGCAAATACTTCAACATATCCTTTACTGCGTTTGTAGTTCTTTTCGTCAGGGTGTCCATTTGGAAGTGAATATAACATATTGGTCCTCCAGTTGCATTCTCCGTATGTCCAGCACCACTCATCACCAATCAGACAGATGATCTTGTCCTTGTATTGCTGTCCGGTAGTAGTGTCGCATACGGCTAATAAATCATATTCGATGTGCAGTTTGCTCTCACCAATCTTCAGCGGATTTGTTATGTCACAATGACTGACCCAGGCAGGACACATTCTATAGACACCTTCATATAAGGTTTTGCCTGGCTTATTCGCTAATTCCTGAGCCGTAACGTCCCTGTATTGCCCAAAACAGACAACGCTGCTAAATAAAGAAATAAGAAACGTGAAAATGTATTGTTTCATAATTCTTGCTTTTGAGATGTGAGCATTAATTCCTACCACAAAGTTACCCGCCAAAAGTTTAACAAAACAAAAAACGACTTACGAATTTTACTTCGTAAGTCGCTGTGAATCAATAATGATTATCGTTGTCTGGAAAATTTTCTTTCTCCGTCTCTGGTTAAAAGTTTAACAAACCTCTTTTTCAAGCATATTTCTAAGATGAATTGCCAGATTTGTGTCATTCTCCGTCAATCCCAACTTGTGTCTTATTTCAGCACTCTGGATGTAGAGTCTCGGCTGGCTGGTGTAGGCCTTGATATCCTTTCCCCTCAGACCGATCACATACAAACAACAGATGTTTATTTCCTCGTCAGTCAGGCCTTGCTTCTTGAGAGCAGCGATGAACTCCGGATTATTGCCCTCAATGGTCAGTCTTGTTGACTCGATGAATGAATCTTTGTCGGCCACGAGAGCCTCTAGTTCCTGGAATGCCTTCTTGTTCGCAGAACTTGTGTCGGTAATGTGTGAGATGATCACTTTGTTCAGCACTTCAAGCCTCTCTCTGATGACTGCCTTTGTCTCATCCTTCACGCTTGAGTCCTCGATCATCTTTGTCAATGCATCGCGTTCTGCAATAGCGTCAGCGTATAATTGTTCATATCTCTTCTTCTCGATCTCCAGTTGCTTCTTCTCGGCTGTTCTGATTTTGAGCTGTTGTCGGATGAGGTAGATGACTATGACTGCACATAGTATAGCGATTATGCTGATCAGGGTGATACGTTCCTTGCTATGTTCAGCATCAATAAGTTCAATCTCCTTTTTATGACGTTCCTCGATGAACTTAGTATCACTCTCTAAAATATCGACATTTTCTTCGCCCGTAATCTTGAAATATTCTTTGTACGCTGAATTCGATTTTTCATATTCCTTTAATCCTTCGTATAG
>JAFUJQ010000171.1 GCA_017473705.1 Bacteroidales bacterium | reverse complement strand
CCTGCAAAGATAGCAATAATCATTCAATCCCGATATCCCGGATTCTGCTTCAGCGCAGGATTGAGGTCGATCGCCCTTGACGGGATCGGGAATACGGTCGTGTAGCCGGATGCCTCCTCTGGCAGAGCCGTCCTGAGGTCGTACGACTTGTGATACAGCCCGAAGCGGACAAGGTCGTTCCTTCTCCACCCTTCCCATACCAGTTCGAGCAGACGTTCGTCAAGGATGTTCTCCAGAGTGGCCGGTCTCTCCGGCATTCCTGCACGCAGGCGTACGCTGTTCATGGCATCGCTTCCGTCAGCACCGTTCCTGACCTGGGCCTCGGCCTTCATCAGAAGGGCGTCGGCATAGCGGAACAGGACGATGTCATTGTCGGGCTGCCTGCCGTCAGAGAATGACTTGCGGTCAACCTCATACTTGGCCATCCTTGCCCCGGCCGTCTTCTCGTATGGGCTGCCGGTCAGATTCACCTTCAGTTCCATAGGCATATAGACCAGAGGCTCACCAGTATGGAGCATCACCTGGCTGCCGTCGATGAAGACCTCTCCGGCGTAGAAGTTATGCACGAAGCGCGCGTCCTGACATGGAGTGCCGTAGCCATAGACCTCCATCGTGTGGATGGTTGCCGACGTTCCGTTCTCAGAGGCTCCTCCGAGGGCTCCACCGTGGCTGTAATGTCTCGAACGGAAAAGGTACCAGAACTGATTGCGGTAAAGGTTCTTGTCGAGAGGGATGGTGAACACGTTCTCTGCGGAGCCCTCGTTGTGCACCAGGAAGTTGTCTGAATAGACAGGCTCAAGGATATAGCCGAAAGACTCCAGCTTGTCACATAACGAAGTGCAGGCTTCCCAGGCGTTCATCTGTATGCCGTCCACCTCGAACATGACCTGACTGCCGTCCGGACGGATGCCGTCTGTCCAGTCATCGTCGGCATACACCTCCGCATTGAGGGCAATCTTCGCCATCAGGAACCACGCCACAGGACGGGTGATGCGGCCGTACCACTTACCCTGACGGTTGCTCCGCTCCAGGGCAAGATGAGGAAGGACCTCTGTGAGCTCGTCATAGACAAAGCGCATCACCTCGCTTCTTTCCGACTGCACTACCTCAGACACAGGCACATCCGCAGCGGTGACCATAGGGACACGTCCGAACATGTCCATGATGTAGAAATAGAACAGGGCCCTCACAGCACGCACCTCGGATGTCCATGAACATATCTCGTCCTCAGATGCCAGATGCGAATATGCCTGAAGGTCGGCAAGGGACTGGTTGCACAGCATCACGACCTTGTACAGGTACTTCCAGGTCTCGTACAGTGTGGCATCGCTTGAGGTCCACCTGTGCTGATACATATTCTCCCACAGGCCGCCGTCATACCAGTCGCCTCCCCTGATGGGGATCATGGCCTCGTCGGTGGTCATGGTGTTGTAGTCATATACTCCGCGGCAGGTACCCTGAAGCCCCTGGCTGTCGCCGGAGCCTCCGATGTAGCCGTACAGGAAGGCAACTGAGTTGATATACAGGTTCTGAGCGCTGGTGAAGGCCTGCTCCT
>JAFUJQ010000170.1 GCA_017473705.1 Bacteroidales bacterium | reverse complement strand
GCGAAGCGATACTTGTAGTGAGGGAACTTGATGTCAAGATAAGCGATATCGGAACCTGGAGTACAGAGAGTAACGTTTGTCTTTGCTGCACGGAGCTTAACTGTACATCCGATGTCACCGGCAACGAGCTCTGTAACCTTCTCCTTCTTCTTACCTGCAACCGCATAGATAGCTGTGATTCTTTCCTTGTCGCCTGTCTCCGGATTCTCAAGGTCAGAACCCTCGACGAGCTTGCCGGACATCACCTTGAAGTATGCAACCTCACCGAGGTGCTGCTCCACAGCTGTCTTATATATGAAGAGTGATACAGGACCGTCCTGCTTGCACTCAATCTCTTTTCCATCCTTTGTCTTGCCGATACGCTCTGCTGGAGAAGCCGCTACGCGGATTGTGAACTCCATGAGACGCTTTACTCCGATGTCCTTCTTTGCAGAAAGGCAGAAGATAGGCATCACATCGCCCTGGCGGATACCGATACCGAGACCCTTTCTGATCTCATCCTCCGAAAGAACGCCCTGCTCGAAGAATGTCTCCATCAATGTATCGTCGTACTCTGCGGCACGCTCGATAAGGGCATTTCTGAACTCCTCAGCTTCGTCTGCGAGGTTTGCAGGAATCTCGAGATCCTCACGCTTTCCTGTATCGCCTGCAAAACGGTAATACTTCATCTTGAGTACGTCGATGAATCCGTCAAACTCAGGACCAGCGTTTACAGGATACTGGACCACCACCGGCTTGCTGCCGAAAGCCTCTTTCATCGACTCGAGAGTTCCCTCCCAGTTTGCCTTCTCACCGTCGAGCTGGTTTACAGCCACGATAAGAGGAATCTTGTATTCCTTTGCATAGCGTGAGAAGATCTGTGTACCGACCTCTACACCCTGCTGTGCGTTTACAACGAGCACACCTGTGTCACATACCTTGAATGCAGAAACAGCTCCACCTACGAAGTCGTCTGCACCCGGAGTGTCAATTATATTGAATTTTGTATCCATGAACTCTGCGTAAAGCGGAGTAGCATAGATCGATCTCTGGTTCATCTGCTCGATCTCGGCATTGTCAGAGACAGTGTTCTTTGCTTCTACTGTTCCTCTTCTGTCAATGACCTTACCTTCGTAAAGCATCGCTTCAGATAATGTGGTCTTACCTGACTTGGTGCTACCAAGCAGAACCACATTGCGGATGTTTTGAGTTGAATAAGTCTTCATCAGTTCTGTTGTGTTATTGTGTTTGTAATTATGTTCGTTAAGCGTCATTTAAGACACATCCTCGCAAATCTATAAAATTATTATTGCAATATCAATAAAAGGGCACATGTTTTTGACATGATTTGCGATTATCCTCATCAATAAGCACTTCCACCACATCCTCGCATGACATCCCCAGACGTCCGTAAAGGACATCATCGAGCATTTCAGAGGCCTTTCCAAGGCCATCGTACAATGATTGCAGGGCGGCTGCCCTGACAAGCGGAGCATCATCCGAGATGACGATGCCGCAGACCTTTCCATAGAGTTCATCAGCTTCAGCAGACATATATATTCATTTTCCGCAAATCTCCACTACAACAACGGAAAAACCAAACTTTTGGGACGAAAATGCCGGAAAACACGGCATATTTTTCTTTTTTTGAAAAGTTTTGAACTTTTTTGATAAGTTTTTCTTGCTAATCGTCGGATTATCTTGTTTATAGCGCATGGCCTTATCCCATAATTTTGCTGTCCATCAATCACGAAAGACATGGACAATTCTACCATCAAGGACAACATCCGTAAGAGAAGGAAAGAGCGCAAGCTGACCCAGGAAGAAATGGCCGACAGGCTTGACATCTCCCTGACCGCATACAGGGATCTTGAAAAAGGACACACGAACATCGTCAACGCCAACGTGATCAGGATCGCCGAACTGCTCGAGACTTCGACCGAAGAGCTCGTCCTCGGATACCGCCCCGTCCAGGCCCCGGGCAAGCTGCTGGAAGACATGCGTTCAGAATACGGAAACCGCATGTCCGTCATGGAAAGAAGGATAGCCGACCTTGAAAAGCTTGTCGCATCTCTCGAAGAAACCATCAGAAGCAAGAACGAAATCATCACAATGCTCAGAAATTCGCTTGGTGCAGACAAATAGATTGTGTATTTATTCTTATGGATTTTCCAAATGAGTTGGAAATTAAGTTGGATTCCAAGTTATCACTTTGATTCAACGGTGTAATGTGTGTATATATATTGCGCTCATAGGGGCATTCTGCCCCTCGACGCGCGTCTACCCTTGGGAGGCGTCTATTACGCTGATTGATATTGTCTGGTGTATTCCGAGTCGCGCCTGATGACGGAGAACATTCTATGAACAAGTTTGGCACGAATCACGTTCATGATACACATTATATGCTTTCCTTCCTTGAGTTTACGTTCGTAGTATTCTTTGTATTCGCTCTCCTTCATTCGTGTCGCCACATTGACTGCACTCATGTGCAGAAGTGCTTTCATGGTCTGATTTGAACGTTTCGATATCTTGGCTTTTGAGCGGATAGAGGTACCGGAATCATATCTATATGGCGTAAGGCCGGCAAAGCTGCAGAACTGACGTGCATTCTGGAAGCGGGTGAAGCCACCGGTAATGGCTATCATATTTATTGCTATGCGATCACCGATGCCGTCTATGCTCACAAGCAGTTCCTTCTGACGAGACAATACCGGGTCAGCAGAGATGAGGGTATCAATCTCGGCATCAATGGCTTCGATCTGTTCCTCTATAGACTTGATGACCTTTTTCCAGCGAGTACTCTTATGCTTGAAGTCTCTGGGATTCATATACATCTTCTGATCGGAGAGTTGTGACTGATAGCGCTTCCTGTCGGCAAGAAGAAACTCCCTGTCTGAAAGAAGGTTCTTCATAGATACGAGGGCTGCATCAGGGATGGAATAGCGAACGGCCTTGTCACTGTACCTAAAAGCATATTCGGCAATTCTCGCAGCATCAATAGCGTCATTCTTTCCACGGGTAAGACCCATCGAATTTTTGATGCGGGTAGGATCATCAAGCCAGAGAAAGAGGTTGAGTTCCTGGCTAGCAACGGTCAGAGGATAGATGTACCTGCCTGTGTACTCCGCGCACACAAGTACTTCATCCATAACTGCACCAAGTGTCTTCAGCGTTGACCTGAAGGCTTTTTTCAGCTCTTTAACCTCGTTTAAGCATTCTTCTTCGCGGACGGTCTCGAGACCACGCCGGTAGCAAAGATTGCATTTTTCTTTGCTGATGTCGACGCCTACATAGATTTTATTCATAACTTGCACTGCTTTTTAAGTGGACAGTGGACCGTCGATCTGTCACCTACAAACCTTATTGGGACTAAGGCGATATTCTTATTCAGGTCCTCAGATCAACGGACCGGGCGGGGCAAAAAAAATACACGGGTCTTACCCATTTGCAAAACATGAGAACCGCCCGGATCCATTGTCCTTTGTTAAACTTTATTTATCGGCATAAATTTACTACTTTTGTCATACAAACCTTGGTGCAGAGAACTACGCTGCAAATCTAAGGTTTGC
>JAFUJQ010000169.1 GCA_017473705.1 Bacteroidales bacterium | reverse complement strand
GAATCTTGTATTTGAGTCTGCGGAACACTGCCAAGATATGCTTTGTGCGTTGCGATGATGGGTTGGTAATCTCGTCCGACTCATCAAATACAAGGCATAGTTTCCTTGACGATAGTTTCACGAAACGCATAAGGTCGCGTTTGAGCTTACCGACCATAGAGGTGGATAGCAGCAGGAAGATACCCCTCGGTACATCTTCGAGATCCTTGTATGTGCGTATCACTCTGTATCGCTCCTTGTTGATGGCGAGGAACGGAGTCCAGGTCATATTGGTGGCAATGGCAGGGGCAAGTATCACCACATTGCGTACCTTACCATATTTGAGCAGATACTTGGCTCTGTGATATACCGCTGCGGTTTTGCCTGAGCCTTGCTGCCAGTTGAGCAGAGCATATCGCTTCTGAAGTACAAGGTTCAGATCGTGTTTCTGCAACTGCGTGAACTCGCATACCTCGCCATCCTTGTTTACGAAGGTAGCATTGTCAAGATACTCGGCAAGGGCATCGTCCGTTTCCATATCGGAGAATGGTTGGTTCTGTATGTCGTAGAGCCAACGCTTACGGCGGATAAGTCTTTTGGCAATGCGTATCTGTCGCAGATTCTCTTCGGTTGCTATCTCCGGCATAGGTAGTACGGTACTATCCAATATGAGGTCATTGATGCTTGCCGCCTTATGTTCCACCTTGTCAAGCAGTCGTGGTGCATACTGCTTGAGCTTGAAGCCGTAGGAGGTCTTTACCAATGCCACCTCCTTGCGTGGCACGACATTCTGCGAGGTGATATACTTGCGTATGGTGGCCAGCACTTTGGCAGTGGTCAGTTTCTTGCGTTCCCACTCCTTCATCTGCTCGTTGGTGGCATTCTCAGGAGGCTTCTGATTACGGAACTTGGTAACAAGTGCCACTGCCTTGTCGATATGCTTGTTGAGTCTTGCGTGAGCCTTCAACTCATACATATACTTGGCGAGCTTGTACTCGAAGTGCTCCAACTCCTCCTTGTCTATGCGGTTGGTCTCACGCATAAGGTCAAGACGCAGGCGGTGCTTCATCTCGCGGGCTTTCTTCACCCGCTCTTTGAGTTCTGCCATAGAGACAAACTCCTCGGCATTGTAGGGATTCATCTCGATATGCTGTGAGCGACGCAAGAAGACCATTATCTTGGTGTTGAAGTTATCTACACCTACCGATGTGAAGGCGTGAGGTGCTAACCTTGTCTGTCCGATGAAGGAGAAGTCCTCGTTTACTCTTCCTACACGGCTCTTCTCCCAGAACTCGTTCTGCATAAAGGAGGCAGGAACAATGATCATCAGGAAGCCTGCGGGATTGAGCAGATGATAGGCTTTGTCGATGTAATACTCCTGTGATAGTCGGAAGTCGAACTTCAGATTGAACGGAGGATTACCGATGATGGCATCAAAGCGTTGCTCGGAGTGGTACTGCTGTATGTCGCACTTCTCGATATGTGCATCGGGATAGAGATACCTCGCCACTGCCACAGCCTTGCTGTCTATGTCAAAACCATAGGCGTTGTGTTGGTTGGGCAGATGGTTGAGTAGGCTAAGTATATGGCGCCTTTTCATATTTCTATGAGAGGTCTCCTTATATTCGCCTCCGAACCGAACGTACATGTTTCCACGTATTCGGCTCTCCACTAACATATCAGTCATAGCAATCATAGTTTGTTTGAGTGAATTTTATTATGACAGGATT
>JAFUJQ010000168.1 GCA_017473705.1 Bacteroidales bacterium | reverse complement strand
TCCGCGTACAGGGAGGCCGATACGATGACGGATTCCTCTGTAGCAACCGATATCCATAAGACGTTTGATGTTCATCTGGATAGAAGAACGGAGCTCACCCTCGATCTTGTACTCGTTTGCGATAACGCTACGGATACCAGCGATCTGCTCGTCGTTCCACTCTCCAACCTTTGTATCGAAATCAATACCGAGCTGAGAAAGGATCTTTCTCGAAGTGCTGCGGCCGATACCGAAGATATAGGTAAGTCCTATCTCTCCTCTCTTGTTGTTAGGTAAATCAACACCGGCTATTCTTGCCATAATTATCTTAACTTAATTTGTTATACAACTAAAAATTATCCCTGGCGCATTTTGAATTTAGGGTTCTTCTTGCAGATCACGTAGAGACGACCTTTACGCTTTACGATCTTGCAATCTTCGCTGCGCTTCTTGATGGATGCTTTTACTTTCATTTCCTTAAAGTTTTATTTGTATCTGAAAGAAATTCTTCCTTTTGTCAAATCATAAGGTGACATCTCCACCTTAACTCTGTCTCCTGGCAGGATCTTGATGTAATTCATTCTCATCTTGCCTGAGATGTGGGCGATGATGACATGCCCGTTTTCAAGTTCAACTTTGAACATTGCATTAGGCAGGGTTTCTACGATAACACCTTCCTGTTCGATTGCTGATTGTTTTGGCATCAATAATCACTTTAAAATTCAACATTTTCCCTCAATAAAGTCGAAGGTGGACAATAACTCAGCCTGGCCTTTTCTGACAACAACCGTAAGCTCGAAATGCGCTGACTTCCTGTGGTCCGCCGTATGTACTGCCCAACCATTTTTAGCTAAATACACACTTCTGACACCACTGTTGATCATCGGTTCGATACAGATTGTCATTCCATCGGTCAGTCTTGCGCCCTGGCCCTTGCGTCCGTAATTCGGAACGCCTGGAGCCTCGTGCATGTTCCTTCCGATTCCGTGTCCTTCAAGTTCGCGGACAACAGAGAACCCGAATGACTCCGCATACGTTTGCACCGCGTGTCCTATGTCACCAGTCCTGTTCCCTGTCACAGCCGCTGCGATACCTCTGTAAAGAGACTCTTTCGTTACATCGAGGAGCTTCTGCGTCTCAGCGTCCACCTCCCCTACAGGGAAGGTGTATGCTGAATCGCCGTTGTATCCTTTATATAACGTTCCGCAGTCTACAGAAACGATGTCACCCTCCTTGAGGACGTAGTCTGACGGAAATCCGTGTACTACTACATCGTTTACAGATATGCAGAGCGAGTAGGGAAAGCCATCATAACCGAGGAAGCTTGGAACAGCTCCGTTGTCACGGATAAAGGTCTCTGCTACCCTATTCAACTCGAGAGTTGTCACACCAGGGGCAACAATCTTACCGACCTCAGCCAATGTCTTCGAGACGAGAATTCCGTTCTCGCGCATCAGCGCTATTTCTTCTTCAGTCTTTGGCCTGACCATCTTCAAAGAACTTTAATTTTGGGAATTACATTCCTGAACGACCTGTAAGACGTCCAGTCTTCATCAATCCGTCATAGTGACGCATAAGGAGATGGCTCTCGATCTGCTGGAGTGTATCAAGAACAACACCTACAAGGATGAGGAGGGATGTACCTCCGTAGAAGCTTGCAAACTGGTTGTTCACACCGAGCATCATTGCGAATGCAGGGAGGATAGCGATAAGTCCGAGGAAGATCGAGCCTGGGAGAGTCACTCTGTCCATTACTGAACCGAGGTACTCAGCAGTCTTCTTTCCTGGCTTTACTCCTGGGATGAAGCCGCCGTTCTTTCTCATATCCTCAGCCATCATTGTAGGGTTTACAGTAACGGCTGTGTAGAAATATGTGAAGGCCACCACGAGGATGAAGAATGTAATATTATACCATACACCGGTATAGTTGCTCATTGCAGCTGCGAAGCCCTGGGTTGCCTCGAATCTCGCGAAGATCATCGGGAGCATCATGAGAGCCTGTGCGAAGATGATAGGCATAACGCCGGCAGCGTTGATCTTGAGCGGAATGTACTGACGTACACCACCGTACTGCTTGTTGCCTACAACCCTCTTTGCGTACTGTACAGGAACCTTGCGGACTGCCTGTACGAGAGCAATAGCTGCTGCGAAGATAAGCGTAAGAATAACGAGTTCCACGATGAGGAGGAGCGGACCGCCCACACCATTACCGGTGAACTTAGTCATAACCTCTGCGAAGAGCGCATGTGGAAGACGAGCGATGATACCGATCATAATGATGATTGAGATACCGTTACCGATACCGCGGTCGGTGATACGCTCTCCGAGCCACATCACGAACATTGTGCCTCCGAGGAGGATCACAGTCGAAACGAGGTTGAACCAGAAGTTACTCCAGCCGAGCTGATGAACTGCGAAGAATGCAGCCTCAGGGATCTGGCTGTGAAGAGTAGCCATGTAAGCAGGACCCTGGATGCAGATGATAGCTATGGTAAGGAACCTTGTAAGCTGATTCATCTTGCGGCGTCCGCTTTCGCCCTCCATCTGCATCTTGCGGAAGTAAGGGACGAAAACACCAAGAAGCTGGATTACGATTGATGCCGAGATGTATGGCATCACTCCCAGCGCAAAGATAGAGGCACTTCCGAAGGCACCGCCTGAGAACATATTCAGGAGACCCATGAGACCCTCAGAGGACTTCTGGGCAAGCTCTGAATTTGCGATCATAGCGGAATCTATGCCCGGAAGCACGATAAAGCTTCCGAGGCGATAGATGAGCACCAGTGCGAGAGTATAGAGAATTCTCGTACGGAGTTCCTCGATCTTAAAGATGTTCTTGATTGTCTGGATAAGTTTCTTCATCTTTATTAGATTGTTGTTGCAGTACCACCCACAGCCTCAATCTTAGCGATTGCTGACTTTGAGAAAGCATTTGCAGATACTTCCAATTTAGCTGTGAGCTCACCGTTTCCGAGGATCTTCACAAGCTGGTTCTTATTGATGAATCCTGCCTCACGGAGTGTGTCAACAGTGATGACTGTAACATTGTGAGTCTCAGCAAGAGTCTGAAGAGTAGCTACGTTGATACCCTTGTACTCTACGCGAGTAGGATTGGTGAAACCGAACTTAGGAAGTCTTCTCTGGATAGGCATCTGACCTCCCTCGAAGCCGATCTTGCGAGAGTAACCAGAGCGTGCCTGAGCACCCTTGTGACCACGTGTAGATGTTCCACCGTGACCTGAACCCTCACCACGACCGATTCTCTTCTCACGGCCCTTTGAGCCTGCAGCAGGTGTAAGATTATGTAATTTCATCTTTCTGTCCTCCAAATTAAATTTCCTCAACAATTACAAGGTGACGAACCTTCTCAACCATACCCTTGGTAACTGGAGTGAGTTCCACCTCTACAGTCTGATGCAATCTGCGGATGCCGAGAGACTCGAGATTAGCGATCTGTCTCTTTGTCGCACCGTTCTTGCTCTTTACCTGAGTTATCTTAAGTTTTGCCATTTCTACTGTCCTCCTTAACCTTTAAATACTCTGCTCATTGGAATACCACGGAGTCCGGCTACAGTGTAGGCATCCCTCATCTCAACGAGTGCGGCAACAGTTGCCTTCACGAGGTTGTGAGGGTTAGATGAACCCTTTGACTTAGCAAGCACGTTGTGCACACCTACTGACTCGAATACAGCACGCATCGCACCACCGGCCTTAACTCCAGTACCAGGCGCAGCTGGCTTCATGAATACTCTTGCGCCACCGAACTTAGCCTCCTGCTCGTGTGGGATAGTATTGTTGAGGATTGGAACCTTCACGAGGTTCTTCTTTGCGTCCTCGATACCCTTTGAAATAGCAGTTGTAACCTCGTTTGCTTTTCCAAGACCATAGCCTACAACGCCGTTCTCGTCACCAACTACAACAATTGCTGCAAAGCTGAAGTGACGACCACCCTTAGTAAC
>JAFUJQ010000070.1 GCA_017473705.1 Bacteroidales bacterium | reverse complement strand
GTTACGTCTTTGCAGGCTTTGTCTATGGTGAGGCCGAGTGTCTGCATTTCTTTTTCGAGGGCGTGGAAGTAGGTTTTGTGCTGGGTGTGGTCTTGGGCTGCTATGGGGATGATGGCGAAGAGGCCTCGTCCGCTGACGGAGAGTCCGGCGTAGTAGATGTACGGGAGGCTGGAGAGGGTCTGCTTTGCGGCTTCGATGTCGGGGAGGTTGTCGAAGTCGAGGACTAGGAGGGGGTTGTATTGGATGATTCTTTTTTCGAGGGGCTGGGAGGATTCTCGGGTGGAGAGGCGTACTGACAGGCTTCCGGACGGAAGGAGTGTTGTCTTGAGACGGTTCCTTTCGTTTTTGTCGTCGATGGATCTGATGTGGTCGATTGTGTCTTTGTACTGCTGGTGTCCGAGCTGGAGGAATGCTTTGACTGTGCATTCTCCTGTGGGGAGAAGTACGTTGCTGATTGCCTTGTAGCCGTGCTGATAGATTGCGGAACGGTCTTTTGCCGGTGCGGTGCTGCTGAATATGCTCACTGTCATATTGCAGGGTGATTGCTTTTCGTTTAGCATAATAGTTCTGTTTAGGGGTTTATGATTATGCTATTTTGAAAAGCCGTGTTTGTAGCGGACGAGTTCCTTTGTTTCGATCTTGGCGTCGAATTCTTCTGCGCTGATGAGGGTGCGGCCTTCGATATAGAGGAAGGTCAGTGTTCCTTTGCCTTTCCATCTGTAGATGGTGGAGATGTCAACGTTGGCGATTTCTGCGGCTTGCTGGACTGTGTAGTATTTCTTCGCTGATGTGGCGGTTTCCAGGTGTGGTGGCAGGGCTTCGCTTACGGCTTCCTGTATGATGGGTTTGAGGATATTCTCGCAGAATCCCTGAAATAGTTTGTTTGCATCCATTGTGTTCCTGTTTATTGGTTGGTAAAACAGGAGTGGCCACTCGCTTTATGTGATAATTATCTTTTGCAAAGGTAGAGTTTAAGAATGTGTTTCTCAATTTGTTAGGGGCTTGGACGGGCTTCGGTTGTGTTCGGTGGATGATTGGATTATGAAAAAACCGGCTCTGTGGTGGGGCCGGTCTGGTGTATGGGTTTCGATGGGATTGCGGTGGGTGTTCGGTGGGTTATGATGTTATATGCGATATTTTTGCAAAATCTGCCATATTCCGTAGGATTCTGCGATGTTGTTTGCCTTGTCTTTTTGCATTTGCAGTGGCGAGGGGTTGCCGGAGCGGTCTGTGAAGAGGAAGGCTGAGTTCATTAGTTTCTGGGAGAGTTTGAAGTGTTCTGCGAAGAGGGTTCCTTCGTTTCTGGGACCGATCCATTGGGGTCTGTTGTCTGCTGTAATCTGTCTGTCGAGGATGAGGCATGCAAGGTAGTCGTCAGATGTGCCTTTGATGTAGTCTTTGAGGGCTTTTGATATGCCTTTGAATTTTGCTTGTCTTTCTTCGGTTCCTTTGTGCAGTTGCTGGATCCTGTTGAAGATTTCCTGATAGATGATGTCTGAGCTGCGTACTGCTATGAGGTATTCGTATATGATCATGCAGTCGCCGTAGGTGTTTTCGACTTCTTCTTGATGGTCGTCGTAGTGGTTGGCGAGGGTAATGACTGTGTCTTTGAAATTGTTGTATTCGTTGGTGAACAGCCATATTTCGTGTCTGAATATGGGGTTACTTTCGGCTTTTTCCCAGTTGTCGCAGATGAAGTAGTAGGTGTTCTGCAGATGGGCTGTGACTTCCGGATATTGGTCTTTGATCCGTTGGATTTCGAGGCGTTCTATACCTATATTATATATAGGGGCAGATTTCAAGACCTCCTGCATGTCGCAGGAGATCTTTGTGAGCAGACCGAGTGTGCGGTCTATGATGTTTCTGTCCATGTGTGTTACCATTTCATGTATGCTTCGTCGCTGAGGATGGTTTCGGCTTTCTGGAGTGAGTCGGCTTTGATGTATTTCTTGAGCATCTTGATGCTGGTGTGTCCGGTCATTGCGCAGATGTTGAAGACGTTCATTCCGGCGAGGTACATCAGTGTGGCTCCGGTTCTTCGGGCGGTGTGGGTCTGTATAAGTTTGTATTTGGGTACGTAGGTCTTTTGGGTTACGCCGCCTTTGCTGGTCTCGACTTCTACGAGTTCGTTGATTTCTGCTATTTCTCCGATTCTTTTGATGTAGTCGTTTATTTTCTGGTCTGCGAGGTGCGGAAGGTTGTAGTTGTATTTTTCCAGTATGGCTACGAGTTCGGGTTTTGCAGGGATCATTACTGTGGCTCCGGTCTTTTGCTGGCGGATGTGGATGATGACGCTGCCGTCGTCGTTGACTTTGATGTCTTCTCTTGAGATGTTGTTGTAGTCTGAGACTCGTTGAGCGGTATAGACTCCTACCATGAAGATATCTCTTGCGATTTCGTGGCCTGGGGATTCTTTTGATATGTCTGCGTTGCAGAAGGCTTGGAGTTCTTTCTTGGTGAGGTAGATTGAATCGACTTCGACTCTTGAGGTCTTGAATCTCCTGTCCTGGAACTTGACGTTCTTTGTGTGGCCTTCAGCTACTGCGCTGCCAAG
Source organism: Bacteroidales bacterium (assembly GCA_017473705.1). Taxonomy (GTDB): domain Bacteria; phylum Bacteroidota; class Bacteroidia; order Bacteroidales; family UBA932; genus Cryptobacteroides. The sequence goes on along the minus strand of JAFUJQ010000070.1, from coordinate 711 downwards.
GATGGTTGCGAGGTTCTCGATGCACTTGGCTGCGGTGTTTGTGCTGTATTTCTTTTCGGTGTAGAGGTATGCCAGGAATTCGTTGCGGAAATTCAGGTCGATGTCGTCGAAGTTGTATTTTTTGCCGACAAAGTCCTGGAAGGCGTCGAATTGGACGATACAGGTCTTGATGGTCTTGATGCTTGAGATGCTGAATGCCTTGCCGTGTGCGTTCATCCTTTTTCCGGAAACTACGTCGTCTCTATAGGTGTGGATGTATTTGTTCAAGGTCATTCTTTTGGCTTCTTCGGCTTTGCGTTTGGCTTCTGCTTCCTGTCGCTCGGCTTCTTCTCTCATTTCTTTATAGACGATGTCCTCGATGAGTTTTCTTGACTGCTCGATTGTGAGGGCTTCGCCTTTCTTGAGACGGGAGTCGATGGTGTCTTGGATGATGTCGAGTTTTGAGTAGAGTTTCTGTCCGTCTGCGGATTTGCGGAATTTGCTGAGGGCTTCTGCAGAGGTTTGAGATTTCTTCCAGGCTGCGATGTCAACCTGCATCAGTGTGTCGATTTTGTAGTCAAGATTAAGTTTTCTTGACCTTACTCTGGCGAAAATTGTCGCCATTCCAGAAGAGTTCTGGGTTCTAAGTACAAATGAAACTGCCATAATGTTCAAATTTTTCGTCAATACAAATATACAAAATATCTGCGAATGTACCCACATTGTACCCAC
>JAFUJQ010000167.1 GCA_017473705.1 Bacteroidales bacterium | reverse complement strand
TGCCTCCAAGCAGTATGTGAATCCCGTAATCAAGAAGTGTGGCGGTGAGCCGTTGCCTGATGAAGCCGGTGAATGCTGGTATTGGACTTCTACGGAAGTGGAGGGTCAGGAAACGGCGAAAGCCTGGCTCTATTCCATGGGTAGCGGTTCATTACAGGAAACGCCCAAAGACCAGGCACACAAGTCACGACCAATCATAACCATCAACAGATAGCAGTAACTTAAAGGATAAGAATCATGGAAGAAAGTAAGGAACTTCAAGGCGCGTACAAGATATTCAGGGCGGTAATCTATATCTCCCTGCTGATGGAATTTTTTGAATATGCCATTGACCCGGAAATGCTTGACCATTGGAACGGTATCGTCTGTGACTTGCACGACCGTATCAAACGGTGGTTCATCTATCAGGACGGGAACTTGGTATATAGCAAGATTGCTACGTTCATACTCATCTGCATCACCTGTATCGGAACTCGAAACAAGAAACATCTGGAGTTTGATGCAAGAAAACAGGTGCTGTACCCACTTGTTAGCGGTATCGCCCTGCTTGTATTGGCAGTATGGTTGTTCGGTTATCCAATGGATTTCCGTTTCTATACTTTGCGTCTGAATGTTATCCTTTACATGGTCGCTTCCATTTTAGGTACGGTTCTTGTACATATCGCATTGGATAACATCTCGAAGTTTCTGAAAGAGGGATTGTTGAAAGACCGTTTCAACTTGGAGAATGAATCCTTTGACCAATGTCAGACCTTACAGGAGAATCAGTATTCGGTGAACATCCCGATGCGTTACTATTACAAGGGCAAGTTCCGTAAAGGATGGGTAAACGTGGTGAATCCTTTCCGTGGCACATGGGTGGTCGGTACTCCCGGTTCCGGCAAGACATTCTCCATCATTGAGCCTTTCATCCGTCAGCACAGTGCCAAGGGCTTTGCCATGGTGGTATATGACTATAAGTTCCCCACATTGGCAACCAAGCTTTACTACCACTATCTGAAGAACAAGAAGAGCGGTAATCTGCCGAAGGGATGCAAGTTCAATATCATCAACTTTGTGGATGTGGAATACAGCCGACGAGTGAATCCTATTCAGCAGAAGTACATCAACAACTTGGCAGCAGCCAGTGAAACAGCAGAAACCCTCCTTGAATCCTTGCAGAAAGGAAAGAAGGAAGGTGGCGGTGGCAGTGACCAATTCTTCCAGACATCTGCGGTGAACTTCTTGGCAGCTTGTATCTACTTCTTCGTGAACTATGAACGTGAACCGTATGACAAAAACGGCAAGAAACTGATAGCGGAGAAGATTGAAGAACCTTTGACTAAACGCTTGAAACCGTCCGGCAAAGTGTTTGACGAGCATGGCAATGAAGTGGAGCCTGCCTATTGGCTGGGCAAATACTCGGACATGCCGCATATTCTTTCGTTCCTTAATGAGAGTTATCAGACCATCTTTGAGGTATTGGAAACAGACAATGAGGTAGCACCTTTGCTTGGCCCGTTCCAGACGGCATTGAAAAACAAAGCGATGGAGCAGTTGGAAGGTATGATCGGTACATTGCGTGTCTATACTTCCCGATTGGCCACCAAGGAGTCGTATTGGATATTTCATAAAGATGGAGATGATTTTGACTTGAAGGTCTCAGACCCGAAGAACCCGTCCTATCTGTTGATTGCCAATGACCCTGAGATGGAAAGCATCATAGGTGCATTGAATGCGCTTATCCTGAACCGCCTTGTTACCCGTGTGAACACAGGACAGGGAAAGAACATACCGGTAAGTATCATTGTCGATGAGCTGCCGACACTCTACTTCCATAAGATAGACCGTTTGATTGGCACGGCTCGAAGCAACAAGGTGAGTGTGGCACTCGGCTTTCAGGAGCTACCTCAGTTGGAAGCGGACTATGGCAAGGTTGGTATGCAGAAGATTATCACTACGGTCGGTAATGTGGTGTCTGGCTCTGCAAGAAGCAAGGAAACCTTGGAATGGCTGTCTAATGACATATTTGGTAAGGTAGTACAACTGAAGAAAGGTGTGACCATTGACCGTGACAAGACCTCCATCAATCTCAACGAGAACATGGACAATCTTGTTCCGGCGAGCAAAATCTCAGATATGCCGACTGGTTGGGTATGCGGTCAGGTGGCTCGTGACTTTGTGAAAACCAAAGTGGGTATGCGTGACCAGATGAATATACAGGAATCAGAAGAG
>JAFUJQ010000166.1 GCA_017473705.1 Bacteroidales bacterium | reverse complement strand
GAAGATTACACTCTAAAGTCAATTATCCATACCGCAAGCTGTTGCTCGTTTGATCAAAGCTCTGTCATTCATGACTGCCTGATAAAAGCGGAAGCCTCCAGCAAAGTTGTATGCTGTATAGCCATTACCTTCGAGAATGCGGCAGGAAATATAGCTTCTGAGCCCACTCTGGCAGATCACGTAAACGGGCTTACCGGGATCCACCTCATCAAGACGTTCTCTCAGCTCGTCAACAGGAATGTTGTAAAAGCCCTCGATATGACCTCTCTGATATTCTCCGACTGTACGGGTATCAAGCAAGGTTACGCTGCCGTCTCGCGGAAGCTTATCCGCGTCTTCAATATGCCACTGCTTCATAACACCGCTTGCGACGTTGTCGATCATAAAGCCAGCCATATTCACGGGATCCTTTGCGGATGAGTACGGAGGCGCATAGGCGAGATCAAGCTCACCCAGCTCTGTCGCCTTCATACCCGCACGAATTGCGGTTGCAAGCACGTCAATGCGTTTGTCTACGCCATCATAACCTATGATCTGAGCACCGAGGAGCTTATACGTGTTCTTTTCAAAGACGACCTTCATCGTCATTACCATCCCACCGGGATAATAGCTTGCATGACTCATGGGAGAAAGAACAACGGAATCGGTCTCATAGCCCAAGCTCCGCGCTTTCTTCTCACTAATACCGGTTGTGGCAGCGGTCAAGTCAAAGATCTTGAGAACACTGCTTCCCTGCGAGCCACCGTAGCGACTGTCAATCCCGCAAATATTATCTGCGGCGATTCTTCCCTGCTTATTGGCAGGACCGGCAAGAGGGATCAGATCATCCTCACCCGTTACAAAGTTTTTCACCTGAATGGCATCTCCGACTGCATAGATATCTGGTACTGAGGTTTCCATTCTGTCATTGACAACAATGCTTCCCTTCAAACCAAGTTGAAGCCCTGCATCCTTTGCAAGTGCCGTATCGGGTGTGACACCGATTGCCAATGCCGCCATATCCGCGTGGAGTATACATTCTCCGCTCAGAACGACTTCAACACCGTTTTCGTGTCCCTTGACTTCTTCTACAGCGTGACCGAAAACAATATTAACGCCTTGTCTTCTCAGCTCATTATGAATAAAGGCTGCCATTTCGGGATCAAATGGGTTCATAAGCTGATTTGCACTCTGAACAACAGTTACGTTGATTCCCTGCTCTCTAAGGTTTTCAGCAAGCTCCAAGCTGATAAATCCACCGCCTGCAAGGACAGCAGTTTTGGGCTTCTTTTGATCGATATAGTTCTTAATGCGAAGAGTATCCTCTACGGTGCGAAGCGTAAAAACTCTATCCTCACAACCAACGATACTTGGCTTGATAGCCTTTGCTCCGGGAGAGAGGATCACCTTATCATAGCTTTCCTCAAAAACCTCTCCTGTCTCAAGATTTCTAACCGATACAGCCTTTCGTTCGGGGTGAATCTGTGTCACCTCATGCTTTACTCTTACATCGATGCGAAACCGTCTGAATAAGCTCTCGGGCGATTGAAGAGTTAACTCCTCCGGATCTGTAATTACGTCACCAACGAAATAAGGCAATCCGCAATTTGCATAGGATACGAATCCCGATCGCTCAAATATGATGATTTCAGCCTGCTCATTCAAACGGCGAAGACGAGTTACCGCAGAAGCACCTCCTGCAACTCCTCCAACAATTATTACCTTCATTTCATCAATTCTCCTGAAATAATTATCTTTCCCACTTATCCATCAATGCTCTGATCTGTGCTGCAAACTTAGCGTTTTCCTTGTTCGGACGGCTCTCACAACGCTTTGCAAGAGCGAGAAGCGCTTCTGCCTGCGAGACGAGATCACGGTGAATATTATTCTTTCTGGAGCGTGCTTTGGCAACGTCTGCCGCTGTCACGCGCTTCTTTTCGGTATAAGCGGTCATAATCCCTTTTACAAGGTCATACTCAGTTCCGCTATACGGAGCTTCTACCGCATACCCGCGCTCCTTCAGCTCATCGGCAAGGACTGCGATAGACTCCTCGTTTCCGTGGTTAAGAAATACGGTACGAGGCTTCTTTTCAAAGCTTTCAAGCCACGAAATAAGTCCCTCTTGATCGGCATGTCCGCTGGTTCCCTTGAGCGACTTGATCTGCGCTCTTACGGCAATATCCTCACCGAACAGGCGCACATTCTGGACACCTTCAATGAGGTTCCTGCCAAGCGTTCCCTCAGCCTGATAGCCTACGAACAAAATGAGATTCTGCGGTCTCCACAGATTGTG
>JAFUJQ010000069.1 GCA_017473705.1 Bacteroidales bacterium | reverse complement strand
TTGCCGTCTTATACGGACATACCCATTCTATTCACTGATAGTATAATCTGAATAAGAAACCTTCTTGAAGGTACTGCCACTTTTAACACACCGGGCTTGCCCGTTGTCCACACGAATTAGTATCGGGGTAGCCTAATTCCCGACAAGCCTGCCGGCTGTCGGAGCAGTGTCCGCACAAGCAGCAAGCTGGGACGGTCTTAAAACGAACAGAATCATGGCTAAGACAGCAAAACAGGTAATGGATATACGTGCGTCCAAAGGCATCTCCAATGGTGAAAGCGACGAGCAACAGAGACGCTGGGGCGACAAGGCTTGGGCAGAAGCCCTGAGAAGGGGTAATCATGACCGTACACGTGAACACCTCAATTTTGAAATCGTCAAGGGTGGAATTGTACAACCTATTGACAAAAGTAAACGTATAACGGAACGTATGGCAGAGGAGCTGATGAAACGAGGCATCAAGGATCCGAACGAAGGATTGAATGAACCGAAGTACCGTACCTGTGTGAACATCATCTTCGGTGGCTCACGGGAAAGGATGCGGCAACTGGCGTTTGGAAACCAGGTACTGAATGAGGAACATGGTGCCGATAACTCACACTTGAAGAGACTGCCTGAGATTGAACAATGGGCAAAGGACATGTATGAGTTTGCATGTGGCAAATGGGGCGAGGAAAACATCATAGGGTTCTATGTACATCTTGACGAATTGAATCCTCATCTCCATTGTACTTTGTTGCCACTTGACAAGGACAATAAGTTTGCATTCAAACGTCTGTTTGCAGGTGAGAACATTTATGATTTTAAAGCACGGACAACAGCACTTCACAATGAGTTGGCTGTGGTCAATGAAAGATGGGGATTGGGGCGTGGCGATAACATTGCCGAAACGGGAGCCAAGCACCGCTCAACGGAGGAATACCGTCGTATGCTCACATCTGAGTGTACAACACTGGAGGAAAAGATTGAGAACCACAAGGCTGTACTTGACCACTTGCAAGCGGACATCCGACTGGCAGAAAGAAGAGTGAAGGGACTGACCACGATGGTTGCAAATCTAGAAAACCAGAAGTACGAGCTTGAAGAGGAACTGGACAATCTGCGTGCAGACCTGAAAGCCGGACGAGGAGATTCCGAAGAACTGCGTACAAGAATACACCGTCTCGATTCGCAACTCCAAAAGGTACTGGACAATCTGGCTGACAAGAAAGGCAAGCTGAATGAGGCTGACCGTAAATTGGAAGAATTGAAAGTGGAAATGGAGGCGACCAGAGAACGTACTGAAGAACTGCGTAAGAATGCCTATCACATTGCGGACAATATCGAACAACAGACAAGGTACAGGATGACGGATGCATTGTACGGAGAAGTTGCGGACACTCTTCGTACATTATGGCCCACAATGACTGATGAGCAAAAGAATCTTTTAAGCGGCACGGTCTTGGAAGATGTTGCCGAACGCAGTGAGAAAATCATTGAGTGCGGTATGTTGCTTCTTTGTGGATACATTGACCACGCTACAGACTTTGCCCAAGGTAGCGGAGGAGGTGGCGGTGGAAGTTCGGACAAGGACTGGGGACGTCGCGATGATGAGGATGACATGGCATGGACAAGGCGTATGATGAGA
>JAFUJQ010000053.1 GCA_017473705.1 Bacteroidales bacterium | reverse complement strand
GTGGAGATTTTCATTCGGGACCTTCGGCTCTAGGCTCGCATCCGAGCCGACGAGTCCTTTAACATGAAGTCGGAAGGAAAGTACCTTTGCGTCCGGAAATAAGGGAAACCGACCTGTCAATCGGAATCCTTACCGCATCTCCTCCGGCAATCGGACGACAGGACAACAGAATCAAGACAGCTGCTCCTTGAGATGTGGAAGATGAGCCGTCAGAACACACTTACAGAAAGGCATCGTAAGGAGTCGGCAAAAGGCAGACAGATGAAGGGGCTGACAGGAAGGCAGACGGAAAGCGTATCCGTTGTGGCACTGCACGGGTGTCGATAAGGGCAAGAAGTGTGAAGAAGACGTGACCCGAAGATTCCGGGCCACGTCACCGGCTTTCCTGCCGGACTCAGATGATCTGAAAGTCATCCTCGTCAGGTATGACCGCCAGACCTCCCCAGGTGCCGTGGAGCTGTCCGATGCTGTCGATATGTTCAACGATGCCTTCGGCTCCTTCGTAGGCACCGTCTTCACCCTTGAGGTGGTAGATCCTGATTCTGTCTCCAATCTTCACTTCCATGATTCATTAAGATTTAAAGGTTATACTCTCGGCAGGAACCACTGCCTTATCAGTTCGTCTTCTATACGGACTCCCAGCTTGTCGGAATTGCTGTCCTTAGTCTTCTTCCAGGGAGAGTCCTGTGCTATATGAGGGGCATTAAGAGATCCGGCAGATGTCCATGCGAACCTCATGAAGCATCTCCTTATGAACTCGTACCTATCCGGAGAGTCATTTCGGAGCATGTCATGCTCCACCTGCCCGTTTCCGGAATTCTTCTTCAGATGCTTGTACGCTCTCGGGAATACCGGTCCGTACTGCCACACCTGAGGATGCTCTGAGAGGAGTCTCTCCCCTTTCGTAGCCAGATACACCCCATAGGCATTGTACAGGATAGTCTGTATCTGGGAAATGTTCAGACTGACTTCATGCGTACTGGCCATCCACTGGAGTGCCTTTGCCACAAGTACGCTGTCAAGACTATCCGGTACAGCCGCAGGTTTCGCTTCGTTCTCCCAAGGCAATGACTCCTCGGACGGAAGAGCGGGCTGCGCCTGAGCCTCCTCCTCACGGATCTGCTTCATTATGGTCTTGATGCTGATAGGGCTTTCGGTCATCCTGGACCGTCTCTGCCGGCGGCGTTCCGCTTCGGCACGTCTGGCCGCCTCCTCATCGCTGAGCTTGACGCCCATCTTAACCATCACCCTTTCCGCGATGATGTCCAGAAACCTGTTCTCCATCTCCGGGTCAGGAGTTGAGTCACCTCCCCTGAGCCATGCAAATATTTCATTATTGTCCTGTGCGTACATGATAGACAGTCTTTTTTACATATATATTTCCTCTTGAAAGTGTAAATGAGAAAGGGGCCGGAGCCCCTTCTCTCTAGAAGCCCTTGAAACTGTCTGGCGGAAGGTCGTCATCCACCTGTGAGGAAGCCTCCGCACGCTTCTGTGTCGAACC
>JAFUJQ010000165.1 GCA_017473705.1 Bacteroidales bacterium | reverse complement strand
TCTTACAGACAAGGGGAATTTGGTCATAAGAGACTTGACAGACGGTTACGAACGGAAATCAATACCGACAGAGGATATGGACTTCAAGGAAATATGCAAGACTATCGGCATTGATGAGCCCAAAAACCTGCTTCATCTGCCTAAAGATGGGTACAAGGACTGGAACGACCAGCTGTTAGGGCGCAGAAACATTGAAACAGGCCATACTATCAATGAGCTAAAAGAAGAAAGGGAAAAAGAAACAACATTGTCTAACCAAACGGAGGAAACGGAGAATGAACGGCATACCGCACATCGCCGCAGATAGAAGAAGGAGAATCATCATGAACCGAGGAAGAAACAACTACGGAACCATACGGCTGTGTCCGCATATCATGCAGTTTGCCATCGACAGACTGCCACTTATCCTATTGAACATGGCCGGATATGTGTGTGCTGGGATGGATGTCATTCCGCTAAAAGGATTGATACTTGGAATTTCCATACTCTTTTCCTCATATCTGCTATACCTCTTCATCTACATCCGCAAGATGGATTTCGTTGTCACAGGTGAGCAGCTGATACATGAACATGGAGTCTTTGTCCGTGACAGCGACTATATAGAGCTATACCGTGTAGTTGACTTCAAAGAAAACCGTAGCTTCCTCCAACAGTTGGCAGGACTGAAAACCGTATCCGTCTATTCGGGTGACAGGAATACACCCAGACTGGACATTATCGGAGTGAGAAACAGTATGAACCTTGTCGCTCATATCCGTGAACGGGTGGAATACAACAAACAAAGAAAGGGTATTTATGAGATTACGAACCGTTAGCATACTGATTTGCATGATACTGTTGGGCGTGCAACAAGGCAAAGCCCAATATATAGTGACCAATCCGTTGGAGTGGCTTGCCCTTGCTGAGGGGAATGAAGCCATCAACTCCGAGATAGAGTTACAGATTGAAGGACAGACCAAAACCGCTGTCCTACAGAATACCATAGCCGCCGAGTTCAACAAGATCCAGGAATGGGAACGCAAGTACAGCGGTTATCTGCGTACAGCCAGTGGGTATGCCTCTTCCCTGAAAGCGGCAACTACGCTTTATGAAGATGGAGTACGTATTTTCATCACTTTGGGCAAACTGAGCAAGGCCATCCGTAACAATCCGCAAGGAATCGTTGCCACGATGAGCATGAACAATCTCTATATCGAGACGGCCACAGAACTTGTTACCGTGTTCACACTGCTTCGTAACGCCATCGCTACAGGTGGTGATACCAATATGCTCACAGGAAGCGAACGTTCCGAAACCCTTTGGGCACTGAATGACAGGCTGGGAACATTCCATAAGAAACTGAGCCGTCTATACCTAAGCATACGCTATTATACGCTGAATGATGTCTGGAATAATGTGACGGCAGGAATGCTTGACAGAGATTATGGGGATATCGCCCATATCGCCTTTGACAGATGGCGGAGGGCAGCACGTGTTGTAGGATACTAATGAAAGGGAAAATATATGAGACGAAAGATATACCTGTTTCTGATAATGACCATCTGTATACTGCCCATGAGTGCGCAGATAGACCCGACACTTTCAGGAATGATATTCCTCTATACCGACAAGGCAGAAGATGAATTGAAAAGTCAGGAACGGGCTATGATGATGCAGTCCACCGGACATCTGTGGATAAAGGAAGAGGTGGAAGGAACGACAGACCTTCAGCGTAAGTTCAACGACTACCTGGACTCTTTCCGTGACATCATCTGCTATGCTGCACAGATATACGGCTTCTACCATGAAATTGGCAGACTGACGGACAACATGGGAAGACTGAGTGAACAGCTGCGGAAAAGTCCGGGCAACGCACTGGCAGTAGCACTGACACCACGACGTAACCAAATATATCGGGAAATAATTTTAGGCAGTGTCGAAATCGTCAACGACATCCGTCATGTATGTCTAAGCAACACCAAGATGACGGAGAAGCAGCGTGTCGAGATTGTATTTGCCATCCGTCCGAAGCTGAAACTGATGAACAAACGGTTCCAGCGTCTGACAAGGGCGGTCAAATACACCTCTTTTGCGGATGTATGGGCAGAAATAGATGAAGGTGCAAGAGAAAAACCTGACAAACAGGAAATCACACAAGCCTGTATGCGACGATGGCGAAGGGCAGCAGACAGATAAATAACCATTAAGAATAAAGATATGAGCGGTTGGAAAACAGCATTGAAATTCGTAAAGCGGCCTCTGGTAGAGACCGGAAAGTCCATCGGTGGAGCGGTCATCCACCCACAACGTACCCTTCAAGGGTTC
>JAFUJQ010000164.1 GCA_017473705.1 Bacteroidales bacterium | reverse complement strand
TTCTTCTTTTTCTTCTGGTACTGCTTGGCGAGCATCTCCTCCTGCGGATCATTTGCAGGAGCGTCAAACGAGAAGATTCCGAAGGCTTGCTCTATGCCCGATTCAAGGTCTGTCGATGAGAGGCTCTGGCTCTCGGAGAAACCTTGCGGCATATCGGCCCATGGAATGTCGCCTTGCGAGTTGAATAGCTTCTCGAAGTTGTTTGCCGAGAACTCCTTACCCAGACGGGAACCGTTATAGACCTCACGATTGTGGTGGTCAATGAATGTGACACCGTAGATACGCCCTGCATCATTCTCGCGGAACACCACATCAATGCCCTTGCTGCCAAGCAGACGCACGAACTCCTCTCGGTTTCCACGAGAGCCGTGCATAGCCAGAGCTACATCGTTGCGGATTTTGGGTTGCCACCTCTTCGCTCTGAACTCCTGAGCATTGTAGGCGATACGCTTCTCCACACCCTCGAAGCCGAAACGCTTGCCTATAAGCGAGGACTTGATAGGCGTACAGACAGGCTTTCCGTTGTCATCGGTCATCGTGTAGATGATACCCGAATAGGGTTTGCCGTCGAACTCGCCCTTGACCTGCTTTGCCTCGATGTTGAAGCACGAGAGCATGGCACTATACTCGCCGAAGGATTGGAAACGATACGAGGTGAAAACACTCTTGAGAATGTTCGATACCTGCTGCTTAATATCGCCGCGGGTGTAGTCCGCTTTCTTGAGATATGGCTCCAACAACTCCCTGCGTTTGTCGGCAATCTGTTTTAGTCCGAACATCTGCTCCAATTCTCGGCAAGCCTTCATCGAGCGGTTCCACTCGTAGGCATCGTCTATCTTCTCACCGTTCTCATTCACGCAGGTAGATACAATATGTATATGTCTGCGGTCAATGTCCTCGTGGAGATAGACAATGTAGGGCTGGTTGCCGTAGCCCATCTTCTGCATATAGGCTCTTGCCAAATCCGCAAACTGACTGTCGGTAAGATTATCGTCCAATGTCGGATTGAGCGATATATGCAGGATAGGCTTCTCGGTGTTGCGGTTGGCAGCGAGATAACTCTCAAAAGCAAACATTGTCTGCCGGACAATCCTGTCAGGGTCGTAGAGAGAATCGGTAATCATACGGTTGCCCGCTATGATGCGTGCCGTATCCTCGTTTACCTTCTGTTGGTTGTAGATGACTGCTCCGTAGAGCGAAGCTCCTCTGTTGATCTTAGCCACCATATCAACCTCCGCTTTTACGGTTCAAGTGTCTCTCCTCAAACTCGCGTGTGAGGGCGATAATCTGTTTGCTCAATACAACCAACTCCAGTGTGGCTTTCTCCAATTTGGCGACAAGGGCAAATGCCCGCTTATCCCCGAAGTTGGCTTTTACGGCTCGCACCGTTTGATTGTAGTTGTTGCCGATGGCTTGGAACTGATGGTAAAAATTCGTGAGGCGTATGTAATAATCCATTGCTGCCTTGTCGAGTTTTACCACCTTCATTTCACGGTCAAGAATCATTGCCTTTATAAATCTTGCCTTGTATTTAAGACCAGACTTTGCAAACCGCAATTCAAATTGTCCGTTCTCTTCAGCATTCAGTTTGATGCCGTAACGA
>JAFUJQ010000163.1 GCA_017473705.1 Bacteroidales bacterium | reverse complement strand
TGATATGCTCCCTCTATGAGAGACAGTGAAAAAGAAAAACTGTCTTTCATGGAGGGAGTGTCTTTATGTCCAGAAAAGGAAAACTTAATCCAGGAGAAAAAGTAAAGTTGGTACAACGGTGTATGGCCGGGGAGCTGGGCGTGTGTGAAGCTGGACAGCAGGCTGGAGTACACCTTGAAACAGTAAGACGCTGGATCGCACAATACGAGGCCGAAGGAGCAACAGCCTTTATGCCTTTAAAAAGGAACCGAACATATCGGCCAGAGCTAAAGCAAGCAGCGGTACAGGATTATTTAACCGGCAAAGGAAGCTATCTGGATGTTTCAAAAAAATACAAACTTCGTTCTACAACTCAACTCAAAGAGTGGGTAAAGGTGTATAATGCACATGGAGACTTTAACTCCGTTAAACAATCCGGAGGAGGAAGCTACATGAAGCAAGGACGAGAGACCACGCAGGAAGAGCGGATTGAGATCGCAAAAGAGTGCTATGCATTAGGGAAGAACTACGGAGAGATGGCACTGAAGTATAACGTGAGCTACCAGCAAGTTCGCAACTGGACCCTGCGGTATGAGGAACTGGGAGAGGCAGGCCTGGAGGACCGGCGCGGCAAGCGGAAGAAGGATCAGGAGCCGCGGACCGAGTTGGAAAAGGCACAGATTGAGATTGAGCGGCTGAAGCATGAATTGCACAAAGCGGAAATGGAGCGCGATCTGCTAAAAAAATTGGACGAGGTGATGAGGAGGGATGCCTATCGCAAGTAAGGCAGAGCCACCTCTACAAGGCAATCAAGGAGTATTGTGCGGAAAGCGGAAACGCAGTGGAAGAAGCCTGCGAAATGCTGCGCGTGTCCAGAGCCGCCTATTATAGATGGGTGTCCGGAAAAAAGAGCTTCAGGACTAAAGCGAACGAAAGAATTGCAGAAAAGATTGAGCAGATCCATATGGAGAGCCCGGATAAGGGGTACCGCCGCATCAACGATGACCTCCGCCATGACCACAACATCCATGTTAATGACAAAAGAGTCTTACGGATCTGCCGCAAGAAAGATATCAAGTCCACCATCAAGTACAGCAACCAAGGGTGTACAAGGCGAGCAAAGAACCCTCAGTACATTGCAGAGAATGTGCTGAACCGGGATTTCCATGCCAAGGCACCCAACGAGAAGTGGCTAACTGATGTAACGGAGTTTAAGTGGTATGAAGGAACCGAGACGCACAAGGTCTATCTGAGTGCCATTTTGGACTTATATGACCGCCGCATCGTCTCTTTCGTCATCGGAGATCGAAACGATAACCCTCTTGTATTCAAGACCTTTGACAAGGCCGTGAAGGTAAATCCGGAGGCTCACCCTATCTTTCATTCTGATCGAGGGTTTCAATATACAAACAGAGCATTCCATCACAGACTGGAGAAAGCTGGAATGACACAGAGTATGTCTCGTGTGGCCAAGTGCATCGATAACGGTCCCATGGAGGGTTTCTGGGGCATTTTGAAACGTGAGCGCTACTAC
>JAFUJQ010000162.1 GCA_017473705.1 Bacteroidales bacterium | reverse complement strand
TAGGGGCCGAAGAGGGCGTTGATGGTCAGGTACAGGCAGCAGAGGATCTGCTGTGCGAATAGCAGGACCTTGACCAGGGTGAAGAGTATGGCAGAGACGAGTCCTGCAAATGTCATGGTCTTGACGCTGAACATGTTCAGGAGGAACTTCTTCACACCATACCAGATCTTTGCGAAGAACTTGCCCACCACGGAGTCCTTCTCCGCGATATCCTCCAGTTCCTTCTGATAGTCCTCCTCGTGGTTGATGAAGTTCATCATAGTCATCTGGGACATGCTGTCAGACCATCGTGCGACATACCGTTCGGTGTCTATGTTCATCAGCTGTGTCGTCTCCCTGGATATGATGTTCACGACAGCATCTATGGGTGAGAGGACCAGCGTGTTGAAGTTGCACACCAGCAGCATCAGGAATATTGGCTTTCCCATCTCCCAGGCATTGAGGTTGTGTCCTTCAATGTAGTTCAGGACAACCCTCAGCACCGCCCATCCCGCAGCTATGCAAGCAATGATGCCCGCGATCTCCATAACCGCGGATATCTTCTCGGTCAGGACTATCTCCCTGACCCTCTCGAGAGTGCTCCATGTTGACAGTAACATATTCCTACAAGTTAAATCCCATTACATAGCTTATGAATTCCAGTGCGACCAATCCGGCTGCGAATCCCGCCGCGACCCTGAACATGACGTTGTCTGCCACAGGGTCGCCCGGTATGCTTCCCCTGCTGTATATGATGTATCCCCAGACCGCTGAGACGATGGTCAGAAGACCGAGTATCAGTGAGATGATTCCAAGTCCTCCCTCACCGGCTTCGTCCAGGGAGCCGTACACCTCAAGGGTCTGTACATAGTCGTCACCCTCGAGTGTCTCGTCCAGATAGTCCGAGAAGTCCGTGAGGCTGGTGGCGATCTGGGTCGCCTCCGCCTCGATCTCCACCATGTCCTGCATCTTGTCAAGCTCCTTCTCCATCTCATCTATGATCCTGTCCACCTCGTCCTTCTTCTCCTTCCTTGAGAATCCTAGGGTGTTGATGATGCTCTTCGCCGTCTCGATGGCCATCTCAGCCTGCGACTTCATCTGTCTGAGGTAGGTTAGCATCATGTTGGCGTCTGACAGACGGAACTGCTCCATCTCGCGCATGGTCTGGGCCAGCTGCTCAGTGCTTCTGATCGTGCTCATGTACGACTGTGTCAGCCTGTCCAGTGTTCCGAGGTCATTGAGGATGCTTATTGTCTTTCCTCCCACTCCGTCATCACCGAACACCTCGTCTATGTAGCCCCTTACCGTGCTGAGCTGGTCACCCAGATGGGCAAGCTCCCCGAGCTGGTCGAACATGTAGTCAAGCTGGTCTGCGGCATTGACCGCGGAAGCCGCGATCTGGCTGGGGTCTATGACCACCGCCTGTCCTCTGGACGGAAGGGGAGAGCAGAGGAGGATTACCAGCGTCGCCGCGATCACACTGCGTCTCATGGTTCACCTCCTGTCAGCCTGCAGATCGCCCCTATGTGTCCTAGGGTCTGCGACAGTTCGAGGAACTCCTTCTTCCTTCCCTTGTTGGACTCGTAGGCTATCGCCTCCTGAGGAGAGACCTCGTTGGTGAACACGCCGCAGAACTGGTCGGAGAGCGAGATGAACACGTCCCTTGCCTTGCTCTGCCTCATGTTCATGGACATGACAAGCGATCTCTGGTGAGGCGTGAGACCAAGCAGGTCGCACATCTCGTCCAGCACGCTCTGGTTGCCCGTCGGCTTGAGGAGGATCTTCGTGTCAGAGTTCTCCAGTATTGTGTCCTTGATATATTCGGAACCGACGATGTCCGACATCTGCTGAGTCACGACTATGGCCGACGTGTTGAACTTGCGGGATGTCTTCCAGAGCGATTTCATGAACGGAGACATCGTCTCGTTCATGATCGCCTTCCAGGCCTCCTCGATGACCAGCACCTTGAACTTTTCAGGTTCCCGGCGCATCTTGGCGTTGAATGCGTTCATGATGCACAGCAGCACCAGGGATAGGAACTGGTCCTTGGATTCGGTGATCTGCTGCATCTCGAACACGGTGAAGCGGCTGCTGATGATGTCGGCAGGATTCCTG
>JAFUJQ010000068.1 GCA_017473705.1 Bacteroidales bacterium | reverse complement strand
TCCGGACAGGACGACTGGTGAGACATGTTCTTGATGCTATATAACCAGAAATCCTCAAGACTTGTGCACTCTTCTATAGTCTTATTGAACCTCTCCAGGTCTATGAAGACCAGATTGGTCCCGTCGTTGAGTTCATTCCCTGTCTCTACATCATAGTATCTGTATGTGGCAACATATTCATATTTCCTTCTCTCACAACCTTCGGATGTCCAGTTCCTGAAATTCAGAAAACTGACAACATACAGAGGATGGAAGTCATAGTCCCATTCCCTCTTCAGTTCCTCCTTCTGTCTGCGGCATTCGTCTAACGCCTGGTTCTGAACCGCCAGCGATGAATAATAAACCGCCCTCTTGTTGAAGAACTTCTGCGACCAGTTCTGCATCTCGACCACAAAACCGAGACCGTCGGCATCCCTGCAATAGACATCAAATCTGGAAGTCCTGTCGTCCTCGGTCATCCCTGGATATTCACTTGAGCGGTATTCCAGACTCGTGATCGTCGTTCCCAGCAGCCGATTCAGCAGATTCTTCAGAATGTGCTCGCTGCCAGGCCTGCCTAAGACGATCTTAAATCCTTTGTCTAAAGTCAAGTCTGCATAACGATACAGCTTGCCATCAATGATTTGGTAATGAGCCCCATCCAGCTCCACCATCCTTCCCAGCGGGAATCTGTCTTTTTTACTTGCCATAAAGCTAAAGTGTTTTGGTTCATCCCCTTAGCTTCCCCACAAAAATGCGAAAAAATCCGCACGAACACAACGGCTACATGCAGATTTTTCTTTTTCTTAAACCAACTTTTTCTAAATTTTAAGATTTTTTCTGTTTTTTATACCGCTCAACGAGGCTGGCTTACATACGGAACGTGTCGGTGAGGGGATTTCGGACGGGCATGAAGCCCTGGCAGCTGTCCAGAGCAGGCGTAACTGCTCAGCACAAGAGAGGTCGCAGCCTTCATGTCCATTGAAATCGCCAAAAACATGGATGACAGACGCAATATGATGTGCGCCCTGTCTATAGAAATGGCGGGGTTCATGAAGTAAAAATCTGCAGGCGCTTCGTGCAACCTGCAGATTTTTTTTATCATAGTTTAAGGTGTGTTTATTCGTCTTCGGTGGCTATCGGGGTACACTTGATCTCGATTCTGTCTATAACAACGTATCTTGACAGATTTGTAGACGCTTTGGCATATTTGTATGTGGTGACAAGGCTCAATCCACTCAGATCAGTACTAACAGAATAGTCTGATAATGACAGAGTGACCGAGTCCGTGCCACTTCCGGTCCATTGATGCCAGCCTACGCCGGAACTGACGTCTTCATTGTACTCCATACCTGGAAGTTCCAGTACGTCTGTCGCTCCCCAGAAAGAAACAGGTTCAGAAGATATCGGAAGCGTAATATTGCTTTTTACAAAGCGCCCGTGTACGTAATTACCGACTCCTGGAGCTGCAAATTGTGTATTTCCAGAACAGTGTACTTTGACTTTTGTAATCTCATACCTGCCTTGATATTCCGGAGCCAGAGATATCGTTAATGAGTTGCCGAAGTAGAATCTCAGTTCGTCTGTATTAACAGTTGAACTATATGGAGTCGTGACGCTTGTCGGAGCGCTCCAGTGTCCACCGGAAGATTGTGTGTACAGAGTCAGATCTCCAGCTTTGGTTAGGGTGACTGTCGCAGTCAAGGTTACGGTACATGTTGACTGATATGGTCGCAAGGTAGATCCAGTAGTTTCATTGGTGTATTTTACGTACGGCTCTGGTGATTGCCATGTAAGTGTAGGGTAATTTATTGTTCCTACAGTCCATCCTGAATATTCTGCAGCAATCAGGCTTTCGAGTTGTACTCGTGCATTATCCTTTGCTTTCTGATATGCTCCGCCAGGCTGAGTAATACTACCTCCGAATGCTTCTTGCCTTGCAGCATTACGTCCACCCAACAGACCAATCGCTTCTGCAGACTGCGTACCTGTTCCTGATGCAGTCAAAGTGACTTGCTCAGGAATCATCTGGTAAGTAGTCGGAACATACACCGGTTTTTCCCAATATCTTGTATTCTCAACTTTACTTCCGCTCTCATATTCATTATATACGAATGTAGGAATGTTGTTACCGACGCCACGCTCAAAATCAACTTTTAACTTATCATTTCCCAAAAGATGGTCTAATGTCTTGAGATCCGTTGCTGACTCAAGATCCTTTGAGAGGTCTATATTCATGCTGGTAGTGACTGTCTCGACGTCAGACTTTCTTGTCGTCGTCGGAATATAAGCATCTATCAACAAATCTTCCAGATCAATGCCAAGAATACCGATGAGAGACACCAGCCAATCAGGAAATATGGTAGCTCCCAATTTTTCGGTTGTAAATTCAGTCAAGCCAGGATAAGTACTCAAGGTGGTGTAATGTCCTGTATTGTATCCTTGTCCAAGGTCAATTATGTATTCATTCCAGTTTGACTGAACCGCAGGATCGACCTCAAAACCCTCTGCTGGATTATTGTTCTTATCCTTAGTCACGACATACTTGAATTCCGCAGCAGTGTTCTGATAGCTGTTCGCTTTGGTCGGATATGGGAATGAAGTGTCATCATACTGATACTCATTATCTTTTTTCTCTGTTTTAACCGCTGGAGGTAACAAATACTTAAAATAGGCTTCAGCTGACTTTCCTTTGTCTCTGTATGCCTTCATATAGAAACTGAAGTTGCCGCCTATTCCGTCAGGAGTGCGGTCGCTCATATCTGCAGTGATGCCCTGAGGCGAGTAAAAACAGCGGATGCGGTTTTGCGTGGCACGTGTGACATCTCTGGTCTCTGTTGCGGATACGGCTCTCGCATTAGATATGACTTCATCTATAAAGCCGATATTCTGGGTAACCCGACCCGTATATGATGGCTGTGAGGACCAGTAATATGAATCAGTTCCGAAATCCTCTGCAGACTGAGTAGCGGCCAATACTGCCTGAAGTTCATATACGTCAGGCAGATACCAATGAATGTCCAAGGTGTGATTGCCGTCAGGATCTTCCCTGAACTTATTCTTGCTCAGACAATACTGATATGCATTTTCCGGGATTGTTCCCATGTCCTTAATGGTGATATCCTTATTGGCTGAAGCACGGTCTGTAAATACCAGTCCCGTTCCTGTACCTGCTTGAGTCCAATCTCCGGAGTCATCTTCGATATATGAATAATAGGTATCACCTTCAGGCCTGTCATAATTATGGAAGTAGTCGTATCTTTGGTAGATGGCATCTCTAAAATCGATACCTAAGAACTCCGAGAATGGGATAGCACTGACAATAATATCCTGCGATATAGTCTGGTTTGCCAATCCCCAGGCCAATCCTTGCTGCGAATAGTCCACAGGACTTGTCGACAGGTTAAACTTGTCTTCGGAATCATATGAGTGCAGATATTCTTCATAAGACTCTACCTTGTAACCTCCGATTGTCTGGATTCCGGACTGACGGACTTCATAAATCTCTGAGACAGAATTTCCTGAGAGAGGGATAAATGACAATACAATTGAAGCTGTTCTTGTAGTGGATGCTGGATTTTCATCGAAATAAATCCATGCGCAATCGCCATTGTCAAGAGGAATATACTTTCTTCCAGTATTTTCTTCTGTCTGTACTCCAAATCCTCCCTCCTTCGTCTGCAGTTCCCCGATCAGGCCAGTTGTAAAATATTTTCTTTTTCCTGTACTTTGAGTACCATTATAGCAGTAGACGGTACCATCTTGATTATTCGAACCTGTGAATCGTTCAATTCCAATCCAGTTGACAAGATTTCCGTCGGCATTGACTGGCAAGTACATCAGTACTCCGAGATACTCTTCAGGATCGAACTTCACCCTCAAAGGTCTGACCTCTATGTGGGAGTCGATGAGTGTTTCGCGGGTAATCCTTACGTTGCCTGCAAGATCACCGGTGGATACGTTTACCCTGTGGTCGACCCATACGCTTTGGTCGTTGTCATCGTAGCTGTCATTGTTGCGGATGCCTTTGATGGTGAGATAGTTGGTGTATTCCGAGTTGCGGTCTACCTCGAAGTTCTGGGAGTTGTCCTTTCCGAGGTATACTTTGTAGTCGACTGTCCAGTTCGTTCCGCGGTAGTCTTTGTATGTTCCACTGACTGTGACATATGTGGCAAGACCGGCACTTGGAGTACCTGTCTCCAGATTGGCAATCTTCGGTTTATACTGCTGCTTGAGATCGTCGTAATGCGTAGTGGTCAGCCAGCTGTCGTCAGGATAAACCCCCTGGAGCGTGCTGTTATGAGCATAACGGCTTTCGGCGACATAGAAGGTAAAGCTTACAGCGTCACCGTTGAGGGCAGTTGTACCTCTTGCGCTTCCAACACGTTTATCTTCTTCATCTTCCCCCGTATATGCGTAATCGGTAGAAACAGTGGCACCAGTTGGCTGTGTGTATGGGGTCCTCTTTGAGACATTGTGCACAGAGTATCCGGTCAATGTAAATGACGGAGTCACTCCGGTGTAATTCTGGTTCTCTATGCAAGGCGCTACTGATATCGAGAAGTTGACTTTGGCATAGAGGATCTG
Source organism: Bacteroidales bacterium (assembly GCA_017473705.1). GTDB lineage: Bacteria > Bacteroidota > Bacteroidia > Bacteroidales > UBA932 > Cryptobacteroides. The sequence continues at coordinate 1,274 of JAFUJQ010000068.1, read as the reverse complement.
GAGGTTTACCTGCACCGGATTGTTGGTGTGGTCGACAGATAGTGACAAATCTACACCTGAAGAGCTTCCAATCATAGGGAAACCTGTGAAGCCATCTCCAAGACTTGTCACGACGGTCTGTTCATCATCTAAATGGAAAGAGTAGTCGTTCAAGTCACCAAGTTCAAGAGTCGTGGCTGCGTTTGCGGCTTTAATGCTTGTTTCTCCAGAATTCTTGACATTATCGAGGCCGACGTTGGCAATCATCACGACCGTCGCCGAAGTCAGCTTTGCTCGCTGGGCCGGGGAGTTGAGGAGGGACTTGTTCAGGGTTATGGATGATACATTGTTCTCATCGGATGTCTCGGCAATATGGACGAGGGCGCCGTCGTTGTTGAAGACGAGGAGAGCAAGATTTGTGATCTTGGTCTCGTTGGTTGCATAGCCTTTGGTGATGTATTGGTTCGTGAAGCTCTTTACTCGAGGGACGAGGATGGTCTCGTCGCTGCCTTCAGGCTTCGGCTGGGCGACCTCCATTTCCTCGAGACATGAAACGGCACTGACCGCAACGGCCAGTGACAGCAATATATATATGAATCTTCTTACCATATTCTTTTATCTATCAGTTGAATGTGTCTTCTACGTCAGGGATGTCAACCCAGTCATATTCTGCAAATCCTGGCTTTATCTCGACCTCAGAGTCGGTGAAGTTCAGATGCACGAGGTGCCTGGTGCCTTCTGTGAGAGTTGTCGTGAGTGGTGACCCTGATCCAGGCAGGGTGATAGTGTCGGTATAGCCTTTATAGTCACTTCCTGTAGGTGCTACACGCGTATATCCGATGCGCACTCGTACAGACAGCGCTGTGGTCTGCGGTATGAAGATGAGCTTGTCGGCTATCTCTATCTCCTGGGAAGGCGTAAGTCCTTCTTCTCCTTCTCCCAAAGTCAGCGGAAGAGTTGCTGAGAGTGATGCAGCAGTCTTCTGCACTGACGAGCCGTCCAGTGGAATCACAATAGCACTATATCCAATGCCGGAAACAATGAACTCGACACTGTTTATCATAATGCTGCCATCTGACGAGTTCTTCACCTTGAGGCCAAGGCTGGAGAGCCTGTGATCAAAGCTGAACGTAATCTCACCATTGGTGTTGTTATCAGTGGCAGATTTCCAAAACAGATCCGTATATTGCGGAGCTGGGGGCGGAGCCAGGGGCAGAGCCGGGGCTGTCATCACGTCTACCATGGAGGCTTTGAGGTCGCTCTGATTCATGGTGTATTTGATGGCTGGAACGCCG
>JAFUJQ010000161.1 GCA_017473705.1 Bacteroidales bacterium | reverse complement strand
GTGCTCCTCATCAAAGGCATATCCGGTGTATTCCACACGTACAAATTTCAGGACTCCGCTGTTGTCGTCATCCTTATCTCCGCCATAGGTAGCTCCACCAATCTCCGAACTGCCCTTGCCGCCTTCCGCATTGGTGCGTGCAAATCCGCAGATATGGATACCGCCCCATGCACCCGGCTCTTCCTTCTGAGACGTCATGACAATCGGTGAGGATGCCGTTCCTACTGCATTTATCTTAGCGCCCTGCTCCACAAGAATGTAGTCAACCTTGTCATCATATAGGCTTACAACAGTCACTCCCTCTTCAATATTCAGGGTAGCTCCTGCCTTCACGATCAGCTCCCCATCCAAAGTATAAGTCTTTCCGTGCTCAAGTGTCAGGTCGGAAGTGACAGCTCCGTGCAGTTTTGAACTGTCATCCGGATTTACGATCGGATCATCATCGTTGTCGCATGATGAGATTACACACATTCCGGCTATCAAAGCCAATGAACTGAATTTGAAATAATTCTTTTTCATAAAATGTTGATTTAAAATGGTTGTTGTAATGTTTTCTTCTATAGTTTGAATGTAACTCCTATCTCAAGGCATTGGCCGTATCTGTGTCGCTCGACTTCTACGGTCTGTCCTGTCAGCGGAACCTCCTGCCTGAAGACTATATCCTGTCCCAAGAGGTCGCTTGCCTGCAGCTTTACAGACCAGTGCCTGTTGAACTGGTAGCTTGCATTGAAGTTGAGAGTATGAACCGCGTCCTGCCTAATGTCTCCCAACTGCGACACGCCCACCGCGTGTATCCTGCTGCCTTGCATGTTGTAGAGCAGGACCATGTTCAAGGCCTTCTCATCACCGAATCTCGGAGACCATGTGATGTCTGCATTGATCAGGACTGGAGATGCCCCCTGAAGCGAACGTTCCTTGTTAGTGTATGCTCCTCCTTCCGGAAGCTTCACATTGGTATACATGTAGCTTGCATTCGCTCCGACATTAAGATCCTTGGCGATCCTCTTGCGGAACTCCACTTCCAGACCTGCCGCAAAACCGTTATCCGCATTTCGGAACGAGTGCAGCGTGGCGCCTCCGTTAAGTGCCTGTATACGTTCGATCGGGCTCTCAAGATATTTGAAGTAGCCTGTAACACTGAGCATGTCACCGTCAGATTCGAAGAGTTCGTATCTGAGATCCAGATTATAGTTGTATGCGTTATTCAGATCCTCGTTACCCCTTATCTGTGCAGACCCGTAGGATTCCTGATACAGGAACGGAGCCATTTCTATGAATGATGGTCTTGTGATTGTCCGTGATGCGGAAAAGCGCAGGATATGGGTATCGTTGAAGGTGTATTTAATATTCAATGCCGGAAAAAGGTCTCCATGCTCAATCGCACTCTTCCTGCCGAACCAGTCGCCACCGTCTGAAGCGTATCTGACCCACTGCCTGGCATACTCATACCTGACTCCCAGATTAATGAGAAGATTCTCTGTCGGATAGAGGTCCGCGGTCATATATCCTGCGGTGATATCTGTACCTGCACGGTAACTGTCCTTCGGCTGCTTCTTGCGTTCTATCACTATATTGCCGCTAGCCACGTTACCCTGATTCAAGAACGAGTCTGTATCGAAGACACCTGTTATTTCCGGATCAAGACGATTAAGGTTATAATAGAAACGGGTTCCCATATACTCTCTTCCCTTGTCCTTGTAGCTTACGCCAGCCTTGAAAGAGTTGCTGTCACCCGATTTCCATTTCAACCAAAGGTCTGCGTTCCATTCATCCTCATC
>JAFUJQ010000160.1 GCA_017473705.1 Bacteroidales bacterium | reverse complement strand
TCGGCATCCACGACCGCAGCCCTTGCCTCCACGGAAGATGTATCGGCCTGCTGTCTTTCCTCGATGATCTGAGCTTCGACTGGCATCGCCAATGCAATGAGAACGATGCCGGAACTTATAAGTCTTTTCATAGCAGAGACTAGTAAAATCATTCACGTTGCGCACAAAAATACAATGTTTTTGCTCATCTCAAAACGGTTGCCAGCAGGAAATTTTTTCTTGAAAAATGTTATATACAGAGTATATAAACGATTTCCGGACAGTCACGGCTATTGATAATGAAAATGATTTTTTCATACATTTGTCTCACTTTTTTAAAAATCACACAAGAAATGAAAAGACTTGAAAAACCAGCAATCCTGGTCGTTGACATGCTCAACGACTTCGTGACAGGTTCGCTTACATGCGAGCGTGCCAAGGCCATCGTTCCGGCAACCGCAAGACTTCTCGACGCTGCACGCGCCGCTGGTGTACCGGTGATTTTCTGTAATGACGCGCACCTTCCCGGCATCGACCGTGAACTGAAGATATGGGGAGATCACGCCATCGTCGGCACCAAGGGAGCCGAAGTGATCCCTGAACTCAATCTCTGTGAGAAGGACTATGTAGTGCCGAAGAGACGCTACAGCGGCTTCTTCCAGACCGACCTCCACATCCTGCTCCAGGAACTGGGCGTGAAGACCGTGGTGATGACCGGACTGCATGCACACATGTGCGTCCGACACACTTCAGCCGACGCCTTCTGCCTCGGATATGACGTGGTAGTGGCCAAGGAGGCGACCGATTCATTCACCGAGGAGGACTATCTCAACGGCCTCGCTTACCTCAAGACCTGCTACGGTGCAGACGCCTATTCGAATGATGAACTGATCGATATGTTCTGATATCGTCAGTTCATTTTTTCATTCATAAGCCATACTGCCTGCAAGCGCTTCATACCCTCTGTCACATACGTTGTCATGATGACCGGAGGGTCTGTCGCACCTGACTGCAGGACGCATAAAGCAGTCATTGACTTGCATCGCCACTATCAACTGATAACCAATAATATATCGTTATGGAATTAAAGAAACAGATTAACGATAAGTTCCTGTCGTTTTTCGGTAAGACAGGAGCCGTTTACGCGTCGTCCGGACGCATCAATCTGATAGGTGAACACACCGACTACAACGGCGGTTTCGTATTCCCGGGAGCCATTGACAAGGTCATAATGGCGGAGATCCTGCCGAACGGTACAGATCAGGTAAACGTATTCTCCATAGACATCAATGAGGAGGCTCATTTCGGCCTGAATGAAGATGACGCTCCATCGCAGTCATGGGCTTGCTACATCTTCGGAGTTTGTCGAGAAATTCTCAAGAGAGGAGGCATCGTGAAGGGATTTGACGCCGTATTTGCAGGCAATGTCCCTCTGGGTGCAGGGCTCAGTTCGTCAGCGGCGCTGGAATCCTGCTTCGCCTTCGCGATGAACGACCTCTTCAACGACAACGGAATCGACAAGTTCGAACTTGCCAGAATAGGTCAGTCCACAGAGCATAACTATTGCGGGGTCAACTGCGGCATAATGGACCAGTTCGCCTCTGTGATGGGGCAGAAGGGAAAACTGATGAGACTGGACTGCCGTTCTATGGAATTCGAGTATTTCCCGTTCGAGTCAGAGGATTATGAACTTGTACTTGTGGATTCACGAGTGAAGCACGAACTGGCCGACTCCCCTTACAACAAGCGCAGGCAGTCTTGCGAGAGGGTTGCAAAACGCCTCGGTCTGGAGACACTCCGTGACGCCACGCTTGAAATGCTCGGAAATATCCTTCCCGACATCACTGCAGAGGACTACTTCAGGGCAAAGTTCGTCATAGAAGAGAAGGAACGCGTTCTCGCCGTATGCGAGGCGCTGAATGCCGGAGACTTCGAGACAGTGGGAAGGAAGATGTACGAGACCCATGAGGGACTGTCAAAGGACTATGCCGTAAGCTGCGAGGAACTGGACTTCCTCAATGACATTGCCAAGGAATGCGGCGTGACAGGATCCCGCATCATGGGAGGCGGATTCGGCGGATGCACCATCAACCTTGTCCGCAAGGAGCTGACCGATGCGTTCGTCCAGACAGCAAAGGACAGATTCAATGAAAAATATGGTCACGAGCCTAAGGAATATCCTGTGGTGATAAGTGACGGAGCCCGTAAACTTGAATAATCATGAGTGGAAAAAGAACAGTTCTCGTCTCAGGAGGTGCGGGATACATAGGCTCGCATACCGCAGTCGAGCTTATCAATGCCGGCTATAATGTCGTCATCATAGATAATCTCTCCAATTCGGAGAGCGATTCCGTGACCGGTGTAGAGCAGATCACCGGAAAGAAGGTTGACTTTGAAGTCGTGGACACATGCAACACTGAAAGGCTGAAGCAGGTCTTTGACAGATACGAGTTTGACAGCGTCATTCATTTCGCAGCCTACAAGGCGGTGGGAGAATCAATGGCAGAGCCACTGAAATACTATCAGAACAACCTTGTCTCGTTCATGAACATCGTCAGTCTGATGAAGGAGTACGGACGTCCCAACATCCTCTTCTCGTCATCCGCCACCGTCTATGGCGATGCGGAGCATCTCCCCGTAACTGAAGACACACCTCGCCAGCCAGCCACATCCCCATACGGAAACACCAAGCAGATTGCCGAGGATATCCTTCGTGACTGCTGCCGGGCATATGCAGGAGTGAATGGCATTGCCCTCAGATACTTTAATCCTATCGGAGCGCATCCTTCAGCACTTATCGGAGAGTTGCCGAGAGGTGTTCCGAACAACCTTGTGCCGTTCATCACTCAGACAGCAGCAGGCATCCGCGAGTGCCTCAGCGTCTTCGGCAATGACTATGACACCCCTGACGGCACCTGTCTGCGCGACTATATCGATGTCGTCGATCTGGCAAAGGCTCATGTCGCTGCAGTCGACCGTATGACTGCAGGAAAAATGGAGGAGAGTTATGAAATATTCAATATCGGAACAGGACGTCCTGTCTCGGTGCTCGAACTCCTTACCACCTTCGAGAAGGTGAATGATCTCAAGCTGCCTTACAGGATGACCGACAGGCGTCCCGGTGATGTTCCTGCCGTATGGGCAGAGACATCCAGGGCCAACGAAGTGCTGGGATGGAAGGCGGAGAAGACTCTGGAAGAGACCCTCAGGTCGGCCTGGGAATGGGAGAAGAAAGTCAGAAACATAAAATAGCAACAGAAATGAAACCTACATTATTCGTTCTTGCCGCCGGAATGGGCAGCCGTTACGGTGGACTCAAGCAGCTGGACGGGCTCGGACCTAACGGCGAGACCATCATGGACTACTCCATCTACGATGCCATCTACGCCGGCTTCGGCAAGGTGGTGTTCGTTATCCGCAAGGACTTCGAGCAGGACTTCCGTGACAAGGTGCTTTCAAAGTATGAGGGACATGTTCCTGTCGAGGTCGTCTTCCAGTCTATCGACAAGCTGCCGGAGGGCTTCGTATGCCCGGCAGACAGAAGCAAGCCTTGGGGCCCGGCACACGCGGTCATCATGGCGGCAGGAACAATCAACGAGCCGTTTGCGGTAATCAACTCAGATGATTTCTACGGCCGCAATTCCTTCGAAGTGATCGCAGAGGAACTTATGCGTCCGAGGGACAGGAAAGGTGACTACTGCATGGTCGGCTTCAGGGTCGGCAACACTATGACAGAGAACGGAGGAGTCAACCGTGGAGTATGTCAGACTACTGAAGGTCTTCTTACATCTGTGGTAGAATGCAAGGACATTGCATATAACGAGAAGCATGAGATCTCCTATAAGGACGAGAGCGGCACTGAGCACATCCTGGACTACAACACTCCTGTATCCATGAACATGTGGGGCTTCACACCGGACTACTTCGATTTCGCGACACGCGAGTTCACCGTCTTCCTGTCGGAGAAAATTGATGTGCCGAAGTCCGAGCAGGTGATACCTGATGTCGCGGATGCATTGATAAAGTCTGGAGAGGCTACCTTCAAGGTGCTCGACACAGACTCAAGGTGGTTCGGAGTGACATACGCCGAAGACCGTCCGGGAGTCGTCGAGAAATTCGCAGAACTACATAGAGAGAAGGTTTATCCGGATAAACTATTCTGACCTACAGCATTTCAGAGGCTGGTGAAAAATTCATTGAGACTATAGTCCATGGAGGTGGTCTGATATGGATAGCCTATGGAGCGCTGATCACGATTATACCTGTCCTTATGGGAGGATTACTCGGACGATTCCTTTTCAAGATCGACAGCAACACGTTGACCGGAGTACTTTCAGGAGCCTGCACAAACCCTCCTGCACTTGCCTATGCTGGAGAACAGGACAAGAACTCAGAGAACGCCGCTGTCGGCTACGCGACAGTCTACCCACTCTCGATGTTCCTTAGGGTACTTGCTGCCCAGCTGATGATTCTGTTCTTTCTTTAGATGGATAGAAAATCATCCAG
>JAFUJQ010000067.1 GCA_017473705.1 Bacteroidales bacterium | reverse complement strand
CTTGCCGTCTATCACGACCTTCACACCTCTTCCGGCGAGAGTGAATGAACCGTCCCTTTCGGTCACTCCCGGCAGTTCCTTGATAGCATCAAATACATTGTCGACAGGTAAATCCTTGATGATATGCGGCAGATCATAGATAAGTTTGCCCTTGTCAGCCTTGACAATAGGCTTATCACCCGTCACCATCGCCTCCGGCAACGAATAATAGAGGCTGTCAAGCTTTTCGTCCTGTGATTGAGCCACAGCATTGAAGCACAGGGCTGTAAATACAATAATGAATAATGTCCGTTTCATAAGTGTGTCCATTTGTTTTGCAAAGGTCGTCAGCCCATAATTAAAAATATGTTATCGAATGTTAAACAGTGTTAAATAGTGTTAACGTCTGCGAAGACAATGGATATTTGAATAACTTTGCGGATATGAAGAACAACCTGAAACATATAGCAGTTGCGGTCATCGTAGTCATGGCCTGCCTGTTTACATATCAGAGCTGGTGGCTGGTAAGAATGTATCGCAGCGAGGTTACAAAGACTGAGAATGCTGTCAGAACAGCACTCAGGACCTGCGACTTCAGCGAAATGATGGCCCGTCTGCAGAGAGTCCGCGATGAAAAGTCAGGAGTCGGGTTTACCGGAGACATCACGGTCGGTGCCGGATATGGATCTGGAGGTACACTTGTGTCACAGATCAATACGACGCAATATGAACAGGACACTTTGGGCAGACAGATAAACGGCCATATGACCGGAGTGACAAAGAGGATCAGCCAGACAACCAGCAGCGTGGTCCAGACCGACAGCCTCCCTCCGAAGCCGGAGACATCCGAGCAGGAAAGCATGTTCGAGTCACTTGACAATATGTCTGTCCAGATGATCCGCGGAATGCATACGGGTATCGATGCTATTGACGGAAATCTGGATTTCGGACTCTTTGATTCGCTTCTCGTCGTTTCTCTGAAGGAAGCAGGTCTGGATGGACAGCACAAGGTGGAACTGGTCACATTCGCCGATTCCCTTGTGAATCTCAATGTCACAGTTGTGGAGAAAGGAGAACCAAAAGTACTTGCTTCGCTCTGCACGGATGGATATGTGCCAAGTGATGATGCTATTTCATTTGAATATGTCTTTGATGTTCAGGAAACAGCAATGTACAGACTGTGGATTGAGCCTGTAGGAAAGGCTGTCCTTAAGCAGATGACCGGAATCCTTGTAGCCTCTGTACTGATTCTGGTCGTCCTTGTTGCAGTCTTCCTGTATCTGATACACGTCATCCGCACTCAGAAGTCTCTCGATGAGATGAAGTCTGACTTCACCAACAATATGACTCACGAGCTCAAGACCCCGATATCTGTCGCGTATGCAGCCAATGATGCCCTGCTGAATTTCCCTGATGAAGACTCTCCGGAACAACGCAGGAAGTATCTTGAGATCTCCCAGAATCAGCTGGAACACCTTAGCGGACTCGTTGAGCAGATCCTGTCCATGAGTATGGAAAGAAGGAAAGGACTCGTATTACGCAAGGAGGATATATGTTTGGCTGACATGGTTGCTGACCTGACTAATAAGCAGAAGATGAAGTCTGAAAAGCCCGTAATATTCGATGTCGAG
>JAFUJQ010000159.1 GCA_017473705.1 Bacteroidales bacterium | reverse complement strand
CTGATGATCTGTGCATCATCTTTCATCGCTACCTTTTCGGCAACATAGTTCATGCTTCCGGTCACGAAAGCCCATTCTTCATATGGCATGTCACCCGGCAACCTGTCAGCCAACGAATACCAACCAAGCTCTCCTCCCTCGAAAGTGTAAGGATATATCTTCAGCAGAGTGCCTGTGCAGAGCATACTGATCAGATTGAACTTCTCATTTGCTGAATAGATGTTCTTGATATTATTTCCTTCCTGATTCTGCAGAGCCTCTTCCAGCTTGTATCCGTTTCTGTCAGCGAAGTCTGTCAGACTGGCATATTTCCCGTCTATATCGAGCAGACCGCGGGCATCTCCTCCCTTTATCTTGATCATCGGCTCGTTTTTCCAATAGTCGTAGAAGAAGAACCATCCCGTCAGGACCTGTTCTGCTGTAAGTCCCTTATATGAAGTCTTTCCATAGATTTTGGCTGTAAAATCCCTTGCCAAGGTCTGCAGCGGGCATATTCTGTCGTTATGATAGACATACAGGTCTCCGAATGCTGCGGCAGTCTCTTTAGAAAGAGTACGAGGATGTGATTCAGCAGCTTGTGAAATGCCGGAAACGCTTCCTGAAATCAAGAGCACCAGCATTGCCTTCTTCAAGGAAGGGTGATTCAGCAGCTGACGGAATCGGCTGCCTTTCTGACAGAAGAATCCCAGCATGGAAACCAGAAGGGCAATATATCCGACATATGTGATTCCTATTCCCCAAGGATCGTATGAAACAGCGAGTGTCGCGCCATTACCGTCCCGGTCGAATCCGGATTGATAGAATCTGTATCCTTTATACTTATGTATATTGTTCATTGAAACCACAGCATCGGATATTTTCTCGCCGTCTTGAATGCTTATATGGCTTATATAGTCCATCGGAGCAGATGTACCGGCATAATATTCAAGTTTGAACTCTTCAAGAGTTACCATGAACGGCAATGCTTCTCTAACACCGTCTGCCGTTTCATAGGCAGAGATAGCCTCTCCTATCCTGATATGCATACGTCCCTGTTTACCTTTAATATGCGTTGTCAGTGCCCCTGTGAGTATAAGGATAAAGGATAGGTGCAGACTGAAAGTGAAGAACTGCTTCCAGGTGTGGCAGGATATGAGGTAAATGCTTCCGCTCAAGGCCAGCAAGGACCAGAGGACTATGGAGAATGGAGATGTATAGATGTGTTCATAAGCAAAGCTGCTGCCGTACATCTTTTCGAGTACGGTAGCAGCTATAAGCATTATTACTGTTATGCCCAGAAAGCTGAATGATATGTTTTTGAAGACTCTTCCGAGCATAATATTGAGTTTTAAATAGAATCAAGGAATTTGACTATGGCGTCGCGGTCTGCCTTGCTGAGCTTGCGGAATTCCTCGACAGTATAACGTGCATCACTCTGAGGCATTCCGTGCCACATTATGGCTTCCATAGTAGTGCGTGCGCGGCAGTCGTGAAGACGGTCATCTGTTGATGTACCGTTCACCTTCTTATGAAGTCCGCGGCCCCAGAGAGGAGTTGTACGGCACCAGCCGGTACGGATGTCGTTGACCATGCAGAGCTTGTGCTGTACCATATCCGTATAAGGCCATATCTTCTGGTTCGGATAACGAGGCAGTTCCTTTCCGGACTTGAATGACTTG
>JAFUJQ010000158.1 GCA_017473705.1 Bacteroidales bacterium | reverse complement strand
TTTTTCAAAAAGCTCTACAATATCCTGCGAGCCCTTGAGATGGCAAGACGAGCCAACACAAACCTGAACGAACAACATATACTTATACCTTTGCGAGAACTTCTTTAGCGAAGAACTCCCCTACGCTCTCGGGAGTAACAGAATGGAAGGAGTCATTGACCGTTACGCATACGCCCTGTTGACACTTACCCATGCAGAAGGTACCGCCAAGCTCCACCTTATCACCGAGATTGTTTTCAGCGATCAAATACTGAAGCTGCTCTACTACCTGACGAGAACCCTTGATGTGGCAGGAGCTTCCGATACAAACTGTAATTTTAATCATATTATTTTTCCTCTCTTAATTCATAAATGTGGGAGCTTGATGCGGACTTGCCGCATCAAGCGTTAACAGTTAATTTGGAAATTGAATTATTGGTAATCGACAACGCCGACCCAGCTCATAAGGAACTCGCGCTCCTTTTCGTTGCCCTTAACCGACTGAGAAGCGGCTACGATAGGCATCCACTTCTGAACATACTGCTTTGCGGTATCGCTCTTTTTGCAGAAGGTATCAAGGTAAAGCTCCGCACCGGAAATATCACCGGCGAGCCAGAACAGAAGATAGGTGCGTGCAACATCAGCGGAAGCGTTGCCCTGCGTTGCGTGAGACCAGTCAAGGATGTAGGGAGTTCCATCCTCTGCAATGATGATGTTGGAGGGATTGAAGTCTCCGTGGCACACCTTGTTATGCTTAGGCATGCCTTCAAGGCGAGTGTGAAGATCGTAACGGGTCGTAGCGTCAAGCTCGGTCTCGGCGATCTTGCGGTTCATCTTATCCTTCAACTTGTTAAGGAGAGGAGAAGTCTTTGCATGAACACTCATCTGAAGATCAACGAGAAGCTCGATGTATTCAGCCTTCTTCTCGGGATTTTCTTCCATAAGCTGTGAAAGCGTTTTGCCCTTGATGAACTCGGAAACGATCGCCCACTTACCGTCGATCATAGTAACCTCAAGTACCTTGGGAATATTCAATCCGGTCTCTTCAATTCTCGCCTGATTCAGTGCCTCATTAAGCACGTCAGCCTTGGAATAGTCTGCACCAAAAACCTTGATGGCTCTGTCGCCGTCACGGTAGATCGTCTTATTATTTCTTACTGCAATTACTCTATCAAGTTTCATGTGTTTTTCCTCCTTAAATTACGCCTTTTTGCCCTTGCGATAGGGAGCCTTGATGGGATCGACCTTTGCTTCATCGAGATCACGAGCGGGCATATCCTGCTCAACAAAGTGCTTGCCGTAGTAAGCATTGAGGTACATCTGCTTGATCTCGCTCATAAGAGGATAACGGGGGTTAGCGCCTGTGCACTGATCGTCGAATGCCTGCTCTACCATATCATCAAGACGTGCAAGGAAGTCATCTTCGTCAATGCCATAGTCCTTGATGGTCTCCTTGATGCCTACGCGAGCCTTGAGGTCGCCTATTGCCTTAATAAGATTTTCAAGCTTTTCGGTATCATTCTTACCGCCAAGTCCGAGGTAATCTGCTATTTCAGCGTATCTTGCGAGCGTGTGAGGATGATCGTACTGAGAGAAGGTACCCATCTTCGCGGGAGCTTCAGATGCATTGAAGCGGAGAACCTCTTCGATCATCAGAGCGTTTGCAACACCGTGGGGGAGGTGGTGGAAAGCACCGAGCTTATGTGCCATAGAGTGACATACTCCAAGGAATGCGTTTGCGAATGCCATACCTGCCATTGTAGCAGCGTTAGCCATCTTCTCTCTTGCTTCAACGTCGGTCTGTCCGTTGTCATATGCTCTGGGCAGGTACTCGAAAATCACCTTGAGAGCACGAAGTGCAAGACCGTCGGTATAGTCGGTTGCGAGCATTGCGGCATAAGCCTCAACTGCGTGAGTTACAGCGTCGATACCCGAAGCAGCAGTGAGTCCCTTGGGTGCGGACATATGGAAGTCGGTGTCGATGATTGCCATATTGGGAAGAAGCTCATAGTCAGCAAGAGGATACTTGACACCGGTCTTTTCGTCGGTGATAACCGCAAAAGGAGTAACCTCAGATCCTGTACCTGCGGAGGTAGGAATCGCGATGAAGTAAGCCTTCTCACCCATCTTCGGGAAGGTGTAAATTCTCTTACGGATATCGATAAATCTCATTGCCATATCCATAAAGTCTGCTTCGGGATGCTCGTAAAGAACCCACATGATCTTTGCAGCGTCCATTGCGGAACCGCCGCCGAGTGCGATGATGGTATCGGGCTGGAATGCTCTCATAAGAGCTGCGCCCTCAGTTGCGTTTGCAAGGGTAGGATCAGGCTGTACGTTAAAGAATGTGGTGTGCTGAATGCCCATTTCATCGAGCTTATCGGTGATCGGCCCCGTATAGCCGTTCTGATAAAGGAAGCTGTCGGTTACGACGAACGCCTTCTTTGCGCCTCTTACGGTTCTGAGCTCGTCGAGAGCTACGGGGAGGCAACCCTTCTTAATATAAACCTTCTGGGGTGTTCTGAACCAAAGCATATTTTCTCTCCTCTCGGCTACTGTTTTAATGTTGAGCAGGTGCTTAACACCTACGTT
>JAFUJQ010000157.1 GCA_017473705.1 Bacteroidales bacterium | reverse complement strand
CTGTTGAATTCTTCGCTTCCGAAAGGTTTAAGCAGGTAGTCGACAGCGTTGACCTTATAGCTCTCCACCGCATACTCGGGATATGCCGTCACAAACACGACCATAGGAGGATTATCCAAAGTGCGGATGAACTCAAGACCGTTATCATCAGGCATATTGATGTCTATGAAGATCAGATCAGCCTTACCGGACCCCAAAGCGCGCTTTGCCGTCTCGACATTATGGCACGAGGCGACAAGTTCCAGAAACGGATATTTGAGTATATAGCGTTTCAGCTTGTTAAGAGCCAGAGGCTCGTCATCGACAATTATGCATCTTATGTTCATATTCCTGGTATTACGAGTGTAACGGAGTAACGTTGCTCTTCTTCAGATATCTTTAACGAGTAGTCGTTTCCATATAGCAGATCAAGACGTCTTCTTACATTGGCCAGTCCTACTCCTCCTTCTTTCTTGGATCCGGCAGGTTTCTCCGGGACAGTGTTGTCACAGCAGAACATCACTTTCCCGTTCATCTCGTAGAGTTTTATATTTATCTCCGTGTCATTCAGGTAACTGACACCGTGCTTGAAGGCATTCTCTATGAATGATATGAAAAGCAGAGGAGGAACACGAAGGTTAGCAGAGGTCTCATCAGGCAGTTCAAGATTGACCTTCACGATGTCTTCAAGGTATCTCATCTTCATCAGACCCACGTAACTTGATATGAATCTGGCCTCCGAAGACAGATCCGTGGCCCCGTTCTCACTTTCATAAAGGACATATCGCATCAGCTGCGAGAGTTCGAGAATCATATCCTGCGCCTTGACCACATCTTCATCTGCCATTTCGTGAATGTTGTTCAGTACATTCATGAAAAAATGAGGACTTATCTGCTGCTTGAGGTACTTGAGTTCTTCCTGAAGCTTGAATTTCTCCAGTTCCTTCCTGTCGTCCTGTTCTCGCCTGTAACTGAACGAGAGTGATATCGCGGCATTGACTCCAATGGTAAGAAGAGCGAGCACAATACGGAACAGCATAGGAAGCGTGACCATAAAATGAGGCTTCCTTTCAGGAACGGGTCGTTTCGGAGGTTCCTGAAACGGCATTGGCGGACGGAAGTCCGGACCGTCAAAACGAGGTGGCGGAGGGGAATGCTGTTCCTTGCGATGGTCAGGCCTGCTATCGTCTATGGTGTAGGACAATGCCCCGTATGTCAGCAAGACCGCACATATAGAAATGCCATAATACCATATTCTCCCTTTCTTGAGCAGATGAGGCATCAGGATATGATTGTGCAGCAGGAAAATGATTACAAGTGGAAACAGCCCCTTCCACCATCTGACAACCGGATGCCAATCAAATGCGGAATTATTGATATATTCCCAGAACTCAAGAATAATCGGAAGCAGGACTGCAATCGTCCATATAGAGATATACAGCACACGTTCATTACGCATGCTGTCACCCTTCTGCTCTGTCATTTCAGCTTCTGATTTCATTTGTAGAAAAATCCAGTAGGGTCAGGATGAAGTCTGCGCCAGGTCGAATATTGTTCAGGCGACAGTATCTTCCTGAATTTCTCTTCTCTCTCATCGATATACTCATCACCGTCTATATCCTTACCTCCGACGGTGACTTTCTGAGGCTCGCCATCCGGAAAACCGCCTTTCGGAGGGATTCCACCACCATTCATTCTTCCAGCCGGAGGACCTCCTGCTACCGGTCCTCCCATCCTAGGACCGCCAAAAGACCCACCGCCCTGCGGAGGCCTTCCTTCCGAACCTGCCGGAGGTGGTCCCATCGGTCCACTGTTTCCCATTGCGGAGTCCTTGGCATTCTCCTCTTTGAGAAATATCCGGTATATCTTCTTGTACTGCTTTTCATCAAGGTTTACCGCCTTATCCATTTCCTGTGTCCTGCTCTCAGCCCTTTCCTTGGCAGACCGGGGTGCCTTTCCCCTGAACTCTTCCTGTCCCGCTCCCGGACGTGGCGGGCGGCTTTCCTGTGCATAAGCATTAAACGAAAGCAGACATACAAGAGCCGGAACTATAATCGAAGTAATGATTGTCTTCATATTTCCTTGATATTTACACAAGCAAATTTAGAAACAATTCAAGATACTCATAAACGGGCTGATACTTTTTTCAGTCAAGAATAAATATCTCCGTCCGAATGATAATACGTCATCCATTTATCCTTAATTTTATCTGTTTCGCTGATTTATCGTTCTGCATTGATTTTGCTTGAATTAATTTTGTGGAGTCAAAAAATGAAATCAGAAAATGAAAAAGACAATCATTATCAGTGTTCTGACACTATCTGCAATCCTGTCCTGCACGCCGGTTGACAGACCGGATGATATGGTACCTCCGGAAATACCGGGACAGAACGGAGGCGAAAACGGAGTGGAAAACTATACTCCTGAAATATCAACAGAGGAAAATGGATATGACGGTTTCACTGCAACTGACAAGGAGTCGGATATCATCATTGCCGGAGATGAAACATATTGGGAGAATCAGAGATTTGTGACAGCCGTCACAGTTACCTACTCAGGGAATGCTGCTACTGTAACAACTACAGGAAATGCTGTGAAACATTATATTACGGGTGCCGACGTGACCCTTGATCTGACTGATGCAGGAGCAGCAGAAATCATCGCATCAGGAAAATCTGATGACGGACAGCTTAAGATATATGGCAACTCGGCAGTGAAACTCACATTGAACGGTCTTGAACTGACTTCTGCAAAGAGTGCGGCAATCAATGTACAGAACAAGTCGCTCATGTATCTGCATCTTGCGGAGGGAACGACAAACATAATCTGTGATGCGGAATCGCAGTCAGACGAGTCATATTATCCTGAAGGAGTCACTGCCGCAGATGAAAAGAGGAACGGTGCGATATATTGTAAAGGATCGGTAGTTGTGAGCGGTTCCGGAATCCTTTCACTTACCGGAAAGAAAAAGCACGGTATTTCAGTCAAATCCTCGCTGATCGTGAGACCTGGAGTGACATTGGCGATAAATGACGTTAAAGACAACTGTATAAAAGCCGAAGGAATAACGGTACTCGGCGGCTACATCTGGGCCAAGACCTCCGCAGATGCCGGAAAATGTCTCAGTTCAGATGCAGATGTGACCGTCAAGGGAGGCCAGCTCAAATTATACACATCCGGCGGATCGATCTATGAAGAGGATGAGAATGACACATCATCTCCTGCAGGAGTGAAGGCTGACGCCAATATTTTTATTTACGATGGCGACATCTTGTGCGTAAGCACTGGAGAAGGAGGCAAGGGTCTGAATGCGGACGGCGGTATCACTATGAATGACGGAACAGTCAACGTAGTGACTTCTGGAGGCAAATATATATATAATGAATCGCTCGATCTGGATTCTTCTCCCAAAGGAGTCAAGGCAGATGGAGAAATCACAATCAACGGTGGGGTACTGAATATTCAAGTAACAGGAAGAAGTGACGGTTCGGAAGGACTTGAG
>JAFUJQ010000156.1 GCA_017473705.1 Bacteroidales bacterium | reverse complement strand
GGTGCGGCAAGCACTCCATATTTTCGGGCAGAAATCCCGGTATTTTGCGTGTTTTCCATAGCCTCCTCAACCTTGCCGCCGATAAAGACAAAGTTATAGCATTTTCAGGAATTACACTACCGTAAACCGAGCCCTTATGAACAAAGTGACAAGAATAGTTATAATATCATTGTGTGCTGCTCTTGCCCTGAGCTCGTGCAGTAAGAAACACCATACTCCAGACCAAGACAGCCAGAAGACCCCTCTCAGCTTCACAGCCTCCTCCAACGGTGCGACAGTGAAAGCCGACAGCGATCAGGACTGGTTATCCAACTATCACGAAGACTTCGGAGTCTGGGGCATCGCAAGACATACGGACAACACCATCGCTCCGTACATCCTCTGGTCCGAGAATGCTTTGACAAAAGTTGAAAGTACGGAAGAAGGCTCTCACTCATTCGTTCCGACAGAACCGGCTTTCTGGGTCGTTGGATATACCTATAACTTCATAGCCCTCGCACCATACGACTCCGGCGCATCAGGCATTTCCTTCAGCCGCAGATCCGCAAGCAATCCCGGCTCAAAGGACGCACTGTCGTTCACTTACGACATGGCGCCGAAATACTCCGGACAGACTCCGGATTACGACTTTGACCTGATGGGCGCAGCCGCCGAGACTCCGGTGACCGCTTCAAGGACAGAGGCCCAGGCCCTTACCTTCTGGCACCTGTTCACCAAGCTCTGCGTGAAAGTCAGATTCAACAATGTCACCACCGGCAACGTCACAGGAATGCGTCTGGTCAATGTCAAGACTCAGGCTACGTACACTGTTTCATTGAACACTGGCGCCACCCTCGATGTCACCCACTCTAATCCTGCGCAAACTCCGACGACGACCATCACATTTGACGAAGGAGATTTTGAAGATGTCACCGAGAACAGCACGGCATGGGAGGTTGCAACAGTCCATATCCTTCCGCAGGACATCAGCGACTTCGAGCTCTACATGGACTTTACCATAGACGGCGTCCAGACCGACAACTTCAAGATCAACATCAATGCGGCCAAGACCGCGCCGAACAGTCCTCAATATGGCGACAACGAACTGTATAACTGGAGAGTCGTCATATCCCCTAAGGGCATCGCCTTCGATGTTGAAGTCAATGACTGGATCTATTTTGCCGATGATCCGGACCATAACTTTGAATTCCCTATAGAATAGCTTGTAAATGAAAAGAACAACCGACATACTCATCCTGACCGCCGTCCTCATCCTGACCGGATGCAAGGGCGTCTCGTCCCTTGAACCGGAGACCGGCACGTCCGCCCCACGCCCCATAGAATTCGGCATCTCAAGCGACCTGACAGTGGGATCAAAGGCGGTCATAGACAATACGAATTATAAAGCACACGGATTTACAGCTCTTGGCGTCCTGACTGTGAACGACGCAGACGCAGGCCGTCAGGTCTTCGCTGAGAACACAGTCGTGACATACAACACCACTGCTGCCAGCTGGACATACTCACCTCTCCGCTACTGGCAGCCCGGCTCATACGTCTTCGCCGGAGTGATGCCGGGAACGGGCTACACCGCCACATTTGACGCAGGCAACACACTGACCCTGGCATTCGCCGACGGCGGCTTCGACCTTGCCTCCACCCAGACAGACCTGATGGTGGCGTTTGACAAGGAGACAGTCACCAGCACATCAGACGCAGGCCCTGTCGATTTCAACTTCGCGCACCAGATGGCGCTTGTGACAATAGAGGGCGCCAGCAAAGACCCGAACACCCTGGGCATCACTGTTAAGGAAATCAAGGTTTACGGCAACAGCAAGAAGACAGCTGGAAACATAGTCTTTACATATGACAAGACCGCAAACACCTTCACTTCTTCTTACGGGCTAGATGCTCTGTCTACAAGCACTGATGTCTATAAGACAATAACACGTCCTGTTGACCTGACCGGCGCTGCCGCCACAGCAGACTGGACACTGGCATACAACACATACGACGTCCTCGTTCCAGAACTGCTCGTATTCCCACAAGAGTGTGGCTTCACAATCGTCGTGAGCTACACAGAAGGCGGAAGTCAGAAGACCATGACCGGAACACTCGCAGCAGACTGGGAAGCCGGCAAGAAATACACCTACAGTTTCAGCCTTGCCAAGGACATAACATTCAAGGTCAATGTTGCACAGTGGGGGTCCGAAGAAGTCAGCGACGGGGACACAACCGACAGCGACAACTACATAGACATCATATAAAATGACGCACATGAAGCACATCATATATACAGCATTCATCCTTCTGCTCGCGAGCGCCTGCAGCAAGCCTGCCCCTTCGCCGGCCCCTGGAACGGAGCAGTACGGCAGGTACATATTCTTCTCGCAGCAGGTAGGCACCAAAGCTGACCTCATCGAGTCGGCTGCGGCCATGGACCAGTTCGGAGTCGTAGGATTCAAGTATGAAGGTACTTGGGCAGCCAAAAATGCATCTCTGACGCCGAACGTGTTTTACGACGACAACGGCAACCCCGTCAAGACAGAGACACTCACCTGCAATGCCGACGGCACAGCAGACTACGCCCCCCTCCAGGGCTGGTCAAGCTTCAAGAACTACGCATTTTTTGCATATTACCCAATAAGCCATCGGGACCAGACAGACCACGAGGCCATTGCCCTGGTAAACCTTGACGGAACACCATACACCGCCGGCGTTCCAGCCATCAAATACACCATGAATCAGAGCGACCTCAAAGCCTCCATGGTAGACGTGATGACAGCCCCGGCTCTGCCCCTGGCTCCGCCCCCAGCTCCGCAATATACGGATCTGTTTTGG
>JAFUJQ010000155.1 GCA_017473705.1 Bacteroidales bacterium | reverse complement strand
TGAAAAGAGCCTGCTTACCCTGTGATGCGTTTTCACAGGAAGGCAGGCTCTGCGGTTTAGCGACTGGTTCATAACTCGATTCCATTTTCAGTTAGATTTCATCAACCATGTATTCTTTTTTGCATGTGGGACAGAATAACTGGAATTTGACCATAATAGTGTTGAAGTACATCTTTTTTGGTTTATATTTGCAGATGGAACAGTGAACTCACAAGGAAATTATTCTTTGTCCTTGTAGGAATCTCCACAGAAACAGGTATGTAGAGTGTAGTCGCCCTCAGTACAAGTCGCTTTCACGGTCTTCTCAATGTACTTGTGATCGTGGTTAGGTTAGGCAGGTTTGGAAGAATCATTGGGTTACTTGGGTTTAGCGGCAGGCTTGCTGCCATTGAGTTGCACTAAATCCATAAGAATCCATCCCTCATCGATACGCCCCCATTCTTTGCCACCATCGATGGTAATGATTTCATACACTGTTACTTCGGTTCCCTCGTCAAGCTGCGTAACCACCTTATAATTTGCACCAGGATACTCACGGATGTTTACGGCATCCGCATTTTCGATATCTCTGATCACACCATGGGTTCCCGTGGTCTCAGCAGCCCCAGATTTTGTGGGAACTTCCGCTGTGGGTGCTGTAATAGCTTCCTTAGTCGCCTCAGTAGTTGTCATAATGGACATCTGGGCAGATTCTTGGTACTCCTTGCTGCACCCTGAGAATACCCCAAGTATCAGGCAGATGGTAAGCATTGAGTAGACAAACTTCTTCATAGAAATGCAATCTCCTTTCATGTAAACCGCAGAGCGGATCATGTTCTTGCGCCGCAACGCAGTCATGAATCCAGACAAGATCTTTTTACTGATCTGAGGCAATACGACCATCGCTGATGGTGATTTTCCGGGGACACAGCTCCGCATACTTTTCGTTGTGCGTTACCAGAATGATGGTATGTCCCACCCGGTTCAAATCCAGCAGCAGATCCATGATTTCCTGTGCAGAAGCCTTGTCGAGATTTCCTGTAGGCTCGTCCGCAAGAAGAATCGATGGCTGATTGATAAGGGCTCTTGCAATGGCAACTCTCTGTCGCTGCCCGCCAGAAAGCTGTGATGGAAGATGATTCATACGATTGGCAATACCAAGTCGGTCAGCCAACGTGTGAACCTGGGACGCAGGGAGTTTCTTTCCATCCAACATGGCGGGGACCAGGATGTTCTCTTTCGCCGTCAGGATCGGCAAGAGCTTAAAATCCTGATAGATGTACCCGATTTTCTGTCTGCGCAGCTTCGCCGATTCCTGATCGGAAAGACTGTGGATATCCTGCCCATCCAACAGGACCTGCCCTGTGCTGGGTTTATCGATACATCCGAGCAGGTTCAGCAGGGTCGTCTTTCCCGATCCGGACTGACCCACGATGGCCAGCATATCTCCCTGTTCCACAGAAAAATATGCATGGTTCACGGCGTGGATCTCTGTATCGCCCTGCCGGAAGGTACGGCAGAGGTCTTTCACTTCTAACAAAGGCATATGGGTCCCTCCTTCTCCTTATTTCGTGTTTTCCAGAATCTTATGAAGCGTGTATTTCACCGGCAGCCAGAAAATCATAATTTCAAGCATAGCAATCACGGCGTAGATGCAAAGCACCGGTCCTGAGACAAGGAACTGACGATTGGCTTGCATCTTGGTCCAAGGAATCGCAATCAGGAACGGCAGCATCACCGCGGAGGCGGCTCCAAGCCAAACCGGGATCAGTTTCAATAGTTGCTTCCGTGACCCACCCACCTGGAACAGGATCTTTAGCATTGGCCCGCAGCTCCGTACATACGCCGCCAGGCGCACCCAGATAATTTGCATGGCTACCAACATCAGAATGCAGAAGATCCAGCTCATAAGGAGCAAGCGCCCTTCCTGCCGTTTTGCGCCGACATCAAGCCCATTTTGGAAGTTATTCACTTGGTAGGTGCTGGGCATATGCTCCCGAAGCGTGTGCTCCAATGCCTTTGCATTTTCAGAACTGGTATAGATGTACAGCACATTCACCGGCGCATCCGCTGTCAAATTTTGCATCAATGCATCGCTGATGTAGACATTCACATCCCAGGAATCTTGATTTTCCGTTTCGACAATTCTCGTCAGGGTTACTTCGGTTTTCTCCCCAAGATGGTCTAGCCCCTCCAGGTAGTAAATACCCAATGCAGCTTCCCCTTCCGGCAGATCTGCCGCGATTTCGTTTCCCTCCAGCGGCGGCGATTGCGGTGCAAAATCGCTATAGGAGTGGATGGAAACCATAAACGAGTTCCCATCGGGCGGGACCAGCAAATACGGCTCGCTGATATCTTTATGCTGTTCCACTCGCCCTGCTCCGGCCAATTCTTCTGCAATGCGCAGTTCTTCCTGAGAGAAGCCTACCTCGCCAGACATGACAACGACGAGACCTTCTACAATACTGTTCACATTTTGCGCATTGATGTTTAAGTAGCTGTTAAACAACAACACAAAGGCTGTCACCAGAGGAACGAGAATCAGCAGGCAGCGAACGATTGGCGGTTTTGTCCGGTGAACCCATAGGAAAGGCAGCGAAACAGATTGCGCCCGAGGTTGCCTGTACTTCCTGCTGTGGGGGCGATGCATCAGAGAAACCAACAGTGCGCAAAGGCATACTAAGAAGTAGAATAGAATCTCCAATGCGGTGGTCCTTGGGTTCATATAGAAAACTTCCCACATTGTTACAGAATCCGCAGTGTTCCCAAGGAAATGCTCATACAGGTACCGCATGACGATCCCGGATAAACCGATTGCACCCAAGGCGGCGAGCGGAAAGATAACTCCGAATTCCGCAAAAAACAACTGGGTAATCTGTACTTCTGTTGCGCCAAGGGCACGCAAATCTTCCGTTTCCTGTGAAAATCCTGTGATGTGATTTCCGTAAGCACTGTAGACGATAATGCCCGAAAAGAGCACCAATGCGATATTGATGTACAAAACCTTTCGCATATAGGCTACCGTGTCAGGTGAATATTTCATTGCTTCGCCCCACAGATCGTAGGCATACCCCACGATCTCAAGACTGCGGCTGCTTTTATCCATCGCAGAATGAAGGGCAGCCATGATCCGCTGATACTCGGCGAAATAGTCGTTAAATTCCTCGTCAGACATGGAATTTAATATTTCCAGGTCTGTGGATTTTTTCCAGAATTCTTCTGACTCATAGCTCAGGAAGATCGTACCGTCCTCATAAAATGGTTCTGTCAGGCCGTCAATATTGCGAAACAGTTCCAAATCCTC
>JAFUJQ010000154.1 GCA_017473705.1 Bacteroidales bacterium | reverse complement strand
CCCCGAATAGCCGGACTAACAAGAAATATATAATGTTATGTCAAAAGCTAAAAGGTACACACTTGAAACACTCCTACCTCTGAATGTTTCATACGACAGTGATCACGGATTGACGCAGGAAGATGTCGATATGGTCAATTCTCTTGTAGAGGTAATAGAAAGCACTCGTTCAAAGCATACTCCTAAGATTGGAGATAGAGTTGTCTATACGCAGAAAGGCGGCGAGTACCATCCTCATGGTCTGATAGAGAAAAAACATGAGGACAAATTCTATGTCTGCCTCGACCCGTTTATTCCGTTTGTATGGGAAAGCGACACTGCCATCAAAGTGGATGTCAGCGGTGGCCCGTTCTATCACGCAGATGCTAACAAGTTCAAGTTCATCGGCTGGACTGAAGCTGACTTCAAAGAATGGGGACACTGTGGAGCAACTGCAAACGGAACAGTAAGATTCAAGGCCAAAGTTCCTCTATGGGCTTATTCCGAGCCAAATCCTCTATACGGCAATTTCACTACCAAAGATTGGAAGAAGATCACTTTGCGTAAGCGTAAAGAGGGTAATCTGTACGACTCGATGCAGATTGCATTCCGTGATGAGGATGAATTGCAGGAGTATATCAAAGACCATAACGGAACGATATTCACCTGTTCCGATCCTACTTTGTTCGTCCTATGGTGCTACAAGCGTCAGTTCGAGTTCCTCACACTTGACGAATGGAACAAAGTAGATGCCGAAGCCGTAGAGCGTAGGTTGTCATACCGACCTGAACAGGTCAAGATAGTTAAGGATAGCGAGAAGCATATCTCAACATTCTATCGCATTAAACCGGAATAAGAAAATACTAACCTTTAACACTAATCATTATGCAGACAACAGCAGCAACATCAACAGGTCACACCGACCTGCTATCAGGTATCTTGAAGGTACAAGTGAGAAACGAGGAAAAGATTACGGAACAAGACCGTATCTATTGCCAGAATCAGCAGGACGAGCTGTACAAGACGCTCGACCAGATTGCCTGGTGGTACAACATCTTCAAAAGAGAAGCCGAGAAGTATGAGGGTAAAATCAAACTCAAGCACGAGCCGAACGGAAAGATTACCACAAGCAGCTACGACCTCCACTATCGGTACAATAATGACGAGAAGGATTATACCCATCACGAGTTTACTCCTTTCAAGAACATCAATGAGTTGGTGGATAGCCGTCATTGTGCTATCAGGAACTTCATCAGCCGCATCATCGGCTATTTCAACAACACCTACAGCGTCTCAGTTGAAGCTCCAAAGATTGATGAGAAGACTCTTCCAATAGACTTCCGACCTGTATATAACACCTATGTAGATGTGGTTATCGAACATCTCGGAGGTAAGAGCTTTCGAGATACTGCCGAGGAGGAGCTTATTAAGCGATTCCTTGAAACAGTCAGACCATCTAACTGGAGCAAGGTAAAGCCTGAACTGAAGAAGGACAAAATCATCTTTCCCGATATTGTTACTTGGGACTCTTTCCATTATGAATGTTATAAGGATTATAGGTTCTCATACGAAACAGACCGTAAGGTTAGCCGCTTCTGTGAAGGTATTGCCTTTGGTGCAGACGATGTACTCTGTGGCAGTATCGAGATGATTATCGGTCTTGATACACGCAATGTAGATATATCCAGATGGTACGACCTTACAACGACCAATGCCGTAAGTCTCAAATTTTATGGAAATACCCGTATCGATGTCAAGTTCAAGGACAGTGTAACGGCAGAGAGTTGTTTCAAGCGACTTCGACTAAATGAGATTAAACTAAGAGACGAGAACTGATGACCACACGATATGTATGACACCCGTAGGTACTGCCTGCGGGGTGTCTTTCGTTTTTATCCACTTCAATCATTACAGCCATGTATGCCATCATACCACAACAGATACCGCAAGGCAAGCGTGCAGAGATCAACGAGAAGATTCTCTTTGCCATCAACTCCGGT
>JAFUJQ010000153.1 GCA_017473705.1 Bacteroidales bacterium | reverse complement strand
CGTGCTGCAGACCCACATACACAGAGGTATATCAGTACCGTTCCAAACGGCTCACGAAGGCTCAAATTCTCATTTGACACCTCTCGACAATGAATATGTAGGTCTGCGAGGGCAAATGTAAGAATAATTTTCAAATAACTATCAATCCACTTCCGGAAAGACTATTTTCCGCAGTTCTGCCTCATTGGAGCAATAGCCCATAAAGCACCGCATACCATATTCGAGGGCAGGTAGATCATACTTTTTAAGGCTGCCGTGAAAGCGGTACTTTTCAAAGCATACCGGGCATTCCATCACAACCTGCAAACCCTCCGGAGTATCACACCAGCCAATCATCTTCGGGCTCTTCTGAAAGGAAGCGAAGCCGGACTTCCCACAAGGGCAAGCCAAATCGCCAGCATAAGGTATCGATTCCCACTGTGGAATCTTCGGCAAGGTTTCAACTAATGCACCCATATATTCTTTTCGCTTTGGTTGGAACTACCGCCCTGCACTCAAGAGGGCGGTAATTGATTTATTAAAGGGCTTCAAACTCTTTGTTTACATCTGCAAGAAGCCCCTGATACGACCTTTTTACCATTTCCAAGATTGGCAGATCATAATTGTAGGAACCGAGAGTTTCGTTTAACGAAAATGAACTTATCACAGTTTTACTATCGGGCTCACTCAAGACTTTTATGATCCTCTCAAGTCTTTCCTTCTTTTCAAGAATGTTTGTAGCAGCCCTGTATTTTTCCTCAGTCATATTAAAGTACTGCTATCTGTTTCTCAAGGTCGGCCTTATACTCGGCAAGTGCCTTGGTGATGTATTTGCCGAACCCGGTTCCCAAAGTTACGATCACATCGTCAGGATCATCCTTTTCGGTCAGTCTGATATTGACCTGGATCTTGCGTTTCTCCATCAGTTCAAGCGTACCGTTGATGATCCCGTACTCCTGGGCGAACTTGCTCGCTTTCTTAAGATTCTTCAGTTTCATATTACATATAACTTTCTGCCATTACTTGAAAATCTCCTGCTATCTCTTCGAGAATTTCTCTTGCCTGGTCTGCTGGAAGATCCTTGATCTGCTCAAGGATGTACTCCTCTAATTCTGTAACTTTCTTTCCCATACTATATTGATTTAATAAAACAGTTGCTTACACCTTTTAGAGTTATTTTCATTTTGAAGTCTTCGGCATTTATCCTTCTGCCCACCTGATCAAGCGAATTTTGCAAGGCTTCCGTGAACATCTTTCGGGCACACTCCTCGACTCTTACCTTCGTGAACTTTGACTTTTCGGTTTCTTTTACGATAGTGCCGGTCATTGTGAATGTCTGAATACCCGGGTGCCTAAACTGGCATTTGACTATATATGCATTATATCCCATAATGTTATCCCTCAATAAAGCCCATTTTCATAAGTAATTCATCGTACCTGGCTTTGGCCTGCTCAAGACTGTCATACTTCTCGTAAATTCGCCATGCCTGGTTAGAATACCACTTCTTGATTCGCTTTGTATCGTTCTCAAGTCTGATGATCGTGAGGCCTGCTGCCACCAGTTTGTCGTTCCGGTTCCGGTCTGTTTCGTTGGTTACGACTGTCATTTTGTCTTTCAGGAGCACTGCCAGTTCCCTGAGCATTGCAGCGTTAGACTTGTGTACTGACACCTTTTCCCAATCCAGGCGTGCACCGCCTCTGAGCCTAACTGCCTCCGTCAGCTTGTAAATGACTGGGGCAGGATGGCTCACGGTCCTCAGAACCGTGAAGCCATACTTAAACAGTTTATATTCGTTCGGTATCATTCTATATCCATTCTTGAGAGAGACAAAGGAACCGAATGCTTGACCCCGTTATCATCCTTGTAGATGAGGGAAATGAACTGGCTCGTTTCAGTCGGACGGTATGCAGCCTTGATGATTGCCACGCCCTCAAGGAAAAGAGGGTCACCGAACCGCTGAGCGTGCTGCTCGAGAGTGAGCAGGGCATTTGCCTTGAGGTTTCCTTTCTTATCCCTCTTGAGAAGTTCCATCAGAAGTTCATACATCTTGGCTCCGGCTTCATCCTTTGCCAATGTCTTCATATACTCCTTAATCTTGGAGATTCCGGACTCCACCGTATCATCCCAGCCGTCCACTGTGCGATATCCCAGAGACAGGGTCAGTTTTCCGTCCGAAGTGGTGAAGGTGTTGCTGTGACGATCCACCTTGGTGTCGTACAGTGACTCCTTCATGTCGATGATCGCATTTGCCTCCGAGAACACCAGGTTCTTTGCCTCTGCCAGTTTGTCACTCAATGGCTGGAGAATGCCATACATCTTTCTTACGAACTCATCAACGGAATCCTTATAAGCGTTGATGTCATCCTCACGTTTCTGTTTCTCGGCACGTTTCTTTGCCTCAATCCTGGCCTCAAGTTCAGCCAGCTCAGAT
>JAFUJQ010000152.1 GCA_017473705.1 Bacteroidales bacterium | reverse complement strand
GGTACGGATGTCGTTGACCATGCAGAGCTTGTGCTGTACCATATCCGTATAAGGCCATATCTTCTGGTTCGGATAACGAGGCAGTTCCTTTCCGGACTTGAATGACTTGTCATCCTCTGTGAAGAAGTTGGCAGGGTCACGGACATCATCATTTCCGGTTGTCCAGCTTGGTCTGTGACAATAAGCGCATCCGATTTCCTCAAAGAGTTCACGACCTTTCAGTACGTCAGGATCGTCATAGTTGCGGGCTGCAGGAACAGCAAGTCCTCTGTGCCATACCATAAGGTCTGTGTAGTCCTGGTCGGACACCTCCACAGGAAGGTTCTTGCAGGTAAGGTAAGCCTTGATACGGTCTGCAATCGGGCCTTCGTGCCATTCAGGATATTCCCTGTCCGGATCCACCTGACTGATGTATTCCTCGAATCCTGCCTGAACTTCCGGGTCGTTTGCCGAAGCTGCAACATACGAGCCTGCAGCATCAAGATAATGGAAACGACGGTCGCTTCTTGTCGCATTGGTGATGTTCCAGAAAGCATTTGCTCCGGCACCGTCCTGAAGAGGACCACGGCTCATGGCGTAAGTATAACGGCGGATATATTTTTCTCCGTCACCGCCCTGCGCTGTGTTTGAGTAATAACTCTTCCACTCTCCGTTCTCGAAGTAATTGGTATTGAGACCGTTCTGCATGAGACCTTCTGCCTCCTGCTTCTTCCACTCGGCAATGATATCCTCGTCAGAAATTGCATCAAGAAGACCGGTTCCATAGATTCCGATGGTTGATTCCAGTTTCACACCATAGTTTCCGAGATCGTATGACGGATCCTGATTGTAGATGTAGATTGCATCCTTTGGCATTGTGACTTCAGGATAGATGAGTTCGTATGTCTCTCCATCCTCGAACTTGTTGCCCCATTCGTCAGTATATGGAAGCCATGCGATGGTTACTTTTGAAGGATCTACCGGAGCCTTGAACGGAGCTACTGCATAGCCCTGAGGCATACCGGCGAGCCAAGGCACATAACCTTCTGTATCCTTGTTATAAACAACAAGAAGATATCCGTTGCCCGGATCATCCGTATTATAGATATCCATTCTCTTTCCGTGACCATATCCCGGATGGCAGTGCAGACACGATGTGCGGATATAGACAGGACCGAGTCCGTGGCGGTTGCCTTCATTGTTCGCATTGAAAGGCTTCTCAAATAAGGCTTCTCCCCTCTTGAATGACTGATACAAACCGTTGCTTTCGATGTTTGATGTAGGTTGTTCGAAAGCATTAAATGTATTCAGATGAGTCGTTCCGAGTTCACCTCCGGTATAGTACCATTCAGGGAGTTCTTCCGGAGTGTCCTTAGGAATATCTGTATTGTTATCCTGACAGGCGGCAAATGCGAATGACAGGGCAATTGCTGTTATATAATTCAGCCTTTTCATGACTCTTCCTTTATTTAGAGATTGAAGTATAAACATCCTCAAGCGCTGCAACAAGGTCAGTACCCACCTTGATTACAGCATTATTTGCTGCCTCGCACGTAGCATTGGCCGCGAATGGTTCAGGAATGCTTCCGATGATGTCCATAGACTCTTCGATCAGTGCTTTCACTTTTGCATCAAGGTCAGCGTCGATAGTCTTGACATAATCACTTACCGAAGCATCTCCGGCCTTGCTGCCTTCATAGCAGTTTCTGATGCTGATGATGTTTCCGACAAAGTCAACGATCGAATTGAGACTGTATGGAGACTCGATATAGTTCTTTGCAGCCTCTACAGCATCTGCGCTTCCGGCAGAAGCCGCCTTGTTCGGAGTACCGATCTTTGTGTTGCCTACCTCGTCAGCGATGTCGATGCATCCCTGTACAAGTGTCTCGACAGCAGCCTGATATGTCTTGTAGATGCTGCCTGCCTGACCTGCATTTACCATCTGCCAGCCATATCCGTCAGAGGTTGGTTCAAGTTCTGCAGCCTCAAGGATTGATGAGAATTCAGGCGATAAATTGTCGAGTCCTGCCCAGCATGCATAGAGATAGACACACTGGTCGCGGAGGTCATCTGCCACTCCGCAGAGATACTCAAGCTCGGCAGCAGAATATGTTGTGCTGTGGGGCTGTGACTTGTCTCCGACAGCATTCAGTTCGAAAATCATATACTCTGTAGCGTGGAAGCCGAGAAGTCCGACTCCGAGTGTACCTGCATCCCATGTCTGGCCGGCTGAGATATTTTTCAGGAGTGTCTCCATCTGCACCTTGTCCAAAGGCCATGAGTCGATATGCGGGTCGATGTTATAGTCACCTGCTGGACCATAGAGGAAAGCCTCGCTCTGTTCCCAATAGTCGCGGCACGCAAGCCACGCATCGCAGGCAGCCTTGATGTCGGCAGTGGCAAGAGTTCCTGCTGAATGCTTCTCCTGCATTGAAGCACAGGCCTCTGCAAGAAGAACCGCATTGTCTGCCATACCCTTATATGTAGGAATAACTGTGTTGTTTACGTATGGAGTGACGATCTCCTTGAATGTTATCTCCTTTGCATCGAGATCTGTCGGGTCGATGCCGGTGCGGTCGCAGGATGCAAGTGCAGACACTCCTGCCGCAAATAAAATGAATAGTCTTGATGTTTTCATATATTATTGATTTTTAATGATTTCTTTTGAACAGTCCGGCAAAGGCAACGCCTATTGAGATTGCCGGTTCGTTGTTATAGATAGGGTCAAGGAATCCGTGACTATATTCGCACTTGATGACGATGTCACTGATCGGATAGTAATTGATTCCGGCCGCTATGCGCTGTCTTCCGCACCACTTGCTGTCATTGAGTCCTTCCGCCACCTTGAACATGGAATCGAAATATTCATATCTTCCGAATACGTAGAACTTCTGATCCTTTCCCTTCATCGAAGGAATAGCTCCGAAGATGTCGTATCCTGCTTCGATTCCTCCGGCTAAAGCATCAGACGCAACGGTCTGCTGTGGTGAGACGGAATCCTTTCGGAGAGACATGTTGAATTTTGTAATTGCGTATGAGTCAGTGAGATGCCCGTAATCAAAATTGCCGCGGACGATAAGATTATGTGCGTTGTAGCAGAAATCGAATGAGCCGATCATTACGGTTCCCTTTACACCCTTGTATCTGTCGCTCTCGGTAGGAGCAAGGGTATTCTTGAATGAATTGCCGGCGTAGCCGCTCAACGAAAGTCTGAGGCCTTTGATTGAAGTGTTGTCAACGCGGAATGCTCCGGCC
>JAFUJQ010000066.1 GCA_017473705.1 Bacteroidales bacterium | reverse complement strand
TCCATCTCATCACGGTACTGCTCCAGATGAGCACTGACGATGTTGTCTATATACCTTGATATATTGATGTTCGGGGCCACAACCGAGAGAAATCTCCGTACCGCATTATGTGTTTCCTGACTTAGATAGGTCTGCTGCCTATGTTGCACGGTTCCTTCGGTCAGGAACATCTTGCGGTAATCGAAGGAATCCTCTTTACGCTTTTTAGGTTTAACGGTTGCCTTCTCCTGCACTGCGACAGGCGGTTTCTCCTCTGGTGGAGTTTCCACGACTTCAGCAGTCTTGGTTTCTGCGGGAGGTGGTGCATTCTCTTTCTGCTTTTCTCTCCCGAAGATGGGGATATCTCCTGCCATAATCTCCTTGAGCATATCCTCATCGACTTCGATTTTCTTCTTTGCCATAGCTACTTCAAATTAAGTTTCACAATAAGTTCTTCTGCCAACTCTGCCAATCCGCTGCCTTTGAGTGCCTTTGCTGGTGGTGGCATCAGGGTACATCTGAAAAAGTTCTTTGTCAATAGCGACAGCTCCTTGTCGTAGCGATTGGTATGAGGAACAACCGTATCCAAAACAGTCAATTCCATCTTCTTCATAATAAGATTGTAGGTGTCAAAGACCTCGGTCGAAGCACGGCCATCCTTCTTGTTCCAGAAGAAGAGGAAATCCTTGACGGGAACATCTTTTCGCTCCTTGCTGTAGTCAATGACCGTGGTTGAGAAAGCAAGACTGCTCTGCATAACGATACGGTCAGGAGCAATCGGAGTAATGACATAATCCATATTTACAATGGTGTTGAATACTCCGCGAGAGTTCACCGTACCCGGAAGATCTACAATAATCAAATCGTAGTCGCCCTCCTTGGCTAACTTGTCCGCAGCATCACGGGCTTTCTCTGCCTCAGCTCCCACTATGGGATAGGCTTTCTTTTGGATACGGTTCCATTGGTTGATCATCTGTTGCTTAAAGTACTCGCTGTTCTCCACGGTACGCATATCTCGTTCTTTCAAACGGATTAAACTGTACTGCGGATAATCGCAATCTACAACAGCCACATTAAGTCCTTTAAGGTAGTGGTAATACCCGGCGAGCAATATCGTCATAGCCGATTTGCCGACTCCGCCTTTCTGGTTGCACATAGCAACGAACACTGGATTTTTCTTCATGTCTCAAAAAATTTTTAGTTATACAAAAAATGTCTTCACTCTTGACTGAGTGGCAGAACGCTTGAAGGGCTTCACTCGTGCTGGCGGTCAATCTATCCATCTCGCACTCTTGCACTCACTCGGTCTCTCAATCTGTCATTCGCTCAGTCGTGCATGATTGCTGTCGTGCCGTCCATCTTTCACTCCATCATTCGCTCAATCTTGCAGTCGTGCACTCGCTCTTTCAAGCAGGCTCTCACTCCATCGTTCAAGCACTCTTTCTGTCGCTCATTATGGCACTATCGAGGGCACTTCAGCACTCATTCACACCGCAAAGAAATAGCGAAAAATTGGAATAATCACAATGTCGTCAAGCCTCTGACTACACATGTCATCATATGTCATCACATTGCATATAACTCGCTATTTATCAATAGAATACACCTGTCTAACTTTGCACCCGAAAGGTCTATGGACGCACGACGAACGGAGTTTTCGGATGCTTCTCTCTGAGGGGAACGGCGATAGCCAATTTTACGAAGGAAAATTCATGTTCAAGCGAACATAGCAAGTTGTGTTTTGAGGCACCCGAAATGTTTTCGGG
>JAFUJQ010000151.1 GCA_017473705.1 Bacteroidales bacterium | reverse complement strand
ATATCGTAGTTCACTCTGCTACCAAGTTTTTGGGCGGCCACGGTACCACCCTTGGCGGTGTGATAGTTGACTCCGGTAAATTCGACTGGGCGGCAAGCGGCAAATATCCCGCCATTGCTGATCCTAATCCCAGTTATCACGGTGTGTCCTTCGTAAAAGCAGTCGGTCCTGCGGCGTTTGTCACCTACATTCGTGCGATCCTACTTCGTGATACCGGCGCAACCCTTTCTCCCTTTGCGGCGTTCCTGCTTTTGCAGGGCATTGAAACCCTGTCTCTTCGTTTGGAACGCCATGCGGAGAACACAAAGAAGGTCGTTGAATTCCTTGCAAACCATCCGCAGGTGGAAAAGGTCAACCATCCGTCCCTTGCAGAACATCCTGATAACGCGCTTTATCAGAAATACTTCCCGAACGGTGGCGGCTCGATCTTCACCTTTGAGATTAAGGGCGGTCAGGAAGAAGCCCACAAGTTTATCGATAACCTTGAGATATTCTCTCTGCTTGCCAATGTTGCTGATGCCAAGAGCCTTGTGATCCATCCGGCAACCACAACGCATAGCCAGCTCTCGGTAGAGGAACTGGAAGATCAGGGCATCAAACCCAACACGGTACGCCTATCCATAGGCATCGAACACATCGACGATATCCTCGCTGATCTGCAGCGTGGCTTCGACGCAGTAAAGTAATCATTTCATAAGATATATAAAAGGAGATAACTACCATGAAAAAGATCATTTCACTTGTACTTATTGCAGTTCTTGCACTGACAGCAGCATTTTCCCTTACCGCGTGCGGTAATAATTCAAAGATCACCATCGCCATCCCCAACGACACCACCAATGAAGCAAGAGCGTTGCTTCTGCTTGAAGATTTGGGACTGATCAAACTGAAGGAGGGTGCCGGCATTACCGCTACTCCTCTTGATATCGAAGATAACCCCTATAACATCGAGTTCAAAGAGGTAGAGGCAGCTCAGCTTCCCAACGTGCTCCAGGACGTGGACTATGCCGTGATCAATTCCAATTATGCTATTGAAGCCAAACTCAATCCGACAGAGGATGCGCTTGGTCTGGAAGGCTCATCTTCCGCTTACGGCAATATTCTTGCTGTTAAGGAAGGCAATGAAAATACCGATATTATTAAGGCTCTTAAGGCAGCTCTTGAAAGCAAGCAGGTCGCCGACTTTATTGCTTCGGAGTACGACGGTGCGGTTGTTTCCGTCGTAGACAACACCACTGACGGTTATGATTCCTCTGTTGATTATGCTGCTCTTGCCGGAAAGACCGTTTCGGTTGCCGCTTCTCCCACTCCTCATGCGGAGATTCTCGGCATTGTTAAGACCATCCTGGCTGAGAAAGATATCACCCTTGAGATCAAGGAGTTTACCGATTACGTTCAGCCTAACAACGTGGTTGAGAGCGGTGAGGTAGATGCAAACTACTTCCAGCACACCCCGTACCTTGATGATTTTAATGCCGAAAACGGAACGCACATTGTTTCTGTAGCACAGATCCACGTTGAACCACTCGGTATTTACGGTGGAAAGCAATCCTCCCTTGATGCAATTAAAGAATAAAAACAGAAATTGCCCGACAGAGCATTCCTGTTCTGCCGGGCAAATACCGGAGGCTATTATGATAGAGATCAGAAATGTATCGAAACAGTTTCATACGGCTGACGGTTCTGTTGAAGCGCTGAAAAACGTATCCATATCAATTCCGGATGGCGATATATTCGGTATTATCGGGATGAGCGGTGCCGGGAAAAGCACCCTTGTACGATGTATTAACATGCTGGAGCGTCCCACTGCCGGCTCGATTGAAATTGACGGTGTTGATCTTAGCGAATTATCCGAAAGAGATTTGAGGAAGGTACGTCGAGATATCACCATGATCTTTCAGGGCTTTAATCTTCTGATGCAGCGGAACTGTCTCAAAAACGTATGTTTTCCGTTGGAACTTGCAGGCAAAAGCAAGGCGGACGCTAAAAGAAGAGCGCTTGAACTGCTGGATATAGTAGGACTTAGCGATAAAGCAAAAGCCTATCCTGCGCAGCTTTCCGGCGGACAGCAGCAAAGAGTAGCTATTGCCCGTGCGCTTGCGACCAATCCCAAGGTAATCCTCTGCGATGAAGCTACCAGTGCTCTTGACCCGACTACAACTAATTCCATTTTAGAGCTGATACGTAGTATCAATGAAAAGCTTGGTATTACGGTCATTATCATTACCCATCAGATGAGAGTCGTGGAGAGCATCTGTAAGCATGTTGCTATCCTGGATAATGGTGAGGTAGCTGAACAGGGCGAAGTTACGGAGGTGTTCTCGCATCCGAAATCTGAGGCCGCCAAGCGGCTTGTGTTTCCCGAAGGCAATTTTGATTCCTTGGTCGTGGGAGAAGCCGGACAGCGTT
>JAFUJQ010000065.1 GCA_017473705.1 Bacteroidales bacterium | reverse complement strand
GTTTCCATCCTCTGCCTCCCTTTGAAACCGGGGCGGTATGCCACCTGCGGATGTCATCCGCCGATACTTCACGCCCCGGAGGGGTGGCAGTACAATGAATCACTAAAAACTCAAGCCTGGCCATACTTTACTCCTGGTCTGAACCCTGCTCTCCGTCCTCATCAGACTCCGAGCCACCATCAGAGGCATCACCGGCAGCACCCTCGGCAGGATCCTTTACAGTCTCCTTCTTTGAGCCCTTGCCCTTGCCTTTGCCACTCTGGGTTGTGGTCTTTTCCTTTGCAGGTTCCTGTACCGGCTCATCCACGAAATCGCAGATGTCTCTTGAAACAAGGTTCGCAGCCCTCTTGTGGTCAGCGACCTCGATGATCTGACCAGCCTGGTACTTGATGCTGCGATCATTCTTGTCTGTGAAGTTCTTTAATACTTTGAGTTTCATAATCACGTCGTTTTAGAAGTTTAACCTACGAGTTCACCGTTGGCATCGAGGATTGTCACAGCCTCATCCCAAGCGATCTGAGTGTCAGCCTTCATAAGCATCTTCACGAAGAGAAGCTCACTTGCAGGTGCCACCTTGTCCACAAGGATGCAGTCAAAGTCATTCAGGAGATTGACAGCTGCATGGAGGTTGGTCTTGTTCTCATCGAGAGAGCAGAGTGTTCCCACGATAAGACCGTCCGGCCAGCCTGTGAGACCAACGACACGATGGCCCTTGAATCTCTCGGCATTCTTTTCTGTCGGATCCTTGCCCTTGGCCACCTGATCGGCAAGTTCGTCGTCATAGGCATCCGCATCAGCCTTCGACATAAGGAATGTGAACTCCGCCTTATCACGGATAGTCGGGTCAGTTCCCTTGTACACGGTACGCAGACGTGCAATCTGCGAAGTCTCTGCACAGTCCACCTTCACGGTGTTAGCAGCATTCTTGATACGGGTGAGGATACCGTCGAAATACTGACCTTCCTCATCACCCTTCACGCCGTTGATGAACTCAAGACCGAGTTCCGAACCTGCCTGGGTAAGAACTGCCTGAAGAATCTGAGTCTGGACCTCTGCAGGGAGTTCCTCAAAGACCATGTTTCCGACAGGCTGGTACTTTCTCCAGAAATGCTCGAAGCGAGCCGGATTGAACTCGAAATAGACCATGATGTCCTGTGTAGCAAGTACACGTTCATCGATGTTTAACGTCCCCTTGGAGTTGGCAGATGTTGGGCTTGCCTTTCTCTTCTGGAGGAGTTTGCCGAGCTGGAGCCTTGGAATGGCGATAGTGTCCTTCACACCGACATAGATGTGGATAAGACCTTTCTCAAACAGCTCGTTTCCGGTGGCGGTCTGAACAAGCAAGGTGTTCGCTACCTCGCCACCATACCTGGTTGTAATTACTGGGTTTGGCATACGTTTGATTGTTTAAGTTGTTAAAGTTTTGCCGTTACTTCGATTTCCCTCTCGTGCATAAGTTCCGCTACGGACTTGACACGATCCTGCTCCGGAGTCTTTCCGGAATTGAATGAAGGAACTCTTCTCTTTGGCTTGAGAGAGTTGAGTATCTCACGAGCCGATTCAGGATTTGACTGAAGGAGATTCACGAAGTGCTCCTTCTGATTCTCGCCGATCCTGCCGTCCTGAACGGCAGCCTCGACCTCCGCAGTGATTGCAGCATCCTTTGCCTTTTTGTCGGCTTCCTGATAGTTCTTGACCTGCTCCTTGAGGGAGTCGTTCTCCTGCTGGAGTTTGT
>JAFUJQ010000150.1 GCA_017473705.1 Bacteroidales bacterium | reverse complement strand
TGATGTTCGGCAAATATAGAAATTATTTTCATTTAACACAATGTTAAATAACTTTTAACACATATATAAAATGTCAATATACACGGAACAGGAGAGGGACAAATTGATAGGGACTCCTATTGTCGAGGTGCTTGCACACTTCGGCAAGGATTGTCGTGACAGAGGAAAGGGAATGTTCCTCTCCCCTCTCCGTGATGAGACAGATCCATCATTTCATGTTAGCTTCAAATCAAACACATGGTATGATTTCGGAATGGGCATCGGCGGCGGAGTGATAGATCTCGTGTGCAGACTCTCCGGTTGTGAGAGGAAGGATGCTCTTGATACATTATCTATAATAAACGGCAGGTATCCTGATGTGACCAGAGGATTCAAAAGCGATCGCCGCACATCTGTAAAAGAATCAGCCATCAATATCATCCGTGTTGAGCAACGATTCATCAGTCATTCTCTGATCAGGTATGCCGCATCAAGAGGGATTCCGGCCAACATTCTCAACAGCCAGTGTCAGGAAGTGACATTCAGATATTCCTCGAATGAATCTCTGAGGATTAGTGCTATCGGCTTCTTGAATGACCTGGGCGGATATTCCCTCAGGAATTCAAAGACGAAAAAGAGCTCAAGCTCATTCATCAGCACTATAACAATTCCAGACAGCGGTTCAGTCATAGTCTTTGAGGGATTCTTTGATTACTTGTCATATCTGGCCTATAACGGGATCGAGAACCCTGATAAGAGTGTTTGTGTCCTGAATGGAGTCGGCAATATCCTGCATGCCCTATCGATTCTTGAACAATATAAAGAGATATATCTATATCTTGACAATGATACTGCTGGCAAGAAGACAGCAGAAACTATAATCGGACATTGTTCCGCATGCGATCAGAACTGTGATACTGTCTGCAATGTGCACGACATGTCTCATCTCTATCATGCTCACAAGGACTTCAATTCCATGCTTGTAGAGATGATTTCCAAGAACAATTTACCCAGTAATACCAAAGACAATGGAAATCACAGTTTCAAAGGATGTCCAGCAGAGATTGGACAAGATCAATTGGGATAACCTGAAGGACAAGTACGGAATATCCCGCGAAGCGGTCATGAGTAACCCTCACATAGCCTCACAGCTGGCATATGGACAAATGACAGACCTTATACACGGAAACACAAAGGAACTCTCCGGTCAGTTCTCCCTCAGGGCATATCCGACCGGCAAAGGAGAGACCTGGGAGGTCAAAGTATTTACCATGGAACGTGCGAAGACTGCCAAGGACAACATCGTTGTCTATAATCAGCCCATCACAAGTGAAAAGGTCAAAGAGGCTTTGTTTGAACGTACATCATGGGTTGATCATGAAGGGAACAAGAGAACCGGACTGGCAAATGCGAATGGTGGAAGACCGATCTCTCTAATGCTGGATGGAAAGAAGCAGGAATGCCTTGTGTCTATCCATCAACCGACCAACAGGGTCGTGATCATGCCGGTTGAGCAGGTCCGGTCATATATGTTTGACCAGAATGGAGACCTGCGTGGCAGAAGTCTTTATGGTGTCCAGTTCACGAAGGATCAGGCTAATGCCATAGTGGAAGGCAAAGCGGTCGTGATAACCGGACAGCGCAAGGACGGAACGGAATTCAAGTGTTGCGCTCAGTTCGATGCAGCCCAGCGTCAGGTCGTGCCATGTCATCCTACATGGTTCAAGGAAGCCATGAGGGCCGGAATGGATGTAGGACAGAAAGCGAGCAAGGAGCAAAGCCAGAATCAATCCAACAAGGCAGCGCAGGCACAGGATAAAGCCCCGGCAAAGTCTGCCGGCATGAAGAAATAGTCACCGGGGAGCCATGCTCCCCTTTCCCATGCACATATCATGTACGGAGCAATCATAGGGGACGTCATAGGCTCTCCTTATATGTACGTCAATACGGATGATCGTTATTTCGACTTGGGTAAAGGTGTCCGAGGATGGAGTAAAGGACGCGAAGTTACGTTTCACCCCAAGACGACAGATGTCACCAACTTACTCTACGGAGTATCCAGATGGATGATCAACGACCCATCCAGATTTTCGAGCAGGCTAGTAAGCACGCTGCAGGAAACTTTAACAAGCCATGCGGAAAGCGTTCATTCGCCTTTCTTACAGAGATGGATGAACTCCGACAGTCCGAGACCGTCAAGCAAAGATGATGGTTCCGCGATCATATGTGTCATACCTGTTGCGCTAGCTGCAGGAACGTTGCCGGAAGCAATCTCATCAGCCCG
This sequence comes from Bacteroidales bacterium, assembly GCA_017473705.1. Lineage (GTDB taxonomy): Bacteria > Bacteroidota > Bacteroidia > Bacteroidales > UBA932 > Cryptobacteroides. Next base: position 1,485 of record JAFUJQ010000150.1, on the reverse strand, counting down.
GTTCGTCGCCTCATCATTATGTTCATCATCGGATGCCATCAATGCATCAGAAGCCCTAGGTCAGGCCATATGGATGGCAAGGCATGGCAGAAGCAAGGACGATATCTCCTTTGCCATGCAGAATGACTTTGAGATTAACACACGAATATCTGAACAAGATATAAGGGCAGAGCTGTCCGGAGCCACAAAGGAGCCGATTGTCGTAAATGGCATTGAAACCGGAGAACACTATTATAGGGAATCGGGTAAAATGGCAAGGGACAGCCTCACACTGCTTACCGGAGCACTACAAGCATTTTTCAAAGGCGACAGCTTTGAAGATTCGGTCCGCCATGCAGTGGCATTAGGAGGAGCATCGAATACTGTGACATCAATTGCAGGAGCTTTAGCAGAGGCATTTCATGGTTCCGTGCCGGAGAAAATATCAGGATTGTGTGCCACATACATATCAAGTGACATCAAGGCCGGCATCAAGTCCTACGAGTCGATATGCATACAGAAAAAGGAGAGTAGCAAATCCTTACCTAAAGTCTCAGACAACTCCTTCAATATCATCAAGCTGAATGATGGTCAGAAAATATTTTCCGTAGCATCATACCGTACGGACATCATCAATGCATTAAAACAACGATTTGGTTCGAAGATCGTCATATTGAACCCATGGGAGTCTCAGGTTATGTTGCGAAATATCATGGCCAACATCAAATCAGGAACCTATCTTGAGGACAGTAGGCCGGATGTAAGGACAGTATATTTCCAGAATGGAGAATTCAGGACATCGGCCACGCTGGAAGGCTCAAATATGCCACCTATAAGTGACCGGATAGTCTCCCGTCAGCAATTCATCGAGATTTCTGACTATGCATCCATGGTAAAGACAGAGCTGCAGTCTAAGGTTGGTTATAATGGAGAAGGAAGCATTCATTTTGAGAACGCATACTTTCCGGTCATTCTGTCAGACAAAGTTGAAATCTGGAAAGGTGACAACTTTGCAGGATCCGTTGGTTTAGACCCGACATCAGGATTGCTGAGGATAAGCCAGGGTGGCGACTTCGGTCCAATGGAGTATTTTGGTCCACGAACTGAATCCGTATTCAATTCCGTGAATATCGACTCCATAAAAGAGAGTATCGGCAGATACTGCCTCGATGAAGGTATAGGAATCTTCGACAAAAACAGGACATCGAATATAGAAACGGCAAATAAAGATGTCTCGTCTTCGAAGGATGTCAAGCTTAATGAAGCTATAGAATCACTTAGCACTAAACATGCTCCTGCAATAAAATAGGCACCCCGTAGGATGCCTAAGTGTCGAGATAGAGAATATACACTTTACGTGTACTATCGGATATGCAAATATAGCTAATTTTTCTATTGCTGAGTATCCTTTGCCATCATGATCAGTTCCTGAAGCTGTGCTCTGTATCCGTACTTGTCGAATGAAAGCCTTTCGCCAACAAGCTGGTATGCCATATCGAATGTGGC
>JAFUJQ010000149.1 GCA_017473705.1 Bacteroidales bacterium | reverse complement strand
TAATGAGGCTCTCAAGCAGGTAACAGGAACATATGGCCGTTTCTCTGAGGAGGCCGGTGCAGTTAAATACATTGACCCACGTCACGAATAATAAGGAGGAAAGACTATGATTAGAGAAGTAAAATTCGAAAGCCAGGATCGTCGTATCAACCAGATCCTCGCAGTTCTCAACGAGAACGGTATCGCTTCTATCGAGGAGGCAAACGCAATCTGCGATCAGTATGGTCTCGATCCTTATATGACATGTGAGGAGACACAGCCAATCTGCTTCGAGAACGCAAAGTGGGCTTATGTAGTAGGATGTGCAATCGCTCTCAAGAAGGGTTGCAAGAACGCAGCTGAGGCAGCTGAGGCTATCGGTCTCGGTCTCCAGGCATTCTGTATCCCTGGCTCGGTAGCTGACGACCGTAAGGTAGGTCTCGGCCACGGTAACCTCGCAGCTATGCTCCTCCGTGAGGAGACAAAGTGCTTCGCATTCCTTGCAGGTCACGAGTCATTCGCTGCAGCAGAGGGTGCTATCAAGATCGCAGCTAAGGCTGACAAGGTACGTAAGGAACCTCTCCGCGTGATCCTTAACGGTCTCGGTAAGGACGCAGCTCAGATCATCGCTCGTATCAACGGTTTCACATATGTACAGACTGAGTTCGACTACTTCACTGGTGAACTCAAGGAAGTACGCCGCATCGCTTACAGCGACGGTCCACGCGCAAAGGTTAACTGCTACGGTGCAGACGACGTACGCGAGGGTGTAGCAATCATGTGGCACGAGGGTGTAGACGTATCAATCACTGGTAACTCTACAAACCCTACACGTTTCCAGCACCCTACAGCAGGTACTTACAAGAAGGAGCGCGTGCTCGCAGGCAAGCCATACTTCTCAGTAGCATCAGGTGGTGGTACAGGCCGTACACTTCACCCAGACAACATGGCAGCAGGTCCAGCTTCATACGGTATGACCGACACCATGGGCCGTATGCACTCTGACGCACAGTTCGCAGGTTCTTCATCAGTTCCAGCACACGTTGAGATGATGGGATTCCTCGGCATCGGTAACAACCCGATGGTAGGTTGTACAGTTGCATGCGCCGTTGACGTTGCTACTGCTCTTAACAAGTAATCTGGTCAATGTCATTCTCACACTGTCATTCCGAGCGAACGCAGTGAGTCGAGGAATCTCATTACCAAATAATTACAGAGACATCCTTTCGGGGTGTCTCTTTTTTTGTTGATGTCTTCCCGTCCAGAAATACAGCCTTTTTTCTGGATGCTGACCTCAAAAACAGCTTCCCATCCATGAAATCGCCCGTTTCCATGGACAGGATGGTCTTCCCGTGGCCAATGAATACAACTGCCATTGGTGGGGCAGGCAGACATCCGGACAGGCTATTTATATGGATTATGTGATTCAGAAGATCGCTGAAGGGCTTGTTTAATGCAAGCCTTTTCTGTGAAGTGTTATTTTTCAATAAATAGTAAGATTTGTTGTCTTTTAAATATGATATAGTAAATTTGCATTTCATCAATCAACAATAAATCAAAATCATACGGACTTATGGAAAAGGAATATGTTTCTCCAAAAATTGAGATCGTGGATATGGCATCCGAGGGAGTCCTCTGCGCCAGTAATGAGACACTGGATGAAAATGAAGGTATCTGGTAAGAATTAAATAGAAAATATATGAAGAGGATCATTTTAAGTGTTCTGACTATGTCAGCATTGCTTTGTGGATGTCAGAAGGATCATGTGTCTGAATTGGCACAGGGACGCGGAACAATTCAGGCGACTATCGAGGAGATTTCATCCACCAGAACCGTGATGGACGAAAACAATAATATCCGTTGGTCGGAGGGCGATCAGATAGTGGGCTTCATGAAGTCAACTTTGGGCGTG
>JAFUJQ010000010.1 GCA_017473705.1 Bacteroidales bacterium | reverse complement strand
GAATTGAACTCACGACCTCTTCCTTACCAAGGAAGCGCTCTACCCCTGAGCTACACTGGCGTAGTTTGAGCGGAAGACGAGGTTCGAACCCGCGACCCTCAGCTTGGAAGGCTGATGCTCTACCGACTGAGCTACTTCCGCTTTTCAAAGTAAAAGCCCGATCGTTTTTCTTTCGGGCTTTTAGTGGGAGAAGATGGATTCGAACCACCGAAGGTATAAACCAGCAGATTTACAGTCTGCCCCATTTGGCCACTCTGGTATTCTCCCAAAATTCTTTCAAGAACTTTTGAGCCGATGGAGGGAATCGAACCCACGACCCCGAGATTACAAATCACGTGCTCTGGCCAACTGAGCTACATCGGCAATATTGTTTTGGTTCCCTCTTCGGAGGTTTGTTTCCTAAAGGGATTGCAAAGGTAGACATATTTTTGAATTCTGCAAAACTTTTCAATCTTTTTTTATGATTTTTTCGTTTTGTCTCAAAATTTCCCTCCTGATGGCCTCCGCGGTCAGTCCACACTCCTCGCGGAGCTCGGCCTGCGTGCCCTGCCCTATATATCTGTCCTGTATTCCTACTGGGCTCACCGGCAGGGGATCATCCAGGTTTGACATATATTCAGCCACAGCTCCATAGAGACCTCCGATCACTGTTCCATCCTCGACAGTGACCACCCTGTCGAATCCGCGAGCCACTTCAGCCAGGATATCCTTATCAACCGGCTTTATATACCTTATATTATATATGGCTGGGGACCACCCGTACTCCGACTCGATCTGCAACGCTGCTTCAAGAGCCCTGTATGCAAACGGACCTGCAGCTATGACAGCTATCTTTTCACCATCACGCAACTTCTCGCCTTTTCCTGTCGCCAGTTCCGTGAAACCGGCACTCTCCCATTCCACTCCCTCGCCATAGCCGCGAGGATACCTTATAATATATGGCCCATACTCAGCCTGCATTGCTGAATACATCATATTCTTGAGTTCGAGCTCATCCTTAGGAACCGCGATCACTGCTCCTGGAATGCATCGGTAAATGGACATGTCATAGCAGCCATGATGAGTCGCGCCGTCTTCTCCCACAAGACCTCCCCTGTCCAGACAAAGCACTACCGGAAGATTCTGAAGAGCGACATCATGTATGATCTGGTCGAACGCCCTCTGGGAGAACGACGAGTATATATTACAGAAAGGCTTCATGCCTCCGGCAGCCAGGCCAGCTGAGAATGTCACCGCATGTTCCTCTTCGATGCCCACATCATAAAAGCGTGACGGGAGTTCTTTTGCAAGCATGCTCATTCCACAGCCGGAAGCCATTGCAGGGGTTATTCCGACCACTCTTTCGTTCATTCGTGCGAGATCCAGAAGAACTTTGCCGAAAACATCCTGATAACGATGTACGCCTTTATCGTTCTTTATGCGTTCTCCGGTCTCCGGATCGAACTGTCCCGGCGCATGCCATACCGTCTGATTGGCCTCCGCAGGGGCATATCCCTTGCCTTTCTTGGTAAGGGTGTGCAGAAGAAGAGGTCCACCGATGTCCTTGAGTTTCTGCAGAGTGTCTATCAGCTGTCCGATGTCGTTGCCGTCTATCGGGCCGAAATATCTGAAACCCATTGCCTGGAAAAGGTCTCCGCCACTTTCGCTGACCATATGTGACTTGGTAGTAGAGACCACCTTATGGATCATTTTCCGGAACCTGCCCTCACCAAGTCCGTCCCAGACACGCTTCTTCATCTCATTGTATCTTGGGTCAGTCGTTATTTTCAGAAGATAATCATGCAGGGCACCGATATTCCTGTCTATGGAAATGTTGTTGTCGTTCAGGATGACAAGCAGGTCAGCCTTGCTGGCTCCGGCATTGTTCAGGCCCTCAAAGGCAAGGCCACCCGTAAGGGAGCCGTCGCCTATCAGGGCTATGGCCTTATGCGGCAGGCCCTGCATCTTGGATGCTTCTGCAAAACCGAGAGCAGCTGAGATGGATGTCGAAGAATGACCGACACCGAATGCATCGTATTCACTCTCAGAACGCTTCGGGAAACCGCTGATGCCGTCCTTCATCCTGTTTTTCCTGAACGCTTCGCGACGGCCTGTGATGATCTTGTGGGCATATGCCTGATGGCCCACATCGAAGACGATCTTGTCCTGAGGAGCATCATACACATAATGGAGAGCGACGACAAGCTCCACGGCTCCGAGGCTTGAGCCGAGATGGCCGGGATTGACCGAACAGCATTCGATCATATACTGACGGATCTCCTCGCAGAGCTCCTTCAGTTCGTCAAGGCTCATCCCCTTTATGTCTGCCGGGGAGTTGACATTTTCAAGAATCCTGTATGTCGTGTTTTCCATTGTCTGTGCTGCCATTGAATTTGCGAAGGTACTAAAAAACACTATCTTTGCAAAGATTTCGACAGATCAGAATAAAACATACAAATATGACACAGACTATCAAGAAGTACCTTAATGACAGCTTTGCCGCAAGATGGGCAGCGCTGATCCTCATTGCTCTCGCAATGTTCTTTGCGTACATGTTCGTGGACGTGATGTCCCCTCTCCAGTCCCTCATCGAGTCTTCAAGAGGATGGGACAGCTCGGTATTCGGATCATACGCAGCATCCGAGTACATGCTCAACGTGTTCGGCTTCCTCATCCTGGCCGGAATCATTCTGGACAAGATGGGAGTACGCTTCACCGGTATCCTCTCCACAGCCCTCATGGTTGTCGGAGCGACAATCAAGTACATCGGCATCACTGAATGGTTCCAAGCGACTGCATTCTGCGAGTGGCTCAACTCATGGTGGACAGCCATGCCGGGCAGCGCAAAGATTGCTTCACTGGGATTCATGATCTTCGGATGCGGATGCGAAATGGCCGGAATCACAGTTTCCAAGGCGATAGCAAAATGGTTCGAGGGTAAGGAAATGGCGCTCGCAATGGGTCTTGAGATGGCAATCGCACGTCTGGGCGTATTTGCGGTCCTCTCTGTCTCTCCTCGTCTGGCAGACAAATTCGGCAACGTGGAGGCTCCTATCCTCTTCTGCGTGGTTCTCCTGCTCATAGGACTCATCAACTTCATTGTATTCTCAGTAATGGACAAGAAGCTTGACACCCAGAAAGGCATTGTGGCAGGCGGAGAGTCAAGCGAGGAGTTCAAGGTGAGTGACCTCGGCAAGATATTCAGCAGCAAGATGTTCTGGCTTGTGGCCCTTCTCTGCGTGCTTTACTACTCGGCTATCTTCCCATTCCAGAGATATGCGACAAACTTCCTTGAAGTCACACTGAACATCCCTACAACCGAGGCTGCGGACCTCTTCAGATGGTTCCCGATCCTTGCGATGGTGCTCACACCGTTCCTCGGTGCATTCCTTGACAACAAGGGCAAGGGAGCGACAATGCTCATGCTCGGCGCAATCATCATGATCGCATGCCACCTGAGCTTTGCATTCCTCCTTCCTGTATTCCCTAACAAATGGTTCGCTCTCCTTCTCATCGTCGTGCTCGGAGTGTCATTCTCACTTGTTCCGGCGGCCCTTTGGCCTTCAGTGCCGAAGATCATCGACCCTGTAATCCTCGGAAGCGCATACTCTCTCATCTTCTGGATCCAGAACATCGGCCTCTGCCTTGTTCCGCTCCTTATCGGCGTAGTCCTCAAGTCTACAGGCGGCTATGTCGCCCCTATGTGCATCTTCGCATCATTCGGAGTGCTCGCGTTCATCATGTCATTCTTCCTCAAGGTCGAGGACAAGAAGAAGGGATACGGTCTCGAGCTTCCTAACATCAAGAAATAATGTCAACACTGAAGAAAACTCTTCGGGACAACAGGTGGGCATGCTGGCTTGTGCTGGCGTGCCTTGTTGTTCCTATGTTCGCGTCGTACTTCTTCGACGACATGTTCTCGTCGCTTTCGGAGCTTTTCAAGCATCCGGAAAGTATCGAATTGGGCTGGAACATGGCAGACTACGGCTTCTATTCCAGCGGATATTCGTTCCTGTGCATCTGGGGTGGCCTGATCATATGCGGAGCGCTGCTTGACAAGTTCGGCGTACGTCTTGTGGGATCCATCTTCGTAGGAATGATGGTCGGCGGCGCAGCCCTTGTGACATTCGCGATCTCGGCAGGATTCGCTCCGAAGACTTCGCTTACCATAGCATATGTCGGATGCATGCTGTTCGGACTCGGAAGCGAGATAGCCGGAGTTTCTGTGACCAGATCCATCGCCAAATGGTTCAAGGGACGCAACATGGCCCTGGCCATGGGACTCCAGCTGGCGATAGCCCGCTTCGGCACGGCCACAGCCATCCTCATAGCCCCTATGATCGTGAAACAGAAGGCTCTTGGAGAGATATATACACTCACAGAAACCAACAGACCTGCGCTCATAGGGCTCGCAGTGCTCGCTGTCGGAGCCATCCTCTGGGCTGTTTTCGTGGCCATGGATGCAAGGTTTGACAAGGAAACCGGAGAGACCGACAAGGTGGAGACAGCTGAGGAGGACAAGTTCAGATTCTCCGACATATGGAAGGTGCTGAGCAATCCACGATTCCTGATGATCGCCATTCTGTGCGTGACATTCTACTGCTGCGTGATCAGGTTCAAGAAGTTCGGTGTGTCGATACTGCTGCCTCTCTTCGGAGTCAATCTCGACATAGCGACCGTACTGCTTGCCATGATTCCGTTCTTCACCATCCTGTTCACTCCCCTTTTCGGAGCCTTGGTGGACAAGGTCGGGAAAGCCACCACATGGATGACAGTCGGAGCCGCGCTTGTCCTGATATCACATCTCATCATCACATTCGCCCCTCAGGGCGTACCGGCATATGCTTACATAGCAATAGCCCTGCTGGGCATAGGATATTCGCTCGTGCCGTCTGCAATGTGGCCGTCTGTTCCTAAGATCATCCCCGAGAAGAACCTCGGAACGGCATACTCGCTCATCTACTGGGTGCAGAACATGGGTATGTGGGCAGTTCCGATCTATGTGGGAAAGATATTCACCAAGACCATCACCGAAGCCGGCAACCATGCCCAGGAAGTGGCAGCAGCCATCAAGGCGGAATATGTATTCATATTCCTCGGCATAATAGCCATTGCCGTAGCCATAATGCTTGCACGCTCGTCGCGCAAGCATCCGGAGCTCAGGCTGGACGAGCCAGTGAAATAGAACCGTGCAATCCCAAACGCTTTACTGCACAATCAAGGGTCGGAATGTTTCCGACCCTTGATTGTATAATGCATTGGCGCTCACCTGATCAGGCAACACGCCTGTTTTCCATGACTTAGAGTTTTCTGAAGTCTATTGTACAATTGAACTTGTTGTCTCCGTCAAGCGGTGTACAATCAGTAACTGTCATTACGTAAGTCGCACCGAGTTCGAGCGGGTAACGCGTCTCCCAACCTGAATCGTCGGCCTTTCTGTCCTTACCGAGGAGCTCGACGTTGCCGTATATTCCAAGCCACTTCTGAGCCTCTTCTGTAAGAGTTACTGTGCCCCACTCTGCACCCCAGCCAGCCTGGCCGAAGAACTTGAATGAAAGCTCTGAATCATACTGCCAGCGCTCGCCCATTGTAGTTGAAGTGCCTTCTCCTGCAACACCTGTGAACTGGTATACACCGTCTTCAACCTCAGCAAGAGTGATAAGCTGTCCACTATCCCATGCAAGTGGATTTGCATTACATGGATGACCTACACCCCAGCCCATAAATGTGATGGCTCCCTCGTCAGCATATGTTGCAGCCTTTCCGTCAGCCTTGACTCTGCGTACAGTCACGAACTGGTTGGCAAGGTCAAGCTCAAATGAGTAATATCCTGAAACTGCTTTGAACTTCAGTCCTTCAGCCGTAATAGTGAAGTGATCCGGATCAACATACCAGTCGAGTGGATTGTCAATTCCTGAGAATGAGATGATGCTGTTCTGCTCGACCTCAACTGCCATAACCTTGTAGACTGTATTGGACATCTTGAGGGCGCCGACGCCGTTCACCTGGATGTCAAGCATGTTTACAGGCACAACAACCTCTTCGTATGAAACCTTGGCAGCATTCACACCACCTGTAAGGTCAAGAGTGATCTTATAGCTCTTTCCACCCTCGAGAGCCTTGCCCTGGATATTACCGCTGTCGGTCATGTCAAATGCTGGAGCGAGATTGATCTCAGCATAGTTTTCCTTCTTAAACTCGCCTCCCCATCCCTTCTGATGGAAGAACTTGAAGTCTGCTCCGGAAACTGCCATTTGACCAGGAGCTGTGAATGTGATCTGGTATACCTTGTCTGCAACCTGAGCAAGCGGATAAGCTCCGTCAGTTGTATTCCAGCCCGGACCGATCTTTGGCTTGCCGATGTTTGCACCGATAGCCCAAGGAGCACCAGAGCCGTCAGCTGAAAGTGACAGAAGTTCACCCTGAGCATCCACTGGCTCAACCTTCACCCACATGTTCTCAACATCGTAAGAGAGCTGATAATATCCGTCAACAGCACGGAACGTCGCCTCTGTGAAGTCTTCATTCACGACAAAGTAATCGTAATCGAGGGTCCAGTTGTTGAAATCAACCATACCGCCGAAATCCATTACCTGTCCCTGCTTGTATTCGCTCACAGAAATCACGCTGCCTGATCCGAGAGGAGATGCGGTAAGAGCCATAAGGTCTACCGAGATGGTATATTTTCCTGCCATTCCCGCAGTGAAAGGTACCGGAACAGGATATCCTGCAGCAAGAGCGGAGCCGTCCCATCCGAGAGAAATCACATCACCCTCGTCATTTATGGCTGGCGTCACGACAAAAGCCTTGATCTTCTCAGGGAAGACATCTGTGAGTTCATATTTATATCCGACTTCTCCCACTTTGGCGAGGGTATAATCTTCGCCATCCTCAGACTTGAGGGTAAGGGTTTCAAAATCAGGACGCTTCAAGGCTACATATACAGTATCATATGACAATCCCAGACCTACGTTCTGCGATGTGAAAATGAGAGAAGCGATACCATTCGGAATATCCTTGAAAAGAGGAGCCGGAATTGCACCCTCATATGTTCCATTTTCCTTGGTTCTGATGGTGATGTTGCTTACTTCTGTCTCGTCATACATAAGTTTTGCCTTCAATGTAGACAGCGCAAAATCACTATCCTTCACATCTACAGAGAACTTGATGTCGGCACCCATATAGGTTGACTCAGTCCAGCTGTTGACGGTCATTTCCGGACCGACATCAGTCGTGATGTACTCCGGCGTCTTCTGGCAGGATGCGATTGCAAGTCCTCCTGCAAGAGCCAATGCTGCTATTTTGAAAATTCTATTCATTTCTTTTTACTTTTAAAGTGTATTTCGTCGCTCGGAGCAGGTCATTCCTGCCAGAGAAGCGAAGCTATCGATTTGGCAGGAACTGTATACTTCACAGTGAACTTTGTGTTGGAGAACACAAACTGCTGCTCAGCACCTGAATTGTTGCAGATGATGACGCCTACAGTATTGTCAGGATTGAGATACATCTGCATTTCCATACCTGAAGGGAGACTGAATCCATCATAAGACATCATTCGCGCGCCAGGCTTGATTGCAACAGAAGCATGCGCACAGTCAAACCAGTGACTGTTCTTGACGATTGTCTTATAGTCTGCAGAGTTGATGGTCACGCCGCCGTAGCATGTCTTGCATGAGCCGTCATGCATGCTGTAAGGTCCTCTCTTGTCGTCAAGCATGAGGTTCCACAGAGTCACGCCGCTTCCTCCCCTCTTGAGGGTGCCGAGGAACATTGACGAGAAGTCATTCACAAGACAGTTGGAGAGGAAGTTGAAATTCCACCTGTCCTCATAGCCTCCTATCCATGTTCCGATAGATGCTTCCGTGAAGTATATATCCTTGTCCGGATAGGTCTTATGTATTTCATCAAGTTCAGTCACACTTCCTCCGTAGGCATGCCAAGCAGAACCATCAGCATATTTTGCCGCCTCCGGATCGCTATAGATGTTGAGAGGATAGTTGTCCTGGCCTTCCTTGTCATCATAATTGTAGTTGTGATCGAAAAGAAGGATCTTGACATCAGACAGCCCGGCCTTCTCCATTGCCGGTCCAAGTACCTTGACGAACTCCTTCTGATCCTGCCATGGCATTACCAATGACATCGAGTTTCCAGGATTCAAAGGTTCGTTCTGCATTGTAATTGCATGAATATCAAATCCCTCAGCCTCCATCGTCTGGATCCATTTCACGAAATATTCCGCATAATCATCATAGCACGAAGGCTTAAGACGACCTCCGGTCCATGAATTATATGTAGTTTCGTTGGTTACAGGGACATTGAACTTGGATACATCCCAGTTGTTGCCGCCCGGCATCTGACACTTCATCCACTGTGGGCATGACCATGGAGAACCGATGATCTTCACATCAGGATTGATGGCATAGATCTCCTTGAGAATCGGGAACAGATTGTCCTTATCCTCTGCGTGAACAGCAAAATTCTCAAGGCCTGCCTTGTCGCACCATGTGTAATTGTCCGCCAGGCAGAAGTCTGACGCTCCGATCGAAACGCGGATAAGGCTCATGCCGGCACCCTTTTCTCGAGAGAACGTCTCCTCGAGGAAGGCAGTCCTGTCGGTCTGGTTCATCTTCAGAAGGTTATAGCAGGACGCCGTTGTCACTGCAAGTCCGAATCCATCCACAGTCCATGGCTTGAGATCAGACTTGTCATACATCACCTGATATGGAGACATGCTGCCAGGCTTGCCGAAGTCGAATGTAGACTTCTCGAACTGATGACGACTGTCTGCTGTAGTGACATAGGCCACTACATCCTTATCCACCACCTCGGGTTTCGGATCAGGATTTACAGGCTCGTCTGTCTGTCCGCCATCAGGCTTGTCAGTGCTGCAGTTGCATGCGCAAAGGCAGGCCAGAATGCCGGAAAGGAATAATTTAGATATCTTCATAATATTGGCAAGCTATTAATATCCAGGATTCTGAACAAGACTTGGATTAAGTTCCATCACTGCTGCAGGAATCGGCATAAGGATGGTCTCGTCTGTCAAAGGCTTCCTTGGCTGGAAATATCTGTCATACCTTGGTGAAGACGGATCACTCATTGCATCGTGAACTTCCTTTGCCTTATCGTGACGCACAAGGTCCCAGAAGCGGAATCCTTCAAATGCAAGCTCAAGACGGCGCTCATGAAGAACTGCATCAAGCATAGCCTCCTGGCTTGAAGGCACAGCGATCTCCTTGATGCCTGCACGACGGCGGATCTTGTTCACATATTCAGTCGCTCCGTTAAGGTCGCCTGTCATGCAGAGAGCCTCAGCGTGAAGCAGGTAGATCTCTCCAAGACGCATCAGGATTGTACTTGAAGCATTGGTCGGGCACTTATGCATGAATGCATATTCATCTGCAGGATAGTAGTTGGACCAAGAACACTCATCAAAGATGATGGATGCATTCTTTCTTTCAGTATCACCCTCCGCATCATATGCTGCGATAAGGTCTCTTGAAGGAGTGATCCACTTGATCCATGTGTAGCTGTCATTAGGGCTGTATGCGTTCCTGTGGAACATCATCCACACCCACTGTCCGCTCTCGCGTGTCCATGTGATCTCGAATATCGACTCTGAAGTATTCCTTACCACATCATTCTCATCGTATGCCCACATCTGGCCATAGTCATCCACAAGCTTGAGGTTCATGGCCTCGACTGCTTCGCAGTTCTCGATCACCTTGTTCCAGTCGCGTCTTGTCTTCTCTGCATATACGCGGGCAAGGAGACCATGAGCGAAAGCCTTTGAGAAGAGATACTTGTTTGCAGGATCAAGATCCGGAGCATACTGGCATGCGAATGTCAGGTCCTCGATGAGCTGGTCAAACACTTCTTCCTTAGGCACTCTTGGAGGATACATGTCAAAGTACACTTCTTCCACATTCTCATCTGTGATAGGAGGAAGAAGCTTGTTCTGTACCGGAATGTCACCCCAGATATAAGACATCTGGAAGAGGGCATATGCCTTCCAGCAGATGGCCTCAGCCTTCCACTGATAATGTTCCTGCTCTGTCAGGGTAGGATCTGTTTCACGGATTCTGTCAATGTTGAGGATGAGCTGATTGGCATCCTTTACTGCGATCTGATAGTAATCCCAGTCTCTCACGACATTCTTGTTCTCACCGTCCTGCTTGTTTGCCTCTATGGCCATAAGCTCACCGGTACCAGGATTTCCGCCATAGGCGTTGTCAGCACGGCACTCGCCATACACCATTCCGTCCAGGAATATACCTTCCTGCAGAGTGTTTCCTTTAGTAGCACTGTTATAAAGAGCATCCCTGAGGCCCTTCATATCCTCTCTGGTATTGTACTGAGAGCTTGTACTTTCTTCAACCTTCACATTGCCCTCGCTATAGCCGGTTTCAGGAAAAAGATCCAGATTGCAGGCCGAAACGGCAAGGACAGATGCAAAGACTGTCATATATCTAATGATTTTCATATCTGTCAGATTGTTAGAATTCCACATTTACTCCGAAAAGCACGGTCTTGACACATGGGTAAGTACCCCAGTCAATACCCATAGATGTAGCACTTGACCACTGGCTCATCTCAGGGTCATATCCCGAGTATCCTGTCAATGTGATCATATTGTCAAGTGTCACATATGGCTGGATACGTGAGATGTTCGCTTTCCTGAGAGCAGGATGCTTGATGTCATATGAGAGAGTGATGTTCTTGACCTTGAGGTACGAACCGTCCTCTATCCATCTTGTAGATGCCTTGAGGTTGTCAATCGCATCGGCTCCCGCCTTAGGTATGTCAGTAATCTGTCCAGGTACTCTCCAGCGTCTTACAACATCCTTGATCTGGTTGGCTCCGTTATACATTCCCACCATCTCGATCTTGGAAGCATTGTAGATGTCGTTTCCGACCGAGCTGGTAAGAAGGAAGCTGAACGTAAAGTTCTTCCAGTTGAATGTATTGGTCATACCTGCTGTGAAGAGAGGGTTGGCATTTCCGATATAAGTCTTGTCTGAAGAGTTGATTGTTCCGTTATTGTCAAGATCCTTATATCTGATCATTCCAGTCTCCGGATCAACGCCTTCTGAAACGAATCCCCAGAAGCTTGAAAGAGGCATTCCCTCAACCATCCTGATGACTCTCTCGCTATGCACCTCTGAAGTCGAACCATAATAGAACACGCTGGTAAGCAGAAGCTTCTCGACCATGTTGCGGTTCATTGAGATGTTGAAGTCAGTAGACCATCTGAAGCCGTTACGCTCGATATTGACAGAGTTTACTGCGAACTCGAGGCCCCAGTTTGACATCTCGGCTGCATTGTAGATCATGTCAGGATTAGGCTCGACGAGGTCTACGGTAAGGAGAAGGTCTCTTGTATATTTGTAGTATGCGTCCAAGGCGAATGTGAGACGATTGCCGAGGATTGTCCAGTCGATTCCGGCATTTGCCTGAGTCGTTGTCTCCCAAGTCAGCTTCTGGCTTCCTCCGTTTGCCACTGAGCCCAATGTTGGAACTGCATCAGCATTCTGGTCAACAGTCCAGTCATAATAATTCGTATTATATGTACGTACCCAAGCATAGTCACTGAGGCCTTCCTGGTTACCCTGCTGTCCCCATCCTGCACGGAGCTTGAGGTCATCTATCCAGGTGACATCCTTCAGGAAATTCTCTCCTGAGAGTCTCCATGCAGCAGAGACTGATGGGAAGAAGCCCCAACGTGCCCCCGGTGCAAGCTTTGATGTTCCATCAGCACGGAATGTGGCAGTAATGTAATATTTGCTGTCATAATTATATGATGCACGCGCGAGATATGACATGATCGCCCATCTTGCGAATCCCTGAGACTGACCTCTGAGACCACCCTTGTTACCGCCGTTGATGCCGAATATGGCATTGTTATAGTCAGGAGAGAAATGAGTCCTTGATCCGGAGAGATTCTCCCATCTTGATGTTGTTGCGGATGTACCGGCCATTACTTCAAGGACATGCTTGGCATTCCACTCGTTGTTATATGTAAGGATATTGTCATAGACCATCCTCATATCATCGGACCTTGTAGAAGAAGCCTCTCCATGCTGAGTGCGGCCATATGAAGTCTTTATAGGATCAAGGAAACTGAAGCTGTGCACCCATCTGCGGTCCATGGTCACCGTTGACTTGAAATTCAGATTCTTGTGGAACTTGATGGTCGCGTGTCCAGTGAGCAGGAGACGGTCGGTCTGAGAGTAGTTGTTTTCTGTTCTTGCAAGGTTTTCTGCAGGAGTTGTAAGGTTTGCTCCATAAAACTCTGTCCAGTACCATCCTTCCTCGCCGGCCTTATCGCTCCATGGCTTTGTATAAGTCGGAGTATTTACTACTGAGAGAACGACACCTGCACGGTTGGAACCTGTACCGGAAATGATGCCATTGCTCTTGTAATGAGAGTAGGCCATGTTGACTCCCACATTGATCCACTTGAAGAGGTCTGAGTCAAAACTTGCCTTCATATTGAATCTGTCACTGTATGCAACAGGAAGAATACCTTCTTCATTGGTATATCCTGCTCCGATATAATAACGCATCTTCTCATTACCGTTAGCCACAGAGAGTTGATAGTTCTGATTGATGCCGGTCTTATAGGTCTCGGCAAACCAGTCAGTCTCGTCCTTCAGACCGTCAGGAAGATGGATCGCTCCGATCTCATCCATGAGCTCCTTATATTCAGCCACATTCAGAACGTCATAAGTCTTGGCAACATTTGCAAGACCCACTGATGCATTGAATGTGATCTGAGGGCCCTTGCTCTTCTTACCCTGCTTGGTTGTGATGAGAACGACACCATTGGCAGCACGTGATCCATAGATTGCAGCAGATGACGCATCCTTGAGGATCTGCATTGTCTCGATATCCTGAGGGGCGAGATATGCAATGGCATAGTTACCGGTACCTACAGGAACACCATCAACGACATAGAGAGGGTCATTCGTAGAATTGATTGATGTAGCACCACGGACGCGTACAGTCATACCGCTTCCAGGAAGACCGCTTGTCTGCTGAACGGTCACACCTGCAACCTTACCCTGGATAAAGCCGGAAGCCTCAGTTACAGGACGAAGGTTAAGGTCATCTGTCGTAACAACGGAAACAGCAGTCGTAAGGTCACGCTTTCTTGCTGTACCATATCCGATGGCAATGACAGCATCGAGCGCTATGGCTTCTTCTGCCGATTCCACATAAATGACTGCACGATTGTTCACAGGCTCTGTAACAGTCGTATAGCCGAGTGCATTGAACTCCAGCGTCACATCTCCGGAAGAGACGGTCAGCTGCCAGTTACCATCAATGTCGGTGACGGTACCGTTCTGGGTACCTTGTTCCAGGACGGTCATGCCTATGACAGGCTGTCCGTTCTGATCCACCACCGTACCTTTTACAGAATGCTGCTGGGCATAAGCTGTCATGCCCAATAGAAGCAGCACCACCATAGTCAGATATTTTCTCATACGGTAGAAATTAGTTAATAATGAATTTGGTTAGTGGAGACAAATTTATAAAAAATCCATCAGTTTCCATACTTAATAAAGGCAAAATATACGCTGGCGCCTAAATCGTTATCTATCAGTATTTTGCTGAAAGCTCGTGCTCCCCATGGGGAGCACGAGCTTTCAGCAAAATACTATCACTCAGAGACTTAAGCGCCAGGCTATTTCATCTTGCGGAGAAAGCACTCTATGGTATTTTCCATGAGGCATGTGATGGTCATCGGGCCGACGCCTCCCGGAACCGGGGTGATGACCGACGCTTTCGGCTCTATCGCGGCATAGTCTACGTCACCGCAGAGTTTGCCGGTATCAGGGTCACGGTTGACTCCTACGTCTATGACAACCGCTCCTTCCGAAACCATGTCGGCAGTCACAAACTTAGGACGTCCTATGGCAACCACAAGAATCTCCGCATTGCGTGTCACGGTCGGGAGATCGACTGTGCGGCTGTGCGCTATGGTCACAGTCGCGTTCTCGTCGAGGAGGAGCTTCGCTACCGGAAGGCCTACGATGTTGCTTCGTCCTATTACCACGGCACGCTTGCCCTTGATCTCGACACCAGCCACCTTGAGCATCTTGATTATGCCTTTCGGAGTGCATGGAAGAGTGCATTCCTGCTTCTGCCAGAGAGCTGCGACATTGAGAGGATGGAATCCGTCTACATCCTTCTCCTTGGCTATTGTCGCGATGACCTTGTCCTCGCTGATGTGCTTCGGAAGAGGAAGCTGCACGAGGATGCCGTCTACTGTGTCGTCAGCGTTGAGATCCTCAATGATGGCGAGAAGCTCCGCCTCCGATATGGTATCCGGCTTGCGGATGGTCGTATTCCTGATTCCGACATACTCCGATGCCTTTGCCTTGCCTGTTACATATGAGACGCTGCCCGGGTCCTCTCCTACGAGGATCACTACAAGGTGCGGAACGCGTCCGTATTTTTCCGGAAATGTGGCAACCTGGGCCTTCATTTCATCTTTCAGCTTTACTGAAAGTTCTTTTCCTGATATAATCATATAATAATCAGATTTCTCCACTCACTTCGTCCGATCGAAATGACAACTATAGAACACGCCAACCGATATCACGGCGATAGAAAAGATTTTCACATTTTATTGATTCTACGGCAGCGAGGGCCTTGTCGTGTGCCTCCTGGAGGTCTGCGCCGAAGCCGACTACCATGAGGACGCGGCCGCCGGAGGTGCAGTATTTACCGTCTTTGTGGGTTGTGCCCATGTGGTAGATCCTCACGTCGCTTCGCTCCTCAGGGATGACGATTTCGTATCCCTTGTCGTATGAGCCAGGATAGCCCTTGGAGGCCATTACGAAGCCCATTGTCACCTCTTTCTTCCACTCGATTGCAGGCATAGGCGCATGGTCTGCCACTGCAGAGAAGATGTCATATATGTCTGTATCGAGACGAGGCAGCACAACCTCTGTCTCCGGATCGCCGAAACGGCAGTTGAACTCAATCACCTTCGGTCCCTGAGGGGTCTTCATGAGACCTCCATAGAGGACTCCGGTGAAAGGACAGCCCTCCGAAACCATAGCTGCAGCTGTAGGCTTCATGACCTTCTCAAGAGAGAATTCGAGATCTTCATCAGTAATTATAGGGACAGGAGAATATGCTCCCATGCCGCCTGTATTAGGGCCCTTGTCACCTTCGTATGCACGTTTGTGGTCCTGAGAAAGTGTCATAGGATAGACATCATTGCCGTCCACAAAGCACATGAACGAGAACTCCGGACCCGTAAGGAACTCCTCGACAACTACCTTTCCTTTGCCGAACTTGTCGTCCAGGAGCATATCCTTGAGGGTAGCATCTGCCTCCTCAAGAGTCTCTGGAATCACCACACCCTTTCCGGCTGCGAGTCCGTCATACTTGAGAACTACAGGGAACGAACCCTTCTTCACATACTCGAGAGCTGCATCATAGTCCTCGAATGTCTCGAAAGCGGCTGTAGGGATCTGATACTTTGCCATGAGCTGCTTTGCGAAGTCCTTGCTGGCCTCGATTGTAGCTGCTGCCTTCGACGGACCGAAGATTCTGAGGCCTGCTGACTTGAATGCATCTACAACACCTGCTGCGAGAGCCACCTCAGGGCCTACGACAGCGAGATCGATGCCATTCTCAAGAGCAAACGCCTTAAGACCTTCCACGTCAGTGTCCTTGATTGCAACACACTCAGCCTGAGCAGATATGCCGGCATTACCAGGAGCACAATAGATCTTTCCTACCTGAGGAGAACGGCTGAGGGCATCAACAATTGCATGTTCGCGTCCACCGCCGCCGATAACTAAAACTTTCTTCATTTGGTTATATTTTAATCCACAAATATATCAATTTTAAGGATTAAAACAATGTGCAGATATAGTATAATGCCAAAGAAAGTAAGGTCAACAGAAGGCCGATCAGTGTTTCATATGGGATAAGACGCATCCTCTCCTTGATCTGCATTCCGACAGAGCCGCCGGTTGCATGGAAGAATGAGCCATGTGGAAGGTGATCCAGAACAGTCGCACCGGCGTTTGTCAGCGCTGCGCCCCAAACTGCAGCAACACCAGCCCCAAGCACAGTCTGAGCGAAAGAAGCAGACGCAATTGTGGCTCCGGCTGTAGTAGAAGCCGTCGCAGCTGACATAAGCGCACTGGATAGAGGAGCCATTATCACACCACCAGCCTCCCAACCGGAAAGCATGGCAATCAGTACATCCTTGATCTCAGAGGCCTTGATTATACCTGCAAGCGTACCTGTTCCGATAAGGAGAATTGCGACTGTAGACATCTTCTCAAGACCATATGAAATGCACTCGGATGATCTTTTCCACGAGTTTGTAGCAATCAGGCCCACTATGCCACCTACCGGCAAGGCAACAACAGGATCAATGCTGATGCCGCAAATCGGTCTTAAAGCCAACAGGACAACTGCGACTACCGGACCTAGAATACTAGCCCAGAAAGGCGGAAGCGTTCCCTCCTCTACTTCCTCGACAAAATCAGAACCATCATTTTTCTTGTGCATCAGAGGCACGATCAGATAGACGGTAACAACAAGTCCGATGAGAGCAGGAATAATTCCAGCCGCCATCACTGAGGAAAGCATTGTGTCGTAATTCTCAGCTGCGATGATTGTATTCGGATTTGGGGACATTATGTTGCCGCACTTGCCTCCTCCGACCATTGCCAGAAGCAATGATGCGCGCGACAATGAAAGTCTGCGGGCAAGCATCAAAGCAATCGGAGCGACTGTTATGACTGCAACGTCAATGAACACTCCAACGCTTGTCAGAAGCATAGTCGAGAAGGCTACCGCCATATATACATGCCTGCGTCCCAAAGCCTTTACTACGGTGTGTGAAATGGAAGCCGCAGCTCCGGTCTTGATCAGCACTCCAGACAGAATACCTGCAGCCAGAATCCTCAGAATTGCCGGAGTAATATCCTTGACGCCTCCAAGCATAAGGGAGATAGACTGCTCCAAGCCCCATCCGGCCAAAAGACCGCCGGCAAGGGCACCTATCATAAGGCTATAGACAGGGGACAATTTCTTGATGATCAGTACAATGGCCAAAGCCAGACCGATCAGCGCAGCTATTGCACTATTCATATTTTCTCAATAATGATTTTATTGTCTGATAAATGTTTTCCGCAGCTACCTCTGGTTTCATCGCCTCTTCGAGAGGCATGCCTGCTGGTGTTATCTGCACTACATCTTTAAAGCCGGCAGACTGAGCCTGCTCATGGTCAAGTGTTACAGAGCCGCCTATTGCAACGACAGGGATTCCCTGACGAAGCGCACGCTGAGCCACTCCGAACGGAGTTTTGCCTGTCAACGTCTGGCTGTCCACCCTTCCTTCTCCTGTTATCACCAAATCCGCTCCTTTGAGAAGTTCATCGAAATGGATTGCATCAAGCACCATCTCCACTCCTCTCTCTAAGCGGGCAGCAAAGTACTGTCTGAATGCAAAACCAAGTCCTCCGGCAGCACCTGATCCATCAAGCGAAGAGAAATCATATCCTGTTGCTGCAGCAGACACCTCTGCAAAATGGCGCAGCCCCATATCAAGCGCCTCAACCATATCCTTGTCGGCACCCTTCTGCGGGCCAAACACATATGCAGCACCTTCCGGACCATATAATGGAGCCTTCACATCACACGCTACCACGAAGTGCGCTTCGGACAAGCCCGGATGACGACCTGTCATATCTATCGAAGCGACTTTTATCATTGAGCCACCTACCGGCGGCAGCTCTACTGCTGATGCATCCTTGAAACGGAAACCCAGAGCGTACATCATACCCATTCCGGCATCATTCGTAGCGCTGCCGCCTATGCCGACAAGAAACTTGCGACAGCCCTTGTCCAATGCATCGCGTATCAGTTCGCCTGTGCCGACAGTAGACGTCTTTGACGGATTCCTTTCTTCCGGCGTCAATAGCGTAAGACCGCTGGCTGCAGACATCTCCAGGACAGCGGTATTGCCATCATCCAAAATGACATATGAAGCGTTTACAGGACGGCCGAGAGGGTCCGACACCTCAAGAGTCACCTTTCGTCCCCCCAATGTATGCTGAAGAGCATCCATTGTACCCTCGCCGCCGTCAGCGACATTAACCTCCACGACTTCGCATAAAGGATGTGACTCCTTGACAGCCTTTGCGACACTCTGCGCAACCTCCAGCGAAGTCAGGGATCCTTTGAAAGAATCCGATGCTATTACGACTTTATTATACATACGCCTCTACTTCTGCCTCATACTCGAAGTCATCCTCAAGATGAAGGATAGACTTTGAATACTTGTTCCATATCTTCAGGCATTCTTCAATTTCACTGCCAAACGGCTCGGAAATGTATTCTTCATGACCACTCAGCCATCCCCACTCCCAGTCTTTGCTTTCGCTGACGAATTTATCCTCGTCATATGGAACACCTTCTACCATTGCAGCCTCGACGAATGTAAAGAAACGTTCCCATCTCGGATAGTAGAAGCCTCCCATCATTCCGTTCCACTGACGGCACGCATAATCCCTGATGCGGCAGTCCTTATTGCCCCAAAGAGTGATGAGATTGCGGGCATTTCGCTCGTAAAGGTCTTTTTCCTGCTGAGTGTGGCCTATTGCGCGGGCCGACTTAAGCCATCTTCCGAGAAGGAACTCGCTTCTTGTTCCAAGGAGAGCATCCATGTCTTTGATCAAGGCCAGGAATTCTGCCGATGCCGCCTTGAAGCCTTCCACATTGCCTGCCTCATACATTCCTGCAGCATTCTGCTGAAGAACAGAAGCATAATCCGCCAACACCTGACGAGTGACATCTACAAGATCATAGCGATAGCCGTCACTGCCTGCAAACTCCTGACTGCACGACACAAGCATCTGCCAAGCCTTGATCAGGTCCTCCTTCTCATAATGAGCCTTGGTGTTGGTAGTTCCACCTGGATTTTCCTTGAATGACGGACGGCCGGTGAGGATGGACTCCTGACCACCGTTGTTGACGGTGTTCTCATAGGCCGACGACATTATGATCTGCCAGGCCTTGAAGGCAGTCTCGTTGAAAGAGCCATACCTCTGGGTAAGATAGGTCTTAAGGAATTCATCCTTATCGACAGGCTGGTCACGCCAGACATTTTCAAGCATGAGCGCATAGACCATCGGATTCTGCTCAATGCCCTCCATGGTAAGACCGATGCCGGACATATTTCCCGACGTAGGGTCATTGAGAGCCGCAGCAGGATCGTTCGCCACGCTTGTTACATTACCGGACATGTTGATATTCTGTCCGAAGTTATGAAGCATGCACCAGATCCATGGCTTGCCGTAATATGCATTTGTGCGGTTCCAAACAGGATGGCGCTCGCTCCAAAGGTCTAGAATGATCATCTTGTCATCAGGCACAGCACCGAGAAGAGCCTGGATTTCATTCTCTCCCCAGAAATCTCTCTCATGGTAAAACAGCCAGCCCTGCATCACCCAAACAGCCTCCGGATCAACATCATTCATGGCGCTGAACACCTTTGCACTGATGTCGTTCAAGTACTGAGGATCATTGGTAGGAGGAGTATTCTCGTTGAAAGTGTCTGCACTATAATAATGATCTGTACCATACAGTTTCACCTGCTCCTCGATGAACATCTTTCCAATTTGAGTAAACAGTTCCTCACCTGGATCAAGTATAGACACCTCAGGGAAGTTTACCCATTCAGTTGTCCTCACCTTCGCATCCGGGAACTTTTCCTGGAAAGATGGAGGCACGTGTCCTGTGAATGCTGGAAGAATAGGGGTCATTCCAAGAGAGCGCTCTGCAGCAAGAATCTGCTTCTGAAGCTGTTCATGATCATCCATGAAGCTCTGTGGAAGAGGTCCGCACCAACCGTCCAGATTACCCATCCAGAACCAGTTGAAGTATGCAGGGCCACTGAAGAAGCCTGCGAGGTCCTCGTCGGTGAAGCCGAGTTTCTTATACACCCTCTGCCATACTGAGTTCTGACCTGTAAGAGCAAGCGGCATGTTGATGCCGTTGAGAGCCATGAAATCGATCTCCTGCTGCCAGCGGTCGAAATCCCACCAGCTCATGGTATAATTGAACGTACAGTAGTTCAGATAGTAGCGGTATTTATATGGTGACGTACGCTTCACCTTATCCTGAGGAAGAGGAAGCACTTCAGGAAGCACATCCTGCTTGCCGCACCACGTGAGGTGCCAGCCGCAGTTCTCCTTGAGATAGTGATTGAGCGCACTTGCTACGCTTACGCCATCGTTTCCTTCAAGTACGACCTTTCCGTCCTTGGCATAGTAGGCAAACCAGTCTTTGCCGTCAACCTGTTCCGGCACGATATTTACGACAAATTCACCCTGACGGCCAGCTGTGACACGGCCTACCAATGCCTCAGCAGCCTTGATCTGCTGATCCAGTTCAACGTCAGCTGCGCTCTTCGGATAATTGCTGCACGATACCATCACCAGTGCAGCGATTGCTACTAAAAGTTTCCTCATTATCTGTTATTGCGAATAGTTTCCAATGCTATTTCCACAGGGTTGCCATAAGCCTTTTCAGTGCTTTCCCATGGAGTCATGATCCAGTTCTCCTCCCATGCATCGACAGCCTCGGCTCCCTCAGCTGCGTAGATCTGGATTCTAGGTATGTAGTAGTCTCCTACAAGACCTGCCCAGAAGCGTGCCGCGTAATCTTCCTGCCAGCCACCCCATGTTGTGATGAGACGCTTGGCGTTCGCCTCATACTGATCTTTCTTTGCCTCATCTGCACCATGTGAGCGAGCGTAGTCCACCCACATCTCCAAGCTATAATCCGGATGAGTAGCAAGGAGGCCGTCCACAACCTTGAGGAGTTCTACGGTCTTTTCAAGATTAGCCTGGGCATCAACTCCTGCGAGTACCTGATCATAATGTCTGTCAGCAAGTTCTGCGATATAGAGGGCAGCAAACTCGACAGCATCATTCATATAAAGCTGAGAATCAGCACATTTGTCCGCATAGCTAAGGAAAAGCTCTGTAGCTTTACCGAAGTCGTCATTTATGTCATGGAGACTCTTGCGGCGCTGGTCCGGAACCACAGTCTGCCATGTGAATCTAGGGTAAGAATACAGCGAGCTGTACACCGACTTGTGCAGCAGTGTCCACACCTCCTGCATTCCCTCGTCCCAGTAACCGTATCGTGACAGACAGTATGTGCGCAGCCACTGGTCAAGGTCTATATTTTCAGCGGTCCATCCCATATCTGCGAGAAGTTCATAGACCACCTCGTTGTTTTCAAGTCCTTCCGGAGCGGATCCGAAGCCAACCAGATTCTCGCTGTATGGAGAATTGAGAGCCTCAACCGAACCGGTTGCATACATCGAAAGGTCTCCTGTAGGAAGTACCTTTCCTCCGAAGTTAGGCACATAGCTGTAGATCCACTTCTTTCCATAGAATCCTTCCTGGACCTTCCAGGTCTGCTCAGTGTGCCATACCCATTTCGGATAATCGTTTCCGAGATCGACAATGATAAGTCTGTCATCAGGAACTCGTGACAGAAGAGCCTTGAGACTCTCCGGATCCCAGAAATCATGCTGGTAGCCGAATGTCCATCCCTGCGTAACCCACACCGCATCAGGATCACCTGCTGCTATCGAGTTGTAGATCGCCTCGCCGTATTGAGCGAGAAGAGAGTGCTTTCCTGCGACATCATCCTTATCGACAGGAAGTTTCATTTCATTGAAACTATCCGAGAGATAGTATTTTGCGTCTCCGAACTCAGCCTCCCATTCCTGGATGAACAGTTTGCCGATCTCCTGGAAATACGGAGAGTCAGGAGCGAGAACGCATGCATTGCACGAGATGTCAAAGCCACCCCATGTAAGCTGATTTGCCTTTATTTCAGGATGCTTCTCCATGAATGCCGGCGGAACAAATCCGGCAAAAGCAGGAGCGACGGGCTCCATTCCGAGAGAACGCATCTTGTCAAGGATCTTATGCTGAAGCGCAATCTGGTCCTCATGCCACTCGCTGTCAAGGGGACCGTCAAACACGTTCAGATTACCCATTCTATGCCATGGGAGATGTGCAGGGCCGGTGAAGAATGCATCAGCTTCTTCTTCAGTAAGACCCATCTTCACCCATACGCGACGTGCAATAGCCTCACTCGCAACACTTGCAAGAGGCATGTTGACGCCATGGAGAGCCATCCAGTCAAGTTCCTCCGACCAACGTTCCCAATCCCAATATGGGGTGGTGTATCCGAATGTGCAGACATTAAGGAAGTAGCGGAACTGATATGGCGACATTGCGCTTTCCTGCCAATCCGGCCAGGTCTCGGGAAGGTTCAGATTCTCTCCTCCCCAAGTCACCATTGATCCGCAGGCATAGCGGAGATATTTATTGAAGGCATAGCAGATTGCAGACGGACTGCTTCCCTTGATGAGAAGCTTTCCATCCTTTGCATCGATCTCATAACAATCCTTGCCGTCAACTGATGGAACTTCTTCAAGAACAATACCTTCTACGGTGCCGATTGTCCTACATATCACTTCTTCAGCAACCTTTACAGTTTCTGATGTTGCCTGCTTGCAGCCGAACAGCATAAGAGCCGCAAGTATAGTTACAGTCAATTTAAATGCCTTCATAGAAAAATATCAAAGGTAGGTCCGGACACACCGGACCTACCTGATTATAAAAAGTAAAATTATCTTACGCACTGAGTCTTGATAGAGAAGTAAGCTGGCTTCTCATAGAGTTCAGCTGTCTTCTCGATATCCATACACATCTTACCAGGAACCTTCTCGCTCTCAAGAGTGAATGTGTATGCATCATCAGGAAGCTGGAGAACCTGGATGATACCATAGATGTACTGAGGAGCATCTGCTGTACCAGCGTTTGTACGGATGATAAAGTAGTCACCTGCTCTGAACTCTTCAGTAATCGCCTCCTTGGCAGAAGTCTGACCAGCCTCTACATAACGACGGTACATGTTCTTGTTAGAAAGGTTTGTAGGATTCTCCTCAACTCCGAGGGTTGCATTGTCAAGAACAGCCTGGATCTGGTTGAAAGCCCAGAAAGCCTTCATCTTCTCAAGCTTAGTCTCTGCCTTGTTCACATCAAGGAAAAGCTTGTCAACAAACTTATACTCTTCCTCGTTGTAGCGGTCACCTGCCCAGCTACCTCTGATAGCTGAAATACCGAATGCGTTGTCAGTTTTTTCTGTGTCGATCTTCTTACCGTCAACCTCGTAAACATCGCACTGACGGCCTACTGTACCTGCAGTAAGAGAGTTACATCTTACGAATGCAAGACCTCTCTGGCCACCGATGAAAGCGTTGTTTGATGTGTTCATAAGGACGTTTACCCAAGACATGCTCACGTCAACACCACCTACTTCACGTGCATCGTTCAATGAGAGGATATGCTTAACCTCACCATTAACCTCTGCACCTTTCATTGAGAAGAATGAAGGGATGTCAGAACCTGCACCTGTTCCAGCAACCGGATAAGTATCAGGATCGTTGTCGTTTGTACCAACCTTAGGAGTTGCAGCCATCATAACAGCATCATTCATCCAGAAAGTACCCTTAAGCTCACCGACTGCTGTTGCAGAGAAGTAGAACTTAGCCTCCTGAGCACCAGCCTTAAGAACAACCTCAAGGTCAGTCATGTCCTTAGAGTCAGCAAAGTACTCGACCTTCATGTCGTTGCCCTCAGCCGCGAAAACCTGAGCCTCACCGACTGCAGAGTACTCCTCACCAACTTTCTGCACAGCTGTAAGAGTGAAAGAATCCAAAGTCGCAGTTGTAGTCACTGTACCGAGGATCTCTGCAGGCTCTCCATAAGGGAGTTCAGCTACAGATGTTGTGAGTTCGAGAGTTGCCTCAAGCGGTTTCACCTTGTTGTCGTCACCGCCTTCCTTGTTGCATGATACTGCTACCAATGCTGCAGCAGCAAGCGCGAAAAAGATTTTTTTCATAAAATTTTGATTTAAAAAGGTTATTTATTAGTGTAAAACTATTGTTGAAATCACTGGAAAGTGGTCTGAGAGCATTACTCCCTCCTTGACCGCAGTACCGAGAAGCTCGACGTTCTCAGCTGGTTTTGCATAGATGTAGTCTATCTTGATCTGAGGCTTTGAAGTTGAGTATGTGAACACTCTGTCTGTAAGATCTGTCCATCCCTGACGCAGCATCTCCATCTCCTCAGTGTCAGGGATCGCATTCATATCACCTGCAAGGAAAAGCTGATTAGGGCAATCCTTCAAGTACTCGTTGATGAACTGAACCTGCTCGATACGCATCTGGGCTGTCTTCACTTCAAGATGTGTATTCACAAACGTGATTACCTGTCCATCAGGAAGCTCTATGTCAGCGACAAGCATGCTTCTCTGTTCTGTCTTGCCGTCATTCGGAAGAAGCACTCTCTCATATCGCAGGATAGGATATCTGCTCAGAAGACCGATGCCGTAATATCCCCCGGCATAATTGATTGACTTGCCGTAGATGCCGAACATTCCTGTATGATAAGCCAGTTCGTTGACGAACTTCACTCCGTTCTGATGAGGCGCCCTTGTCCTGTTTGTTGCCCAATCGCACTCCTGGAGAGCAACGATGTCAGGCTGCTGCGACGAAATGTATTCGGCAATCTGCTCCATCGAAGCCAGCTCGCCAAATCTGAGGTTATATGTCATCAGCTTAAGCGTATCGCCTTTTTCCGCTGCCGACATTACAGCAGCCGAAGCAAATAGAATACTGATGAGAGTAATTATCCGTTTCATTCCCAAAGCCATTTTTCAATTGAAACTCTATAATATGGAAGATTGGCTGTCTTTCCGCTCTCAATAGATCTGCAGACATATGCGGGAGGCACGACCACCAATAGATCAAGCTTAGTGTCGCCACTGCCATAAGTTGCAGCTCTGAGCGACATTGTCTGCTCCACATATTTGACAACCTCTGCTTTGATGGCATTATCTACCAATGCCACGATGACACCATCATTGAGGAGTTTCATCGATTTAGCATCGTAGATCTGCTTCATCTGATCCAAAGAGCTGATTCTTGACGTGTAGATGCAGACCGGTGTAGTGGTTGTAAGCGGAGCCGAGATTTTAAGTCCAGACATATAAGCGCCATCCTCAGCAAGTCCGTCATACAAATTGACAGGATACTGCGTAGCCATAGCCGTTCCTTTAGTGACATCAGCAGATGTCGGCTCATGCTGAGCAAAGAGCTGATATATGTTTGCAGTATATGACAGTTTATTCAGCGGATGCGACTTTCCAACTTTGAAGTCTGCGCGGTCAAACATATATATGAGCGGTCTCTTTCCTGACTGCCCTGCGATATGCTGCGTGGCGGAAGCGACATCTCTCATCGCAAAGAAGTCACCATCATCTTCTAATGTAGAGAACATATCCACAACGAATACATTCGCCGACTTCACCTCTTCCGGAGGTGTGAGGACATCTTCTTTTCCGGGATCCGGGCCTGGGCCTGGGGTAGGGTCGTTACCCTCACAAGAGAGCAGAAGGAACATTGTCGGCAACAGAGCCAGTATTTCAAGCACTCTCCTCATATTACTCGATTGTTATCTGAACATCAGCTACGATGAAACAGTGGTCCGACATATCTTCTCTGGCAATAACCTCATGACTTGTGCATGTCCAGGCCCCTTTAGGATAGCCCATCACATAATCAAGCTGGGTTGTAGGTCCTGAAGTCGGGATGGTAAATCCCAGATCAGGAATAACATCCTGCCATTTGTTCTTCACATAATTGATGGCATCGCTTCCATTTGCGGCGTTGTAGTCTCCTATCAAAAGAGACGGGGTCGTTGTATCCTCTGCAAAGAATGCCTTATTGATGGACGCAAAATGCTGAATTGTCAATTGTGATGTCTCAAGCGAAAGATGAACTACGCCGACTCTCACAGATTCTCCACAAGGGAGCTGGACATAAATCCATCCTGTCGATCTGTCCTCTCTTGTATCCTTATGTGAGAAAATAGTCTTCTCACATTTATAGAAAGGATATTTGGAAAGAAGCGCTGTTCCGAATCCTCCGCCCTGATAAGTAATCGATTTGCAGAAATACGGGAACATACCTGTCTGCATGGCAACCTCATTGAGCCAGTCCCTCTTGCCGTTGCGTGTAGTCTTATAGTCTACCTCCTGCAGAGCAACCACATCCGGCTGATACTTGTTTATCAGTTCTGAGTACGGCTCAGACTTGTTGCCGGCATACTCTCCGCCCTGTCTGATGTTCATGGACATCACCCTGAGGGTGACAGTCTTCTGAGCATACAGATCAGACACGCACAGCAGGCAAAGCGAAGCTATTACTAGTAGTATACGTTTCATATATTAGTTCCAACCTGGGTTCTGAGGGGCAAGATTAGGATTGAGCTGCATCTGCTTGAATGGGATAGGGAGCAGGTAATGCTTATCCGGATTGAAAGTACGTCCTGTCTCGATAAGGAGATACTGCTGTCCGTCCTTTGTCTGCCATGTAAGGTCCTTGTTAAGGTCCACCGCAAGTCTGCTCTGGTCAAGCCATCTCTTGTTTACGCCAAGAAGATCCTCTCCAAGAATATGTCCCTGCTTCCATCTGATGATGTCGAAATAGCGGTGTCCCTCGAAGAAGAGCTCGATACGACGCTCTCTTTGGATTTCAGTCCTGATGTCCGAGCCGGCAGGGAGCTGTGAAAGTTTCATATGCACCATTCCGACGCGATCGCGGAGCAGATTGATCGACTTGTCAAGATCAGCCTGAGTAAGCTGTCCAAGCATTTCCTTAGCCTCTGCATAGTTGAGGAGCACCTCAGCGTAGCGGAGCATAACAAGGTCGTTGTCATCATGACCGACATACTTGACTGTAGAAGGCTCTACATATTTTCTCATGTAATATCCGGAATATGTCATAGCTGCAGTCTTGTTGTTTGTCAGAAGCGGATATGTATAGATCTTGTCATCAGTGCTCAAGAGGTCACCGCTCTTACCGCCTTCCCATGGAGTGCCTGGAGCAAGGATTGACTGAACCATTCGTGGATCTCTGTCCTTGAACACATCTTCATATGTATCTACTGTAGAAGGATCCCAGATCTGTCCATCCTTTGTCAGATATGCCTCAATCATGCTGTTTGTCGGTACGAAGCGGGCATAGTCACCTGGCACCCAGCACTCTCTTGAAAGGTTGTGTGACTGTCTTGCTGCCTCACCAAGATCGTAGTTGTACACGAACGCAAGGAGTGTCTCCTTGTTTGCCGCATTGCGCGATGCACGACCTGTGTAATTGAAGAGGTTTACATAGTCGACATCAGGATTACCGGTTGAATAAAGCTCATGGTAAGAGTTGTTCATTGCTCTCTCAGCTGCGTCGGCTGCCTCCTCGTACATACCATTGTAGAGATAGATTCTCGAGAGGAGTGCAAGTGCTGCACACTGTGATACTCGACCGAACTCAGAAGATGCTGCAGGAATGTACTCGGGAAGGTTCTTATAGTGGTCCTCAAGGTCTTTTGTCACATTTTCGATGACAGTCTTTCTTGGATCTCTTCCGCGGTATACATCCGGAGACTCAACGCTGAGCTCATCTGTAATATATGGAACATCACCGAAATAGCTCGTAAGCACCCAGTAGTTGTATGCTCTGTAGAAATATGCCTCTGCCGCATATCGCTCTCGGAGCTCCTCCTTTACTGTTTCAGCACGGTTGTAGTTGTTGAGGAAATAGTTTACTCGACCGATACCGGTGTAGGCAGTCACCCACAAAGAGTTGATCTGAGACGTCTCTGTTGTAAAGTTACCGGCTCCAATTGTACGGAACGCTGTGGTTACAGCCCATGGCGCACTATCTGCCATGATTTCAGTAATGTTCAGCCAATATTTTCCCTGAAGGGCGGCAGTGAATGTATTTGCCACCTGGACAAGATGCTCTTCAGTCTGCCAGAAGTTATCGTCTGTCATTTCATCCTTTGGCATACGGTCAAGGAAGTCATCATTGCATGATGAAAAAGAGACCATCGCTGCCACCGACAGAAGTATGTATATCATTTTTTTCATAACCATATGCTATTTGAATGTTACGTTAAGTCCAATGACAGCCGTCTTCACCTGAGGATAGTAACCACCCTTGGAAACCGGTGTCTCAGGATCGTACGCATAGAAGAAGTTGCTGATTGTCAAAAGGTTGTCAGCAGAAACATAGACTCTAAGATTGTCAATGCGGGCCTTCTTCATCCATTTTTCAGGGAAAGTATAACCCAACTGGATATTCTTGAGACGCAGATATGAAGCATCTTCCATCCAATAAGTCGAGAACGTTGTCTGGTTGAAACCTGTGTTGTATGTCAAGCGCGGATATGAAGCATTCGGATTTGGATTTGTCACCACATTGTAACGCTCAAGGTGAACCTTCTGCGGATAGGCCGCCATATCCTGGAGTGCATGACGGGCTGTTCCCTCAAGATAACCGTCACACTTGCCCACACCCTGGATTACAAAGCTGAAATCAATACCTTTCCAGCCGAAATCTCCTCTTGCGCTATATGTGTAACGCGGAATGTTGCTGCCTAGAATCACCTTGTCATACTCAGGAGTGATACGTCCGTCCGGAACTCCGTCAGGACCGCTGATATCCTTGTACTTGATGTCGCCTGGCTGATAGTCATTGCCAAGGATTACCGGCACTTTTGGAAGACTGTAGTTGTGGTTCTGGGTATCGCTGATCTTGAAGTCTTCAGGAGTCATAAGGCCGTCAGCCACATAACCATAGAATGCATCGATAGGGCTGCCTACCACGCGTACCTGATAGCCGCTCAAATCAGGAGCATTGCCACCAAGGTCGACGATCTTGTTCTGGACATCCGACAGATTGAAACCGACACCATAGTAGAAGTCACCTCTCTGCTCTCTCCAGTTGAGGTCGAGCTCCCAACCACGGTTGTTCACCTTGCCGACATTCTGCTCTGAAGGTGTTGCACCGATCTGAGCCGGGTAGTTGAGTTTGAGAAGGATTCCTTCTGTGTTCTTGTTGTACCAGTCGAATGTCATTGTAAGACGATTGTCAAGCATTGCCAGGTCGAATCCGACATCGAACATCTTGATCTGCTCCCATGTAAGGTCTGGATTGGCCAGTGTCGACTGTACATATCCTGTTGTTGCAGAAGATCCGATGAGTGAAAGTCCGTCTGTGAATGACTGCAGAATAGACAGATATGGATAGTCTGAAGATCCCACATACTGGTTGCCAAGCATACCCCATGACGCTCTGAACTTGATGTTGTCAAAATAAGGCTTTGCGAAAGACATGAAAGGCTCCTCAGATAGACGCCAACCGGCAGAAACCGATGGGAACAATCCACCTCGGTTGTCCTTGTGGAAACGTGATGAAAGGTCGTAACGAAGATTCGCCTCAACAAGGTAGCGTTCATCGTAGTTATAACTTACGCGTGCAAATCCTGAACGCAAAGCCCAGCTTGAATATGAGCCCTCATTACTCATTGTGCCTGCATCACCAAGATTCAGAGTAGGTTCTTTTTCTGTCGAGAGATTTGTTCTGGATGCGTTGAAGCTTCTGCCCTCATACCACTCCTGGGACATACCGACAACTCCACTCAAGTTGTTCTTGCCAAAAGTAAAGTCGAAGTTTGACTGAAGAATAAATGTCTGCTGGGTATTCTTAAGATCAATATTCTTGAGTGAGTTTGGAGACGCATAGTCGAATACTGACTGATCTTCAGGATTGACAAAGCGGATTGTCTTCTTAAGGATATCTCTCAGACCGTTTATCGATGTAAGGTTATATGTTGCGCTCACACTCCATCCCTTGATGATGTCCAGCTTCAATGTCTCCTGAACAGAAAATTCATCTATTGCATCAAGAGAGCGGCCGCCATCCTGGAGAATCGCCACCGGGTTGGTGTTACCTCCGCCATATGCCCATGTACCATCTGTATATCTGACAGGAGCGTTAGGAGCAATTCGCATTGCTGTGTAAATGGCACCACCGCCGCTTGTAAGCGAATTGACAGGAGAAGTCACCTTGCGTGATGTGTAGCTGACATTTGACGACAGCGTGAGTCTGTCGATAAGCTTTGTATCAAGTTTGAATCGGATGTTGTGTCTCTGTTCACCTGTAGAAGAACCTACTGTGAGACCATCCTGATCGAAATATCTGTATGAGAGCATGTAGCCGCTTGATCCGACGCCACCGCTCAATGTAAGGTTGTAGCTCTGCTGAGGTGCATATCTGTTCAACACTTCAGAAATCCAGTCCGTATTTGCGAAATAGTTAGGATCACTGCCGGATTCCACCTTCTTGAACTCGGTGTCAGTCCATGCTGCAGCTGTTCCGACATTCGCACGTGCTTCGTTGTCCAAAGTCATGAATTCCAAAGCATCGCACATTTCAGGGAGACAGGTCGGAGTCTGGAAACCGAAATACGCTCCGAATGTAACCTTTGTACGCTCTGAACCCGATGACTGTGTCTTCTTTGTAGTTACCAGAAGGACTCCGTTTGCCGCACGGGCGCCATAGATAGCAGCTGAAGCAGCATCCTTAAGCACAGACACGCTCTCGATATCCTCAGGATTCACAGCAGATATATCACCCTCAACTCCATCAATGAGAATGAGCGGATTGGCGTTGCCGATTGTACCGATACCACGGACACGGATAGTTGTGTTTGAGGCACCTGGCTGTCCCGAAGAATTGACTACGGTTACTCCCGGAAGCATACCCTGAAGTCCTGAAGCAAGGCTGGAAGAAGGGCGTGAAGCCATATCTTCACTGCTGACCATGGACACGGAACCTGTGAGATTGACCTTCTTCTGAGTACCGTAACCGACCACAACGACCTCGTCGAGGAACTGAGTGTCTGTCGACATGACGACAGTCATCTCATTCTTTCCTTTAGTAGATAATGTCACTGCCTGATATCCCATTGCAGAGAACTCCAGATCGACATCGCCATTATCCAGTTCCAGAGTCCATTTTCCATTTTCATCAGTTACAGTTCCATAAGTCTGACCGACCACCATGACTCCGGCTCCAATGACCGGATATCCATCAGTATCACGTACCACACCGGTCACCACTCGGGATAAAGAATTGGTTTTAGAATCCTGAGGCTTGGCATATAAAGCGATCTGCTTGTCACTCTTCAGCTCGTAAGAGACACTCAGTCCCTCCAGGATTCTATCCATTACGTAGGTAATGTCCTTGTCATGCGCCTTTACAGACACCGGAGTATTTCTATCCGGCAAGGCATTGCTATAGAAGAACGAATATCCACTCTGTTCTTCAAGACGTTTCAGAGCATCTGTCAGCGGAAGGTCATTGATCTCCACCGTAACCTGTGCAAATGCAGAAATGCCGATGAAGGCAAGCAGCACACAGACAGAAAGTCTCAAGATGTTGTGTTTCATATTTTCTATTTTGGGTGTTTAGTGTTTCATGTAGAATCTTATAATGCCGGAGTTCATCTTGTATCCGACTGGGGATGTGCTGGAAATCAGTTCCAGGACGTTCTGAAGCGAATTGTTTCGGATCAGACCAGTATAAGAATATCCTTTTGCAGCTTCATCCTCGAATACTATAGTGACATTGTACATTCTTTCAAGGGTCACAGCAATATCAGCAAGAGACTCATTCTCGAACAACAGTTCATTGCGGATCCATGGCACTGCACGAGATATATCCTTCACGTCATAAGCCAAAAGGACATCTGCCTCCTTATTGTAGATTGCCTCCTGCGCCCGGATCAGCAGTTCATACTGAGTTCCAGCCTCTGTCCTGACGCCTCCTTCGACAAGAGTTGTCACGACATATGGATCCTCTGCATAAGCCTTTACATTGAATTCTGTTCCCAATGCTGTGACAGAAACCTTATCAGCATGTACGACAAATGGAATGTCTGCGTTTGAGGCGACATCAAAATAGGCTTCACCGGAAAGGAACACATTCCTCTCCTTCACATTGTAGTCCGAAGTATAGGATATTGTACTGGCTGAGTTGATCATGACGCGGCTTCCGTCCGGAAGAGTGACAGAACTCTTTTGACCGCGCTCTGCAACGATCTCGAATATTTCCGGAGCAGCATTTTCAGAAGGTCTGCTCCAAAGCATACACATGAAAAGAATGACTGCAGCCGCAAGAACAGCAGATGCAGATGCGATGACACGTCTCCATTTCACTCGTGGCATCTTGGTGAAAAGGCTCTGCCTTATTCTAGCCTTCACTGATGTAGGAATCCGACAGTCATTCTCTGCCCACTTCCTACGGCAATACTCATCAAAGATATCCTCTCCACCATCCTTAAAGATCTTGGACAGAACATTATTTTCTTCTTCAGTAGACTGTCCACTAAAGAACTTTTCCAAAAGTGAATATTTATCCATACTATATAATGTATCCACTTATATGAAAAACCTTACAACAACATCTAAAAAAAATGCAATTTATAACTGGAATGTCAGGATTATAGCGAGATAGAGTAATTTGGAAACATATTCCTTTAAGGTTGATTTCGCTCTATATATCTGAGTCTCAACCGTTTTAGGGGAGATATTCATTTCTTCGGCAATTTGTGCTATAGACTTGCCCTCTACCGTCTTCATGATGAAAATACGTCTTCTTGATTCAGGAAGCGTATCAATGACTTTATTCATCTCCTGCATGATGACCTGAGCATCACAACCGACAGCTTCTTCAAAGCCATTGACATCGCTGCCGTTGGGAAACGAGTCTATGCAACGGGCGGCAGCAAGCTGCCTGCGCATTTCCTTATATGCGGCATTGCGGGCAGTTACATACAACCATGCAGGAAGATTGCGCTCTGCTGAAATAGTTTGTCTGTGTTCCCAAAGTTGCATGAAGCACCACTGAGTAAGATCTTCTGCCAACGTCTCGTTTTTCAGAACAGAATTGATAAAACCATAGACCATGCCCACATACTTGTCATACAAGACTTCGAAAGAAGCCTTGTCAGACATATTCAAGCGGGCTATCAATGATTTATCATCTTTCATATTAAAGCAAAGATATAAAGATTTTTCTAATGCATTATCACTTGACGTAATTTCCAGATGTAATCCTGTCAAGCGGAAGTTCCTTGTACACCATGTCGTAGCCGTAGGTGTTCAGGCTGTCGCACTCTTCGTAATAGAATCCGATATTCCTGTTCTGGAGATGGATCATTGTAGAGTAAGCAGACGGCTTCTCTGTAACTCTGTATGGTCCACACCAGTTGGCAGCCATCTGTTCAGAGTTCTCACCACCTTTCACTTCTTTATAATATATGCCCACGGCCGCAGTCTATGGTTGCCGGGATTCTATACGGAACAGTGTCCGGAGCTGCAGTCTGGAAGAGGATTTCTTCCGCAAGAGGCCTCTGCTGCGCCTGACTGCATGCAGATAGCAATAGTGCTGACGGGATTGCCGCCAGCACTAAGTTGAGTATTGATCTGAAATTCATATTAATGCTTGAAGTGGCGCATTCCGGTGCATAGCATTGTGATGCCGCACTCGTTTGACTTCTTCACTGAGTCTTCGTCGCGAACGCTGCCGCCTGGCTGAACGATCGCCTTGATGCCGTACTCAGCTGCGAGAGTTACAGTGTCGTCGAATGGGAAGAATCCGTCAGATCCCAGGACGAGACCTTCCTGACGTATGTCCTTACCTGCCTCTTTGAGAGCAGCCTCTGCCTGCTCGAGAGCGATCTTTGCCGAACCTACACGGTTCATCTGGCCTGCGCCGACTCCGAGGGTCGCGCCATCCTTTACGACAACGATTGCGTTTGACTTCACGTGCTTAACGATTCTCCAAGCGAAATCGAGGTCTGTGAGCTGAGCCTCTGTCGGCTTGGCCTCAGTCACGCACATATCTGCTGTTACTGTCTTGGTCTCGATATCCTGCTCCTGAACAAGGATGCCGCCGTTCATGCTCACATACATATTGTGGCCGCCCTGCTCCTTGCTCATGTCAACCTTGAGAAGACGGAGATTCTTCTTTGTGCAGAGAACCTCAAGAGCCTCGTCAGTGAAGCTTGGAGCCATGATGATCTCGAGGAAGATAGGCTTCATGAGCTCTGCAACCTCCTTGTTGACCTCACGGTTTACAGCTACGATGCCGCCGAAGATGCTGACCTTGTCTGCCTCGTAAGCCTTCTTCCAAGCATCAACAACGTCTGTTCCGATAGCTGCTCCACATGGGTTCATGTGCTTGAGACCTACGCAGAACGGAGCGTCGAACTCGCGGGCGATGTTGAGCGCCGCATTTGCGTCCTGGATGTTGTTGTATGAAAGTTCCTTACCGTTGAGCTGCTCAGCAGTTGCGAGCGAGTAAGGCACTGTGTCGAGAGTTGCGTAGAACTTCGCGCTCTGGTGTGGATTCTCGCCATAACGGAGAGACTGCTTGAGGTCGTACTCCAGGAAGAGTTTCTCGTTGAGACCGGCTGCCTTGCGCATGTATGTAGCGATCATCATGTCGTACTCGGCTGTGTGGGTGTATGCCTCAGCAGAAAGCTGGAGACGAGTCTCCTTTGTTGTGTTTCCGGTTTCACGGATCTCAGCGATGATCTTAGCGTAGTTCTCAGGGTTGCAGACTACTGTCACTGCGCTCCAGTTCTTTGCCGCAGAGCGAAGCATTGAAGGGCCTCCGATGTCGATGTTCTCGATTGCATCCTCCATGGTCACGTCTGGCTTTGAAATGGTCTGCTTGAACGGATAGAGGTTCACGCATACCATGTCGATGAACTCGATGCCATTCTCCTTAAGCTGAGCGATGTGGCTGTCGAGGTCGCGACGTCCGAGAAGGCCTCCGTGGACCTTTGGGTGCAGGGTCTTTACGCGACCGTCACAGATCTCTGGGAAACCTGTGATCTCACTGATGTTGATTACTTTAAGTCCTGCATCCTGCAGAAGCTTCATGGTTCCTCCGGTTGCGATGATCTCCCAACCGAACTCTACCAACTGACTGGCGAATTCTACCACGCCTGTCTTATCACTTACACTAAAAAGCGCTCTCATTGATATTATTTTTTTAATAGATGAATTCTCCGAATTCTGATCTGATGATGAGTTCCTTGTGGTCGCACTCCTCAACGCGGCCGACTACCTGTGCGTCTATGCCGAAACTCTTTGATATAGCGATGACTTCTTCTGCATGCTCAGGCGAGAGATATACTTCAAGACGGTGTCCCATGTTGAACACCTTGTACATCTCTGCCCAGTCTGTGCCGCTCTGCTCATGAATGGTCTTAAAGAGAGGTGGCACTGGGAAAAGATTGTCCTTGATTACACGGATATTGTCGCCCACAAAGTGGAGAATCTTGGTCTGGGCGCCTCCCGAGCAGTGTACCATGCCATGAATCTGAGGTCTGAGCGCATCAAGAAGTTTCTTCACAACCGGAGCATATGTGCGGGTCGGTGAAAGCACGAGCTTTCCAGCATCGATCGGCGAGCCTTCAACAGAGTCTGTAAGCTTCAGGCCACCGCTGTAGACAAGATCCTCAGGAACCTGCTTGTCATAGCTCTCAGGATATTTCTCTGCAAGATATTTAGAGAATACGTCGTGACGGGCGCTGGTAAGACCGTTGCTGCCCATTCCACCGTTGTATTCCTTCTCATATGTAGCCTGGCCATATGAAGCAAGGCCTACAATCACGTCACCGGGACGGATATTGGCGTTGTCGATGACATCGCTGCGCTTCATTCGGCAGGTCACTGTCGAGTCCACGATGATGGTGCGCACGAGGTCACCCACATCTGCGGTCTCGCCGCCTGTCGCATATACTCCCACACCCATCTCACGGAGTTCTGCGAGGAGCTCGTCTGTGCCGTTAATGATCGCGCTGATCACTTCGCCCGGCACGAGAAGCTTGTTACGGCCGATGGTCGACGAAACAAGGATATTGTCCACTGCGCCGACGCAGAGAAGGTCGTCGATATTCATGATTAACGCATCCTGTGCGATGCCTTTCCACACGCTCAGGTCGCCAGTCTCCTTCCAATAGAGATATGCAAGTGATGATTTTGTTCCGGCACCGTCTGCGTGCATGATGTTGCAATATTCCGGATCTCCTCCGAGGATGTCAGGAATGATCTTGCAGAATGCCTTTGGGAATATTCCTTTGTCAATGTTCTTGATGGCGTTATGCACATCCTCCTTGGATGCTGACACACCGCGCTGCATATATCTCTGATTGCTCATATTGGGAATGGTTTTTATTTGACGCGCAAAGATACTAAAAATACCTATAATTTCGCATTATCATGAACGTGTTCATGTCTTTCCAGTTAAAATCCAAATAAAGTTGGATTCATTAATTTTTGGTTAACTTATATATTATTAATATTCAATATTTTATATCAAACGCAACAATATGATGCTTTTGATAATAGTGCATATTCACTAATCGTCCCTTGGCGGAGGGCCGAAATTCAGAGACTCGAATTTAATCCTTCGGTAAACAAACTTTCCAAAGCGGACATCTGTCTTGCAGCGCCGCAGGTTCCTGTATCAGTTTACAAAGGTGGGAGGTACAAACTATTTAGAGCGGACTCCAAAGCCGCAAACATGAAAAAGTACTCTCTCCCGGGAAAGTTTGTTTACTCTAAAGGATAAAAATCTATTATGCAACGTTGTTGACATACTTCTTTTTATGTTTCATCACAAAGTAGATCCTATTTACCAGCCTTCTAGCTATCTTGATTATCGCTTTGCTTGGCTTCATCCTGCGACAGTATTCTATATAGGCTTGTGTCATAGCAGCATCCTGTCTGATTGCCACCCAGGCAGCTTCTATGAGCACAGCCCTGAGTTTGGAATGGCAGCGCAATGTTATATCTCCTGTTCCGTCGTGTTCACCGCTTGAATGACACATCGGTATCATTCCGATATAGGAGGCTAACTGATCCGCATTCTTAAAGCGCGAGATGTCATCTATCTCAGACATAAATGTCATTCCGGTCAGTTGACCGATTCCTGGCACTGACATCAGCCATCCCAGCGGTTCCGAGAACCTTTCAGTCCTCGACAGTCTGCGCAGTAGTCGGATCATCTCCAGGCGACGCTTGCGAAGATCCTCATACTGACATATAAGCTGATCCAGAGTCTGCTTGCCATACTCACATGCCGACTCTACACTGCGAAGCCATGCCACGAAACTCTTGTTCCAGCAGCGGCCGCGTTCGCAGTACTCCTGAGGAATCTCTATACCAAGATAGCGCAGGTGGGACTTGATGCGGTTCTTCTGACGGGTCTGATCCTTTGTTATCGAGTCTCTCAATCTTATCAATGAACGTATCTCAAGCGAGACCTTGTCAGGGATGTATATCCCTTTAAGTTCTCCGGCTCGAAGGGTTCTTGCAAGCTTTACGCTATCTATCGCATCAGTCTTGCGAAGCTTCTCACCTGTTGTGGTCGGAACATCGGCTGGATTGACCACGATGTTGTCAATGCCGAGTTCCATTAATCTTTCGTGTATCCAAAAGCCACAGAATCCTGCTTCATAAACGGACTTATACTCCGCATCTGGATACTCTCTTGTCAAGAAGCTGTATAGCGCTTCCGGACTTGGGGATTGAGTGAACCTTTTCAGAACAGCGTGCTCAGATGCTATGGTTACACTCCAGCTCTTCAAATGAACGTCAATTCCTATAAAAATCCTTTGACCTTTGAAGCTAATTTGCTTTCTTTGTCCTTTCTTCATAAGCTATTGTATTAATGGTTACGGTTTTTTGCTTTTACAAAGTAACCAAAATACGATAGCTTTTTTCTTTCTCTTGAAACAAACTCATGAAAAACTTCTCGGGGTTAAGCCTTAGCGGCCGGGGCCGACGGCCCCGTTGAGCGCTCCTCATGAGCTTGAAAAGCTCACTCAAACTTTATTTGGATTTCAAACATAGGAACTATATAACTGCCAAGAATTGTATACGTTGTGCCAGATGCTGTATAATCCTCCGACAATGGCTGTCTCCGGGGTCATGAAGGTATAGCCCAGCCAAATGGCGAAGACCGTATTCTTCTGACCGAGGGACTGGCCGGCCGTCACCTTGCGCACCTCCCTGCCTCGCTGTTCGACCTCCGGACTTACGTTCTGTCTCCTTGGTCTGTACTTTCCTCCTACATAGCGTCCGGCCGCGAACTGGAAGGCGCAGCAAACGAGCGAGACAAACGACATCAGACCTATCAAGGACCAACTCATTTCGCTTCGGACTATCGCCTTAGTAGTCACCGATATAGCCAGCACGAGGGCAACCACCCAGATATCAAACGGAAGGTCCTCCCACTGGAGCAGTTTCCTGTGCAGATTCGGCATGAGATATCGCACCAGCCATGCGCAGAAGCATGGCAGCATGAGCAGTGGCAGAACCTTGGCAAGTATCAGGCTGAATGCCTCCCAGAAGGTCATTCCGGCCATTGGCTGGATAAGAGGAACAATCAATGGCACCAGCACGGCTGCAAGGATGTTTATCAGGACTATGTATGTCGTGATGCCTGGCACATCCCCTCCCAGCTTGCGGGTAACGACCGCAGCAGCCGTGGCAGTCGGGCATATGAGGCACAGCATGGCGCTTTCCATAAGCACTCTTGCATCCTGCGCTCCGCCAGGGACGTGTCTGGAAATCAGGACAACGCCCAGGCCAAGAAGTGTAAAAAGTCCGCCCTGGATCAGCAGCAGCCACCAATGCCATCTATGGGGTTTCAGTTCCTTCGGTTCTATTCTGCAGAAGGTCAGGAAAAGCATCGCGAAAATCAGCAAAGGCTGGACGATGCCCACCATCCTGCTCAGGAAAGGGCCGGCACGATGCACCGGTTCAGGCATCATGTAGTATAAAAGGTACAACGAAGCACCGGTCACCATTGCAATCGGAAGTATCCAGTCCTTTATTACCTTCTTTACACCCACTGATCATTCAATCTCCAAGGTTACAGTCACCGGCAGATGGTCTGAAGCAATATCCAGACCTACAGACTCGAGACCTGACGGCACCTCTGCCCTCCGCACGGTGATTTTCCGGCCCTGCGGCCTTGCGAAAATGTAGTCTATGCATTTACGAGGCTCGTCAGAAGGATAGGTATATGCAACCGGTGACAGGAGAGTCCAGGTCTTCTCCATCATGACAATCGGTTCGCTGCCCGGCTCACAATTGAAATCACCTCCGATGAATATCGGCTTGTCGGCATCCCTGTATATGCTGTCCATATAATGGTTGATGACCTTGACCTGAGCCAGCTGAGGCTCCAGAGTCAAGTCCAGATGAGCAGATGCAAGTATGAAGTTCTCATACTCAACCACCGACATTGCGCGAGGCTCGTAACCATTCATGCGAGGGAGCGCGACCTTGTCAGTACGGACAATCTTCAGCGAAGGATCGGATGCGATGCCCACACCATATGCTCCGCCTTGAAAAGGCATCGCCGGTGCGAAGTGATGATTCCATCCTCCCATGCTACGGGCG
Organism: Bacteroidales bacterium; assembly: GCA_017473705.1. Classification (GTDB taxonomy): domain Bacteria; phylum Bacteroidota; class Bacteroidia; order Bacteroidales; family UBA932; genus Cryptobacteroides. The sequence continues at coordinate 73,539 of JAFUJQ010000010.1, read as the reverse complement.
AACGCCTCAAGCTGATACTCACCTCCCGTGCGTACAGCACAGCTGTCAAGCTCGTTCAAAGTGACTGCATCGGCACCCATCTCCTTGACTGCACGGGCAATGACTTCAGTGCCACTGCTGTCATGTTTGTCGAACACACCGACATTGTACTGGACCAGCGTCAGCGAAGATTTCTCCTCTGGGCAACAGCTGGACAACGTCCAAGTCAGCAGAAACAGCAGAGCGCCCCTTACTACTCCCATCTCTGAATAAGATTAATCCTCTATATACAGATCTGTAGGATACTCATGGTTGAAGCATGCCAGGCACAGGTCGTCGCGACGGCCCGCCGCAAGCATTCCCTTGTGCGAAAGGAATGCTAGCGAGTCTGCGTCTATGAGCTTGCAGACCTGCTCCACACTGTTGCTGTTGCTTATGAGTTCCTGAGGTGTATGCACATCCACGCCATAGTAGCATGTATATTTGAGCGGCGCGCTTGCTATGCGCACATGCACCTCTGCCGCACCTGCCTCGCGAAGCATCTTGACGATCTTCAGAGACGTAGTTCCACGAACGATCGAATCGTCCACCAGCACTACCCTCTTGCCCTTGACGATGGTCTTCACAGGCGACAGCTTCATCTTGACGCCCTTCTCACGCATGGACTGGGTAGGGAGGATGAACGTACGGCCTACATACTTGCTCTTGATGAGTCCCATCTCATATGGAAGGCCGCTGGCCTCTGCATAGCCCTGAGCGGCGCTGAGGCTCGAGTCAGGCACTCCGATGACGATGTCAGCATCGGCTGGCGCCTCCTGGAAAAGAATTCTTCCTGACTCTTTTCTATAGTTATGCACATTACATCCTTCGATATCGCTGTCAGGACGCGCAAAGTATACATACTCCATCGCACACAACGCATGACGCTTAGGCTCTGAATAGAACTGGCTGCGGATACCGTGGTGATCGAGAGTCACGATCTCGCCAGGTTCCACATCGCGTATATACTCAGCTCCAAGCACATCGAACGCACAGGTCTCGCTGGCAACAACATATCCGTCACCAAGCTTGCCGATTGCAAGGGGATGGAATCCGTACTTGTCGCGGCACGCATAAATGCGTCGTCCTGTCATCACCAGGAAGGAGAATGCGCCGTCAAGCATGTTGAGGGCGTTCTTGAGCGAATGAATACGAGGAAGATGCTTGTCTGTTCCCTGCTTCTTGATCAGGTGGGCGAGCACCTCAGCATCCGAAGATGACTGGAAGAGACTTCCCCTGTCTTCAAGATCCTGGCGGAGCTGATTATAGTTCACGATCTGACCGTTGTTGGCCATCGCAAAGTCACCTGAATTATGATGGAAGAGGAAAGGCTGGATGTTCTCCGTACCTTTGCATCCGGCATTGCTGTAGCGAACATGACCTATGGCCATCTTGCCAGGCAGCTTTGCCAGCTTCTGCTCGTTGAACACCTCAGACACCAGACCGTCTCCCTTTACCCTATGGAACTGTCCGTCAGAGGCCACAGACACAATGCCGCAGCCCTGCTGTCCTCTGTGCTGAAGGGCGTGCAGGCCATAATAAGCCAGGCCTGCTGCATCCTCAACACCATATATGCCAAGCACACCACACTCATGATGCAGCTTGTCATCCCTGAATTTGTTACACTTACACATACTATTCACCTCTAAAGTATTCTACTGCATTATGGAACAATGGCTGCTCGCGAGTATCGTCGTCAATATTCTTGAAGAGATTCTCCTCGAAACGCTCGGTATGTCCCATCTTTCCAAGGATCTGTCCGTTGCGGCTGATGATACCCTCAATCGCATAATATGATCCGTTCGGATTATATGGAGACTCCATAGTAGGCTCCTCCTCGAGAGGATCCACATACTGGAAAGCCACCTGTCCGTTAGCGAACAGTTCCTTCGCAAGCTCCTCATTCACAACGAATTTACCCTCGCCGTGACTCACTGCGATAGTATGGAGGTCACCGATGGCGAAGTCCTTGAGCCATGGAGAATTGGTTGTCGCAACACGAGTCGTCACCATCTGCGAGATGTGACGGTTGATGTCATTGCGGAAGAGCGTAGGACTGCCCTTTGTCACCTGGCCGAGACGACCATAAGGGAGAAGTCCCGACTTCACGAGTGCCTGGAATCCGTTGCAGATGCCGAGGATGAGACCTCCACGATCTATGAGAGCGTGGATAGCCTCTGCTATATCCTTATTGTTGAGCACATTGGCAATGAACTTACCGCTTCCGTCCGGCTCGTCTCCTGCAGAGAATCCGCCACAGAGCATGAGGATATGACATTCGTCGATATTCTTTTTCATTTCAGCTATAGACCTGAAGATATCGTCTTCAGTCAGGTTGCAGAACACGCTCATGCGTACTTCCGCTCCGGCATTGCGCCATGCCTTTGCCGAGTCATAGTCACAGTTTGTACCTGGGAATACAGGCAGATATGCTATCGGCTTCTCTACAGGCTCGCCCTTATATTTCATCTCAGACCTCTTGACCTTGAGAGGCTTCACGCCCTGCATTCCTGCAGGAACAAGCTTCTTGTGATATGCTTCTGCAGTGTCAGGATAGACCTCTGCGAACTTCGCTCCGTTCACAGCCATGAGCTCAAAGATGTCGAACTTCTTGCCATTGATAGTGAGTTCGCTATCCTCGCCGTCAGTAACCTCTCCAATGAGGATAGCGTTCGGCCAGTCAAGTTCCTCCTCGGCCTCAACGAGGATGGATCCGTAGCCATAGTTGAAGAGTTCCTTCTCGTCATAGTTGACCTTCGCATCAAGGCCGTTACCGAAGGACATCTTGCATATCGCCTCAGCCAGACCTCCGAATCCGAGAGCATATCCGGAAACGATGTTCTCTGCCTGGATCTGCTCGTGGATGTAGTTCCAGTTGGCCTTGAGCTGTTCTACGTCAGGCATATGGTTCGCGAGCGGAGTATGCTTGATGAGATAGAGCTTGTTGCCTTCATACTTGAGTTCAGGAGAAATCACCTGGCCTGCATCGACCGTAGTGATACCGAAGGCCATGAGCATAGGAGGCACATTGATATTCTCGAATGTTCCGCTCATAGAGTCTTTTCCTCCGATTGACGGAAGACCGAACTCCACCTGCATCTTCAGTGCTCCGAGGAGCGCTGAAAGCGGTTTACCCCACGACTTGCGGTCAGTCATGCGCTCAAAATATTCCTGGTAAGAGAAACGCATCTTCTCATATGAAGCACCTGCCGCAACGACCTTTGCACAAGCCTCGACCACTGCATATGCAGCTCCGTGGTATGGGCTCCAGCTTGCTATGAACGGATTATATCCAAACGCCATGATAGACGCTGTGTCTGTATATCCGTCAGTCGGAAGCTTCTGCACTGAAACCTGAGTCTCCGTCGTCTGAAGCATACCTCCAAACGGCATGAGGACTGTAGAACGGCCGATTGTCGAGTCGAACATCTCGATGAGGCCCTTCTGCGAAGTCACATTAGGATCCTGAAGATTGTGGAACACCTTGTCGCGAAGGTTGTCACCAGGAACCTCACGCTCGAACGGATTCTTCTGTTCCACAGCACCCACTGTCGCCTTTGCATAATGCTTTGCTCCGGCACTATCAATGAACTCCCTTGAAAGGTCCACCACAATCCTGTCGCCCTGGAACATGCGCATGCGGCCTCTATCAGTGACATCCGCAACATGAGTCACCTCTACATTCTCGCTTGCGCAATATGCCATCATGGTCTCCTTGTCCTTTGCCTCGATAACGACAGACATACGCTCCTGAGACTCGCTGATAGCCAGTTCTGTAGAGTTGAGTCCGTTATATTTCACAGGCACTCTGTCAAGGTAGATGTCAAGACCGTCGGTCAGCTCGCCGATCGCAACACTGACTCCGCCGGCTCCGAAGTCGTTCGACTTCTTGATGAGTTTTGTCACCTCAGGACGGCGGAAAAGCCTCTGGAGCTTTCTCTCCTCTGGGGCGTTTCCCTTCTGCACCTCACTTCCGCAAGTCTCGAGAGACTCCTCGGTGTGTTCCTTTGACGAACCTGTCGCTCCACCGACTCCGTCACGGCCTGTGCGGCCTCCGAGAAGGAGGACCACATCGCCCGGAGCCGGGCTCTCGCGGCGCACGCTGTCAGCCTTGACGGCTCCTACGACAGCACCAACTTCGAGGCGTTTTGCCACATATCCCTCGTGATAGATCTCACGAACGTGTGTTGTTGCAAGACCTATCTGGTTGCCATAGCTTGAATAACCATGAGCAGCCTTGCGGCTGATGATGCTCTGAGGCAGTTTACCTGCCATTGTCTCAGACACAGGGAGATAGATATCGCCTGCTCCTGTCACGCGCATCGCCTGATATACGTATGCACGGCCTGAGAGCGGGTCGCGGATGGCGCCGCCAAGGCAGGTCGCCGCTCCGCCGAACGGCTCGATTTCTGTCGGATGGTTATGTGTCTCGTTCTTGAACTGAAGGAGCCACTTCTCAGTGGTCATCTCTCCTTCGTCGTCAACGATGTCTACATCTACATATATGCTGCAGGCATTGTTTTCCTCGCTGACCTCCATGTCGTCCAGAAGGCCCTTTGCCTTGAGGTAACGGGCTCCTACGGTTGCCATATCCATGAGGTTCAGGCCCTTGTGCTCACGACCGAGTTCCTTGCGGATCTTCATGTAGAGATTGAGAGTGCCGTCGATCTCGTCCTTGAGGAATGACTCTTCTACATTGATATCCTCAAGTTCTGTAGTGAATGTTGTGTGGCGGCAGTGGTCGCTCCAGTATGTATCAAGGATGCGGAGCTCTGTCTCATATGGATCGCGGCCTTCAGCCTTGAAGTACTTCACGACCTCGCGAAGGTCATCAGCATTCATGGCAAGACCCATCTTCTTGCAGTATGGAGCAAGATCTTCCTCTGTCAGGGCTGTAAGTCCCTCAAGTACAGGTACAGGTGCTACTTCAGGCTGCTCCAGGGCAGTAAGCTTCGCGAGGTCCTTCTCGCGTGACTCCACTGCATTGATGTAATATTTCTTGATTCTGGCTATCACCTCTTCAGTCGTGTCGGCAGGGAGGATTATGAGCTTAGAGCTCTTGATGCTCACCTTTGCCGAAGGATCGATGAGGCGCACGCAGTCTACAGCCGATGCCGCGCGCTGGTCAAACTGGCCTGGAAGGTACTCCACGGCGATGTATTTAGCTCCTGAGAGGTCACACTCATCAGTCACGCTGTCTGTAACGATCTCTCCGAACACGCTGTAGCGGCTCTTCTCAAGCAGGTTCTCCGAGAAGCCGAAGAGGTCGTACACATTAAGCAGACGCAGCGATCCGAGGCTGAGCTGAAGATTCTCGTTCAGCTCGCTCAGAAGGCTGCGTGCCTCCACCTGAAATTCAGGGTACTTTTCTACGAAAATGCGATAGTTGCTCATATGTTAGATTGTTGCGTCTAGAACTTTCTGTGTCTGCTGTCTTCTGAACTCGTCAAGTCTTGCAGAGAGCTCTGCATCTGTCAATGCAAGGATCTGCGCTGCGAAAAGGCCTGCGTTCTTGGCTCCGTTGATGGCCATTGTGGCTACTGGGATGCCTGCTGGCATCTGCACGATGGAAAGAAGAGAATCCATTCCTCCGAGAGCCTTGGTCTGGATAGGAACTCCGATCACCGGCACTGTGGTCATACCTGCAACTACGCCTGCCACGTGAGCGGCTCCGCCCGCTCCGGCGATGATGGCTCCGATGCCGTTCGCCTTCGCCGATTTTGCAAACTCGCACATGAGATCAGGTGTCCTGTGTGCGCTGATTACTTTCTTGACCACCTCAACTCCGAGGTCTTCGAGGACTGTGATTGCCTGCGACATGATGTCAAGGTCGCTGGTCGAGCCCATGATTACAGCTACTTTCATATTTTCCAACGTTTATCTATTATTTATATGTCTTCAGCTCTGTTGCTTAAGGCCGAGTGGGGTGCAGAAATATGAAAACATGTCTACGTTACCCCTATCCTAAGTCCTAGGACTTACCTTCGCTTTGATCTAATTATCCAAGGTTGTATGGCTGTTTCGATCCAAAGTAAACCAAGTTACAAATATAGAGAAAGTTTTGCAGAAATTAATGTTGCCCAAGGCATATTGTCATAACAAATGTGCTCGGTGGTCATTATTACCGACCACCGAGCACACGAATCATCAACTGATGCAATATATAGCACATTGCCGTGCCTGGTCGTCAGACAAAACGACCACCGAGCACAAAAAAACAAAACACCGCCCCTATGGGTTCATAAGGTCGGTGTTTACAAAACCGTTTATCTCCTGCATCAATTCGACCGATGCCAGGGATTTACGTTTTATCTCTTCCGAAGCATCCGGGGCATCCGCTGCCGCCCTGTAGAAGTTGATCGCATCTCCAAAGCGGCAGTGACGCCTCAGTTCTTCTGCTTTGTCAAGCAACTCTTTCGCTGTCATTATACGAGTCCTGAGAAGCCCATGAATGCCATCGCGAGAATACCTGCCGTAACAAGGGCGATAGGGATGCCCTTGAAAGCCTTAGGCACATCGTTGAGCGAAAGCTGCTCGCGGAGGCCGGCGAAGAGGATCATCGCAAGGCCGAAGCCGAGTGATGTAGCAAATGCATATACGGTCGCCTCGCCGAGGTTCATCATTCCGCTGGCTGCTGATGCATAGACAGATGGCTTCACAACTGTCAGAGCGACACCGAGAACGGCGCAGTTAGTGGTGATGAGCGGGAGGAAGATACCCAGAGACGCGTAGAGCGCAGGGCTGATCTTCTTGAGCACGATCTCCACCATCTGCACAAGGGCAGCGATCACGAGAATGAACGAGATAGTCTGCAGGAACTCAAGACCTAGCTTCACGAGAAGCATGTTCAGGAGGTATGTTACAACTGTAGCAAGCGTAATGACGAAGCATACAGCCATTGACATGCCCGAAGCGGTGCTGAGCTTATTGGACACTCCGAGGAAAGGACAGATTCCGAGGAACTGTGACAACAGGATATTGTTTACGAATATCGCTGAAATGATGATAAGTATATATTCTACCATGACAATTTCTCCTTTTTTAGATTATTCTGCCTTCTTTGAAGTTAGTTTTCTGAAGATCACGATGAGGTAACCCAAAGCTAGGAACGCTCCCGGAGCGAGAACAAATGCGAGGATACCGTCACCGGCGATGAACTTGAAGCCGAATGCCGAACCGCTGCCGAGGATCTCGCGTACGAGACCGAGGACAGTGAGCGAGCATGTGAAGCCGAGTCCGATGCCGATGCCGTCAAGAGCAGAATCAAGAATGCTGTTCTTGTTTGCAAACGCCTCCGCACGTCCGAGGACGATACAGTTCACCACGATGAGCGGGATGAAGAGACCGAGAGTCTCATAGATATCCGGAACATACGCCTGCATGATGAACTGGAGCAGGGTCACGAATGTTGCGATCACAACGATGTATGCAGGAATACGAACCTTGTCAGGAATGTATGCAGCAATTGCCGAGATCACGATGTTTGAAAGTATGAGGACAAACATTGTGGCAAGTCCCATACTCATACCGTTGATGGCCGATGTGGTTGTAGCCAGTGTAGGACACATACCCAGAAGAAGAACGAATGTAGGGTTCTCCTTGATGAGGCCTTTAGTTATAAGCTGAAATTTTCCCATGATTACTCCTCCTTTATTTTATAGATTCTTTCGCGTTCGCTTCAGCGACTTTGTCGATTACCTCGACTTCGCTCGGAATGACAGGGTCAGTTCCGCTGACTTCGGCAGAGTCTTCGACATCTGCCTCCAGCGGCATAGGGGTCTGCGCGAGGGCCTGGAATACCTTGACTGCGAGGGCGAGGCCTTCTGCGTATGCGCGGGATGTGATTGTAGATGCTGTGATAGCATCAACATCTCCACCGTCCTTCTTCACTGCAAGTTTCTTCTGTGCAGGGTCGAATCCCTTGAACTGGTCTGAGAATGCCGGCTCCACGCACTTCGCGCCGAGACCAGGAGTCTCTGCCTGCGAGAGCACCTTTGTATTCCAGATCACACCGTTGATGTCAAAGCCGACCTTGATTGCTATAGGACCGCCGAAACCTGACGGAGCCACGTTGATTGCGCAACCGACTGTGTTTCCAAGCTCATCGTAAGCAAGGTTGTAGGTGTATGAAGAACCTTCGAAATCAACTGTTCTCTCTTCCTCGATTGTAACTGCAACCTCAGGAAGCACTTCCTTGATAGCCGCCTCGTTCTTCGCCTTTGCAGCAGCGTCGATAGGCTCCTTTGTGAGAGCATATACGCCAGCAAGAAGGGCTGAACATACGAGACAGATCACGAGCAGACAAAGGCTCATGTTCTTGAATGATGACTGTACTGCCATGACCTATGCCCTCCCGTACTTTTTAGCGTGGCACACCTTGTTGATAAGAGGAACCACTGAGTTCATGATAAGGATTGCGAAAGACACTCCCTCTGGATATGCGCCGAAGTAACGGATCAGCATTGTGATGACACCGATGCCGACACCGAAGATCACACCGCCCCAGTTGCTCATAGGAGAAGTCACATAGTCGGTCGCCATGAAGATCGATCCGAGGAGGAGACCACCGGTGAGGAGGTTGAATACAGGGTCAGTGTACTCGGCAGGGTTGATTGCCCAGAAAATGCCCGAGAAGACGGCCACTGTAGCAAGGATAGAGAGAGTGATGTATGGTCTGATGACTCTACGCGCAAGGAGGTAGATGAATCCTGCGATGAGTGCGATTGCAGAAAGCTCACCAGCAGAACCTCCGATGTTGTAGAACAGCATGTCCATGTAGTCAAGGCTCTCTATGGCAGCCACGCCGCCTTCCTTTGCAAGACCGAGCGGTGTCGCGCCTGAAAGCGCGTCAAGACCGCCGCCCACAAAGCCCTGAGGCCTTGTCCAGTCTGTCATATAGGTAGGGAACGAGATCAGAAGGAACACACGACCCACGATTGCAGGGTTAAAGAGGTTCTGACCAAGTCCGCCGAAAGTCATCTTTGCCACGCCTACAGCGACAACGGCTCCGATGAATACAACCCACCAAGGTGTTGTGGCAGGAAGGTTGAGAGCAAGAAGAATACCAGTCACAACAGCAGAATAGTCTCCCACTGTGCAAGGCTTCTTCAGCATGTATCTTGTGATAAGGTACTCCAGCAGCACGCATGAAGCCACACTCACTCCGAGCACGAGGAGCTCCGACCATCCGTAGAAGAGGACAGAGACAACCACTGCAGGAAGCAGAGCGATCACCACGTCACGCATCAAAGACTTTGTGGAAGTCTTCGTATGAAGATGCGGTGACGGTGAAACCAATAGTTTATCCATATCTTTACTTTAATTAGTTATCGATTTAGGAGGCATGGGACAAAGGTAAAAACCGTGGCCGCCCATGGCCTCGTGAATGGGAGGGATTTAGTTTTACCTTTGTCCCCTGCCTCTTATAATCTTGATGACGTCGCCCTTTGCCAGACGGATGATGTCAAGAAGCGGAATGTTGGCAGGACAGCTGTAGAGGCAGCATCCGCACTCTATACAATCCTGTACAGCATTATCTTCGAGCTCGTCCATCATGCTGTTGCGCGCATACTTCTGGAGAAGGAACGGCTCAAGGCCCATAGGGCAGGCCTCCGCACACTTTCCGCAACGGATGCAAGCCGACTCCACACCACGCACTGTCTGCTCGGCAGTAAGATAAAGAAGCGACGAAGAACCCTTTACTGTTGTTGCGTCCATGTTGGCGATCGCCTTACCCATCATAGGACCGCCGCTGATGATCTTCGCAGCTTCTTCAGGCACGCCACCGGCAACTTCTGCAATATATGACAGAGGCATGCCGATGCGGAACTTGTAGTTGTGCTGCTTCTCCATAGGAAGGCAGTCACCTGTGATTGTCATCACGTTGGTGATGAGAGGGATGTTCTTCTGAACTGCCTCATATACAGCGAGAGATGTCGCAACGTTCTGAACCACGGCGCCAACATCTATAGGAAGGCCCATTGACTTCACCTGGCGGCCCATCACAGCATCGATAAGCTGCTTCTCACCGCCCTGCGGATACTTCTTCTTGAGAGTCATCACAGAGATGCCTTCATAGCCTTTAGCAGATGCCTGAAGCTCAGCTACGGCAGCTGTCATGGCCTTGATGGCCTCCGGCTTGTTCTCCTCAATGCCGATCACTGCAGGACATCCGCCGAGAACCTGCTTCATGATAGCGGCTCCGACAACGATCTCCTTGCTTCTCTCAAGCATGATGCGATAGTCTGAAGTAAGATATGGCTCACACTCTGCTCCGTTCAGGATGAGGCAGTCAGCCTTCTTGCCAGGAGGCGGGCAAAGTTTCACGTGAGCAGGGAATGTAGCACCACCGAGACCTACAACTCCGCACATCTTGATTTTGTCAAGGATTACCTTGTTGTCCTCAGGGATCGCTGTTACGAGCGTGTCAGTAAGGTCTACGCCTTCTACCCACTCGTCTCCCTCCACATCGATCTCGATATGTATCATATTGTTACCGGCGAGGTCCTTGCGAGGTCCCACTGACTTCACTGTACCTGAAACCGATGAATGCACATAAGCTGAAATGAATCCCGCAGGCTCTGCAATCACCTGGCCCACCTTCACCTGGTCACCGGCCTTCACTATCGGAGTAGCAGGGGCACCGAGATGCTGCGCAACTGAAATGAAAACCTTTGAAGGAACAGGAAGCACTTCGATCTTGCAGTCCTTTGAAATCTTGCTGTCGCTTGGGTGGATACCACCTATTGAAAATGTCTTCATCATAGTACTACTCCTCCTTCTTTTCAGGCTGTGCTGCTGGTGCAGCTTCTGGCTTTGGAGCCGCTGGTGCAGCTTCTGGTTTCGGTTTGATTACAGGGAAATTCACTGCGTGGATGGCTCCTGTAGGGCACTCCGCAACACACTTCTTGCAAAGCTTGCACTTTGTGAAGTCAATGTATGCCACGTTGTTCTCCACTGTGATTGCGTCGAAGGCACATACCTTTGCACACTTGCCGCATCCTATGCAGGCAGCCTTGCAGGCCTTGCGTGCCACACCGCCCTTGTCCTTGTTGACACAAGAGACGAATACGCGCATGTTCCTGCGTCCCTTGTTGCGAAGCTCGATGATCGCCTTAGGGCAGGCCTTCACGCAGGCACCGCAGGCTGTACACTTCTCCTCGTCAACTACAGGAAGACCTGTTGCAGGATCCATAGAGATTGCTCCGAACTGGCAGGCCGCAACGCAGTCGCCACATCCAAGACATCCGAAAGAACATCCGGTGTCGCCACTGTAGAGTGTGGCCTTCACGCGGCATGACTGATAACCGCCGTACTCGTTGGTGCGAGGACGGTTCTCACAAGTTCCGTTACAGCGTACCACAGCGACCTGAGGTTCCTTGGCGGCAACCTCGACACCAAGCACAGCAGCAACCTTCTGCATACCTTCGTTGCCTCCCACAGGACAGAAGCAGCTGTCCAGATTTGGAGACGACTTGACGCAATGCTGGGCAAATGCACGGCAGCCTGCCTGTCCGCAGCCTCCGCAGTTTGCACCAGGCAACACCTTCTCCACCTCGTCGATCCTCGGGTCTTCCTCCACCTTGAACTTTTCAGCCACAACGTAGAGGACCACCGCGAGAGCCGCACCGAGGATGGTGAGGATTGCAATAGTCCAGATAATTGTTTGTGTCATTACAGTTATAATTAGTTTAGTTGTTGTATTCTATGGATCCCTCGGCAAGCTCGGGATGACAGGGCCGGCACGGGGCCATGATCAGTCGGGTGACAGTGGGTCACTTTATGTAAAAAACGAATTCATTGGCCAGCCTTTCCCTGAACAGCCAGATGAAGAAGTAGTACACGCCGACACCGCCGATCGATGCCAAAGCCCTTAGGGCTTCGCTTTCGATTACAGCCGACAAAGATAATATTAAAATCATTAAAATCGCCAATGGAATCACATAAGATATCCACGCAGCCTTCAATCCCATGCTCATTTTCGTATACACCTGCACCTCATCTCCGACATTATATGTCGCATATGGGTCAGTCGGGAGCATGATGATCTTCTCCTCGTCCTCTGACATGCCGCAAAGGCTCTTGGCGTGGCATGATGCACATGCCGATGAAACCACTATCTGAACAGTGGTGAAATCAGGAGTGATCTCGACGATCTTTCCTGTGTGGGTTATTTCGTTTTTCTTAGACATAACTATTATTTATGTATTAATGCTGTGAACGGGTGCTTCAGACCGCTGCAGGATTTGAGGCGGCCGGAGGCTGTGCCGACAAGGATCGGCGCCTCGAAGCATACCGGTATCCTGTTGTCGTCATCCGTCACCCATATCATCATATCTTCCTCGCCTGTAAACACTTCACCGGCAAGAAGCCTTGCCGCGAACTTTATGGTCTTCACGGTCCCGAGGCCCTTGACCTTTATGGTCTCGCGTCCATAAAGGATGAAATATACATTGTACACATCGTCATCTATGGCGAATGTCATAGGGTATTTCTTTCCCGGAACCAGATTGTCCATGTCCATGTTCCTCGCAAGGAAAAACAGGGAGGGGAGGTCATAGGTACATGGCGTCAGCGGTAGTTCCAGGTACCGCTGCCCGCTGCTTGACGAGTATACGTCAGCATCAATATGCGGCTCCACCGCGTTCCAGTCGTAGATGTATGTATTCTTCGCAACATAGTGTCCCTCGTGAGTATCCCTGGTGAACTTCAGAGGTCTCAGTCCGTCGCATGCAAACCACGCATCAAAGTCCTCGCGCACCTTGAAGAAAAGGTCATAAAGTCTTGTGGTCCTGCCATATACCGAACAATGGAAAGCCTTTATGCCGTTGTATCTTACGGTATCCAGAACCACGGTCCCGGTGCCGACATCTGAGTTTATCGCTCCCCATTCGTAATGCATCGTGAAGGTCAGCTTCTCCCCTGCCTGAAAGACCAGTTCCTCCTCCTCCACAGTCCTTACAGGAATGCAGAAAGTCTCTCCAGAAACACTTTTCTCCTGTGAACGGGCCGGCTGCAATGCCAGACTCGCACACAGGAGAATCAATATTACTCTTATACAGGTCATCCGGTTCTAAACAAAGCTGCCCTCACCACCGAATCCACCGTCTAGCGGATATGCGTCGTATGGCTGCGCCTCCTGAGGCATCGGGGCAGGCTCACTGTTCATTGCAGATTCCACGCCAGCGCCATCGGCCTGAGCATAGACCGTATCGGTAAGGTCTACGAAACGCACCTCATCAGAACGGAACCTCATCTCGATATCTCCGATTGCACCGTTTCTGTGCTTCGCTATGATGATCTGTGTCCTTCCAACATCGTTTGAGTCCTCCGAAAGTCCCTGATAATCAAATCTATGGATAAAAATCACCATATCAGCATCCTGCTCGATTGATCCTGACTCTCGCAGGTCGCTGAGCTGTGGACGACGGTTGCTGCCCTGCCTGTTCTCGGCCTGACGGGAGAGCTGTGACAGTGCGATAATAGGCACGTTCAGTTCCTTTGCCGTAGCTTTAAGCATACGCGAGATAGCTGCGACTTCCTGTTCACGCATTCCGCGAAGTTCTGCAGGTCCCTGCATCAGCTGAAGATAGTCTACCACGATGAGCTTCACTCCCTTCTGGTTGACAAGCCTCTTGGCCTTCGAGCGGAATTCCATGATAGGAAGAGATGGGGTATCATCTATATATATAGGTGCCTTCACCAGCCTCTTTAGCTGGATGTCCAGCTGCTTCCACTCCCAGTCCGCGATCTTTTCTCCACCCTTGAACTTGTCAGCGTTGAGCTTTGTCTCCGAAACCATCATACGCTTTGCCAGCTGGATGGCGGGCATCTCAAGGGAAAATATCGCAACAGGCTTATTGAAGTCTACAGCTGCATTTCTTGCAAGGTTCAGCACGAATGCGGTCTTACCCATCGAAGGACGGGCCGCAAGGATGATGAGGTCAGAAGGCTGCCAGCCCTGGGTGACCTTGTCAAGCGAGGCGAATCCTGACGGAACGCCGCTCAAGCCGGTCTGTCCCTGAAGTTTCTGAAGGTCTTCAAGAGCATCGTTGATGACATTTCCGATCTCCTGCACATCCTTCTTCACATTGTTCTGGATTGCGGAGAAGATGTTTGTCTGGGCGAGGTCTATCAGATAGTCCACATTTATGGACTCGTCATATGACGATTTCAGTATCTTGTATGAAGCGGTGATCAGCTCACGCTGGATACACTTCTGCTTGAGGATCCTGATGTAATATTCGATATGCGCCGCCGCACCTACCTTCTGCGAAAGATGCACAAGGAACACAGTGCCTCCGACCTCGTCAAGCTTTCCGTTGTCGCGGAGCTTCTGGGAAACTGACAGAAGGTCCAGCGCGGCATGCTCCTTGACAAGCGTCTGCATGGCCTCGAATATCATCCTGTGCTTCTCTGAATAGAAGCAGCTCGGGGTCAGTTCGCCCATCGCGTCGTCGACGCTGTTCGGCTCGATGAGAAGCGCGCCGAGGACAGCCTCTTCGACATCAAGGGCTTGAGGTGGTTTATTGCCCAACTCAAGCCCTAATGTATCGAGATTTACTCCTGTTTCCTTCTTTTTTGCCATATCCGACTATTCGAAGTCCGGGTTTACGAGGATTCTGCCGCAGTGCTCGCAGATGATCATCTTCCTGTTGGAAGCGATGTCGATGAGCCTCTGAGGAGCGATTGTGTTGAAGCAGCCGCCGCAAGAGTCACCGTTGAACACTGAAACCACTGCAAGGTGGTTGTTGCAGCTCTGACGGATGCGCTCGTATGCGCTCATTGTTCTTGCATCGATCTTTGCCGCGCACTCGTCTCTCTTTGCGCGGAGGAGTTCCTCCTCCTTTGCTGTAGACTCGACGATTGTTGCAAGCTCTTCCTTCTTTGCTGCGAGGTCGGCCGTCCTTACAGCAATCTTCTCCTTGATGATCTCAAGGTCGTTCTTCTTCTCGAAGATACGCTCCTTTGCCTCACCGATGTGCTTCTCAGCAATCTGTCTGAGGAGACCCTGGTTCTCGATCTCCTTGTTGAGGGAGTCGTACTCACGGCTGTTGGAGATGTTGTCGAGCTGAGACTTGTACTTCTCGATCTGAGCATCGCACTCAGCGATGTTCAGCTTGTTCTCAGCAATCATCTTGTTGAACTCCTCAATCTGCTCTGAAACACGCGCCGCCTTTGCCTTGAGCTCAGCGATCTCGTTCTCGAGGTTCTCGACCTCAAGAGGAAGCTCACCTCTGAGCTGGAGGATCTTGTCGATGTCTGTGTCTGCCTGCTGGAGAGCGTAAAGAGTCTTAAGCTTCTCTGCTACAGTGAGATCCGAGTCTGCAAAACTCTTCTGGATCGACACGAAGGTCTCTCTCTGGTCAATCGGTGTTTCGATTTTCTTTGTCTTTTTAGCCATATCGCTTAAAAATAATATATCGGGTTACTATTTAAATTCTGAGTAATGCGAACCGCAAAGGTAGGAAAATTTTTCTTTATCAAAGAAAATAAAATGTCAACTATCTCTATTTCACTCTCATAATGTCCTATGTCCAT
This sequence comes from Bacteroidales bacterium, assembly GCA_017473705.1. GTDB lineage: Bacteria > Bacteroidota > Bacteroidia > Bacteroidales > UBA932 > Cryptobacteroides. The sequence goes on along the minus strand of JAFUJQ010000010.1, from coordinate 57,981 downwards.
GATCATGAAGCCATCTTCGGTAAAGAAATTATGGTATGAAATGTCTCCGCTGACATATAGCTGGGCTCCGGATTTCCTGGCAGCCCCTATGAGGGAACCGCCTGATCCTCCGCACATGGCCACCCTTTCGATCTTGCCATCGAGCGGTCTTGAAGACTTGAGGACCTTCAGTCCGAATCTCTCCTTCATCAGGGCGGTAACCTCCGCTGCGGAAAGCGGTTCCGGAAGGTTACCCACCACACCGAGTCCTGTACCTTCTCCGTCTTCATCGAGAATCTGCACATCCTCCAGGCCAAGCCTTGCTGCCATTGCACCGCTGACACCCGCAATGACCTTGTCCGCACTGGTATGTGCCGCATAAATCGCTATTCTAGCCCTTATTGCCTTGATCACAGCCGCGCCGACCTGATTTTCAGGAGTGATCTTCTTCAATCCCGAGAATATGAGAGGATGGTGGGTTATGATCATATCGGCTCCACACGCAATTGCTTCATCTACAAGCTGCGGTGTGCAATCCAGTCCCATGAGGACAGAGGTCACCTCGTCCTCTGGCGAGCCTACGCACAGGCCGCTGTTGTCCCAGGACTCCTGGATGGAGAGCGGAGCGAAGGACTCGATTACGGATATTATTTCTTTTACTTTCATAGGTCCTGGCGGATTTCTGTAAGCTGTTGGCGGATGCCTCTGAGGGTCTCCAGCACTTTTGCCTTGTTGATGACATCCTTCTTCTCGCCCTTGAGCCTCTTCGCGGCACCTTCAAGAGTAAGGCCCTCGATCTTCACCAGAAGATGGATGTGCTTGAATGTCTCGACATCCTCCTTAGTGAAAAGACGGTTGCCCTTGGCGTTTCTCTGCGGCTTGATGAACTTAGGGAATTCATTTGCCCAGAAGCGCACCAGGGATGCGCTTTCGCCGATGATCTCAGCGACTTCTCCTACTGTGTAAAAATACTTTTCCATAACTATATTCAGATCCTCACGTCACTTTGTTCCTCCGGATGACACTTGCGTCAATCCATTGACTGTCCGGTGGATACGGACAGAATCATCATGTTCATATATTCTTCTGGCGTCACTGACGCAAAGAAATGGTTCACCGGGTCAAGAACAAGCGTGTCCTTCAGCACTTCGTAGTGCAGATGCGGAGCGAAAGAGTTGCCTGACACTCCTACATATCCTATGCGGCTTCCGCGCTTGACCGACCTTCCCTTAGACACTTCGATGTCGGCCAGATGCGCATACCTGGTCACATATCCGTTGCCATGGTCTATCACGACCACGTTGCCAAGTCCCTTCCTTGACCTGATGACCTCCTTGACCTTGCCGTCTGCCGCCGCATACACAGGTTCACCGGACGGAGCGATCATATCAATTCCATTGTGGCGCATGCTCACCTTGTAGAAAGGATTTATCTTGTCTCCGACCGATGCTCCGGTCTGTGCAAAAACATACTCCTTGAGAGGATTGGTCATAGGAGGCATGACGAATTCATCGTCATTCACAACTTCCATGATCCTCCTGAAGTTATCCTCTATGCGAGCCGCACTGGCCTCCATATGTCCAAGTTTGCGCTCCGCATACTTCACAATATTGCCGTCCGGAATGGAATCGATGCCCGCAAGCTGAAGGTCAAGCGACGCAAGAGGATCCATGTCCGGCGCCGAAGTGTGGAATATCTCTTCATATATGCGGTTATCGCGCTGCTGAAGGTTTTCAATCACGTCAGACATCAGGCGCTCCTTGCGCTCAAGCTCAGGCATCTCACTCTCATACATGGCGTTCTCCTGTTTCAGGCGACGCTCAGTGTCGGTACTGAAAAACAGAGCAAAGACCAGATAATAAAGAACTGCCATGGACATGGTGGCCACAATGAACATAGACCCACGGCGGAACCACTTCCACGCGGATGTCTTCACCTTGCGGAATCTCACCTTTTCCTTGTCGTATGTGTACTCTCCTTCCATCTGCTATCTCCTCTTCTTCTTGTGGGACGGGTGCAGTGTGATCCTTTCGGACGCATCCGCAATCTCCTGAACCATAGTCGCATACTCCTCAGGAGTTATGGACAGGTCGAAATAATTCGCAGGGTTCACATGCGAGCCCTTGTACAGCACCTCATAATGCAGGTGAGGACCGGACGAACGTCCGGAATTTCCACTGAGGCCGATGCACTCTCCCCTCTTGACCTTCATTCCTTCGGCCACGCCGACCGACTTGAGATGAGCATATCTTGTCTTGTATCCGAACCCGTGATCGATCACGACCTGGTTTCCATATCCGAAAAGTTCAAACTTGACTGACTCCACGACTCCATCTCCCGTAGAATATATCGGATTGCCGGGTTTCATCGCAAAATCCACTCCCGTATGCCTCTTTGACCTTCCCGTGAAAGGATCTCTCCTGTAACCGAACGGACTGGTGAACCTGTATATCTCAGGATCCGGATTCATCGGCGGAATCGCCGGAATGCATGAAGCCATTTCGCCGGCACGCCTCGAAAGCAGGGCTACCTCATCGAACGACTTGCTCTGGACATATGTCTTCTTAGTGAGCACGTCCAGCCTGACGGCTGTCTTCTTGAGAAGGCCGTTCGGGTCGACGTCGTCATAATGAGCATACCGGTTCACACCTCCGAAACCCGCATTCCTGACTTCTGCAGGTATCTCGTTCATACCGAATATGGACCTGTATATGTCATCATCCCTCATCTGAAGAGAAGCAAGGGCCTCACTCGACTCGTCCAGTTTCCTGTTCAGCATCTCCACTCTCGAACACAGCTCCGCATTCTTCTTTTTGAGAATAGCTGTCTTAGGCGGCTCAAGATCAAGCACATAAGCATACAGCCAGAAATAGAATACCGCCATACCCAGGCTTACCGCAAAAAGCACAAGCGACTTGAAGAAACGCGAGCTCTTTGAGCGTTTCTTCACCTCGTACGACAAGGTCTTGCTGTTAAATACGTATCTTTTACCTATTGACATAACATGCAAAGATAATCAAAATATCATACACTTCTATAAAAAATATATAAAACAAAATTTAAGGTCAAGATTTAGGGGTCCATTGCGAGCTATTCCGGAAATTTGTTGTACTTTTGTAGGTTGGTGTGACTTCGTCGTCGCGCCACAGATCTGATAATAGAATAAAAGAGACAACATATGACTTCAAAAGAGATTAGAAAAGCCTTTCTGGACTTCTTCGCTTCAAAGGGCCATCAGATAGTGCCTTCGGCACCGATGGTAGTGAAGAACGACCCTACACTCATGTTCACCAACGCAGGAATGAATCAGTTCAAGGATTGGTTCCTCGGCAACAGCCCCGCTAAATGGAAAAGGGTTGCAGACAGCCAGAAATGCCTCCGCGTGAGCGGAAAGCACAACGACCTTGAAGAGGTCGGACGCGACACATATCACCACACAATGTTCGAGATGCTCGGAAACTGGAGTTTCGGTGACTATTTCAAGAGCGAGGCGATCGATTGGGCATGGGAGCTCCTCACAGAAGTATACAAGCTCGACAAGGACAGACTGTATGCGACTGTGTTCGAGGGATCGGAGGCCGACGGCACCAAACTCGACACCGAGGCCATGGAGGCATGGAAGAGACATCTTCCGGAGGACAGGATCCTCCTCGGAAACAAGAAGGACAACTTCTGGGAAATGGGTGACACAGGTCCATGCGGACCATGCTCCGAGATCCACATAGACCTCAGAAGCGACGAGGAGAGGGCTGCCGTTCCGGGCGCTTCACTCGTGAACAAGGACCACCACCTCGTGATCGAGATATGGAACAACGTGTTCATGCAGTACAACCGCAAGGCGAACGGAGAGCTTGAGCTTCTCCCTAACAAGAACGTGGACACAGGAATGGGCTTCGAGCGCCTCTGCATGGCACTTCAGGGCAAGCAGTCAAACTATGACACAGATGTGTTCACAGGCATGATCGGCAAGATCGAGGAGCTTTCAGGACACAGATACGGAGTGAATGAACAAGAAGATATCGCGATGCGCGTGATCGCAGACCACATCCGTGCAATCAGTTTCTCAATCGCTGACGGCCAGCTCCCTTCAAACGTGAAGGCAGGATATGTGATCCGCCGAATCCTCCGCCGCGCAGTGCGCTACGGCTACACATTCCTCGGATTCAACGAACCTTTCCTCTGCCGTCTCGTGCAGCAGCTCGTTGACGACATGGGCGAATTCTATCCGGAGATCGTGAAGCAGCAGACCCTCATCGAGCGCGTCATCAAGGAAGAGGAGATGGCTTTCCTCCGCACTCTTGACAGAGGCATCCGCCTGATGGACAACATCATGGCCAAGTCAGCAGAGACCAAGGTCATCAGCGGCGAAGACGCATTCGTCCTCTATGATACATTCGGATTCCCTATCGACCTTTCTGAGCTCATCGCTTCTGAAAAGGGATATACCATCGACCTCGAGGGATTCCAGGCAGAACTCCAGAAGCAGAAGGACAGGGCGCGCAACGCCACTGCCATCGAGTCAGGTGACTGGGTGGAGTTCGCGCACTGCGACAGCATCGAGTTCCTCGGTTATGACTACACTGACCTCGAAGGCGTCCAGCTCACACGCCACCGCACTGTAAAGGCAAAGAACAAGACCATGTTCCAGCTCGTGTTCGAGCGCACTCCTTTCTATGCAGAGATGGGAGGACAGGTCGGCGACACCGGATACATCCTTTCAGAAAGCGGAGAAAAGATCAACATCCTCAACACAATAAAGGAGAACAACCTCACCATCCACGTCGCAGAGCGCATTCCGGCAGACTGCACGGAGAGCTTCAGCCTCCATGTGGACACCGAGAGAAGAACCCAGATCGAAAACAACCACACAGCGACACACCTCCTCCATCAGGCTCTCCGCGAGATCCTCGGAACACATGTGGAGCAGAAGGGTTCATATGTATGCGACCAGTACTTCCGCTTCGACTTCTCTCATTATGAGAAGCTCACAGAAGAGCAGATCGACCTTGTGGAGAAGAGGGTGAACGCACTCATCAGGGCCAACTATCCGCTCGACGAGAACCGCGCCGCGACTATGGAAGAGGCTCAGGAGATGGGTGCAATGGCACTCTTCGGAGAGAAATATGGTGACAAGGTGCGTGTTGTGAGATTCGGTTCGTCATGCGAACTCTGCGGCGGTACTCATGCTGCGGCCACAGGACAGATAGGATTCTTCAAGATAACATCAGAGTCAGCGATCGCTGCGGGTGTACGCCGCATCGAGGCCACTACAGGAGTTCATGCAGAACTCATCGTTGACGGCATGGAGACATCCATCCGCATTGCAAAGGCCTTCTTCAACAATGCTCCTGACCTTGCAGCAGCCATCAAGAAGATGGTTGAAGAGAATGAGACATACAAGAAGCAGATGGAGGAGGTGATCAAGGAGAAGACCATCACCCTCAAGAACAGCCTCAAGGAGCTTGCCAAGGAGATCAACGGCGTGAATGTCGTGACTATCGACTACTCTATCGACCCTGTGATGCTCAAGAATGCAGCGTTCATGCTTCAGAAAGAGGCGCAGAACCTCGTGATCGCAGCAGCATTCGAGACAGGCGGAAAGCCACAGCTCCTTCTCATGTATACTGACGACCTCGTGAAGGCAGGTCACAACGCAGGCGCAGATGTGCGCGAAGCTGCCAAGCTCATCATGGGAGGCGGCGGCGGACAGCCTGGCCTTGCAACAGCAGGCGGCAAGTCCGTTGATGGACTTTCAGCAGCTTTAAGCAAATTGTTGGAATCAGCCACACGATAGAATGAAGAAACTCGACCAGTTCATAATCAAGTCTTTTGTAGGACCGTTCATAGCGATCCTGCTGGTCGTAGTGTTCATTCTCATGATGCAGTTCCTATGGCTCTACATCGACGAACTGGTAGGTAAAGGATTGAGCCTCAAGGTTATACTTGAATTCCTCGGATGGGGCAGCGCGACCCTGCTGCCTCTGTCACTTCCTTTGGCAACCCTCCTTTCGTCGATGATGACCCTTGGAACGCTCGGCGAGAACAACGAGCTTCTCGCCATCAAGGCCGCCGGCATATCGCTGCAGAGGGTGCTCATCCCTCTGGGAATCATATGCGGAGTCATAAGCGTCGGAGCATTCTTCATATCCAACGACCTCATTCCTGTCGCATACAACAAGATCTACACTCTGAGGGACGACATCGGCAAGACCAAGGAGGAGATCAAGATCCCGACCGGCACCTTCTACAACGGTATTGAAGGATACATACTCCGCGTCAACGAGAGAGACAAGGAGACGGACATGATGTACGGCGTGATGGTATATAACCATACCAAGAACAAAGGAAACACCAGCCTCACGCTTGCAGATTCGGCTCTTATGAAGATGTCCAAGGACAAGAGCTACCTTACATTCACCCTCTATAACGGAGCGAACTACGAGGAGACAAACACCAAGAAGTACCGCGACACGACTCTGACGCTTCAGAAAATCGACTTCAGAGAACAGGAACTCATCATTCCTCTTGAGAACTACGCTTTCCATAAGTCAGACTCAAGCCGTTTCAACGACCAGGTGAAGTCAATGAACCTCGCACAGCTTCAGCACGGACAGGACTCGATCGGAGCCTTGAACGAAGAGGGCAAGCAGAAGAACATCCAGTCTGTCCAGAAATCCAGAGTCCTGAGATATAACGCCCAGTTGGATTCCGCAGGAAAGGCAGGAAGGACATCTCCTTTCATCAGGAAGGAAAACGAAGGATGGAAGACGCTTGAGGCGCAGATCCAGGCATATGAGAGAGCCAAGGACAATGCATCTGACCTGCAGACATCTCTGGCTTCATATTCCCGTGAGAGGTATCATCACACATACACACTCAGGCTTATCGACATTGAGATTCTCAAGAAGTTCGCCTTGTCGATTGCGTGTCTCATATTCTTCTTCATCGGAGCCCCTCTCGGAGCGCTCATCAGAAAAGGAGGACTGGGAACACCAGCGATCATCTCAGTGCTTTTCTTCGTGTTCTACTGGGTGATCGACATCACAGGAACCAAGCTCGCACGTGACGGCGCCGTAGGGCCGTTCCACGGCGTGTTCATATCTTCATACATATTGCTCCCTACCGGTCTCTATCTGACCTGGCAGGCGATCAATGACTCATCAATCTTCAACCTCGGAAACATCAGGAACGGATTCAAGAAAATAAAGGCTGCAATAATGGGATTTTTCAAGAAGACCCGTATCGTATACATGGGTACGCCAGAGTTCGCCGTAGCACCGCTCGACGAGCTGATAAAGAACGGATATAATGTGGTGGGAGTCGTCACCGTGGCGGACAAGGCCAGCGGCCGAGGGCTCAAGGTGAACGAAAGCGCCGTCAAGAAATATGCAGTGGAGCACAACATCCCTGTGCTTCAGCCGATTTCACTCAAGGACCCTGAGTTCCTTGATGCCCTGAAGGCATGGAAGGCGGACCTGTTCGTGGTAGTAGCCTTCAGGATGCTGCCTAAGGTGGTATGGGAGATACCGAAGATGGGTACATTCAACCTCCACGCAGCACTGCTTCCTCAGTACCGAGGCGCAGCCCCGATAAACTGGGCTGTGATCAACGGCGAGAAGACAACCGGTGTGACTACATTCATGATAGACGACGGCATGGACACCGGCGGCATCATGTATAGATATGACTGCAAGATCGGTCCTGACGAGACTGTAGGAGAGGTTCACGACAAGCTTATGGAGCTCGGTGCAACACTGGTTGTCAACACAGTGGAAGCACTCATAGAGAACAATGTCGAACTGCGTGTACAGAGGAGCTTCATCCAGGGATCCGAGATCCTGAAGCCTGCACCGAAACTCACCAGAGAACTATGCCACATAGATTGGAGAGGATCTACCAAAGACATATACAACCTCATCCGTGGTCTGAGTCCATACCCTGCCGCATTCACAGAGCTTGTCAAGGATGAGAAGACCACCCAGATGAAGATATACAAGACCATCAAGGTAGAGGGAGAGGAATACGCAGCGATGCTTGCCCAGTGCGGACACAGCACAGGCACAGAGCCCGGAACGATACTGTCGGACGGCAAGACATATCTTGCAATCGCGACAGCAGACGGAGCGATATCCGTTACAGAGCTCCAGCTTGCAGGCAAGAAGAGAATGGCTGTGAAGGACTTCCTCATCGGATTCAGAGAGCCACAGAGCTACAAGACCTCGACTGGCACGTCATCACAGGTAACAGGCAGATAAGATTCATATGGGCAGCAACATCGTCATAATCTGCGACGGCAGTTTTCCACGGACCGAGTATCCACGATACCTGATCCGCACAGCTGATTTCATCATCTGCTGCGACGGTGCTCTCAAGAAATTCATTCGTAACAGCAAGGCCATATTCGGCACGGAAAGACTCCCTGACCGCGTCATCGGAGATATGGACTCTTTGTCTGAAAGTCTCAGAAAAAAGTATTCAGACATAATCGTAAAGATCGACGAACAGGAGCACAACGACCAGACGAAGGCGTTCAGATGGGCCATGGATAACCTTGAGGACATAGAAAGCATCACCATACTGGGAGCGACAGGACAGAGGGAGGACCATACCATCGGAAACATTTCCCTGCTCATGGAATATGCCCGCATATATGATCTGGAAGGGATGGGCATACAGGTGCAGATGATCACCGATCATGCTACGATAGTGGCTGTCACCGGCACTGTGGAAATGGACTGCGGCGAAGGTCGTCAGATATCCATACTGAGTCCGGACAACACACTCAGGATAAAGTCAGAAGGGCTTAGATGGAAGACAGACGACGTCGTTTTCGACAACTGGTGGAAAGCTACCCTCAACGTCGCAACGCAGGACAACATCAGGCTTGAATTCAGCCACAAGTCCATCGCACTTATAATGATGAATTAAAAGACATATAAATTGACTGATTCTTTAGGAATTTATCAATTTAAATTATAAATTTGACACATAAATCATATTTGATTTAAAAATTCAAAAGATGGAAAAAGCAAAGTACTTTCCAACAATCGAGGCCATCGACAGAGCCTCTGAGGTACTTGGGGAAATCCTCGAGCCGACACCGTTCATGAAGAACAACAACCTCTCAGACATCTACGAGGCCAATGTGTTCCTCAAAAGAGAGGACCTTCAGATGGTAAGGTCATACAAGATCAGAGGAGCATACAACAAGATCAGATCCATCGATCCCGAGACATTGAAGAAAGGCATAGTCTGCGCCAGTGCGGGAAACCACGCACAGGGTGTCGCCTTCTCTTGCAGCAAGCTGCAGATCATAGGTTCGATATTCATGCCTACCACAACCCCTAAGCAGAAGATCGAGCAAGTGAAGATGTTCGGAAAAGAGTTCATCGAGATCGTCCTGACCGGAGACACTTTTGACGCGGCCAACGCTGCGGCGATAGCATTTGCTGAGGAGAGCGGAAGGACTTTCATCCCGCCGTTCGACGACCCTAAGGTCATGGAAGGCCAGGGTACCATAGGACGCGAGATCCTCAATCAGACGAACGTGAAGCTTGACTATGTGTTCGTCCCTATCGGAGGTGGCGGACTCGCCTCAGGTCTGGGTTCATATTTCAAGATGATGTCTCCAGAGACCAAGATCATCGGCGTGGAGCCTGGCGGAGCGCCTTGCATGAAGGCGGCGATCGAGGCAGGAGAACTCGTGGAACTTGAGCATATCGACAAGTTTGTAGACGGAGCTGCCGTCAAGAAGGCAGGAGCACTGACATACCAGGTCTGCAAGGAAGTCCTCGATGACATCGTTGTCGTTCCGGAAGGTGCTGTCTGCACAACCATCATCCAGATGTATAACAAGAGCGCTATCGTTGTGGAACCGGCAGGAGCTCTCGCATCAGCTGCGCTCCGCTTCTATGAAGACAAGATAAAGGGCAAGAATGTAGCCTGCATCGTCAGCGGAAGCAACAACGACATTACCAGAATGGAGGAGATACGTGAGAAGTCACTCCTCTACGAAGGCCTCAAGCATTATTTCATAGTGAACTTCCCACAGAAGTCCGGCGAGATCCTCTCTTTCATCCGAGATGTAATCGGCCCGGAGGACGACCTCGTATATATCCAGTACATCAAGAAGACCAACAAGAACTTCGGACCTGCGCTCATAGGTATCGAACTTGCCAGAAAGGAAGACTTCAAGGGTCTCACAGACAGGATGGACAAGCACGGAATCTCATACGAGTACATCAACGAGAACAATAAACTTTTTGAAATACTAATCTGATAACACCATGGCTAATATTGACTGGAGCAAACTCACTTTCTCCTACACCAAGACAAACACAATCCTCCTCACCACCTTCAAGGATGGCGCATGGACACCTGTAGAAAGTCATACTGACGACTATCTGCACCTGAGTGCATATGCAGGCGCGCTCCATTACGCAATCGAGTGCTTCGAGGGTCTCAAGGCCTTCAGAGGCAAGGATGGCAGGATCAGGATGTTCAGGCCGGAAGAGAACGCAAAGCGTCTTCAGAGGTCTGCTCAATACCTCGGCATCGAGGCACCTTCAACTGAGATGTTCATCGAGATGTGCGAGCGCTGCATCAAGGAGAACGAGGAGTTCCTTCCTCCTTATGAGGCAACCGGAGCATCACTTTACATCCGTCCAACTCTCATCGGATCAAACCCTCAGCTCGGAGTGCAGTCTTCAAAGGAAAGCACATTCATGATCCTCTGTTCCCCTGTTGGAGCATATGTGGGCGGAGCGCTTGACGCTGTAGACGTAGTCATCGCGAGAAACTATGACAGGGCTGCGCCTAACGGATCAGGAGCATACAAGGTAGGTGGAAACTACGCCTGCTCTCTCCGTTCTCTGAACATTGCACATGAGTTGGGATACAAGGCAGTGCTTTATCTTGACCCGTCGACAAAGACTCTGATCGACGAGTTCAACTCTTCGAACTTCTTTGCGATCAAGGGCAACAAGTACATCACTCCTAAGTCAGACTCAATCCTCCCTTCAATCACCAACATGTCTCTCGAGACTGTAGCGGCACACCTTGGAATGGAGGTTGAGAGAAGAGAGGTTCCTGTTTCTGAGCTCAGCACTTTCGAGGAGGTCGGCGAATGCGGTACTGCAGTTGTGATCACTCCTGTGCACAAGCTGGTTGACAAGCCGTTCCTGGAGTCGAAGGAGGAGACAGTATACACTTATGGCGAGGGTCAGTGCGGTCCTAAGTCTCTGAAACTTTATAACTATATTACCGGACTTCAGAAGGGCGAGATCGAGGATCCGTTCAACTGGGTACACTATGTAGACTGATCTAAATACAGATAAAACAAAGGTGGCAGGCAGTCACCAGCGGTCCTTCCCACTTCGTGGGCCCCTTCCCTTTTCGGGAGCCAATGCCGCTGAGACTGCCTGCCACCTTTGTTTATAACTCAACCATATATAGATAAGTCTACTGACGTAAAAGCGAATATAGACCACGGGCGGCCACACCAACCAAATTCACCCTACTGGTCACCGTCCGACATGTTTTTGACGATTTCGATGATGGACGGTAGGCAAAGCCGAACAATATGAGCTGATTTCTGTACCGTCCATCATAAAATCAGCCATTTTCCTGTCGGACGCCAACTGGCATACCTCCCTGAAATAGCGAAGCGGACAAGGAGGCTGTCTGGTAGGCTTCGCGAGCAGAACAAAGGAAGTTTCCGAACTTTCTGAACAGCGATGCGGACGAGGAGGATGTCTGCTGGTGAGGTTACTTCGGGGCGATGCGGTAGAGGAAGGCTGCGATGATGGCGAAGATGATGTTCGGGAGCCATAGGGCTATGAATGGAGGGAGGACTCCCGTGTGGACAAACATCTGGCTGAAGCGCAAGAAGAGGATGTATGTGAAGGCCAAGGCTATGCCGATACCTATGTTCCAACCTATGCCTCCCCTTCTCTTCTTAGACGAAAGCGCAACTCCCATGATCGTAAGAATGAATGCTGAGAACGGAAGTGCGAGACGGGTGTTCTTCTCTATGAGGGCGAACTTGACATTGGCATCTCCTCGCATCTTCTGCGTTTCGATCATGTCATTGAGTTCCTCATAGTTCAACGTCTCGACCGTCTTCTCAGTCATATAGAAATCCTTCACGGACAATGCAAGCGTGGTGTCCATCTGACGTCCGCTTCTTATCTTGTCTGTCAGGTCTTCGTTATATTCTCTGATAAAGTATTTCTTAAGTCTCCATGTGCCCTTCAGGGTATCATACACCGCTGTCTCCGCCGATATCTTCGACACGAGCTTGTTGTCCTCTATCTTCTCGATGGTGAACCTGTATGCAGTATTATTCCATGAGCTGAAAGACTCGGCGAAGACGAACTCTCCGGGAGCCGTCTGATAATGGACATTTCGCCCGACGCTCTTATATCGGTTCTTGATGTATTGCGTCTCGAAATCCAGCCTGGTCTTGTTGGCGTCCGGTATGACGAAAAGATTAAGCCAGAGCGACAGAAGCGCGATTATGGTCGCCGAGAATATATATGGAACCATCATCCTATGGAAGCTGACGCCGCAGGAAAGTATCGCCACAATCTCCGAATCGGCAGCCATCTTCGAAGTGAAGAAGATGACCGTGATGAACACGAACAGCGGACTGAACATGTTGATGAAGTAAGGGACGAAGTTCATATAATAATCGAATATTATGGCCTTGAGCGGAGCCTCCTTAGACACGAAGTCATCGATCTTCTCACTGATGTCGAAGATGATGACGATTCCGATGATCAGAAGGAGAGCCACGAAAAAGGTGCTCATGAACTTCTTGATTATATATAAGTCTATCTTTCTTGGCGAGAGATCCATAACTTTAAAGTCTTATAGTTATCCTTTTGACTGTCTCATCCTTCCAGGCCTTGAAGTCTCCGGCCTTGATGTGCTTGCGTGCCTCACGGACAAGGTCAAGGTAGAACGCCAGATTATGCTCGCTTGCTATCTGCCCGGCGAATATTTCTCCGGCCACGAAAAGATGACGGAGGTATGCCTTGGTGTATGTATGATCGACAAACGATGTTCCCTTCGGATCAAGTGGCGAAAAATCGTCCGCCCACTTCTTGTTCTTCATGTTTATGATGCCATCCCATGTGAAGAGCATACCGTTGCGGCCGTTTCTTGTAGGCATCACACAGTCGAACATGTCTACTCCCCTTGCTATTCCCTCAAGGATGTTAGCCGGTGTGCCGACTCCCATCAGGTAGCGCGGCTTGTCCTCCGGTAGCATAGGGCATACGACTTCGAGCATCTCATACATCTTCTCTGTCGGCTCGCCCACCGCCAGACCTCCGATGGCATATCCCTCACGGTCGAGAGCCGCTGCATGATCCACTGCCGCACGGCGCAGGTCCGGATAGACACATCCCTGAATGATCGGGAACAATGCCTGTGAATATCCATAAAGAGGATCCGTAGCATCAAAATGCTTCACACACCTCTCTAACCACCTCTGAGTGAGGGAGAGAGACTTCTTTGCATAATCATAAGTCGCATCACCCGGGCAGCACTCGTCAAGAGCCATGACGATGTCGGCTCCGATGATGCGCTGGGTGTCCATATTGTTCTCGGGAGTGAATATGTGCTTCGATCCGTCGATATGTGAACGAAAGATGCATCCGTCCTCTGTAAGCTTCCTTATAGGGCTGAGGGAAAACACCTGGAATCCGCCGCTGTCGGTCAGGATCGGGCGATCCCAGGACTCGAATTTATGGAGTCCGCCGGCCATCTTGAGGATGTCAAGACCCGGACGGAGGTACAGGTGGTATGTGTTGCCGAGGATGATTTCGGCCTTGATGTCTTCCTTGAGGTCTCTATGGTATATTCCCTTTACGGAACCCACAGTACCGACAGGCATGAATATCGGGGTCTCGATCTGTCCGTGGTCTGTGGTTATCACACCGCACCTTGCTGCGGACTGAGGGTCATTATGTGTCTTGACAAATTTCATTCAGTATATTTTAACCCTCAAAGATAGTAACTTTTACTCAAAAACGATTATCTTTGTCTGATACATTACAAAAGAGCTTGCCGATCAAGTCGGCAATGACGGGATAGTCAACCCGGCAATGTAAAACCGTTATCCCCGACCTTATCGGGGATCAGAACAAGAAAACAAATTCAATAACACTATGAACAAATCAATCAAACTGAGACTGATCGTAATGAATGTCATCCAGTGGGCTGTCTGGGGATCTTACCTTACTTCCATGGGAAGCTATCTCGCATCAGTCGGACTGGCAAAAAACATCGGTATCTTCTATGCGATGCAAGGCATCGTGTCCATATTCATGCCTACCCTCATGGGTATCGTGGCAGACAAGTTCATTCCGGCGCAGAAGCTCCTCGGCATCTGCCACGGAATCGCCGGAGCTTGCATGCTCGGAGCGGGGTTCTACGGCATGACCGCCGGTGCGGAAGTATCATTCGGCATCCTCTTCGGACTCTATGCCCTCAGCGTAGCGTTCTACATGCCTACAATCGCGCTTTCCAACTCTGTGGCCTTCAACATTCTGGAGCAGAACGGCTATGACACAGTGAAGGACTTTCCTCCTGTCCGCGTATTCGGTACAGTTGGATTCATCTGTGCAATGCTCTTTGTCAACTTCATGACCAATGGAGCAGGAGTACAGTACCAGCATTCATACAACCAGTTCATTGTTTCGGGTATTCTCGGCATAGCCATGCTTCTGTACTGCTTCACACTTCCTAACTGCCCTTGCAACGCAGGAACAGGAGAAAAGCAGACACTTGCAGAACGCTTCGGTCTCAACGCATTCTCACTTTTCAAGGACAGGCAGATGGCCATCTTCTTCATCTTCTCCATGCTCCTTGGCGTTGCCCTTCAGATTACTAACGGATTTGCAAATCCATACATATCTCACTTCAAGGAAGTGCCTGAATTTGCACAGACATGGGGAGCCCGCAATGCAAACGCTCTCATATCGATATCACAGATTTCCGAAACGCTTGGCATCCTCCTCATCCCCGTGGCAATGAGGATCTTCGGCATCAAGAAGGTAATGCTCATCGCCATGTTCGCATGGGTACTGCGCTTCGGATTCTTCGGAGCAGGAGACCCTGGTTCAGGTGTATGGATGCTCATCCTCTCAATGATCGTATACGGTGTTGCATTCGACTTCTTCAACATCTCCGGCGCCCTCTACACAAACATGCGCACCAGCGAGAAACTGCAGAACAGCGCCCAGGGACTCTTCATGCTTATGACAAACGGAATCGGAGCTACAATAGGAACTCTCAGCGCTCAGGCAGTCGTTAACCACTTCGTCTACAATGCCGCAGAGCCGAACTGGAGTGCAGCGTGGTACACATTTGCAATCTACGCCCTCGTGGTTGCAATCCTGTTCATGATCCTCTTCAAAGAACCGAAGGACTCAACCCAGAAGGTTGCATAATCCCACTGGCGCACAAACCGCTGTGCACCAGACACTTATAAAAAGTTCGTGCTCCCTTTGGGGAGCACGAACTTTTTATAATACACTCGCCATCAGCGAGTTATGCGCCAGGACATTTATTTCACCAGTCCCAATTTCTCCATCAGTGCCTGTGGCTCAGGATCATGGCCGCGGAAGTTGCGGTAGATGACAGCCTCGTCCTCTGCGCCACCTTTCTCGAGGATGTTCTTTCTGAATGAAGTTGCAACTTCTGTGTTGAAGATACCCTTCTCCTTGAAGAGTGAGAATGCGTCTGCTTCGAGGACCTCAGCCCACTTGTATGAATAGTATCCTGCCGAGTATCCGCCTGAGAAGATGTGTGAGAATGAGGTCGAGAATGCTGCGCCGTCAGCTGAAGGCATGATTGAATATGGAGCAAGAGTCGCCTGCTCGAACTCTACTGTTCCGACTGCAGGAACCTCCTTGAGAGTATGCCATGCCATGTCGAGGTATGCAAAGTGGAGCTGACGCACCTGGCCATAGCCTGCAAGGTAGTTCTTTGCTGCAACGATCTTCTCGATAAGCTCTGCCGGGATAGGCTCTCCTGTCTGGTAGTGCTTTGCGAATGAGTTGAGATATTCTGGCTCATATGCCCAGTTCTCCATGATCTGTGAAGGAAGCTCTACAAAGTCACGTGACACGCCTGTTCCGGTGAGAGAGCCGTAACGACCCTGAGCAAGAATGCCGTGAAGAGCATGGCCGAACTCGTGGAGGAATGTGGTGAGCTCGCTGTGAGTGATGAGTGACGGAGCATCGCCGGATGGCTTGGTGAAGTTCATTACTGTGCTGATGAACGGACGATATTCGACACCATTCCTGATGCTCTGTCCGCGGAACTCGGTCATCCACGCACCGCCTCTCTTGCTTGCTCTTGGGAAGAAGTCAGCATAGAAGAGCGCGAGATGGCTGCCGTCGGCATCCTTCACCTCATAAACCTTGACGTCCTCGTGATATACAGGGACATTGTCAAGTTCATGGAATGTGATGCCATAGAGACGATTTGCCAGAGAGAACACTGCGTCGATGCAGCTCTCGAGCTGGAAGTATGGCTTGAGCTGCTCCTCGTTGAGTGCATACTCAGCCTCCTGATAGCGCTCTGACCAGTATGAGAAGTCCCAAGGCATGAGTTTCGGCTCTGTAAATCCGTTTGCCTTTGCATATGCATATACATCAGCGACATCCTTCTTCGCGAACTCAAGGGATGGCTCGAGAAGCTGCATGATGAAGCCGTTCACTGTTTCCTTGCTTTTTGCCATTCTTTCTTCGAGAGCATAGTCCGCATAAGTCTCATATCCGAGAATGTTTGCGATCTTGATCCTGAGGTCAACGATCTTCTTCACAATCTCAGTGTTATCGAACTCGCCGCCGATGGCTCTTGTGTTGTATGCCATCCAGATTTGCTGGCGAAGGTCACGGTTTGTGCTGTACTTTAGGAAAGGTCCGTAGCTTGGGTAGTCAAGGGTGTACGCCCAACCCTCAAGACCTTTCTCTTCAGCTGTCTCCGCGCCCATTGTCTTCACATACTCAGGAAGGCCTGCGAGGTCTGCCTCATCTGTGATGTGAAGGGTATAGGCATTCGTAGCCGCAAGGACATTCTTGCTGAACTGAAGAGTAGTGAGAGAAAGCTCCTCGGACCATTTGCTGTAGAGTGCCTTGTCCTCGTCAGAGAGGTTTGCTCCACCGCGCACGAAGCTCTTGTAGTTATCTTCGAGGAGTGTCATCTGGTCCTGATCGAGTCCGAGTTCGTTCCTCTTTTCATAGACAGCCTTCACCTTCTGGAAAAGGTCGTTGTTGAGAGATACATACATCGAGTATTCTGTGAGCATAGGCGACACCTGCTCTGCAATCTGCTGCATCTCGTCGTTTGTGTTTGCCTCCATGAGGTTGTAGAAGATGCCTGCCACCCTGTCAAGGGTTGCGCCTGCATACTCCATAGCTTCGATTGTGTTCTCGAATGTAGGCTCTTCCTGGTTTGCCACGATGGCATCGATCTCCGCCTTAGCCTCTGCAATACCCTGCTCGAATGCCGGAAGGTAATGCTCATTGCGGATCTTGTCGAATTGTAGAGCGCCGAACGGTGCGGTCGACTCCGTCAAAAGTGGATTTTCCATTTTGCAACTGCTGATAACTGCAAGCACGAGGCCTGCGATAAGTAGTTTCCTTTTCATATTTGATTACTTGTTACAATTCTGCAAATTTAAGGAAACATTTTGTATTTTCGATATCGAATATATACGCGACGCAGTCATTATATATTTAATCTCGAAACAGCTGCACTCCATGTGCTTGCCGACCTTACGGCACGAAGTCATAAGGTCAGGTGTAAAACCGTGTGACGCCAGTTCCAGAAGGGAGAATGATTCCGTCCCGGCATCAAGAAGCCGTTCCAGAAGATCATGATTATACGCAAGTCGTGACAACACTCGGCGACGGAATGCCCTGCTTTCCTTGAGTGCATCGTTATGATGCAATGCTCTGCAATCATCACAACAGAATTTCTTATCTGCCCGTCCATACTTGATCTCATCACCACAATGCAGACATCGTGCTCTCTGGCGGATTTCTTTGCTGTAGCCCATCTTTTTTCATACAAATATCATCCGGCAAAACAGTACATGCAAGAGTCCGCAGCATGTTTTAATTTATTTTTCGAAGATTTTTACGAATCTTATGATTTTTTCCACCCCAAAACAAATTTTAGGATTTTAAGAAAAGTGACATAATTGTAAAAAAGAGAAAAACCTAATAGAGTTCAAAGCCAGAACTACCTAAAGACTAGCATTTTATCAAAATAATTTACCTTTCTTTGCACCAACCTACCAAGCGCGCATAAGATGTGGGGAAGAACAAGTCAAACATTTAAAGAGATTGAATCTTATGGATCACATCAACAGGATCGAGCTCCAGGGACGTGTCGGATTTGTCCGCACCAACGAGTTCAACGGGAGCAAGGTCGCCAATTTCTCACTGGCGACCGACATTCTTTACAAGTCCAGGGACGGAGCCCCTGTTTCCGAAACTACCTGGCACAATATCGTAGCATGGGAAAACAAGGACATGCCTGATGTCGGGAGCATCTGCAAGGGCATGCCGGTGCATGTAGTCGGAAGACTCAGGACTACAAGGTATACCAATGCCGACGGAGTAGAGAAGACGTTCTATGAAGTCATGGCTCAGAAACTGAGAATACTTGAAGACACGCCGGACCCGTTCTAGTCCGCAGCAAGGAATGTGCATGAGAGCGGCGCAAGTCGCTCTCTCTTAAACTTTAGCAGATTTTAAACGTTTTTTGTCACAATACCGCAGAATGGGGATTGCTTTATATGAAATTTGGAGTTACCTTTGCGCCCGATTTATATAAGGTATATTATGACACAGAAATTCAACGACGGCAGATGGAGCCGCAGAATCGATGTTGCAGATTTCGTATATAGCAACATTACCCCTTACGAAGGTGACGCATCATTCCTTCAGGGACCTACAGAGCGCACAAAGAAGCTCTGGAACAAGTGCCTCGAAGCTCTCGCAGAAGAGAGAGAGAACGGAGGCGTACGCGCAATCGACGCACAGACTATCTCAACAATCACTTCACACGCAGCAGGTTACATCGACAAGGAGAACGAGCTTATCGTAGGTCTCCAGACAGACGAGCTCCTCAAGAGGGCCATCAAGCCTTTCGGAGGTCTCAAGGTAGTAGAGAAGGCATGCCAGGAGAACGGCGTGGAGCTTGACCCTAAGGTGAAGGAGATTTTCACTCACTACAGAAAGACACACAACGACGGAGTATTCGACGTATATACAGAAGAAATCCGCAAGTACAGGTCACTGGGATTCCTCACAGGACTTCCTGACAACTATGCAAGAGGCCGTATCATCGGTGACTACAGAAGGCTTGCACTCTATGGTATCGACAGGCTCATCGAGGCTAAGAAGGAAGACCTCAAGAACCTTACAGGTACAATGACCCGCTCACGCATCACTCTCCGCGAGGAGGTTGCAGAGCAGATCAGGGCGCTCCAGGAAATCAAGGTCATGGGTAATTACTATGGTCTCGACCTCAGCAGACCTGCAAGAAGCGCACAAGAGGCGGTTCAGTGGCTCTACATGGCATACCTTGCTGCTGTAAAGGAGCAGGACGGAGCAGCCATGTCACTCGGAAATGTATCATCATTCCTCGACATCTTCATCCAGTATGACCTCGACCACAACCTCATCGACGAGTCATTCGCACAGGAGCTCATCGACCAGTTCGTAATGAAGCTCAGAATGGTACGCCACCTCAGAATGAACGCATACAACGAGCTTTTCGCCGGTGACCCTACATGGATCACAGAGGCTATCGGAGGCCGTTTCACAGGTGGAAAGAGCAAGGTTACAAAGACCTCGTTCCGTTTCCTCCAGACTCTCTACAACCTCGGACCTGCACCAGAGCCGAACATGACAGTCCTCTGGCATCCACAGCTCCCTGACGGATTCAAGGAGTTCTGCGCAAAGGTTTCTATCGACACAAGCTCAGTACAGTACGAGAACGACTCTCTCATGCGTAAGGTAAGAGGATGCGACGACTACGGTATCGCATGCTGCGTATCATACCAGGCCATCGGCAAGGCTATCCAGTTCTTCGGAGCACGTGCAAACCTTGCAAAGGCACTCCTCCTTGCAATCAACGGCGGACGCTGCGAGAATACAGGCACACTCATGGTAGAGGGAATCAAGCCGCTCAAGAGCAACGTGCTCGACTTCGATGAAGTAATGGAAAACTACAAGAAGGTTCTCCATGAGGTTGCACGTGTATACAACGAGACAATGAACATCATCCACTTCATGCACGACAAGTATGACTATGAAAGGTCTCAGATGGCGTTCATCGACACAAATCCTACTATCAACCTCGCATACGGTGTTGCAGGTCTCTCTATCGTGGCAGACTCGCTTTCAGCAATCAAGTATGCAAAGGTGACAGCACGCCGCAACTCAGAAGGCCTCACCGAGGGCTTCGACATCGAGGGCGACTTCCCTATGTTCGGTAACGACGACGACAGGGTTGACGTACTCGCACGCGACGTCGTTCAGCTCTTCGACACAGAGCTCTGCGCACGCAAGATCTACAAGGGAGCACAGCCTACCCTCTCACTCCTCACCATTACATCAAATGTGATGTACGGAAAGAAGACCGGTGCAACTCCTGACGGAAGAGCAAAGGGCGTGGCATTCGCTCCAGGTGCAAACCCGATGCACGGCCGCGACACTCACGGAGCAGTCGCTTCACTCTCATCTGTAGCAAAACTCGACTACCACGATGCGAAGGACGGTATCTCAAATACATTCTCTATCGTGCCTAAGTCACTCGGTCCTACAGACGAAGACAAGATCGACAACCTCATCACTCTCATGGACGGATATTTCACAAAGGGTGCACACCACCTCAACGTGAATGTACTCAACAGAGAGATGCTTGAGGATGCGATGGAGCACCCTGAGAAGTATCCGCAGCTTACAATCCGCGTTTCAGGATATGCTGTAAACTTCACAAGACTCAGCCGTGAGCACCAGCTCGAGGTTATTTCAAGAACATTCCACGAGTCACTCAGATAATGCTCAAGGTTCATTCTTACGAATCAATGGGAACATACGACGGGCCAGGTTTAAGGCTCGTCGTTTTTCTGCAGGGCTGCCCTTTCCGCTGCCTGTACTGTGCAAACCCGGACACGATCGCCTTTGAGGGAGGCACTCCGACAGAGGTAGAGGAGATAGTGAAGATGGCAGTCAGCCAGAAGCCTTTCTTCGGAAAAAGAGGCGGAGTGACATTCTCAGGTGGAGAGCCTACAATGCAGGCCAAGGAACTCCTTCCGCTGTATGCCAGACTGAAGGAGGAAGGCATCAACATCTGCATCGACACCAACGGAGGAGCATGGAACAGCGACATAGAGGAGCTGTTCAGACAGACAGACCTCGTACTGCTGGACTGCAAACAGTTCAACAATGCAAGACATCAGAACCTGACAGGACGCAGCAACGAGCAGACTCTCAAGACTGCTCAGTGGCTGGAGGACAACGGCAAGCCGTTCTGGCTGCGGTATGTGCTCGTTCCTGGAATCAGTGACTTCGAGGAGGACATCAGAGCATTAGGTGAACACTTCAAGGACTTCAAGATGCTCCAGAGAGTGGAAGTCCTCCCATACCATACTTTAGGTATACATAAGTATGAGACAATGGGGCAGGAATACCAGCTCAAGGACACGAAGACCAACACTCCGGAACAGCTCGACAGGGCAATGACACTCTTCAACGAATACTTCACCTGCGCAGTCTTGAATTAATCCTGGCGCTTAAATAGCAACATATCAACACATTACAAAAACCTCGTGCCGCCAAAAGGGAGCACGAGGTTTTTGTATTTGAGTGGATATCAAATAGTTATGCGCCAGGGTGGTTATTCCGTGATTTTTAGTATATTTGTTGCTATATAACAGCAATCATTATGGGAAAGGATGTTGCACTCGTGCTTTCCAGCGGTGGACCGCGAGGATGGGCTTATATAGGGGCCATTGAAGAACTGGCCAGAAGAGGATACAATATAACATCTATAGCCGGAACGTCCATCGGGTCGCTTATCGGCGGGATTTATGCTGCCGGGAAGCTTGAGGATGTGAAGGAGTGGCTTTTCACTCTTGATGCATGGAAGGTGTTCGACCTTATGGACCTGTCCTTGAGCATGAACCATCTCGTCAAGGGAGACAAGGTGATCGGAGCGTTGAAAGAGATTGTTCCGGATGTGAACATTGAAGACCTCGCAATTCCATACAGAGCCGTTGCTGCAGATCTTTATACAGGTGAAGAAGTCGTCTTCGACAGAGGGCCGCTCTTCGATGCCATAAGGGCTTCCATATCAATACCGTCGCTGTTCAGGCCCGTAAAATATGGATACCGGACTTTGGTCGACGGAGGTATCGTGAATACAATGCCGATTGACAAGGCTGTCCGCATGGAGAATGACATCCTGGTAGCATTTGACGTGAATGACATCGACATTGACAGCATCAGGAAGATGCTCGTTGACGAAGCGAATGAAGAGGAAGCATATCTCGCCAAGGAGAAGGAATTGGAGGAGGAGACACAGAGCGTTCTGGACGCGGTCAGGAATAATGCCTCACTCACATTCTTCGAAAAGGTAAAGCTGGCCGGAAGGCAGGGACAGAAGGTCATAGCTCACAAGTTGAAAGACGAAGAGCCTGAGCGCGAGATCATATATGAGGACAACTATTACAGCATCCTGTCACGTACATTCTCAATAATGAATCACGTGCTGGCAAAGACTGCAGCCGAGAGATATAAGCCGGACATACTGGTAAAGATGCCGTTCGATGCACATGACGCAATCGGAGAGTATGCCAAGGCAAGAGAGATTTCCGAAGAAGGAAGAGTGCTGATGGCTGCAGCCCTGGACGAATATGAAAGTAATTTCCCGGCAAACTCGTAATCGGCTTGACGCTTGAGCGTAAGCGAAAGAAATGACAACAATGATAAACTAAACTATAATGCTAAGAAAAATCAGAATCATTCTGGCATCCATCTTCTTTGTTGGTGTGACATTACTGTTCCTTGATTTCACCGGAACGCTTCATGCCTGGCTTGGATGGATGGCCAAGGTACAGCTGCTGCCGGCAGTGCTGGCGCTTAACCTTGTGACAGTGGCCGTATTACTGCTGATCACGCTTCTTGTCGGCAGAGTATACTGCTCAGTAATCTGTCCGCTGGGCGTCATGCAGGACATCATCTCATGGATTCATGGAAAGACCAAGAAAAAGAACAGGTTCCGCTTCGGATACTCTCCTGCCAAGAACTGGCTAAGATACCCGATACTTGTGCTGTTCATCATAGGACTCGCGCTCGGAGCGCATTCGATAGCAATCCTGATTGCGCCATACAGCGCATACGGAAGGATTGCAGCGAATCTCCTTGCGCCACTATACCAGTTCGGAAACAATTTCTTCGCATGGATTGCCGAAAGAGCAGGAAGCTATGCGTTCTACAGCACCGAAGTGTGGATCAAGTCTGTTTCATCGCTTGTAATTGCTGCGGTCACATTTGTAGTCATAGGATTCCTTGCCTGGAAGCACGGAAGGACATGGTGCAATACGGTGTGCCCTGTGGGAACAGTGCTCGGTTTTGTATCCAGATTCAGCATTTTTGCTCCTGTAATCGACACCGAGAAGTGCCGCAACTGCGGGCTCTGCGGAAAGCAGTGCAAGGCCGCGTGCATTAACATGAAGGAGCATGAAATCGACTATAGCCGCTGTGTTGCCTGCATGGATTGCATTGACACATGCAAGGATGGGGCTATCCGTTTTGCCTGCAGGTATGGGAAGGGCACTCCGGTCAAGGAGAGGGAGCCAAAGGCTGCTGAAACTAAGGCGGATCAGGGAAGAAGGGCATTCATAACCTCGGCCGTGATTGCCGGAACCGCCGTTGCAGCCAAGGCGCAGGAGATGAAGGTTGACGGAGGTCTGGCGGAGATCGAACGGGCGGAGAAGCCTGAAAGGCAGACGCCGCTTGTGCCGGCCGGCGCCATAAGCCTGAAACATATGGCGGACCATTGCACCGGATGTCAGCTCTGCATAAGCGTATGTCCTAACCAGGTGCTCAGGCCATCGACTTCACTGATGACACTGATGCAGCCGGAAATGTCATATGAAAGAGGATATTGCCGTCCAGAATGCACAAGATGCTCAGACATATGTCCTGCAGGGGCCATCAAGCCTGTCACAGTGGAAGAGAAGTCTTCAATACAGATAGGACATGCTGTGGTGAATCTTGACAACTGCGTGGTGAACACCGACGAGGTGAGCTGCGGCAACTGCGCACGCCACTGCCCTGCCGGAGCAATCAGGATGGTGAGAAAGGATCCGGAGAATCCAAAGTCACTGATGATACCGACAGTGAACGAGGAAAGGTGCATCGGATGCGGAGCATGCGAGAACCTTTGTCCTGCACGACCGTTCACAGCCATTCATGTTGAAGGACACGAAATACATAAGGAGATCTGATTATGAAAAACGATATAAATAGAAGAGAGTTCCTCAAAAGGGCCGGAGGCGCTGCCATGATCATGGGCGGTGTGGCCGCTGTAACAGGGTGCAAGGATTCCTCGGCGTCCACAGAAACGGCAACATCCATGGAAGAGGCGATGACATATAGAACCAACCCCGGCAACGGCGACCTGGTCAGCATCCTCGGATACGGATGCATGAGATGGCCGATGATAAAGGATGAGAACGGCAAGGACATCATAGATCAGGAAACCACCAACAGGCTCGTGGACTACGCCATCGAACATGGAGTAAACTATTTTGACACATCTCCTGTATACCTCCAGGGACAAAGCGAGCAGGCCACTGGCATTGCACTTAAGAGACATCCTCGTGAAAGCTACTTCATTGCGACCAAACTGTCGAACTTCAGTAACGCAAGCAGGGAAAACTCGATGATGATGTATAGGAAATCTTTCGAGAATCTTCAGACCGACTACATCGACTATTATCTTCTGCACAGCATCAGCGGGATGGACGCGTTCAAGAAGAGATATCTTGACAATGGCATGATCGATTTCCTGGTGGAAGAACGCAAGGCCGGTCGCATACGCAACCTCGGATTCTCTTTCCATGGCGGAAATGAAGGATGGGACGAACTCATGGCCCTCCACGAAAAATATCACTGGGACTTCGTGCAGATTCAGTTGAACTATGTCGACTGGAAACATGCAAATGCAGAATATCTCCAGACAGAACTGGACAAGAGAGGCATTCCGTCAATCATCATGGAGCCGCTGCTCGGAGGAAGACTGTCAAAAGTGCCTCAGCATATTGCAGACAGGCTGAAGGAACGCAACCCTCATGGAAGCGTCGCCTCATGGGCCTTCCGCTTTGCGGGCACACCAAAGGGTGTCCTCTGCGTTCTGAGCGGAATGACATATATGGAGCACCTTCAGGACAATCTGAAGACATACTCCCCTCTCGTTCCTCTTGACGACGAAGAACTGTCGTTCCTTTATGAGACAGCAGACCTCATGAAGAAATACCCGACCATCCCATGCAACGACTGCAAATACTGTATGCCATGCCCTTACGGCATAGACATCCCGGCAATCCTCCTGCACTACAACAAATGCGTGAATGCAGGAGAAGTGGCACAAAGCATTGAGGATGAAAACTATAGAAAGGCCAGAAGAGCATATCTTGTAAGCTATGACAGAGCCGTACCTAAACTACGCCAGGCAGACAGATGCATCGGATGCAACACCTGCGTGGAGCATTGTCCGCAAAGGATAAAGATTCCGCAGGAGCTGCATAAGATATCAAGATATATAGAAAACCTCAGAAGAGAGAAATAGACTCCTTTCGTCGGAAGAACTAATTTCCGTATCCGGGATTTTGCTGCAGAAGGCCTCGCGACAGGTCAATTTCTTCCTTTGGAAGAGGCAGGACCGTGCGATAGTTCTGAGGCCCTGTGACGAGGGAACCGTTATTGACGGTGCGGCCGTTTCTCCAGAAATCGAAGGCAATCTGGCCTTCTGCGAAAAACTCCTTGCGGCGTTCGTCAAGAATATCATCCAAGGTGACCGATGGGACATCCGCATACCCATTGATACGGTTTCTTCGAAGGGTGTTCACATACGGAGAGGCATCATGGCCCTGAGCCAGAGCCGCTTCGGCGGCAATCATGAGCATCTCGGAAAGTCTTATGACCTTGATGTTATTCACATATGCCGGCACTGACGCCCCGGCATTTCCCGGATACTTCAGAGGGTAATACCCAGTGTGATAGTCCGGGTCACCGCCTGGTGCGACAGTGCAGTCTGCAACCATCTGAGAACGGACATCGTCAGGATCCGACTGCATCCATGCATAGAACTCGGGAGACACTCCATACTCGGAATAGCCTCTTGGAGAAGCATAGTATCCGGGAGCATATCTCTGGGCATTGTAAGTGTCGGTCTGCAGACACTCCATGATCATCTCGTCTGCGCCTTCCTGCGACCACACCTTGGTGTAGTTCTCCACCGTGTAAAGCTTGTATGGAGATGTCTCCAGGACCTCTTCGGCATCAGTCAGGGCCGCAGAATAATTTCCGGCATACAGATTGGCGCGCGCACGCAGGGCAAGCGCCGCCCAATAGTTGACATGGCCTGTATTCCTGTCTTTGTTCAGCCCGGTATCCACGGCTTTAGTGAAATCTCCGATGATGAATGCATAAGTATCGGCCAGTGAAGCTCTCTTGCCGACATATTCAATATCGAACACCTTGTCAGCCAGCACCAGACCTGACTGATTTTCACTGCCTGACGTCGGGATTGGAGCAAAATATGTCGCCAGATGAAAGTGGAAGAGTCCGCGCATGGCATAGAGTTCAGCGACATAAGGAGCTGCGGCATCCTGATCCTCGAGGAGTGCGGCCTTCTCCAACGCGCTGTTAACGCTTGCTATGGCCGCATAGAGATAATAGTAAGCATTATATGTATCATTAGCCGTCATTGCAAAGCCGGCAAGACGTGATGCATTCTGACCTGAGGATGCAGGCTGATATGAGTCCGGACCGACAAGGTCGGCATATATGGACATTTCCGAAGCCACAGTGAGCATGGTGCCATAAGTGGCCACATAATAGGCTCCGTTGACCGCATTCGCCAAGTCTTCGACGCTGGTGATCGCGGTATCGGTCGTCACCGAAGTGGATGGAGTCTGATCCAGAGCATCGCAGGCTGCTGCCATGATAAGGCAGGCGAGCATATATATTGATTTTTTCATATCACTCAGTTTAAAACAATTATAATGTCAGGTTGATTCCGAGGACAAACGACTTTGTTACAGGCACATCCACCGTACGGTATCCGTTGATGGCGACATCCGGATCGATATCTGGCACTGCCGACCATATCATGAACGGATTGGTTGCCCGGAAGTAGACTCTCACGCTTTCAAGATACTTTTTCACCGGAATATTGCATCCCACAGTGATTTCCCTCATCCTGATGTTGTCCGTAGACTTGATGAGCCTGCTTGAGAAGCGGTCCCACCTATACGGATTGTTCATTATCGGCTTTGGGTATTTCGCGTCTCTGTTCTGTGGAGTCCAATAGTCTGCCGCGTCTGCGGCAGCATTCATGGAGGCTGCCCTGAAACCGTCGCTGTGTGTGAAATATCCAGGATAGTCGAAAAGCGACCCTCCGAACTGATACGATATCAGGAATGACAGGTCAAGAAGTCCGTCAAGGAATGTCATCGTGTTGGTCATGCCACCTGTGAAATCAGGCAATGCCTTGCCAACGATGGCGCTTCCTGCCTGCGAGTAATAGTTGGTGACACCCTGTGAATGATCAAGCGGGTCAACCCAGAACTCACCAAGTCCCGTCTCGGCATCAACTCCCTTCCACTCAGGAAGATAGAACGAGTACATGGACTGGCCTTCCCTATGGATGTACATTCCTCCGTCACCATAGATTATGTCAGCTCCGTCGTTCGGCAGATTCTTGACGACGGATCTCTGCCAGGTGAAGTTGAAGTCTGTAGACCATGTGAAATTCCTGCGCGAAATATTCTGTGAACTGATCTCAACTTCGATACCGTCATTGAGAAGATGTCCTACATTGGAAGTATAGCTGCTGAAGCCTGTCACAGCAGATGCCGGCATATTGAATATCAGCGAGCTGGTATACTTGTTATAATATTCGACCCCTATATCCACTCTGTTATATAGGTTCCAGTCAAAGCCGACGTTGAAATTGCGGGATTTCTCCCAGCCCAGACGGCTGTTCTCAGGGTTGCTCCAGAATATGCCGGACGCAGTTCCATATCCCGCACTTGCCGAATACAGACCCTGATATGCATAATACTCTGACGGAAGGTTTCCGTTAGTACCATATGAAGCCTTTATCTTCAGGTCATTGAACAGGTCGGATACGTTTTCCATGAACGCCTCACGGCTTAGTCTCCATGCAGCAGAGACTGACCAGAAATTCGCCCATCGGCTGTCGGGGCCGAGGCGCGACGAACCGTCACGGCGGAAGGAAGCAGAGGCATAGTAGCGGTTGTCATAGTCATAATTGACATTGCCAAGAAGCGACATCATGAATGACCTGTATGAGGCTCCACCCACGCCGTCCACCTGACCCACCGACAGGGCGTTAAGCTTGTCATTCGGGAAATTATTGGCGCTTGCATATGTATAGCCCGTTCTGTGGTCAGCCACTTCAAAGCCGGCTATGCCAGAAATTGCGTGAGATCCGAAACTGTCCGAGTAACGAAGAATAGTAGAGTTGGTAAGGTCCGAAGTCTGGAATATATAAGAAGCACTCAGTCCGTTCATTGACGCTCCGTCAATGGAAGAAGGCGCCCACCACAGATACTGCTTATTGTCTATATAGTCATATCCGAACGTATTCGTAAGACTCAGATAATCAGTAAATTTCACATCCAGGTCCAGACTCGAGAGACTTCTCATCATATGGGTCTTGTTATACTCCGTATCGCTGTCGAAGACAATGTGCGGATTGCCTGTCTGACCGCTCCAGCTGACATACTCGTTCCAGCTTCCATCGGGATTTTTCGGAAGCGCTGTCGGGTCGCTCTGAGTCAAGACTCCGAGAGGAGTCGCATAGCCCATTCCCTGAGCCTGATTACTCTGGTCGCTGTGGCCTTTGGTCCCGGTGAATGAGACCATCTGTCTGATACCCACCTTCAGCCAGTCACTGACCTGATGGTCGACATTCACCCTGCCGGAATATCTCTCGAAATATGACCCCAGGACGATTCCATCTGTCTTGTCATAGCCTATTCCGGCATATACCTTGGTCTTTTCTCCTCCCGCAGTGAGGCTTACCTGATGATTATGGGTAAGGGCCTGACGGAATATCTGATCTGTCCAGTCAGTGCTGGTCTTTCCGCTCGGATCGGCAGTCATAGAGGCGATTTCATCGCCGGTAAATCCATAAGAATAAGCCGGATTTATGGCATATGCATTATCACCGGCATCCTTCAGATACTGAAGGAACTGAGGACCGTCCATCATACGCAGGGCCTTATTGTCTGCCATCGATGTAACTCCGACCTCACCATTATACGAGACAGTCGTCCTGCCCTGCTTGCCGCGCTTGGTCGTGATTATAATCACTCCGTTCGCCGCACGCGAACCATAAAGAGAGGCCGCCGCCGCATCCTTGAGAACAGTCATTGATTCTATGTCTTCCGGATTGATGGAGTTAAGCACTCCCATGCTTTTGTATCCGACCTGAAGGTCCGAGG
This sequence comes from Bacteroidales bacterium, assembly GCA_017473705.1. GTDB lineage: Bacteria > Bacteroidota > Bacteroidia > Bacteroidales > UBA932 > Cryptobacteroides. The sequence continues at coordinate 28,208 of JAFUJQ010000010.1, read as the reverse complement.
TCGTAGAAGTCGACATCACTACACCATCTATGACATAAAGCGGCGAGGTGCCGGCAGAGATGGATCCGACTCCTCGGATCTGCACACTGCCCGCTGAACCCGGATCACCGTTGTCGGAAGCAATGCGCACGCCGGACATCTTGCCTATCATACCCTTGTCCACAGACTCTCTGGAAGACTGCGCAAGAGCATCACCGCTGACCTGAGAAGCAGATCCTGTAAAGTCCTGCTTGGACATGGCGCCGTATGCAACAACAATCACATCGTCCAGATAGGCCGTATCCTCAGACAGTATGAAATTCAGTGTATGTTCGCCTGCGACAGACTTTTCCTGAGGAAGATACCCCAGATATGAAGCAATGAGGACTGCATCCTTCGGGACCTTTATCTCGTATCGTCCGTCAGAATTTACCGAGACGCCTCTCGTCGTCCCCTTGACTATAATTGTCGCACCGTCCAGAGGGTATCCCTCAGGATCGGTGACTGTACCTGACACTGTCAGGTCCTGCGCCGCCGCAAAGGCCAGAAAGCCACAGAAGGCGGCCAGCGAGATTACGATTTTCCTACACATAACTAACTTTATTTTCAGACGTAATCCGCTGCAGACCAAAAAGAGTGCCGACGCTTGATCGCGACGGCACTCTTTAAATCAATATATCAGCCCGTATCGGGTTAGAATGTATATCCCAATGAAAGGGCCAGAGTGTTTCCTATCGGTGATGAAGAAATCAGGTATGCTGCGTCGAGCTTGATGCCGAGAAGCTTCACACCCGCTCCTACTGAAGCGTATGAAGGAACCGGTGACTCTCCGCCGTAGCGATAGCCGACGCGTACTGATACGAAGTCATTGTAAGTGTACGCTGCACCTGCCGCAACAGCCATCCATCCGCTGAAGTAGTAGTCAGCATCAACGAGGACATCGATACCGTTCTTCTCGCCAAAAACCTTGCTGTAGCCTGCTCCGACTGCAATTGAGCCCGGAATGCAGAACTCATTGCCGGCTGCATCCTTAACTGTCGTTCCCACATTGGCAACACCTGCCGTAACCTTAAGGCCTCCGAACTTCGCCATCGCAAAGACATCAGCAGCGAGAGCACCATAAGAATGTCCCTCCGCAAGCGAGCTTGTCGCATATCCGACATTTGCGCCGAGTGACAGGAACGGCAGGAATCTCCATGCCAGACCTACATTCACGTGCATGTCAGATGGCGAGAACGTACCGGTTACGGCTCCGCTTGAGTTCGTAACGTCATATGCCGGATTCATTCCATACTGAAAGCCGACAGCAACGCCGAACTTCTGCTTCAGATTGAAGGCTGCACCTGCATTAAGAATGTTGGAAGAAACAGGCTGCCACATTGTATATCCGGCAGCGACGTCCATTGTCTGCTCTGAAAAAGGAATCGCAGCAGCATTGGAGAACGAAGCGTTGGCCACAGAACCTGTCTGGACGAGGTTTGCACCGGCGGTTCCAAGGCTTGCAGCATCAGTCTCAGCGGCAACAAAAGGAAGCGCCTGAGCCTGTGCGACCGCAGGCACGAGGAGCATGAGTGCTCCCACTATATATACTAGCTTCTTCATAGTCTTAAAGTTTTACAACAGTCCTTTTATATTCATTACCACCGAATGAGACACTGATTGAATATGTTCCAGGTACAAATCCTGTCATATCGATCCTTGCCGGCTCTATGCCGCTTACCTGATATGTACCTTCGTACACCAACTTACCTGTTGAACTTGTTATGGCAATAACGGTCTCGGCCATTTCCAGAGTGCCGACATTCACATAATCAGTCACAGGGTTAGGGTAAACCGATACAGGATCTGAAGGATCCTTCACAAGAACCTTGAAATTGAACACCGCCTTCTCACCGCGGACATCACTTGCAGCTATCTCCACATCTACAAGACCATATGCAAGAGCTGTCACATAGAGACGGTCAGCTCTCGGAGTCACATGGACAACCTTATTGTTTGACACCGTGATGTCATACTTGAGCTGTTCTCCGTCAGGATCCGTCACATACTCGGTCATGTCTATAGACATTTCCTTACCCTTTGCAGAGATCAGGATATCCTCTATCTCCTTGAGAATCACAGGAGCAGCATTGTCAAGCACTGAGAAAGGCATCGTGTATGCAGTCTCTTCGCCATATTCATCCTTTGCTGTGAACTCTGCCTCATAGTCTCCCGGTTCAACTTCCTTGCCGACAACGGTAAAGACATATGCGCCTGTCTCCATCGATTGCGAGAAGACATGAGCAGCCTCGCAAGAGACATTCACCTCAAGAGCATGCCCGTCAGGATCGCTGATGGCAAATGGAACCTCCAGGACTTCTGATGCCTTGATTGCGTATGGGCCCTCGCTCAGAGGCTCTATCACAGGAGCATTATTAGTCGTAGTCTGCACAGTCATGACCTCAGTAGCGGCAGAATAGTTTCTACCGTATGAGTATGCAAGCACCTTGACATAATACTCCGCTGTAAAGTCAAGTCCCTTTACAGAGAAGTCCACCTTCTCTCCTGCAGGCTGCTGCGGTATGCAGGCAGCATAAGAGACTGACTTGTAATTTGTGGATGTCGCCTCCTCAACCTTTGTCTTATCCTTGCTGTACAGCACCAGGAATCCATATGCAGGTTTTCCATCCTCATCGGCTGTGACTGTCCATCTAAGATCCAGAGTATTTGCTCTGGTCGACACTTCCAGGTCTGTCACAGGAGCCGGCGCAGCGTCTGTTCCATAAGTAATGGCTCCATATGCATCGAGCATCGGGCCTACCTGGTATGAAGTCGGGAAGTCTGTCGAATTGGCACTGTTCAGAATCTTTTCCTTGAGCATTTCATTGGTAAAGCCCGGACCGCCGTGATAAGAAACCACAAGAGCCGCCACTCCGGAAACGTGCGGACAAGCCATTGAAGTTCCATTCATCGTGTTGTATCCGCCACCGTTGACGGTACTCATGATATTGGTGCCGGGAGCCGCGATATCAACCCAAGGTCCATAGTTGGAGAAAGTGGATTTGGTACCGTCAGATGCCAATGAGCCGACAGCGATGACAGGCTCATAATTGGCAGGAGCACCGTTGGCAATGTTATCATTGCCGGCAGCGAAGATGACAACGCCTCCCTTCATCGGAGAGTCTGGAAGCTGATTTCCGTCATTGTCACAACCTGCATATTTGATGAAATAGTCTATTGCCTTGGCATCATATGGAGTCACTGCCGCATCAAGAGCGTCCTTGAGTTCATCTCCTGTCACGCTGCCGTCATTATTGGCATCATATACATAACCCCAGCTGTTCTGACTTATGACTGCACCATGATCCGCGCCCCACTTGATGGCTCTGGAACTGACTTCATTATCTGTGCTGCCAGAAACACCATCCTTGAATATCTGGCATGACATGATCTTGACACCTTTCTGGCCTTTACTTGCATCACCGCCCGCAATACCGACAACTCCCTTGCCATTGTTTCCGACAGCTGCAATAGTACCGGCCACGTGGGTTCCATGATCTCCCGGAAATATGGTAGATGATTTGTCCACTGAGTTGTAGTGGCCTGTGGTCAGACAGTTGTCTGCAAGATCCTCATGCTTGATATCCACTCCGTTGTCCACAACAGAAACAATGACATCAGGGTTTCCGGTCGTATAGTTTTCCCATACCGGAACGACATTGATGTCATAAGCCGGTTTTACAACATTGTCGAGTCCCCACATCTGGTCATAGTAGGTGTCGTTGAATGCATAGTCATTCAGTCTGACCTTCCTGACAGGCTCAACGAGTTCCACTCCCGGCAGGCCGCCAAGACCGCTGCTGGCCTTGGTGAAGGCAACCTCCTCGGAATATTCTATGACATACCATCTGTGCATGCCCTCTTTCCTTGTCCTCGGCTCAAACTTACCGGCATGAGGGAAAAGCCTCTCAAGATGAGTCACGCCCATCTCCCTGAACATCTGGTCGATGCCGGCAGACTTTGTCGAGATATCACCCGCCGGAGACTCCTCTATGGCAGATGTGACATCTTCACTGAACAGAACTATGCACTTGCCCTTGACAACGGCATTATCCGCAGACGAAATTTCGGTCTGCGGATAATCCACGTCAGGTGCGTTAAGTTCCTTATCTGCACAAGAGACAAGGAATGTCGCCATAAGGATGGCAGCAAATAAACGCTTCATTATTTCAATTACTTTTTAACAAAGACAGTTCCCGGAGCATACATTTCCATATATCCTCCAAGGCTTACCCACTCGAGCCATCCTGTCTTGATGACCAGGCTTCCGTCCTCCTGAAGATCAATGTGCAGATCATCAAGATACTGGCCTGATGCATCCATACCGTAAACTGACATGTCAGCGCTGGCATCATATGGGCCTATGTATGAATCACCCGCAATGACGAGCTGATTCTTCGCTGGATTGGACTTAGCCTCTACAACGTTATATCCCTGAGCTGAAGTGAGGCCAAGGTACTGAGCCGATACAGGACAAAGATCGTAGACAAGAAGGGTTGTATAATCCGACTCATCTCCCTCGATGGTGACATTCCAAGAATAATTTGAACCGTCGATCGCACTCTGAGCCTGTACATTCCATGTGCCGATGAAGGCCTTGAGCGGATGATCGAGGTCCATGATCCTCATCTTTACCGTATTGCATCCACCAACGTTTATTCCTTCTGTAACACTTGAAATCTCTATAGTGAAATCCTTCGAACCGGTAAGCTTGCCAGGGAACTCTGTAATGCCAAGCACAATCTCCTGTTCGGTTTCACCGGCAGCGAAAGTCAGTACGCCGGAAACCGGATAGAGCACTTCATAGTCCACTCCTTCCTCTGCCTTGCCGTCCACTGTTTCCACAGAAAGAGTTATCTCGGCTCCGTTAGGATTTACAATCGACACAGGAATCCTGAACTCCTGAACATCCTCATCAAAAGCATATGATGCGGCGTCAAAAGTCGCAAAAGTCATATGCTCGAAATCCACCTTCCTTCCGCAAGATGATGCGAGCACCATGACAGCTGCCATTATAAATAAAATCTTCTTCATATCTGATACTTCAATTATTCATTATTACTCAGCACCATAACCTGGGTTCTGCTCAAGATTCTTGTTAAGCTTGAGCTCATACGAAGGAACAGGCCAAACAAGAACATGGTCATCAGGCTCTATAGTCCTCTCATCGAAATACTTGCCTGTGTTGACGATGTTTGCATTCAGCGCAGCTGTCTGTGCAGGTCTGCCCTTGAATCCGTCACCCCAACGCTTGAGACATGAAAGACGAAGTCCCTCACCTACTGTCTCCTTGAACCACTCAAGCTTTACATTCTCCATATTAAGCGTAGTAACCTCAGCTCCACGTGCAGTCTGAAGTGCATTCAGAGACGCCCTTGCCTTCATTTCATTTCCAGCGAGAAGGTTTGCTTCTGCCGAAATGAGATACATCTCACTTATAGTGATCGGCTTGGCAGCATGTGCACCTGACTCGAGGGTACCGCTGGTAAGCGCCGGATTTCCGAGATACTTCACGAATGTATAGATATTCTTGTAACGGGCACCGTTGGCAAAGATAGGATAAAGGTTGTTCGAGAACCAGGTTCTGAAACGAAGGTCGTTCTGAGAATAAGCATCAATCAGCTTCTTCGATGGGATATAATATGGCTGGAAATACTTTCCCTGCGCGTCACGGCTGACTCCAGTGTATATTGTATTAGCCACAATACCCTCAGCCTTTGAAGCATAAAGCTGGAGGATCGGCTCATTTCCACTGTCCATATTGAACTCTGCATCCATCTCTGTCGGAGATGATGCCAGTGCATATCCGGCTGCTGAAGCAATCACCGCATCAGCCATCTTCGCTGCACTTGAATAATCATCGATATCAAGATAATACCTTGCTTTCAGAGCATTGATCGCATCGATTGTGATGTCAGCTGCCCTTGGGGCACCCTGAATGACCTTTTCTCCAAGGAGTTCCATAGCCTCTTCAAGGTCCCAGTCGATCTGAGAATAAACCTCAGCTACAGTAGCACGGAAAGGCTTTTCATAAATATCGAACTCAAGAACAAGCGGAACACAGAGGTCATCCTCTGCAGAACTCTCATCATAGTCCGGACCGAAATGGCGGGCAAGCATCATATACGATGAGGCCCTGCAGAAAAGGGCTGTACCCTTGAGCCACTCGGCATATGGTGCAAGCTCCTCATTATAGTACTCTGAATCAGGATCCATGACGTAGTCTGCCTGCTCGATTGCGATATTGTAATTCTTTATGACAGCATAGTGGTTGGCCCACATCGATTCTGCATATGAGTCACTGGTTGTAAATGTGTCATCAGTCCTGTGGATGGAACCATAGTTGTTTCCATAGCTGATAAGCGCATTGAAACCGTCACACATCACCTCAGTACTCTGAGTATATGAACCATACTGCACTGCCCTGTATGAGGAAAGCACACCGTTGCGGAAGCTTTCAATGTCGCTGACACTGGTGAAAAACGGCTTGCCCTCATCGAAAACGATAGCCGAGGTCGGGCGAAGCTCAAGGTCGCAAGATGCCGCCATGACAGCAACTGCCCCCACCAGGAAAATATTCTTTAATATATTCTTCATTGTAGTCATCTTCTTTTATTGCTTTCTCAATTAGAAAGTAAGTTCAACACCGAAAAGGTACTGCTTTGAGTTACCTACACGACCATAGGTGAGGTTTCCTGCAACCTCAGGGTCGATACCTGAATAGTTTGTGAGGCAGAAAAGGTTACGGGCTGTGAATGAGAACTTCACGCCATTGAGTACCTGCTGATTGCCAAGAAGTCTTCTTGGGAAGTCATAAGCGACTTGAAGATTCTTCAGACGGAGGAAGTTTGCCTTCTCAAGGAGGTGAGTGTCAAACTGCATTGTAGCACCATCATTCCAGTTCGGATACTTCGCATCCGTGTTGTATGGTGTCCAGAAATCCTGAACATCCTTATGCTGTGTGCAGTCCAGATTCTGGTGAGGGTTTGCGTAGAAGAAAGCGTCGTTGTTGATGAGATACTTTCCAAGGACATAAGAGAAATCCGCCTGAAGCGAGATGCCTCTCCATGCACCGCTGATGTTGAAACCGCCGTTTACAGGAGGATTAAGTCTCTTGCCTGTATTCTGTGTGAGGCCGGCCTCATCAAAGTCCTTGGTCACACGGTCAGGATCCATGGTTGGAACATCTACATTCTCTCCTGGAAGATACCACATCTGCTTACCGTCAGCAGGATCCACGCCTGCATATACAGGATAGTAGAATGATACAGGCTCACCCACTACATAAGCAAATCCATAACCGACCATCTCCCATCTTTCAAGACCGTTGAAGAGTTCTGTAACCTTCTCAGCATTCCAGTTGAAAGTAGTATTGAAACGGAGGAAGTAGTCTTGACCTCTAAGGATATCTACACCGAGAGTGACGTCGAGACCCTGGTTGAGGAGACCACCTACGTTAGCATAGAGGGAACTGATACCGGTAGTATAGTTATATGGAACATCCATCAGCATTGAAGATGTCTTTCTGCGGTAATACTCGATATTGAAATCAACTCTGTCAGCAAGGCGTCCGCTGAAGCCCACTGTCAGCAGAGACTGCTTTTCCCATGTAAGGTCAAAGTTTGAAGGCTGTCCAAGTCCGAGAGAGCTTGCTGCGGCATAGTCTGACATGGATCCGATGAGAGCAAGGTACTGGTAATCACCGATAGATGCGTTACCCTGGGTACCGTAGCTGACCTTGAAGTTGAGGTCTGTAAGCCAGTATGCGTCCTGGAGGAAATTCTCCCTCTTCATCTTCCACATTCCTCCGGCAGCCCAGAATGTAGCATTCTTATTGTTCGGGCCGAAACGTGAGCAGGCGTCATTGCGGACAGAAGCGTCAAAGTAGTACTTGTTCATCAACGAGTAGTCCATTCTTCCGAAGAATGAGAGGAAGTTGCTTCTTGCAAAAGACTCGCTTACCTCGTTAGCCTCCTTGTTACCGTTCTGGAGATTGGTAAGACGGTCATCCTTGATCTCCTCAGCATATGCAGAGAATGCATCGGTATACTCACCTACGCCCTCATGTCCTGCAAGGACAGTGAACTGATGGTCGTTGGCTATATTGAATGCATACTCGATAGTGTTTGTAATTGTAGCTGTATAGCTGAGACCGGCAGACCTTGACCTTGTACCGTTTCCTTCAGTACCAAGGAATGAAGGCACTCGCTTGGATTCCGACATCGAGATGTATCCGTCCATACCGGCACGTGAAGCGATCTTGAGGTTCGGAATCGGCTCGATCTCCACATTGAATGAAGCGAGGAGTCCATAACGGTTGGCCACGTTAGGGAAGTTAGCCACATAATACTTTGGAGTATACATGCCGTCAGGGAACTGAGTTGTACACTCGTTGCCATTCTCATCTACTGCCGGGTAGAGAGGGTTGTTAAGATATGACAGACCACCGGCGGTATAACCAGCTCCGCCTGAAGCGCCTCCCCAGTTAGGGTTAGTCGAACGCTTGTCGTATGATACAGCAATGTTTCCGGCAACCTTCAGCCATTCCTTCGGACGTCCCTGCACGTTTGTACGCACTGTATAACGGTCATATTCGTTACCGATCGCAGTACCTCTCTGATGGAACTGAGATGCTCCGATCATATACGCAACCTTGTTTCCACCGCCCTCAACGATAACGTCATTCTGGAACTGAGGATTGTTGAACTGCTGATAATAGTTGTACCATTTTGTATCCGCATCGTATCCCTTGTCAGTGTAAGTGGTTCTGATCTGGTCCGGAGTCATGAGGCCCGACCTTACCCAGAACTCCTTAAGCTCAGGACCTGACATCATGTTCTTGTAGAGAGTCATGTCGGCGAGAGTAGAGATACCTGCCTGGCTTCTGATGGTCACCGATGCCTTTGCATCGTATGAACCGGCTCTTGTCGTAACGACAACGACACCGTTTGCTGCACGCGAACCATAGATTGAGGTCGCAGACGCATCCTTGAGAATGGTGATGCTGAGGATGTCATTAGGGTTCATCGCCTGGATGGCGCGACTGCTGGCCTGCATACCGTCGATGATGTAAAGAGGGGTAGACGAAGCGCCGAGGGAACCCTGTCCGTGAAGCTGCATTGAGACGTTGTTCTCACCGGCAACACCACCGGTTGTCATGACAGAGAGACCTGCAACCTGTCCCTGAAGCTGGTCGAGGGCAGATGATGACGGAGCTGTCTTGATGGCATCCGAATTTACCGTTGTAACCGATCCTACGATTGTTCCGACCTTCTTTGCGGAACCATATCCCACAACGACTGCGTTCTCCAGAGTTTCGGAATCTACCGGAAGTTCGCAGTTCACTACTGCTGATCCTGCCACCGGAATCTCAACGGCTGTGTAGCCGATTGACGAGAACACGAGGACTGCATCCTTTGATACGGTGATGGAATAATTGCCATCCACGTCTGTATTGATGCCGTTCATAGTTCCTTTCTCATGGACAGAAGCGAACGGTACCGGATCTCCTGTAGCCTGGTCAAGGACAATTCCCTTGACTGTGAGGCTCTGCGCAAATGCAACAGAAGTCATAAGTACCGCCAAGACTGTGAGAAATAGCTTGATTTTTCTCATTTTCAATACTTTTATTAGTTATACATAAATATTAGTCTTTTCAAGGTATTATAAACCTATCATACAAAGGTAACAACAATTTCCGATAGAAACAAAACAGATATTCGCAAATAATGCTTATATTGGCATCAAAAGACAAAAATATGTCAATCATAAAAGTAAAAGAATCAAAAGTCCGCTGCATCGCGTTGACTGTTACGGCTGTATACCTTCTTGCCTCAGCATTCTTCTTCCTGCCCATAGAGATGACTCACAAGGTGGCTATACCGGTAGCCATACTCGCAGTCTCAGCCCTTTGGATGTGCCCTTGGCAGATGGCCATGGCATTCATATTCAGCGCAATAGGCGACTACATGGGATCATGCGACAACTTCATCGCACAGATGGGTTTCTTTGCCATAGGACACCTCTGGTTCATCGCATACTTCATCAGCAGATATTTCAGCAAGGTGGAGAAAGACATGAAGCTGACCGCCAAGGCCAAAGGTTATCTGGCCATGGTCATATTCTGTACCCTGGCTCTCCTTGCGACCGCATTCATCAAGATAGTTCCCGGTGCAGAACCGGGAATCATAAAGGCAGGAGTGGGCATATATGCCTGCATCATCAGCCTGATGCTCCTGACCGCCCTGCTCCAGCGAAGCAGCCTCTTCGCGCTCGGAGCCGTACTTTTCGTGTTCTCAGACTTCATCATAGCCTGGAACATGTTTGTGGAGCCGGTCCCATACAGGACTTATCTCGTACTTGTGACCTACTACCTGGCGCAGTGGCTCCTCTATATAAGATCAACCTCATTCCGGGTGGGACCCGAAATGAGGCTGATGAGATTCTGATCAGGTTTTCTGCTAGAGCTCCCAAGCGAGGGCTGATGCACCGAGAATGGCGGCGTCAGACTCCTTGAGCTGAGAATAAACCAGCTGAACCTTGTTTCTCCACAATGGGAGCACGTTTGCGTTCATAGACTCGAGGATCGGCTCTGTGAGGAATTCCTTCGCACGAGCAAGACCACCGAAGAGGACGATTGCCTCAGGCGCGCTGAATGCAATGAAGTCAGCGAATGAGCGTCCGAGGATCTTTCCAGTGAACTCGAAGATCTTGAGAGCAAGCTTGTCACCCTCCTTTGCCGCCTCGTAAACATCTTTTGACGCTATTGTATCAAGGCTTCTGAGCATTGAAGGCTCGTCTGAAAGCTCTAGCCACTCGCGTGCTGTACGAGCCACACCTGTCGCAGAAGCGTAAGTCTCGAGACATCCTGTCTTGCCGCAGCCGCAGGTACGTCCGTTATTGTGTACCGCTGCTGTATGACCGAGCTCGCCTGCGAAACCGTCGTGTCCGTAAACCACCTCACCGTTGATCACTATACCAGAACCGACTCCGGTACCGAGAGTGATCATGATGAAGTTCTTCATTCCTCTTGCCGCGCCATAGGTCATCTCACCTACTGCAGCTGCATTCGCATCGTTTGTAAGAGCAACCGGCAGACCGCCCATAGCCTCAGAAAGGAGCTTTGCAAACTCAACTTTCTGACGTCCCCAAAGGAGATTAGGTGCATTCTCGATTGTTCCTGTATAATAGTTTCCGTTAGGTGCGCCGACTCCGATGCCCCTTACCTTGCCCTCTGTGCCAGACTCCTTGATAAGCTTGTTCACAGCCTCTGCAAGCTCTGCGATATAAGGCTCTACCTTATCATAAGTGTCAGTGCGGATGACTGTCTGTGCGAGGACGGTGCCTCTTGCGTCAACGACTCCGATCTTGGAGGTCTGACCTCCTACATCGATACCTACTACGTAAGATGAATTCATTTTATATTGGAATTAATGTTAAGCGTTCTTTACCTTTGATCCGAAGAGGGCGAACCAGAGCATGTATGCAAGTGCAGCAACGATCACCCAATAGCTTGCCATATATGAGGTTGCGTCCGCGATTGCGTTCTGTATGAGTGGAAGAACGCCGCCACCTACTACCATTGTCATGAAGAGACCTGAAGCAAGAGCCGAGTGCTTGCCGAGACCCTCTACAGAGAGGTTGAAGATGGTACCCCACATGACTGAAGTGCAGAGACCGCAGCATACGAGGAGGACTGCTGTAAGAGGAACCTGTGCCATACCGAAGCCCGAACCTGTAAATACCGGCATGGAAGCCTGTACGTTTGTGCTGAACATAGCTGCGATGACGAGAACGATAGCGACAGCAGAAGTTACGGCGAGCTGCATCTTAGAAGAAACCTTTCCACTGATGAGGCTCGAGATGAAACGGCCGCAAAGCATGAGGAACCAGTATGTTCCGGCAACGAAGCCTGCTGTAGTTGCAGCGTTAGCTGTGCCGAGAGTATCAGTAAGATAGAAGTTCAATGTGCCAGGGATGCCGACCTCGACACCTACATAAAGGAAGATTGCGATGACACCATATACGAGGTGGCTGTATTTGAGAAGGCTCTTCACTGAAGCGTCAGACTTCTCCTGTTCAGGCTCCACGAAAGGAACGAAGATGAGCACTGCGAATGTTGCAGCGAAGACGCCCATTGCCATGAAAAGAACTGTGTTTACATCTGAGATGGCTGTATCCTTTGTGATCTGTCCGATAAGGGCTCCGACAAGCATAGGGGTTATTGTACCCATGAGCGAGTTGAATGTACCACCGATCTGAACGAGCTGGTTACCTCTGTTTCCACCGCCACCGAGGAGGGTAAGCATTGGGTTTACCACTGTATTGAGGACACATACGGAGAATCCGCAGACGAATGCACCGAGAAGGTACACGAAGAAGTTTGCCGGAAGGCCGAGAAGAGTTGCTCCCACACCGATCTTGCCGGAAAGGAACTGGATGAGGACACCGAAGAAACCGACGCCCACACCGATAAGAGTTGTCTTCTTGTAACCGAGATTAGTAATGAGCTTTCCTGCAGGGATACCCATGAAGAGGTATGCGAGGAAGTTCATCATGTTACCCATCATTCCCCAGAAGCTTGATCCGTCAATGCCTGGCTGGATTTTCCAGATGTTTCCGATTGGAGCAGCAAGGTTGGTCACGAATGAGATCATTCCAAAGAGGAACATCATGGTAAGAACCGCCACCCAATTGATTTTGTTCTTGTTCATTTTGATAGTTTTTATGTTAATAATTATATAGATTCCTTAAAATCGCGCCCAAGTTACGAAAAATTTTCAACACACATGACCAATTGATAAAAAATTAGCAGGGTTCCCTCCCCAAGGAACCCTGCCGTATATAAAACGAACTTAACAAATAGACACGAAAATTAATTTCGGATGTCTGTATGCAAAGTTAAGGATTTAAACTTTACATCCAAACTTTAAAGCAAAATTAAAACGATTTTTCTGCGAAAAAGCCAAAATATCACACCAAAAGATGTGATTTGATTTCCTTTTGACACCCTATGAATTCCTGTATTCTGTCGGTGTCATACCTGTGCGCGCCTTAAAGAACTTATAGAATACCGACTGATTCGGGAAGTTCAGTTTATAGACGATTTCCTTCACAGTGGCATTGGAATATTTCAACAGGTTCTTTGCCTCCAGGATCACATATGAGTCTATCCAGTCAGGAGCGGAACGTCCTGTTGCATTCTTTATGAGTTTCGACAGATACTTAGGAGTCAGGCACAGCTTGTCGGCATAGAATCCGACATTGCGATATTGCGTATGATACTCCGACACCAGTTTTATGAAATGGTCGAATATCATCCTGCTCCTTGTCAGGTTGCCTATGCGATTATCCTCGGAACGGTCGTTCCATACTCCCATTATCATATAGAACATGGATGATATCAACGAATTGAGGACATCTTTCTTGTATGGCAGATCCTTCTGTACGATCTGGCTCACAAGATTGAGACCGTTGTTCATGATTTCCATTTCGTCATCACTGAGACGGGCACTTGGATTTTCCAGCATCGCCATTCCCTCATTGAATACCTTGTTGGCATCGAAATGAAGGCCTTTGACGAAATCGTTAGACATCGCCACGCAGACATATCTGACATTCTCCTGTGCGGTATCGACGAGTTCATTGACTCTGACTATATTGCCCGGTACATGCAGATACATCATACCTTCATCAATTTCATATTCGGAAAGATTTACGTTCAGCCTTATACGTCCGCTGACACAATATAACAGAAGAAATCCGTCAAAACGGCATGGATGCCCCAACGGCCTGTGCTTTTCAGTCAGGCGTATGTCCATGATGAAGAAATCATCTCCGACAGCGATCTGCGGAGCATCAGGGAAAAGATCCCTGAACTTAGTAAGGGGAATGGTGTGTAATGTATCTGTTGTCATTTTAATAGTGTTAAGTATCGCCATGCGGCAAAGCGACAAATATACACAAAAATCATTCCGTCACGCACTTTTTGCCCTTTTTATTCGACCTTTTGTACAATTAAAATACAAAAAAAATCCTGGAACTAATATTCGTTCCAGGATGACATTTCTTCAAGTGACTTGCGTACCTTGCTTCGCGTCGGAGCGTCAGGATGACCAAGTGCAATGAGAAGCTGCACTCGCCTGCTTCGCGGCACTCCCAGTACCTCCTTGACTTTCTTCTCGTCAAACCAGCCCATTATGCATGTTCCCAGACCGAGTTCAGCGGCCTGGAGGCAGAAATTCTCCACCGCCATGCCCAGGTCCATCATGCTGTAGTCCTTGTTCTTGACCACAGCACCGGCCTTGGCCTCAAGGTTCATGCTTTCCTGAACCACCGCGACGAGCACGGGGACCTGGACCGTGAACTTATTCATGCCCAGTCCGACAGCTGCATCGGAGATTTGAATGAGCTTGGTCCGTTCATCGACCACTATAAACTTCCACGGCTGCGAGTTGCACGCAGACGGGGCCAGACGCGCCGCCTCAAGACATTTGAGAATATGCTCCCTTGCCACTGGCCTGGGAGCATATTTTCTATCGCTTTGTCTTTTCTGAACTAATTCCGAAAATTCCATTCTATCTGTTTATATATATCGACTTCGCCAGATATGCCATTATCAGAGCGATGCGAGGTTCATATCATTGACGATATTCTTGCCCTCTACTGTGTATGCATATTCCATATGCTCCTTATAAGCTTCCTCTACCCTTCCGCGGACAACCTTCATAGAGCTGTTGAGGAAGTGGTTCTGCTCAGTCCATGGCTCTGGAAGCACACAGACAGCCGCAGGAAGCCATCTTTCAGGGAATGCGCCGTAGAGGCGGCCGCCCTTGCGGTACATGTTCACCTCATCCTGGAGAAGTTCGAGCATCTTCACCTTCGCCTCCTTGGTAGAAGGGTCGAGTCCGAGTTCCTTTACATATGCCTTGAGAGCCTCCTTGTTAGGAGTGATGAGAGCGATGGTATATGGATCCTGACTGTTGTGGAGAAGGGCTCCGTCAATATACTTTGAGCTTTCCACGAGGTTCTCTTCAATTCCCTCCGGAGAGTATTTCTCTCCGTCGGCTGCGATGAGGAGAGACTTGAAGCGTCCCACGACATAAAGCATCTCTTCGTCACGCATATATCCCATGTCACCGGTGTGGAGCCAGCCGTCCACGATTGTGTCAGCTGTAGACTTAGGATTCTTCCAGTAGCCCGCCATCACGTTCTCACCCTTGATGCAGATCTCACCCTTCGAACCGAAAGGCTGCTCTACGCCGTCAGCGTCAAGAATCTTGATTTCCATAGGCTGGACAATCTTTCCTGACGATCCGAAGATGTGCTTTGCAGGAGAGTTTGCCGAGATGATCGGAGTGGCCTCAGAAAGGCCGTAACCCTGATACATAGGGATGCCGATCGCATAGTAGTATCTCTGGAGGTCGATGTCCAGAAGAGCACCGCCGCCGACGAAGAACTTCATGTTGCCGCCGAGACCCTGACGCACCTTCTTGAAGATGATCTTGTCGAAGAGGAGCATGAGAGGCTTGCGGAAGATGTCCACGAACTGCGTGCCCTTGTTGTATCCTTCCTTATTATATGCGATGGCATTCTTGAGAGCAAAGTTATAGAGCTTCTCCACCATAGGGCCGCTCTTCTGGATCGTAGTCTCGATATTCTTCTTGAAGCTCTTTGCGAGAGTAGGTACAGAAAGCATCACGCTTGGCTTGAGCTCCTTGATGCTGACAGGGATGTTGCGAAGGGCTTCCTTGCCCGACTTTCCTGACGGAACCATACCGAGTGACGCACCATATGACATCATTGTATAGAATCCTGCGACATGCGCGAAGCAGTGGTCGAGCGGAAGGATGATGAGCATCCTGTCCTCAGGAGTCACTCCGATGACAGAGTGCGCCTGCTCTACGTTCGCCGTGTAGTTTCTGTGAGTGAGGAGGATACCCTTAGGATCCGCAGTAGTACCTGAGGTGTAGCTGATGTTTGCGTAATCGTCAGGTCCGATGGACTTGTATCTCTGTGTGAACAGGTCCTCATGCTCAGCAAGGAACTTGTCTCCCATTTCGATGATATCCCCGATATACATCTCATTCTCCCTCATGTCATCCACCTGGTCGAAGATGATGACTTTCTCCACCATAGGGCAATCAGGAAGGATGGTCCTGATCTTAGGAAGCTGGAACTTCGAGGTGATGATATACTTGGAATCAGAATGCTTCACTCTGAACACAAGGTCATTGGCCTCGCCAAGCTTGATTGAGAGCGGAACATTTACCGCTCCTGCATAGAGAACTCCCAGTTCTCCGATGATCCACATGTCACGTCCTTCACTGAGGTATGACACCTTCTCACCTTTCTGAATACCAAGAGCCATGAGACCGGCAGCAATACGCTTCGCCTTCTTCAATGTCTCCTCATAAGTCGTTGGTTCCCACTCGTTTGTATCCAGGTTCTTCTCCCAGATAAAAGGATTCTTGGAAAACTCGGCAACATACTTCTCGACAAAGTCGATGATGGTTAATCTTTCTGCCATAACTGTTTTAGGTTTAGTAACGTTTATTCTTTAGGGAAAAGGCCGAAAAGCTCGGCATCTATCTTATCGATCACCTCCTGGAAGTCCTCAGGACGGTTCTCGAACTTGATTCTGTCCACGTCAAGGATGAGCAGGTTGTGCTTGTAGTCCCTGATCCAGTTTTCATAGCGTTCGTTCAGACCTGTGATGTAGTCGATGCGGATGCTCTTCTCATACTCGCGGCCTCTCTTCTGGATCTGGCTCACGAGGTTAGGGATAGAGCTTCTCAGGTAAATCAGAAGGTCAGGCGGATTCACCAGCGACATCATGAGGTCAAAAAGGTCTGAATAGTTCTCGAAGTCCCTTGTGCTCATGAGGCCCATGCCGTGAAGGTTCGGCGCAAAGATGCGCGCATCCTCATAGATAGTGCGGTCCTGGATGATCACCTCGTCAAGCTTCGAGATGTCGACTACATCCTTGAAGCGCTTGTTGAGGAAGTATACCTGAAGATTGAACGACCATCTTTCCATATCTTCATAGAAATCCGCGAGATATGGATTGTAGTCTACAGACTCGAACTTTGGAGTCCATCCGTAATGTGCGGCGAGCATCTTGGTAAGAGTTGTCTTTCCGCTGCCGATATTACCTGCGATTGCGATATGCATATTATCGTAATTTTAATGTTTTTCGTGTATCTAATTTGGCAAAGTTAATAACTTCTTTTGTATTTTTGTCAAAAGTTAAGATTTAATATCGTGATACACATACAAGATTTCACATTCAACAGCTTCCAGACACGCTGCAGCGTGATATGGGACGAGTCAGGCAGCTGCGCCATTGTCGATCCTGGTTTTTCAAACGCTTCCGAGCGCGACGCGCTGACGGGCCTCGTGGCCTCGCGCGGCCTCAAGCCCGTATGCATCATGCTCACTCACGGGCACTTCGACCATGTTCTCGGAGTGGCCGAACTGTCATCTTTATACGGAGGCCTTCCTATATACATGCACCCGGAAGACAAGTTCACTTTGGCCAACAACGACTTCTTCTCCAGATGCTTCGGAGCTCCGATGCCGGCTTCATTCGAAACTGTCGACATTGCAGAGGGAGATGTCATAGAGGTCGGCGGACTCAGTTTTGAAGTGATATCCACTCCAGGTCACTCGCGAGGAGGCGTGTGCTACCTGGAACGCCAGGAAAAGGTACTCATCAGCGGCGACACCCTCTTCGCCGGAGCCATAGGCCGCAGCGACCATCCGGGCGGCGACTACGACCAGCTCATGAAGAGCATCCTGGAGAAACTTATGGTCCTCGACGGCTCCACATCCGTAATCCCTGGCCACGGTCCATGCACAGACATAGCCAAGGAAGGCATGACCAACCCGTTCCTCCTCCCCTTCAACGAACCATACGAAGACTGACGTCACATCCTCGCGACACACGGCCCAAAAGTCTGGCGCCCAACCTTCTGCAAATCAACAACTTACGAAACGTTGACTGATAGGCATTTAAGCGCCAGGGCATTTACCATAATATAAGGATTTTTCTTATAAAAGAAGAGAATCGTAAAATTTATTCACCACATTTTTCTTTTTTTTAATCAACTCCTCACATAGATACGATAGATTTGCCTCATATCACCCTCACGTTAAGTGAGAATTAAAATTATAAGATATGAGAAAGAAAAGAAGATTTTATCGAGGGGTAGTAAATCATATCTACCAGAAGACCTCCAGCGGAGATAATCTTTTCTATGATTACGAAGATTATCTTGCGTTCTACACAATTTTTGCAGTCTGTGCCAGAAGCATGAACATCACTACACTGGGGTTATGCATCATGCGCAACCACTTCCACGGGCTGGCCATTACAGAATCTGCCGAAGAACTCAGTTCCTTTATGGACAGATGCTGCTCCTGGTACGCCAGAGAATCCAACATTGTAATCGGACGCAAAGGAAGGTTATTCAAGAAGAACTTTGGAAGTGCGCCTAAATGGGATGAAAAAAGTATCAGGACCGCCATTAACTATATAGGCAACAATCCTGTTGAAAAGTGCATATGCAAAACTGCTGAAGAATGCCGATGGACATTCCTTGCATATTATGAAAACCAGCATCCGTTCTCTGAACCTATCATTCTTGATAAAGCATCAAAACCTCTTAGAAGAGCCGTGAAAGAGGTTAAAGCCATGGCTTCACTCAACTTGCCTCTGAAACATCAGCAGTTGTCAAGAATGATGAAAAAGTTATCACCTAAAGAAAAAGAACAACTGGTTGATTACATAATATCAGAATACCTTCCATTTGATTATCAAAAACTTATATCATATTACGAATCATACGAAGCCATGCTGACCGCAATGAATTCCAACACAGGAAGCGAACATGACATACACGAAGAATGGTATCCGGAGTCTGATCTTGCTTACAGCGAAATGGTAGAATTCGTAAAAAAGGAGCGTCCTGAAAACATGGTAAGATCAGTTATAACACTTTCTCTTGAAGAGAAACATCAGCTCGCTGCAAAATTACGATGCCACACAAGTGGAAGTGACAGACAAATCTGCAGATTTTTACACATACCCCACAAAAAGCCTGGCGAGTAAAAGATTATCAATCAACAGATTACGCAAACCTCGTGCCGCCATTGGGGAGCACGAGGTTTATATAAGTCGCTGAGTTTCAGCTATATGAGGGCCAGGACGGTTTATAGTGTCTGACCTGCTATGAATTCGCGGAGGATGGACGTTGGTGGGATTGCTGCTATCTCCGCTGGGGAAAGAGCTACGATGTAGTCCAGGAACTTGAGCATGCGGGAGGCCTCGGTGTATGCCGGAGACGAAGGGGAAATGCGGCGCAGGAGCGGCTCTGCGTAGTATTTCAGGACCGGAAGCTCGAAGATGTGGGCAGAGTTGAATATGGCGTCGGCGTTCTCCTGGAACGGGAAGATGTTGCGGTTTTCGCCTCTGCGGACGCTCTGCCAGCGCATGATTGTGTCCTCCGGTATGACGCCGCGGGTGCGGTTGTCGCGGATCATGCGACGGAGCATACGGTTGTCTGAGGTCGAGATATTGTTATTTTCATCTATAGACAATGATGTGAGAGCGGAAGCGTATACTCTGAAGACTTTTGATGAGTCCACTCCTGGAATCATTGCCGGATTCAGCGCATGGATTCCTTCCATGATGAGGATGTCCTTCTCATGCAGCTGCATCATGTTGCCTTCGAAATGCTTGCGGCCTTCCTTGAAGTCAAAGCGCGGCAGCTCGACCTCTTTTCCTTCCAGCAGATCATTCAACTGACGACCAAGAAGGTCAAGATCCAGAGCACCCAGCGCCTCGAAGTCATATTCTCCATTCTCGTCACGAGGAGTGAACTCCCTGTCTACGAAGTAGTTGTCCAGCTCTATTACACGCGGGTTCAGCCCGAGGATGCGGCATTGCAGTGCCAGCCTCTTGGACGTGGACGTCTTGCCGCTGCTTGAAGGTCCGGCGATGAAGACTATCTTCACGCTGCCGCGACGAGCATATATCTGGTCAGCGATATCTGCATATTTGCGTTCGTGCAGTGCCTCTGAAAGGTTGATCAGATCCACGATCTTGCCCGAAAGCACTCTGTCATTGAGTTTGCCGACTCCCCTGATGCCCATTATCGAGCACCAGTCGGAATGTTCCTTCAGAGCTGTAGCCAGCTTGGACTGCCTCTTCAAAGGAAGCACCTTGTCCGTGTCGCCGTCCATAGGATACTGCAGGCAGAAGCCATTGTTATATCCCGCTATGTTGAAGGTGCTCAGCATGCCGGTCGACGGAACGAGCGGACCATAGAATGTATCCACCTGATCTCCCAAAGTATATACATTATAATTGAATCTTCCGAGGGTCTTAAGTAAGCGGACCTTTTCAGGCTGATTGTTGTGTTCATATATCCTGCAGCATTCCTCAAGACTCAGCATGGTCTTGCCGAACGGAATGTCAGCGGCAATCACCTCGCGCATCCTGTCCTCGACCTTCTCCAGCTCCTCGTCGGTAATGAAATAGACGCAAGGACGGCCGTCCTCCATAGGACGGATCTCTCGAACCTCGCAGTATAGTCCGCTCGGAAGCGAATAGTCTATCACGAGCACCTTTTCCGGGTACATTTCGCGGATGACCTTCTGAAGGACGAAGCAGAGCGAACGGATGTATGTACGTCTTCCGTCCGGATGGTCATATCCTATGAAGGTGACATTATGAGGGTTTATTATCTTATAGTCCAGGGACTTGAGTTTGTTATCCACAAGGGCCGCGAGCACCGGTGCTTCGCCGCCGAGTCCCAGCGAGGCGCAAAGCTGCGAAAGGGTTGTGCCCATGGCCACTTTTTCATACGCCTTGATGTTCTCGCAATATATTCTGATGTCTTCCATAGCAAATGATTATAAAACTTCCTTCAAGAACGGTCCTGTCACCGAATCGGGATTCTCAGCCAGCTGCTCAGGGGTGCCTTCAGCAACTATCATTCCTCCTGCCTTTCCTCCCTCCGGGCCCATGTCGAAGATGTAATCTACCGACTTGAGCACATCCAGATTGTGTTCTATGACAATGACTGTATTGCCCTGCTCCACCAGCTGCTGCATCACATCCAGCAGGACCTTGATGTCCTCGAAATGCAGGCCTGTGGTCGGTTCGTCCAATATATATAATGTATTTCCCGTGCCTTTTCGGGCAAGCTCAGCCGCCAGTTTCATGCGCTGGCTCTCTCCTCCGGAAAGCGTCACCGCAGACTGTCCGAGCTGCACATATCCCAGACCGACATCCACCAGAGCCTTCAGTTTCTGGGCGATCGACGGGATGTTTGCAAAGAACTCATAGGCCTCACTTATAGGCATTTCAAGCACGTCATTTATGCTCTTTCCCTTATATTTCACCGCAAGCGTATCGTTCTTGTAACGCTTGCCGCGACACTCGCCGCACACCACATTCACAGACGGCAGGAAATTCATCTCAATGACCTTGATGCCTGCTCCCTTGCACTCCTCACAACGGCCTCCGGCCACGTTGAACGAAAACCTTCCGGCCTTGAAGCCGCGGACCTTGGCGTCCGGAGTCGCCTCAAAGAGGGTGCGGATGTCATTGAACACGCCCGTAAAGGTCGCAGGATTGCTTCGCGGCGTACGGCCTATCGGGCTTTGGTCGATCTCGATGAGCTTGTCTATGTTTTCCACGCCCACAAGCTCGCCATGCGGGAGCGGCTGCATCTTGGCATTGTAGAACCTGTTCTTCAGGACAGGCATGAGTGTCTCGTTTATGAGCGATGACTTTCCGCTGCCGCTGACTCCCGCCACTCCGATAAGCATTCCGAGTGGAAAGTCCACGTCCACATTCTTAAGGTTGTTGCCGCATGCTCCACGAATGCCGAGAGTCAGGCCGTTGCCCTTCCTGCGCTGAACCGGCACCTCTATGCTTTTCCTGCCACAGAGGTAGTCCAATGTGAGCGATGCTCCCTTGTCTATATCCGAAACGGGACCGCAGTAGCATATCTCACCACCGTTTTCACCGGCTCCGGGACCAACGTCTACGAGCCAGTCTGCAGACATCATGGTCTCGGCATCATGCTCCACGACCATCACCGAGTTGCCCTCGTCACGAAGCTTCTTCAACGAGGCGATCAGCTTGCGGTTGTCGCGCTGATGCAGGCCTATCGACGGTTCGTCGAGGATGTACAGGACGTTTACCAGTTTCGAGCCTATCTGGGTCGCGAGCCTGATGCGCTGGCTTTCGCCGCCGGAGAGCGACGAAGTCGCACGGTCGAGCGAAAGATAGTCCAGGCCGACATCGAGCAGGAATGCAGTCCTGTCTTTCAGTTCCTTGAGTATGTCTCTTGCTATGAGGCTTTCGCGTTTGGCAAGCTTTTCATCCAGAGAATTGAACCATTCTGCAAGCTGCGAGATCTCCATTGCAGCCACTTCCGAGATGGTTTTTCCATCTATCTTGAAGTATGTCGTTTCCTTATTGAGCCTTGTTCCTCCACATACCGGGCATACGACCTTGTCCTGTATGTCGCTGACGATGCCAGAGAAGGAAACCATCTCCGAAGATGTTCCTTCTCCGACACGGAAGAGTTCGTCAGAACCGAAGACTATCAGGGAAATGACATCGTCCGGCAACTCCTCTATCGGATCGTATAATGAGAAATTATATTTACGGGCAATTGACCTTATGACATCGAACTTCTTGGTCTCGCGAACCTTTCCAAGCGGAATAATGGCACCGTCGGCAATCGACTTGGTACGGTCAGGAATTATGGTGTCCATGTTCACATCCACTATGATTCCCAGTCCCTTGCAATGGTGGCAGTATCCCTGAGGCGAGTTGAATGAGAAAGAGTGCGGAGCCGGCTCTGCGAGTGAAATTCCCGTGTCCGGGCACACCAGATGCTTGGAATAATGATTGACCTCACCGGTCTCCATATCCATTATGGCAAGGGATCCCTTGCCGAAGTTCAAGGCAGACATCACCGAACTCTTGATGCGCTTCTCATCCTTCTCCGATGGTTTGAGCTTGTCTATCACCAGTTCAATGAAATGTGCCTTATAACGGTCCAGAGCAGTCACTTCGTTGAGTTCGCATAATTCTCCGTCGATGCGTATCTGCGTATATCCTCTCTTGCGCATCTGCTCGAGGAGCTCCTTGTAATGGCCCTTGCGGCCCTTCACTACAGGAGCAAGCAAGTAGCATTTGCGTCCGGCATAGTTCTCCATTATGAGCGACACGATCTGCTCGTCTGTATATCTGACCATCGGCTTGCCGGTCTCTGGAGAATACGCTGTCGATGCACGCGCATAAAGAAGTCTCAGGAAGTCATATATCTCAGTGATGGTACCCACGGTCGAGCGAGGGTTGTTTCCGGTCGTCTTCTGCTCTATGGCGATGATAGGGCTGAGGCCTGTGATGGACTCCACCTCAGGCTTTTCCAATATGCCCATGAAATGCTTGGCATATGTGGAAAGCGTATCCATATACCTCCTCTGCCCCTCGGCATATATGGTGTCGAACGCCAGCGAAGACTTTCCGCTGCCGCTCAGGCCCGTAACCACGACAAACTGCCCCCTCGGTATCGAAAGGGTGGCATCCTTGAGGTTATGCGCACGCGCCTTTACTATCTCTATATAGTCATTCTTCTTCTCCATCTTCCGGATTCATTTAAGCAGAATTACAAATTTACAAAAATTTTTCCGTTTGTTGGATACTTTTTCTCGCTGGCGCCCAAAGCACTGGTCATCAACACATTACGCAAACCTCGTGCCGACTTTGGGGAGCACGAGGTTTATATAAATAGCTGATACACAATACATTAAGCGGCAGGGTTATTTCAAGCGGAGGTAGGAGTGGCCGAGGCGGGCGGCAGCGGCGCGGTCGAGGGCATCGCGGACCGAAGGGTGCGCGATGGCTATGAGCGCGCGGGCACGCTCGGCGAGGCTTTTGCCTCTGAGCTGGGCAACGCCGTATTCTGTGACTATGTTCTGAATCATATGACGGGTCGTGACCACACCTGCTCCTTCTGTGAGCACAGGCTTTATCTTGGAGACGCCTTTTTCTGTCATGGACGGTATGGCTATGAATGTCCTGCCTCCTTCTGAGAGCGAACCGCCATACATGAAATCGTGTTGACCGCCGACTCCGGAAATTATGCGGGTGCCGACCGAGTCAGCGCACACCTGCCCTGTGAGGTCGACTTCTATGGCAGAGTTTATGGCCATGACCTTCGGATTCTGAGCAATCCTGAACGGGTCGTTAGTCCAGGCCACATCCTTCAGCACCAGATCCCGACGGTAGTCCATATAGTCATACAATCTGCGTGAGCCAAGGGCCAGCGAAGCCACAGATATTCCCGGGCATACCTTCTTGCGTGAATTGTCTATCACACCGCTCTCCAGAAGCGGAAGGACTCCGTCCGTCATCGCCTCAGTATGCAGACCGAGATGCCGGTGGTCCTTCAGTGCAGCTAAAACGGCATTGGGAATGCCTCCGACGCCGATCTGCAGAGTCGCTCCATCCGGAATCATCTCAGCGATATGCCGTCCTATGGCCATGTCAATTTCTGTCGGGACCGCCGTAGGGACCTCGACCAGAGGGTCATCCACCTCAACTGCTGCATCTATCTTTGAGACATGAATCAATGCATCGCCATATGAGAAAGGCATGGCTTTGTTTATCTGGACTATGACCTTGCGTGCGCACTCAGTGGCTGAGACGGCCAGGTCAGCAGACACACCGAAAGAGCAGTAGCCATCTTCATTTGGCGGCGAAACATTGAGAAACACAGCGTCAAGCGGCAGCGTTCCATCTCTGAAAAGGCCAGGAATCTCCCCAAGAAATGCTGGGATTGTAGTCCCATATCCATCTGCAAGCCAACGCCTTATGTTATTAGCGACAAAAAGGCTCTTGACATGAAAGGCATCCTTGTACTCCGGCTTGCAATACGGGGCCTCACAGCGTCCGACAGCAAATGCAGCATAGACAGTGACATCTTTCAGTTCATTGCCTCTGTCTGCCAGCGCCTGCGACAGCACCTCCGGTATGGATGTGCTGCCCTGTATATATATGTTGTCACCGGACTCTATGAGTTGCACGGCCTGCGATGCGGTTACGATTTTCATATTTCGTTCGTTATCTTTATAGTTATCGGTTCTCGTCCGTAAAAGTGGCAGATTTACGGATGGGAGATTGAGCATGGATGGTCGGAGGCGAAGAGGCGAAGGCGCTCTTCGAGGAGGTCGAACTGTTCAGGTCGGTTCAGTTGGGATACGCATATGCGCACTCCGTTCTGATGACTGCCCGTTGTCGACAGAGCGATGGTAGCCATTCCATAGCGTATCATCTCTCCCATCAGCTCACCGCTGGACATATCGCCATATCCGACTGTATAGAAGAAACCGTCACTCACAGGCTCGTCGCCATCCATAGCATATACTATATGGAACCCATTGTCCAGAAACATCTTCTTGCTGATCCTGGCCCTGCGGGCATATTCCGCAGCTGATGTCACGAAGTCCAGCTCGCCGTCCGCCGCAGCGCGGAGCATTTCGGCCAGCGCATACTGCGCCGAATGCGTGGCGCCGGAGGACACGGCATACAGCACTGCAAACACATATGCATCACCAAGACGGGACATCTTGTACCATACTTTCAGGAGAGGATACTCTCTGTGATACAGAGCATCAGATATCGCAATGATCGCTATACGTTGTCCGGCATAGCTGAACATCTTGGATCCGGACATCATTATTATATAATTGTCTGTATACTTTGCTATCGTCGGCTGGAACGGCGGCTCATATGGCTTGCCAAGAGGCTTGCGGAAGTCCATGCACATGTATGCAAGATCTTCGATGACTATCGCATCATACTTTGTGGCCAGTTCTCCTATCGTCTTCAATTCGTCTTCGGTAAGGTTGAACCATGCCGGATTGTTCGGGCTTGAATATATGATGGCTGCAATCCTTCCTGTCGCAAGATGCCTCTCAAGCTCGGGCCCCAGCTTTTCACCGCGGAAGTCATAGATATCGAATGAGTCGCTTGGTATGCCAAGAATGCGGGTCTGCGTACGCTGGACAGGGAATCCGGGATCTATGAAAAGTATGGTATCACGCCCCTCCACAAGATGTGAACATAGCAGGAAAGTAGAGAAACTTCCCTGCATGGAACCGACTGTAGGGATACATCCCAGGGGAGACACGTCGATATCAAGATATGCCTTCAAGAACCTTGACGCATTGGTTTTCAGTTTAGGTATTCCGTACATGTTAGGGTATTCCGATGCGACTCCGGCATCGAGTGCCTCCTTTTCCGCCTCGATTCCCACACGCATCGGCGGAAGGCCCGGTATGCCCATCTCTAGATGAAGAAACTCTATTCCGCACTGGCTCTCGAGAGCCTTGGCTATAGCCCCGGACTGTCTTATGGTTGCACAAGTAATGTCCAGGATGTCCATCTGCTCCAGCAAGGAGTCATAGACTTGTCTGTCAACAGGTAGCGTCATAATGCATGGTGGCGGGGAGATACCGCACCAAATATAACAAAAATCCTGCAGAATTGCTACATTTGCAGACCGTTTGTTAACAATCTGTAATTAAAATGAAACAAATATTATGATTCTGAAATTCGAAGAAATAGAACTTTCACACCTGCCCGAATTCAAAGGCGGAGAGAAGGAACTTGCCGCAAACATGTTCTTCGACGGCACAAACCGCATATTCAAGGGCCGCCTTGTGCCAGGGGCATCAATCGGAGTACACACTCACGACGACAGCTGCGAGGTCATATTCATAATCTGCGGAAACGGCAAGATATACGAGTCGGCTCCGGACGGAACAGAGAATACACAGGATGTACATGCGAGCGACTGCCTGTACTGTCCTAAAGGACATACGCACAGCCTCTCGAACCCGTCTTCAGCAGAGTCCGACCTCGTTTTCTACGCTGTTGTCCCTAAACAGTAATCAATCGATCTTGATCTGGGTCGCAGCATCATGCTCGGCCTGGGTGTTGATTCGCTGAGGACCACCGGCCTCGGCGCGGAGGAAGGCATCGGAGCGCTTGAGGACGAAGTTCGAACCAAGGTACTTGGTACGCACTTCGTCGTCTGCCGCGAGGGCTTCCGGAGTGCCGCTCTGGAGGATGGATCCCTCGTAGAGCAGATATGCGCGGTCTATGATCGCAAGAGTCTCGCCAACATTGTGGTCTGTGATGATGACTCCGATATTCTTGTATTTGAGCTTGGCGATGATGTACTGGATATCCTCAACCGCAATAGGGTCAACACCGGCGAACGGCTCGTCCAGGAGGATGAACTTAGGGTCTATGGCCAGCGCGCGGGCGATCTCGCAGCGGCGGCGCTCGCCACCGGAGAGCTGTATACCTTTGCTCTTGCGCACCTTGTGGAGGTTGAACTCGTCAAGAAGGTCTTCCAGACGCTGTTTCCTTTCCTCCTTGGTGAACTGCTTGGACATCTCCATGACCGACATGATGTTGTCTTCCACTGTCATATGACGGAATACCGACGCCTCCTGTGCGAGATATCCCACACCCTTCTGCGAGCGCTTGAACATCGGAAGCTTGGTTATTTCTTCGTCATCCAGAAATATCTTGCCGGCATTCGGCACAATCAGTCCCGTGATCATATAGAAGCTGGTTGTCTTTCCCGCACCGTTCGGTCCGAGGAAGCCCACGATCTCACCCTGCTCGACTTCCATCGAGACACCCTTCACCACTGTTCTTGGTCCATACTTCTTGACCAGATTCTCACATCTAAGTTTCATATCAGTCCTATTTTACATCAAGTCCGAGGTCCTTCACCAGATTCTTGACCTCAGCATTCTCTGCCATAAGTTCCTTCGCCTTGTCTTCAGGCATATATGCCACAGGCTTCACTTCCTCTGCGGGAGTCACATCCACACGCAGCAGCACCTTTGACGAGCCTACTATCCTCTGGAACCTTCCCTCAAGGTCGTGAAGAAGCTTGCTCTCCACCCACACTTTCTGAGCATCATTATCCACCATGAATGTAACCACTCGCTGAGTGTCATCACCTGCTATCTTCAATGTCGTGGTAGCAAGCATGCTTGCCATACGAGGCTTGGACGCATATTCCTTTGCAAGTTCAGGCCACTTTGCCTTGAGCACTTCCTCGGACGGAGCCGCATCGCCG
>JAFUJQ010000148.1 GCA_017473705.1 Bacteroidales bacterium | reverse complement strand
CCAAGGAATCTTTTCGAAACGGATTACCTGCTGGGAGTCTATGACGGCAGCAGGATGGGGGCACTCAGATTCAAGACCGACCCCTCAGGTGAATTCCTTGATAATGATTCGGAAATGGCGACACCTCCTTGGACATCACTCCGAGAATTGGAAAACGCTTCACTCCATCTTGAGGACTGTCCTGAAGTGCAGCAGAGCAAATGGCTTAGGATGCTTGTTGCTCCGGGTAGTTCCCTGGGCGGAGCCAGACCGAAAGCCAACGTCACGCATGCTGACGGGAGTCTATGGATAGCCAAGTTCCCGAGCAGAAAGGACAGACGGGATGTGGGAGCATGGGAAGCCGTATGCTGCGACATGGCCATGAAATCCGGAATAAAGGTCAGCGATTTCAAGACAGAGCTCTTCAACGACAGATATCACACTTTCCTTACGAAGAGATTCGACAGAACCAACGAAGGCAGACGAAGGCAGTTTACATCTGCAATGACTCTTCTGGGATACGCAGACGGGGAACGATCTGAAGGAGCAAGCTATCTGGAAATCGCCGAATGGATTCAAAGACATTGCATGAACGTGGAGGAAAACCTGACGGAACTCTTCAGAAGAATAGTCTTCAACATAGCGGTCTCGAACTGCGACGATCACCTGCGTAATCACGGATTCATCTACTATCCTAAAGGTTGGACTCTCTCCCCTGCCTACGACCTGACCCCGGATCCAGCAGGCTACGGACTGAAACTGAATATATCAGAGACAGACAATGCGCTTGACTATGATCTGGCATTATCCATAACGCCATATCTTGGGATCAAGAAAGATAATGCTTTGGAGATTGTGAAACAGATAAAGAGCATCGTAGCAGAATGGAGGAAAGTAGCTACCAGATATGGAATTCCCAAGTCGGAACAGGACCTGGTTGAAGACGCATTCAGATACTGACAAAGCCGTTGTGAGGAATTACCTTACAACGGCTTTGTCTCAATGAATCTTATAGCCGCTATCCCAGCTGGAACTTCCTTGAAGAGCGGATCAGTCGTGATAGCGTGATCGCCATCGACTCCGACTCCTGAAGGACATTGAGATACAGGTATGCGGTGTTGATGTTCACCTGTTTTGCCTGGATATCGTCCATAAGTTCCTTTCTCATGTCAGAGAAGACAGTCTGGAGACGTCTGAGCTTCGGTTCAAGATTACGGAGGGCTTCGAAGTCTCCTGTGGCGCTGAGCTCACGGAAGTCAGCTATGCAGTCCTCAAGGGCATCCCTCTGCGGCCTGAAATCTAGAATGTACTTCTCAGGAAGAGGTGTGAAGTTATTGTCTACGTGTTCATAGGCAGGCTCGCACATACGTCTGATGGTGTAGTAGAGCTGCTCCAGTTCGTTGAATGAAGCGAAGAACCAGGCATTCTTCGCCATCGCTGTCTCCTGATCGATGCGGCGCATGCATATAGTCTCCTTCCTTCGGATATTCTTCAGCTTCTCCTTGTCGTCCCTAAGGTCATAGAAGGATTTGCGGAGCATCTTCACGTTCTCATTCATCAGTCCTTCCGTGATGTTCTCGTAATGGAAGGCGATATCTGAAAGAACCTTGCTTTCGTTGGTACTGACATAGCGGCTCAGAAGCCTCCAGGTCATCTCCTTTTCTTCAGAATTGAGGATAGCTCTGAAGGCCTTGTCTCCGTTCTCCTCATCATTCTTCATCTTGTACCTGATATTGCTGTGAATCATCACTCCGAGTCCCACGAGTACGATAATGACCGCAGCAACGATACCGCCGAAATGCATGATCATGGCAATGACGAACGCAGCAACGAAAGCGATGCCTGCCGTCATGAACCATCCTCCGATCACAGAAAGGACTCCGGTAACACGGTAAACCGCACTTTCCCTGCTCCATGCCCTGTCAGCCAGGGATGTACCCATCGCCACCATGAAAGTCACATACGTAGTTGAAAGCGGAAGCTTCAATGATGTACCGAGGGCTATGAGGAGTGAGGAGATCACAAGGTTAACTGATGCCCTCACCAGGTCATAGGAGGCTCCCTCCTCCTTCTCTATCTCGGTATTGTCGAATCTCCTGTCGATCCATGAGCGCACGGACTCAGGTGTATGCTTCACAAGGAAATTG
>JAFUJQ010000064.1 GCA_017473705.1 Bacteroidales bacterium | reverse complement strand
GACAAATTTAAGGACTACCTACTTACAGCTCCCATAGGCAAGCATAGAAAGAAATTGCATCAGAATACCGCCTCGGCGTACTTCTGTGTACTTCAGTCTATCCTTAAAGACGCCTACCGTTCTAAACTGCTGCAGGAAAACCTCAATGACTATCTGGAGTCCATACCGTCTAAAAGAAGCTACAGACCGTTCTTAACTATAGAGGAAGTACGTAAGTTGAAAGACACGCCATGTAAAATACCTGTCCTCAAGGCCGCATCAATGTTCTCTATTCTGACTGGATTAAGACGAAGTGACATAATGACTCTTGAATGGTCACATATCAGCACAGCACCTGACGGTGGTCCATGTATCATAAAGACAATAGAGAAATCTGACCGCGTTGAAGTGAATTATATCAGTGAAGAGGCGCTCTCCTACTGTGGCCCGCGATCATCTGGTCTGGTCTTCAAGGGTCTGACTACATCAATGACATATACGTATCTTCCCCAGTGGATAGCTGAAGCAGGTATTGACAAACATGTGACTTTCCACATCTTCAGACATACTAACGCAACGCTCCTCTCCTCTGCCGGAATAGACATCTATACGGTTTCCCGAATGCTCAACCACAAGAATGTGGGAACTACCCAGATTTATGCAGATATCGTTGATGACAGGAAAAGAGTTGCTGCCAATGCAATCAAGCTATAAATAATTTGCGAAAACGGAACTTTTAAGTTACATTTGCCATGGGAAAATATAGAACAGTTGTCGCATATAAGGACTATTTCGAAGAGTTCCTTAATGCCCAGACACCCAAAGTACAATCCAAGGTGCTTCAGATACTGAGAATCATTGAGGAAATTGAGATTGTCCCGAAAAACCACCTGAAGCATGTAGAAGGGACAAACGGACTCTTCGAGGTAAGAGTCATATTCGGAAGTAATATATTCAGGGTGTTCTGCTTCTTTGATAACGGAAATCTGGTCGTGCTATTGAGCGGGTTCCAGAAGAAGACACAGAAGACTCCGAAGAGTGAAATCGACAAGGCGGTACGATTAATGAATGAGTACTATAACGAAAAGCAGGAGGACAAATGATGAAAACAAAAACATTATCGCAGCTCGAAGACAAATACATCGGCAAGAAAGGATCTCCTGCAAGAGATCGATACGAAAATGAAATTGCAGACCTGTTGATTGGACAGCAGATCCGAGATGGACGCATCAAGCTAGATCTGACTCAGGAAGATCTGGCTGAGCGGATCGGCAAGAAGCGTGAATTCATATCACGCATCGAGAATGATGGAAGCAATATAACGATAAAGACACTTCGAGATATAGTTGAAGTTGGACTTGGAGGTAAGCTTCGCATCGAAGTGACTTTATAAACGAGGCACGAAGTACTTTATATAGCCCTACCGATGGTGGGGCTTTTTCTATCAATTGAAGTCAATACCTATCAATAGCGATCACCAATAATCACTTCTATTGCAAGTTAAGTTAGACTTGCGTAACTTTGCCTATACAAGGATGTTAGTCAACATCCTGTTGTCACGCTCGTGACATTCATGCCAATAGATTTGGCTCTATATGAGGCCTGAGATGGCCTGCTGAACTGTGTAAGAAAATGCTAGATGTGTAATGCCGCTATTGCGGCACAAAGACGTGAATATTATGGACACGACATGTATTAATGCACAGGGAGTGAGAGAATGTTTCGCCTGCTATCTCCAGGACAAGCTAGGCATGTATGCCGACGAGAAGGACATTCGGAATTTCGAGTCTGTACTATATAGGATAAAGACCCGACAGGCAGACAATAACTCGGTTGAAGATTTATGCAAACCGGTCTTCATGGAACCCGTACTGAGGCTTAAAGGCGAACCTTGTAGAATACTTGAGGTAAGGAACCTTTATGCGCTGCTGTTCAATATGACAGGATTCATAAATATCAGTCGTAATGAGGCTGCAATGATTCTGAAGAGATGCTTTCCGAATGTCTTCGCCAACACTAAGGTAATCTCAATTAACAAAAGCTTGACAAGGTATAAGTTCGAAGGAATGGACACAGGAATGAAGATACCGTATTTGAGATCTTCCGATTCACAGTACTTCGAGAAGATGCTTAATAAATACATCAGATAACCTAATAAAATCAATTGATATGAAAGTAGATAATTCAAATGTTTTTACTGCACTCGAGATGATTCTCGAGCAGATGGACGAAATGCGACAGTCAATAAAACTTATTGTCTCTCCGTCAGAATCAGGCGAGGAATCTATCAGTAGGTCTGAACCACTAGACCTCGAACAAGTCTGCCGTCTTACAAAGAAAGCCAGATCGACCATCTACCGTCACTGTAGCAAAGGCAGCATGCCTTGCTATAAGAACGGCAAAAAGTTGTATTTCTTTAGAGATGAGGTGATGGAATGGATCAGAAAGGAGAAGAAGCAGAATGCCGCTGACTTCATGTT
>JAFUJQ010000147.1 GCA_017473705.1 Bacteroidales bacterium | reverse complement strand
GGCTGAGTACAAGCCTCATCGGCGAACTGCTGATATGTGATGCCGTTCGCGAGGACAGTTGCATCTACTGGTGCAAATGGCTCCGGTCCATCAATGAGAGTAGGCTCGCAGGCTGCGAAGACCATTCCCATTGCGGCTGTCATTGCGATTAATTTTATCTTTTTCATAAGTAATCAAATTTTATTGCCAACCTGCAAATTCTGAATCAGTTGCTCCCCAGCCTTCATTCTGCTGATACTTATACTGCTCACCTGCAGAAGCTGAAAGAGAAATCTGTGCTGAAGGAAGAGCTACAAAGCCCTTGGTCTTTGAGTAACGGTTACCATATCCGCCATTGAACTGCGAAGCATGGTTATTACCCTTTACACCTGAATTGTAGCAAGCTACACCTTCCTGCTTGTCAAGAGCTGCAACAGCGTATGACTCACCATAACGACGCATATCACCATAACGTACACCCTCGAAAGCAAGCTCCCAACGACGCTCGTTGCGGATATTTTCTTCTGTGATAGGCTTTGATGGAAGACCTGCACGTGCACGGACTGCATCGAAGCTTGCCTGATTGTTATTGAGCTCAGCATCCATAAGGAGAACCTCTGCGAAACGGATCATAACCATATCATCGATAAGGTTGAGCTGGAAGTTATCCTCATTACCCTCTGACCATACAAGACCCTCATACATCTCGTTCACGTATGATTTCCAGAAGCCTGAGCCATCAGCCTTTCGACCGATGACAGGCATACACTTGGTCTGATAGTAACCTGTCTCCTGAATATTTGAATCACCACCGTAAGTATAATTCCACTTATCAACAGAGATGATAGACGCATCAAGACGTGGGTCGTTAGGTTCTGTTGCCTTCCAATCTGCTACGAGACTTGGGTTAACAGGACACATACCCCAACCTGTTCCGAATGGGAAGTGATCAGGATCGTTAGACTGACCACGGACACCCATAAAGAGAGCAGTCTGGTTAGAGTATCCGATTGTAGTACCCCAAGATGGCTGAGTGTTGAACTTGATGATGAACATTGCCTCAGGGTTAACGCCACCGTCATTGTTTACATACTCGTAACCGTTGCCCTTCCAAGGAGAAAGCTCATCCTCTACAACAATCCTGTTGGTATAAGACCAGAGGTTGTGGTAGTCAGGAACAAGGCTGTAGCCTGAATTGTTCACACAGTCAGTGATAGCAGCCTGAACGTCAGCCTTTTTAAGGGTCTCACCGTTAGGAAGAGATACTTCCTCATCCTGATAGAAACCAGAATAGAAGAGGTAAGCACGGCCGAGGAGTGCCTCTGCACAATACTTGTCAACGTGGCCGTTACCACGGTCAATAATTGTAGAAGGCATCATATCGGCTGCTGTCTTTGCATCCTGAAGGATCTGTCCCCAGAGAGCCTCACCGCTGATCTGTGGCTGAGTTGCATCTGCACTTGAAGTCACAGGGCAAGGGATGTTGCCGAACATAGAAGCAAGTTCATAGTAATACCACGCACGGAGGAAGTAAGCCTCACCGAGGTACTGGTTGAGTGTAGCCTCATCAAGACCGCAGTTTTCGAAAGTCTCGATAGCTACGTTAGCACGTGCGATACCTGTATAACGGTCCTTGTAGAAACCCTCGTAAAGGTTTGCACCGAAGTTGAGAAGAAGGTCGTGAGCCTGCATTGCCTGGTCGTTGGCTCCACCGCCACCGAGGCAGTCATCAGAAGCTGCAAGAGACCACAGGAAGTGGTTCTGGTGCACATTGTTTCCGATAGATACGTTAAGGTTGTTATAGATACCGGTAAGGATCTGCTGAGCATCCGCTTCATTTGCTGGAAAGTCCTCAGTAGTCTTTGACCAGTAGTTGGTTGTATCAAGGAAGCTCTCGCAAGAAGCGAGTGACAAAGCACCTACAGCGACTGCTGCGAAATATAATATCTTTTTCATATCAGTCACTAAATTTAGAATTTGAGATTAACACCAAGAATCATTGTGCGAGCCTGTGGATAGTATCCCAGGTCGAGACCCTTTGCCCAGTTGTTTCCTGAACCACCGTCAGAACCTACTTCAGGATCGAAGCCCTTGTACTTTGTGATCACGAACGGATTCTGAGCCTGAACATAGAGACGGAGCTGTCCGAACGGAGAGTTCTTCCAAAGTCTGTTGAAGTCGTATCCGAGGCTGATGGTCTGGATTCTGAAGAAGTCAGCATTCTCTATAAAGAGGTCTGAGTTCTGCATATAGTTGTAGTTTGTACCAGGAACGATACGAGGGTACTTGTTTGATGTTCCCTCACCGTGCCAGTAGTTGAAGATCTCGGTTGTATAGTTGTTGTACTGTGAGTCTGAATATCTTCTGTAAGCACGGAAAATCTGCTGGCCGAAGTTACCGTAACCGCTCATCGCAAAGTCGAAGCCATAGAGATAGAAGCTGAGGTTGAGACCAAGGATGAAGTCAGGGTTAGGATCACCGACCATAGTCTTGTCGTTTACATCGAGGATGCCGTCACCGTTATAGTCAACGAACTTGAGGTCACCTGGCTGAGCAGGAGAACCCATTGTAGGATTACCGGCTGCAACCCACTCGTCGATCTCAGCCTGATTCTGGAATACACCGTCAGTCTTGTATGCCCAGAAGTAACCGATAGGATAGCCTACCTGTGCACGGTAGATCTCATCAATACCCTGAACCACTGAACCAGGACCGTGGATGATACCCTCATCATTTGCGATACGGGTAACGATGTTCTTGTTGTAAGAACCGTTCACGCCTACTGAGTAAGAGAAGTCCTTGTTGATGCTGTCGCTCCAGTCGAATGAAACCTCGACACCTGAGTTGCGAACGTCACCACCATTGATATAAGGAGCACCTGTTCCGAAGTGGCCCATTACAGGAGCGTTAACCAACCAGTCCTTGGTGTTCTTCTGGTACCAGTCAAATGCAAAGTGGAGTCTGTTCTGGAAGAAGCGTGCATCGAGACCGAGGTCGATCTGCTCTGAAGTCTCCCAAGAGATGTCACCGTTTGCAAGCTTGTCTGCGTATGAACCAGTCTGCCAGTTCTGGAGAGCACCGTGACCGAATGCATAACCACCGTTATCAGGACCGATAGCTACAGTCGCAAGATACTGGAAGTTATCAACTGCACAGTTACCGTTCTGTCCCCAGGATGCGCGGAGCTTCAAATAATCAAGAACGCCCTTTGCACCTTCCATCCA
This sequence comes from Bacteroidales bacterium, assembly GCA_017473705.1. Classification (GTDB taxonomy): domain Bacteria; phylum Bacteroidota; class Bacteroidia; order Bacteroidales; family UBA932; genus Cryptobacteroides. The sequence goes on along the minus strand of JAFUJQ010000147.1, from coordinate 603 downwards.
AGGCTCGCTTGATACTACCCAACCAGCTGCAACTGAAGGGAAGACACCCCAACGATGACCACGAGCGAAGTTTGATGAACCATCGGCACGGATGATAGCAGAGAGCATATACTTCTCATCGTAGTCGTAGTTGATACGGCCGAAGAATGAAGCGAGACCTGAGTCTCCCCAAGTGCTTCCGCCGACACTTGAAGGATCGACTGTACCGATCATATTTCCTACGTAAGCGTGCTCATAATCATCTGGCCAAGCACCGCCTGCACGTGCAGCATTTACGCTTTCACCGAAGCCTGAGTGCTCGAGAGTAGAACCGGCGAGAACGTCGAAATGATTCTTCTCAGCGATGTTGAACTTGTAGTTCAAGGTATTCTCCCAAGACCAGCTCCAGCCAGCAGAAGCGCTCTGAGAAACGCTGTCCTCAAGCTTGAATGCATAGTTGCTTGTGTTGTAAGTCATATCATACTGACGATATGTGCTTGCTGACATCCTGTAGTTCACCTGGCTGCGGAACACGAGATCCTTGATAGGCTGGATACGAAGATTTGCAGAGAGGTTGAGAGCGTGGTTCTGGCTCTTGTTGTTACCTCTTGAGCTTCTTACCAT
>JAFUJQ010000146.1 GCA_017473705.1 Bacteroidales bacterium | reverse complement strand
TGTCTCACTATCAGGATATATACGGTAACACCATACAGGAGACCGAAGAGGAACTTGCCGACATCGCCGATGATGCTTTGGTATATACAGGCATATCGGGCAACTTCTGCGATATGCTTCCTCTTCAGTATGAGATATTCGATGATAACTACAACTAAAAATAAAGGATATATGGAAATCAGTTTCAAAGGACCGGTAATGCCGATTGACCCATACTCGCAGTTGGCATTTGTGGAGATACTCAACATCATACTCATTGCAAAGCACATTATGGATGTGAACAGGTATCTCATAGCAAGGAATGTAAACCCTCTGTTCGGCTCACTGTCGGGATATTTCCGATGGTCGTTTGCCGATGAGAGATTCACGCTGTGGCAACGCACGGACTACAATTCCGATATGTGCTTCTCACATCGCATATTGGATATGCCGTTCTGTATGCTTGCAGCAAAGGATAAAGAGAACGATGAGAGAGTATTTAACTAACCATCAAAGAATATGGGAACGACAATCAAGGTATCCAACAGAGAGATAGCGATACGAGCCTTCGACCATCTGAGGCACGAAAGAAAGAGTGACTCTGCACTGAGACTGGCTCACCACCTGTTGCACTATGACCGCATATCGCTCGGCATAGGCGAAGTGGATTGGGAGATAGATATGGCAATCCAGAAGTTCGGAGGTAATCCCCGATCAGGATACCGATATACGGCACATTTCAGTTTCAAGGGTGAAACGGAGATGGAGAAAGAGAGATACGAAGAGATGTTCAATGGTAAAGAGTAACCGAAGGGCGGCCACAAGGTCGCTCTTCGCATTTATAGACATATGTACGGGAAACCGAATCCTGCCGTACACAGGTAACGACAAATGAACGAAGCAAAGAAAACACTCACAATGGAGTTCATAGAAAGCATAATGGACGAGAACTACACCCTCGTATGGGTGGACTATCGGGAAAGTTTTGATGAGAACCGAGACTTATTACAGAAATGCCTTGAAAAACAAGGCTGCGAAGATCTGTGGTCAAAGGTCGAGGATTGGTATGAGGATGCCGAGGAACAGGCGACACAGGAGATTATCAAGGGACTGAAGAACCACTGCATCGACTTCCATGACTTCGAGGATGACGAGGTTGAAGTCTTCTTCGAGGAGCACGATGATGAGATAAGGGACGAGATACGCGAGCGTGACGATTCCACCACGGTAAACGACCTTATCAAGAACACTAGAGATATTCCTGTACGGGTGGAGATGCTATCCAACTACGACTGCATCAACTCCTGCTGGCTGGAGTCGCAAGGTGGCTTCCGCTACAAGGAGAGCTACTTCGGGGATATGATTGATACTCTCCGCCTCAACCCTGCAAAGGTAAAGAAGGCATTGACGGAGAAAGGCTATACGGTATATGGCAGATTCCCGAACAAGAAGTATCGTGACGGTAAGGAACAAGTATCCTACGAGGACTTCTGCCAAGAGTTGGAGAACTCCTGCTGTGGAGCCAACCTACTTACCTATATCGGGCTTGTAAGCCTCCGCGACCTCTACGATGCCGACTTCAAAATAAAGGAGGTCGTTATCCCCAAAGGCAACACCTGCGGGCTGTTCAGCTCGATGTATGGCGGTGGCAGTCTGATAGAAATGGAACTAAAAAGCGATATCAGAATCCGACTGGATAAGGCTCGCAAGGACGGATACGGCTTCCGCCTGCGACTTGACAATGAACGCTCCGAGTATGACTGCTCCATCAAGCATGTCTATGGTGTCTGCGACTCCTTCTTTGGGAAGCAGGTAAGTATCGTTCCGACAAACTAATAAGTATTAACCATAAAAATATCAATGTATGAAGAAGATTGAAGTAAAGGTAAGATACCTCTTTGAGGGTACTTACACCGTAGCGGCAGATGACCGCAATGAAGCACGCACAATGGTAACAAGGGATTGCGGGCTGGTATTGGGTGGCAATATCCACACCACACTCGATGATGACGATGTGGATTGGAAGTTCGATGTTCACCCCGATATGCAGATTCTATCCTACACAGAGAAAGAGAACGCAACAAAGCGTCTGAAGATGGACTTCTCCGACAGGATAGAGACACTCCGCAAGGATATCATAGATGCCATACGGCAGTTGCTCTACTCGCATGGGCTGACAGAGATTACCTTCCCCGAAGAGCAGGATGATCCTGTATGGGTGATATGGTTCAATTGGGACGGAGACCCATACGAGTGCAAAGTAATGGGTATCAAAGTAACAGACAATAGTATGACTGTGATTGCTCACGATAAGATTGCAGACAACGAAGTGACTTGTTCCACACCGTTTGAACTCGGAGCAAAGAATATCGACTGGCTATACGAGATATATGATGCCGTATTGCAGCAATTGGAAGAGAACACAGATAATAACGCTTAAAAACTACGACTATGAGATTAGACCCTGTAAATGCAGTATCGAGCTTCCACTACTATATGTGGAACGCCTGGGGCGAGGAAGAGTGTAAGATTACTTTCGGAAGTATGTACAAGCACTTCTGGGAGAAGTGGAACTCCCTTGCAAGTAAATCAATACTCGGAGCGGCAGAACGCTTCTATGCTGAACTCTCGGACAACAATCGTGAACTGCTTGTCAATCGCGCAGTGGCACTCTATGATGGCAAGGCCACAAGAGAGGAGCCACACGATGAAGATGTATATGTTTGTGATGCTTGCGGTTCAAGAAAAATTGAGATTCAGGTTTGGGTAAATGCCAATACCAATGAGTATCTAAGTGATGTAGATGATGACGATACGGACTGCAAATGGTGCGCGGACTGTGAACAGAGTCAGAATTTCTGCACCTTGAGCGATTACAAACAGAAGATGCAAGATTGGTGGAAAGACCTTGACTTTATTACGTTGGAAAGCGTAACAGGCTTGCGTGAGGCAGACTTTTCATCGGAAGACGGCTCACAATCCTTTATTGACGCTTGCAATGATTGGTGGAATGGTCAAGACTACGATATCCAACGAGAACTCTATTTCAAATCACAATCTTAATGCATACTACTATGGCAGAAAATGAAATCATCGAAAGAATATGTGGCTCGTGCAACTGCGATGAAGCGACAGCAAAGGAGTATCTGAATGATGAGATACGCCATCTC
>JAFUJQ010000145.1 GCA_017473705.1 Bacteroidales bacterium | reverse complement strand
AGGCTTCTGACCGGTCATAGTTTCCCACTTGTTCAGCATACTCGTCACGCGTTCCGTAGTGAACAGATCTGATGCGTAATATGTCTGACCCTTATGGATGATCCTGAGGTCTGACACACCTCCATTGGGATGAAAATGTGGCTCACACCCGAAGTTCTGAGTCAGGAGATTAAGGTCCATCTCCAGTTTGTCATAGGAGCCGACAAAGATCTGGTAGAAACTGGCTCCGAAGTCCGGGTGGCTGTTCTGACGCGTAGCCTCGACTGTCGCCATGAGTTTTCCTTCCTGTACCAGTCTCTTCAGTCCTTTGAGAGTTTCTTCGGAAAGTGAAGAAGACTTCTGCAACATATCCTTCAGGGTATCAAGTTCTGTCTTCAGACTTTGGCGTTCATCTTTCACATCAATGTATTGTTTGAGTGTGTCCGATTTCATCTGCTTAAGGCCTTCCTGCTTGACTTTCAGGTTCTCGATGTCATGTCTTATGTTTCTGGCATATTCCCTTAGGTTTCTGATGTGCGCTATGGCAGAGCGTTTCTGAGCATCAGCCACTATGCATCCCACCAGTGCGAGTATCAGAGCCGGCGCCGGATTTACAGCAGCGATGAGCAGACAAAATCCCTTTATGCATGCTTTGCTTGTCCTTGCCTTGCCGATTTCCTTTTGGATACGGTCTATCTCTGAATATACCTTTTTCAGCCTGTCATATCTTTCAGAGATCTTCTCCGAGCATACCCCGTATTTATCTCTGGCATCGACATACATGCTGAAGGCATTATTGCACGACTCCTTGACTGAAGTCAGCAGAGGCTGGTAATAACTGTGATAGGTATTCCAGAATGTGTTCATCGCCTGCTTTTCCTTCGGCTGGGCCTCTTGCTGACGCATATACTCCTTCTGAGCCTCAGGCACATGGGATTCGTTTGCCAGTTGCTCGACATAGCGGAGGATGGACTCATTGACTTCCTTCATGACATCACTTTCCCTGACCACCTCCCGTATCATGGACTCCCGTTCCTCGACGCTGCCGTGTTTCATCGTGTTGTAGTAGTCATAGCTGTTTTCAGTCTTACGGTCAAAGCCGAAGGACCTGTCGAACATCTGTTCACATGAACGGTAGAAGGCGTCACGATCAAAGCCACGTTTTATCACTCCGCTGCTCTCACCTCGGTGATTGGTCATCGGGGAGATCTTGCGTGAACCCGTCGCATCCTTGCGACTGACTATCACATGAACATGCAGCCCCGGCTTGAAGCCTTCCCTATACTCGTGAACGGTGTAGTAGTACTTCAGGTCTGCATGAGACCGTATGTCATCACAATTGAAGTTCCCGGCATAAATATCCATCGTTCCTTCGACTACCTTATGTACACCTGCCAGAATTTCTTCTCTGGAGTCACCCATCGCCTTCACCTCTTCATCGGAGAAAGAGAGGATGACGGAGTAGAACTTCGCATCGTCCCTATGCAGCTGGCCGGTGTTAGAGTCTATTGACTTTACCAACTCCATCTTGTTCACCGCTGCACCGAAAGGATCAAAGAACGGAATGGTCGAATCCATCATCCCGGCTTCCACTTTCTCATTGTTTTCATGCTCAAGATAGTTGGCATAGCCCAAGCAACTGCCGGTGTTATGGCCACCGGCAATGCCTTTACTTTGAATCTTTACATTCATGGCTAAAGGGCCTTTATTGTGTCCAACAATTGCGAGAAGGTTGCCTTCATCGCTGCCATGTCATTCCTCATCGGCGTCAGGATCTCCTCCTCCTGTTTTCGGATGAAAGAGATAATGCGGCTTACATCATTCCTCTTGGAGAGAGCGCTCAGAGACGTGGCGACGAAAGCCAATACCTCTTCATAAGTCATGTCTTCAAGATTCAGGTCGGCCTTCCTGCGGGCCTTGAATTTCGCGTTCCTCTCGAAGTCCGTGACGGCCCGGTCAACGTACTCACTCTGGGTCATCCCTCTCTTTTCAGAGTTCGCCTTGACGGCTTTCTGCGTCTTTGTCATGACGCTGATAGTGGAGTATTTGTTCTTTTTCATTGTCATTAAATCTTAATGGTTGTTTAACATGGTTGGTTTCAATCGGTAATACCATTTCTAAGGTAGCGCAGCGCTGTTTTTAGTCCCCGGAGGGCAAGAGCAGAATGGTACTTTGTGCCATTCCCTCTTGCTCCTCTTAACGAGGACCTAAAGCACTCCTTCAAGTCACCGTCTCTTCCAATCAAACTTGTAATTAGGATTTGCGCTACCTCTGAAGATGATACCCACTGTCTGACTTTCCGAGTCAAGCCAGTCAGCCAATTTTTTCGAGCATAAGATTGAAGCAGACGAGTCATTTTGAGAAGAAGGTCTTGTACGAAGTATTTCTTTCTTCAGGTATTCTGGAGCAATCTTGTACACTTCTTTCCATCCCCTCATAAAACTTGAGCGGTAGCCTGTCTCTTTTATCTCTTTCACCTGCCAAGACTCTGCCGGTCTTATCAAATCCTCAATCTCGCTCATCACCTTACCACCGCTTAGCCTCCAATCCTTGCCTCTATAGTAGTCAAGAAACTTCTCTATCTCAGGGATAGGGTCGCAGTTATTCTTGAAGAAGAAAATCGGATATAATATTTCAATAAATTCTTTGTTGGATAATGTTGAAAGTACATTATCTCTTTTATTATCTATATTATTATCCTTATCATTATTGTGTAAGATTTCTTCACATGGCATGTTAGATTTTCTTACATCAGGTTGTGAACTTTTCTCACATGGAGTGTTAACTTTTCTCACACCTTCATGTAATATTTTTTCACACCATTGCAGGGCT
>JAFUJQ010000144.1 GCA_017473705.1 Bacteroidales bacterium | reverse complement strand
TTTCTTCGGGAGATGAACGAGCGATACAGGGAGGTGCGTTCCGATCTGTATAGGGTTCAGGAGGTGATAAGGATTGCACAGACTTACGAGATGACTTTACGGATGTTCTCGCATTATGTGGAGAGGATAAACAATCTTGAACGGGATGACTTGAATTATTATCAGGTGAGGAATCTGGTGAATCAGGGGTTCCAGTTTCTGCTGATTGCTTCGAGGGAGGTGAAAAGGGCAAGAGAGTATCTGGATTCCAGAAACGAGATGAGCGAAGATCAGAGGCGTAAGGGCCTGCAGGAGTGTGACAGGCAGATGTGCAGGGCTAATGTGGCTATGTACAATCACATTATGGACAGTTATGGTGCTATAGACAGGGGGCGTATGGTGGCTGATACTGTGGAAAGCATCGATGAGGCGTTTGCAATTAAATGGTAGGGTTATGATGATGAATTATCTTGAGATGCTGGACAGCATCAAGTGGGGAATATTCACCGGAGAAATGGGTGGGCTGTATATGCTGGCTCGTGGTATTGCCTGTATTTGTGCCTGTGTATCGTTGATATGGTGGTACAATAAGTATATGAATGATCCGTTTGCTCAGCTGGACATCAGGTCGATAATCAAGGCTCTGGCTATCCTTGCCCTTACCTGGAATTTCTATACTATGGTTCTGATGCCGTTCGACCATCTGACCACTGCTGTGACAAGAGGAATAACCGCTTTCGTGGATTGCGACAGACAGGGATTGGATGAGAGGTATGCGGAACTGATGAGGAGTATCGAGGAGGACAGGAAAACCACCACTCTACAGGGAGAGTTCGAGCAGATGATGCAGAATGAGGTGGCCGATACTACCGTGACTTCAGGTATGTCGTTCGGCACAAGTTCCTATATGGAGTCTATTGCCGAAGAGACCGTTTCCAAAGGTGAGGAAATGGGATTCTGGGAGAAGCTTTGGGAAAGCATAAAGATGGGAGCCACGATGATTTTCAGTGTGCCGATGAGCAACAGCACAAGCATATTGTCTTGGGTGATAACGCTGCTCGCAAAGATAGTGCAGTATATACTGCTGGCCGTAAGCAGTGTGTTTCTGATCATCCTTGGACTTGTCGGGCCTTTTTCATTTGCCTTGGCTCTTATGCCCGGATTCACGGGGAACATCCGTACCTGGCTTGCGAGATATATACAGATTTCATTCTGGATTCCTCTCGCCTCTATGGTGGATTTCGTGAATTTCAAGATGAGGGATATGATGATTTCATTCTTCTGGACTTCTACGGATGTATGGAAGTTTGCCGCACCTACTCATCTGATTATATTGGACATTGTGACGATCATCTGTCTCCTTGCGGTGCCAAGTATGAGTTCGTGGGTGATTTCAGGCTCCGGTGGCGGCGGTGTGATGAGGTCTGCCATAAATACGGCAGCGAAAGCGTTTATGTTATCTAAATAAGTGTTGTATGAATAAGATTCAATTATTGACGAAGGACATCGAGAAGTCCTTCAAGGGGCTGAACAGGCTGACGTTGGTGTGTGTCTGCCTTTCATTCATTTTTTCTCTGGTCGTGGGGCTGGCAGCCCTGAACTATGCGGAGAGACAGAGGGAAAAGATTTATGTGCTGGACCAGGGAAAATCGCTTCTGCTGGCATTGCAGACCGATGCGGTGATGAGCAAGGAACTGGAGATAAAGGATCACGTGAGCAGGTTTCACGAACTGATGTTTACACTCTCGCCACAGAAAAAGACCATTCAGGAGAATCTTGACAGAGCC
>JAFUJQ010000143.1 GCA_017473705.1 Bacteroidales bacterium | reverse complement strand
AAGGAAATAATATCAAGAACATCTATTCAGCAAATGAGAAGTTCAATCTGATCAGCATGCTCTGCACAGGCACTCTGCTGAAGATATATCCTTACACTTCCGAGGGAGGAGAGCTTGGTTGGTATTCGTTGGCTGACAGGCTGCCTGGTGACATGCCATATGAAGAATGGGCTTTCGTGACCGGAAGCATGAACTATGTTGCCGAAAAGGTAGCGATGAAAGATGATGCACAGATCGTCAGCCTGCTTGAAAAGATACGTGAGTATCAGATAAAGAAGGCCGGTGATGTGCTTTCTTCTGAAATGATCTTCAAGACAGAGAAAATCTATAATTCGACGAACTGGAACAAGCCTCTGGCCATGTCCTGCATGACCCTGGGAATCATTGCATTTCTGCTGTTCTGTCTGTCTGAGAGACGATACAGATGGCTTAAAATTGCATTGTCAGTCGTCTGTGCCTGCATTTTCGCTTATCTTACCTTCCACATCGGACTACGATGGTATATATCAGGACACGTTCCTCTTTCAAACGGATTCGAGACCATGCAGTTCATGGCATGGTGCTGTATCCTTCTTGCCTTCAGTCTTCAGAAGAAATTCATTTTCGCCCAGCCGTTCGGCATACTTGTCTGCGGTTTAGCACTGCTGGTGTCGATGATGGGGGAGTCAAACCCGCGCATAACCCAGCTGATGCCTGTCCTTCAGTCACCGCTCCTAAGTGTCCACGTGATGGTCATTATGATTTCCTACACCCTCTTTGCATTCATGATGCTGAATGGCGTCGCCGCATTGATCAGTCGGGACCGCGACAGGATGGAATATCTCAAGACCGTCAGCAACATCATGCTCTATCCGGCTCTGTTTCTGCTGACTGCCGGAATCTTCATCGGTGCTGTATGGGCAAACGTATCGTGGGGAAGATACTGGGGATGGGATCCGAAAGAGGTGTGGGCACTTATCACCATGCTCATCTATTCGCTAGGCATCCATCAGGGATCACTGAAATGGTTCCGAGATCCGAAGCATTTCCATATCTTCTGCATTCTTGCTTTCCATAGCGTCCTGATCACGTATTTCGGAGTGAATTTCCTGCTTGGAGGGCTTCACAGTTATGCCTAATTCCTAATGCAGTTTTGCCGATTAAATCAGTTTTTAACAGTACAATCAGGGCAGATTCCTTTCATCACGCAATTAGTCTCTTCAATGGTGAATCCTTCCGGATGTGGAATGGAGGAGGTATCAATGCCCTTTATGCAGAAGGTCTTTCCGCAGGATGTGCAGGTAAAATGGATATGAGAGGTATGGGTGCTTCTGCATTCGCATCTGCAGTAGATCTTTGACCCGCTGCCGTTATCGACTTCGTGCAGGAGTTTATGTTCCAGAAACAGCGTGAGTGTTCTGAACAAAGTGGATCTGTCGACTGTTTCAAGCCTGATCTCCATATCCGAGAGAGTGAAAGTATGGCCGATAGCAATGATTTCCTTCATCACTATCATACGTATAGCGGTCGGTTTCACACCGGCTTCATTCAATATTCTCTCAATGTCCTGCATATTCTGCAAATTTAACGGTTTCTGATAGTTTTCAATGCAGTGTGAATGAGTTTTATAGTAGGGAATGCTATGAATATGCTGATAGCAAGACTTAAAAGGGGATCTATCATATTCCATCCGGTCGTTGAGATTATGATGCCTGAGATTACGACGCTGACTGATACGAGTGCGTCGGTTGAAGCATGAAGATATGCTGCCTTGATGTTGATGTCATCTCCCTGACCTTTCATCAGAAGCCAGGCTGTAAGTCCGTTTATAATGATAGCAACAGATGAGACTGCTATGACTGCCGTTGCATTGATTTCCTGAGGATTGATGATCTTGTCGATGCTT
>JAFUJQ010000052.1 GCA_017473705.1 Bacteroidales bacterium | reverse complement strand
CAAGAGTGAACGACACAGTACAGAACTCCTTATGCAGCTCCACATCACACAAAACACTCTCGCACCTCGTATGATACATCTTGAAGAACCCATAAAGACTATCCATCTGCTCACCAACAGGAACCCTTATCTCATCCCCGTCATACCCGGCACTCTTACCGTCATACCCGGCTGCCTTCTCGTCATACCCGGCTCGACCGGGTATCTCATTGTCAAAAGCCACAGCAGACACCCCGACCGATCCCCTCGGCACCTCATACTCCAAAGCCCCGACATCAACCCTTACAGCCTCCGTCACCTGATATTCATAATCTACTGCATCCTCATCTGAATTCCCACGCAACCGCAGAACAACACACCCGTCATCCCCGGCACCTACCGGGGATCTCCCGTCCTGTCCGACCTTTTCGCCGTCATGCCCGGCTTGACCGGGCATCTCCACCGTCATCCAGCAAGGACACCCGTCCCTGTCCTCCTTGATCGAACAGGAAGACAAGAACAGCATCCCCACCATCCACATTACAAACAAAAACCTATTCATAGCCATATATATCATAACCATCAACCGTATAACCCACCTGAATATTATCCATCTGGAGTTCGCTCCATTCAGCCACACTCTCGATAGCGGCATCAGTCGCATATTTCTGAATATATTTGTTCGAATATCTGGATCCGAGATTCTTCAAAGTAATATTCTGCACCTTATATGTCATCCCGGCAATAAGTTCCCTAAGAGAAATAATGTAGAAATACGGTACTCCGTCAAACTCCACCTCAATGACAAGTTTCTGACAGTCATCCTGTGACTTGTAATCACCAATCAGGTAGCAATAGGAATTCCTGACCATATTCATAGTATAGAACACCTTGCCCACGTCACAAGACTGTCCTGCAGTATTGTTCGACGCACTGCATAAAATGCCTTCTTCATCTCCGAAGATATGACAACTGGCAGTCAATTGATCGCCTTCAGCATTCACCACCAGTTCACCTTCCCCAAGCAGACTGTTATAGTTCAACAGATAAGGAAAATCTTTGGCAAGTTTACCCTCACCACCATATTCCACCAATGAAAAGGTGTCGCCAAAGGTACTCTTGTAGGGAATATCAATATCATTGCAACTGTTAGGCATCTTAAGCAGATTCCCAAATGCAGGATCAACGAATTTAGTATATCCTGTTCCAAGCATATCCTGATAAGTTCCCCAGACATCACTCACGTGCTTATACAAAAGTTTGAGTATGTTGGGATAGTGTGTTATAACGATTCTTTTGAGTTTTACCTCCTTTTCATATAACGATGCATCTTCAAAATCAGCTGTGATTTTCTGAATCTCTATGCGGGTAAGATACCTATATAAAGTAACAGTCACCGACTCATTCTTTTTGAAATCAGCATCGGCGGTCCCAGTCATTATCGGTTTATGAAGACGAAAATTTCCAGCTTCCATAGGAATTACTCCAGAATACACATCGCTTAGTCCATCGGCATCCAGCCCGGCCAGATACTCGGCAGTATCAGGGTCTAAGTTGGCAATGAATACCCAGTTATGCTTGTTTCCGCTCATATCGTAACTTACAGGCTTCACTGTGTCGAGATCCAGT
>JAFUJQ010000142.1 GCA_017473705.1 Bacteroidales bacterium | reverse complement strand
TCAAGATACCAGTCCGGCCATATATCATCAAACTTCCTCCAGTTCCACGACAGAGTATAGAAAGCACTCACGCTTGTCTTCTCAGTTTCATACCCGAAATCCACCTCCAGACCATACGACTTGCCGATACCGGTCTTGAAATCCTCCTCCCAATCCGTCAGTGGGGGGAAGAATGAATTCATTCCCTTATATTCGATAAGATTGCTCATTGTCTTATACCATCCTTCCACATTCAGGTGCATATTGTGAGGCAGTCTGCTGTAGATACCTCCGGCCACCTGTCTTGAACGCATCGGAGCCACTTTTGAAGTCGAAGGAAGCCAACTGTTGGTCGGCAGATCGATATAAGTAGCTGCCACCAGATGAGAAAACTGGCTCATCTCTGAATACGAAGCCTTGATTCCCACATTTGGAAAAACCTGAAACTTCAATGCGGCCCGAGGCTCGAAATAGTTCCAGATTTTTCCCTCAGCCTCATAAAGACTATACCTCAATCCGAGATTCACCTTCATCCACCTAGTCAGACTCATCTCATCCTCTGCATAGATGCCTATCTCGTTGCCAAAACTATGAATATCATCATTCTTGTTTATGTCAGTCAGCACTTCTCCACTGTCAGTGTCATATTGACTGTATAAATGGCTCGGACTATAAGAATGCAGAATATAAGTTCCACCAAATCTAATATGATGATTATGATGTGGATACCAGTTGAAATCTGCACTGACACCTCCGTCATTCACCCTGTTGCGATTATGCGTATCCTGCCTGAATACATCAGTATAATCAGCCCTATAATACTCCAGAGTCGTGTTCATCCTTATGTCTGACCGACTTCCCGAATAAAACCCAAGAAGTCTCATATCAAGCCTGTCAGAGAATTCCTTCTGCCAGTTCAGCGAACCGAGTAGATTGCCCCAGCTAAATCTTGTATCTTCAATATCAATATCACTAAGACTCCCATCCTGATCGTGACCTTCAAACTCCTGTGTCATCCTCAGGCCATCATTCCCCCAATAGAGATTTGCAGTCAAGCGGCTACCCGGTTTCAGGATATGTGTCATCCTCGCATTCAAGTCTGTGAAACTATAACCGAAGTACTGCTTATTTCCAGTATCCTTATTCATAGCATTCACAATCGCACAGGCAGGTGCTGAAATCACATCTATCCACGACCTGCGCATAGCCACATTGAACGAAGTCCTGTCCTTGATGATCGGTCCCTCAAACTGTAACCTCCCGTCCAGCAGACCGATCCCGACGGTTCCGTGATACTCCTTGAAATCACCATCCTTGGTCGCGACATCCACAACAGATGAAGTTCTTCCTCCATAACGAGCTGGAAAACCGCTCTTATAGAAATCGATTCCCTCTACAACATCCGTGTTGAACGACGAGAATATACCTCCGAGGTGGCAGATCTGATACAAAGGAACGCCATCCAGAAGGAACAGATTATCACTTCCGTCACCACCGTGAACATAGAGGTTGGAAAGCATTTCAGTTCCGGAAGACACTCCAGTGAGAGTCTGCAAGGTCTTCAACACATCCGGAGAACTGAAGACGGCAAACCCTCTTCTGAAAGCGGATCCGTCAATCTTGGTCAAACCTGTCTGCGTGAAGTTGATGTTCCTGTCAATTGCAGATGTAACTGTTGCAGCTGCCAGAGTGTCAATCTTCTCCTGACCCTCCTGTGCAGCAGATACTGTAGCAACCGACAGTAGTGATGCAAGTGCTATTATAAATCGGAACCTCATCTTACTCTTCCTTGAAATATCCAGTTATATATTCCGGCACAGCCCCCAAATGAAGTTCACAGTATGCTACTGCATTATCTCTATTACCGGCATCAAAAAAATCTCCTCTTATGACACCCGATGAAGTGGTTCTGGCCAATACATTCTCAATAAACTGCCTCTTGACAGTAATATCCTCGATCTCGAACCTGGTTATGACATTATTGTCTATATATTCTCCATTTCCAGATATGGCCACTTCAAATATATCCTTGCTATCCTCTAAAAGAGTAAGATTTACATCGTAACTCATACCTCCATTCTGATATGAAAGTCCCCAGCACTTATCGCCACGGTACTCATATCTCATCCAATG
>JAFUJQ010000141.1 GCA_017473705.1 Bacteroidales bacterium | reverse complement strand
CGGGCTGCAGGAACGGCAAGTCCTCTGTGCCATACCATAAGGTCTGTGTAGTCCTGGTCTGACACTTCCACTGGAAGATTCTTGCAGGTGAGATAAGCCTTGATACGGTCTGCTATCGGGCCTTCGTGCCATTCCGGATATTCCTTGTCCGGATCAACCTGACTGATATATTCCTCGAATCCTGCCTGAACCTCAGGGTCGTTTGCCGAAGCGGCTACATAGGAGCCGGCTGCATCAAGATAGTGGAAACGACGGTCGCTTCTTGTCGCATTGGTGATGTTCCAGAATGCATTTGCTCCGGCACCGTCCTGAAGAGGACCACGGCTCATGGCATAGGTATAACGGCGGATATATTTTTCACCGTCACCGCCTTGAGCTGTGTTTGCATAATAGCTCTTCCACTCTCCGTTCTCGAAATAATTGGTGTTGAGACCGTTCTGCATCAGACCATCTTCCTCCTGCTTTTTCCACTCAGCAGTAATGTCCTCATCAGAAATGGCATCCAAAAGCCCAGTACCATAGATTCCGATTGTGGATTCAAGCTTTACTCCATAGTTTCCTAGGTCGTAAGAAGGGTCTTGCTGCTTGATATATATAGCTTCTTCCGGCAGTGATACTTCTGGATATATGAGCTCATATGTTTCCCCATCTGGGAACTGATTTCCCCACTCATCAGTATATGATAACCATGCAATATTAACTTTTGATGGATCTACCGGAGCTTTGAAGGGAGCCACAGCATATCCCTGAGGCATTCCGGAAAGCCAAGGCACATAACCCTCTGTATCCTTATTATAAACCACAAGCAGATAACCATTGCCAGGATCATCCGTATTGTATGTGTCCATTTTCTTTCCATGGCCGTATCCTGGATGGCAATGCAGACACGATGTGCGGATGTAAACTGGTCCGAGACCATGACGGTTACCTTCGTTATTTGCATTGAACGGTTTCTCAAACAACGCTTCACCTCTCTTGAAGGACTGATACATTCCGTTACTCTCGATATTTGCTGTAGGCTGTTCGAAAGCGTTAAAGGTGTTCAAGTGAGTCGTTCCAAGCTCACCTCCTGTATAATACCATTCAGGAAGTTCCTCTGGAGTGACAGGGTCGATATCAGTATTACTATCTTGACAGCCGACAATAGCAGCAGCCAAAGTAATGAGAGCTAAACATTTAAGTTTTTTCATAATGTTTCAGATTATTTAGATATAGCTGCATAAACATCTTCGAGAGCAGCGACAAGGTCAGTACCAACCTTGATGACTGCATTGTTTGCTGCCTCACAGGTTGCGTTTGACGCAAATGGTTCAGGAATGCTTCCGATGATGTCCATTGACTCCTCGATCAGCGCCTTTACCTTTGCATCAAGTTCTGCGTCGATAGTCGCGATATACTCGCTTACCGAAGCATCTCCTGCTTTGCTGCCTTCATAGCAGTTTCTGATGCTGATGATGTTTCCGACAAAGTCAACGATCGAATTGAGGCTGTATGGAGACTCAATATAGTTCTTCGCTGCCTCTACTGCATCTGCGCTTCCTGCAGAAGCGGCCTTGTTAGGAGTACCGATCTTTGTGTTGCCGACCTCGTCAGCGATGTCAATGCATCCCTGCACAAGTGTCTCGACGGCAGCCTGATATGTCTTGTAGATACTTCCTGCCTGACCTGCATTTACCATCTGCCAGCCATATCCGTCAGAGGTTGGTTCAAGTTCTGCAGCCTCAAGGATTGATGCGAATTCAGAGGATACATTGTCGAGACCTGCCCAGCATGCATAGAGATAGACACACTGGTCGCGGAGGTCATCTGCCACTCCGCAGAGATACTCAAGCTCGGCAGCAGAATATGATGTACTGTGGGTCTGTGACTTGTCACCTGCAGCATTAAGTTCGAAAATCATATACTCTGTCGCGTGGAAGCCGAGAAGTCCGACTCCGAGAGTACCGGCATCCCAGGTCTGTCCGGCAGAGATGTTCTTCAGGAGTGTCTCCATCTGCACCTTGTCCAAAGGCCATGAGTCGATATGCGGGTCGATGTTGTAGTCACCTGCAGGACCATAGAGGAAAGCCTCGCTCTTTTCCCAATAGTCGCGGCACGCAAGCCATGCATCGCAGGCAGCCTTGATGTCGGCAGTAGCAAGAGTTCCTGCTGAATGCTTCTCCTGCATTGAAGCACATGCCTCTGCAAGAAGAACCGCATTGTCTGCCATACCCTTATATGTCGGGATTACAGTGTTGTTTACATAAGGGGTGACAATCTCCTTGAATGTTGTCTCTTTTGCATCAAGATCTGTCGGATCGATGCCGCTACGGTCGCAGGAAGCAAGTGCAAGCACTCCTGCAGCAAATGAAATGAATAGTTTTGATGTTTTCATATCTTATTGATTTTTAATAATTTCTTCTAAACAGTCCGGCAAAGGCAACGCCTATTGAGATTGCCGGTTCGTTGTTATAGATAGGGTCAAGGAATCCGTGACTGTATTCACACTTTATTACAATCTCCTTCATCGGATAGTAATTGATTCCGGCCGCAACGCGCTGTCTTCCGCACCATCTGCTGTCATTGAGTCCTTCCGCCACCTTGAACATGGAATCGAAATATTCATATCTTCCGAATACATAGAATTTCTGATCTCTTCCCTTCATCGAAGGAATTGCTCCGAAGATGTCGTACCCGGCCTCGATGCCCCCTGCCACGGCATCAGATGCAACGGTCTGCTGCGGCGATACGGAATCCTTTCTGAGAGACATATTGAATTTTGTAATTGCGTATGAGTCAGTGAGATGTCCGTAGTCAAAATTGCCACGAACGATGAGATTATGTGCGTTGTAGCAGAAATCGAATGAACCAATCATTACGGTTCCCTTCACGCCCTTGTATCTGTCGCTCTCGGTCGGTGCAAGGGTATTCTTGAATGAATTTCCGCCGTAACCGCTCAATGAAAGCCTCAATCCTTTGATTGATGAGTTGTCAACACGGAATGCTCCTGCCAGTGTATTGCCTATCTTGAATTCGTATGGGCTGCCGGATGCACTTGCAATCCAGTTCTGGCTTGAAAAACGGTCTGAATCAAGTCCGGGAAGGAGCATTGCCTCGTATCTCCAGCCTCCGGCCTGTCCCCAGAAACTTATTCCGTTCTCGTGCCATGTACATGGGAGAATCGTGCTCTCTCCTTCCGGACGGAAGCACGTGAAGAATTCCGTAGGCATATGATACATATTCGTTGCACCTACAGGAACTATTATATGTCCCAAGCGGAGATTCGCAGCCCTGCTGAAAGATTTCTGAATCCAGAACTGCTCGAGAGCGACCTCACCGCCGCGCTCGACTTCCGATTCATACTCACCTGCCTCTTCTGTCTCGATCTCGACCGCGCTTTCAGTACCGCCATGCTCGAATTCGATCTCAGCTCCGAGCGACCAGCCTTTTCCGAAATCATATCCGAGCCATATCACGAAATGGGGTATGTCAACACGCCCGTGACCCGGTGCATCCTTATATGATTTCGCATCGGTATATCTCAGATATTCGTCGCTGAAGAAGT
>JAFUJQ010000009.1 GCA_017473705.1 Bacteroidales bacterium | reverse complement strand
ACCTCTTCCCATTCCGAACAGAGAAGTTAAGCTCGCCATCGCCGATGGTACTGCCCCACCAGGTGGGAGAGTAGGTAGCTGCCACTTTCTTCTATAGACCTTCGAAGTCATTCGACTCCGGAGGTCTTTTTTTTGTGCGTCCGGCAGCGTGTCTGGCAGCGTGTTCGGCCCCGTTCCTCACCAGGTCGGTACATCCGCGAGGGGCACCCGCCCGGCCGCTGGCGGCTAACGCACTGACGGTCAGCGCGTTGCAGAAAGCTCGTGCCGCCGACGGGGAGCACGAGCTTTGCGTAAGTAGCTGGGCTGCAGGGAGATGAGCGCCAGGAGCAGTTTGGCGAAATATTTGAAATGATGGTTCGTGAACTTTAAAACGGACTGTTATGTTTTATAATTATTTGTTTCCACAGTATTGCAGGGAGAAGGTTGTTTCTCTACTGATTCTTGCGCTGCGTGTTTTCTTCGGAGTGCTTTTCTTTACTCATGGACTTGACAAGATGATCAATTTCAATACCTTGTCTGAAACTTATCCGAGTGTATTTGGATTCGGCAGTTATATGACCTTGATGGTCAGTATTTTCTGTGAATTTGCCTGTTCCCTTTTTCTGATAGCAGGCCTGATGGAGAGAATCATTCTACTACCGATGATAGCCTCAATGGCTGTTGCATTCTTTGATATTCATGACGGAATGTTTCCAGAGGGCGAACTTTCCTTGATTTATCTTATTCTCTTCATTGTTTTGCTTTTAACAGGGCCAGGAAGATATTCTGTTGATTATCTCATTGATACTAAGTTTCAAAAAGAAAAATAGACTCCTTTAGAGTAGTCTTAGACCATATTTTAGAATTATTCAGACTGATTATTTGAGATATTTTCATATATTTGAAAAAATGCATTTCTATGCCGGAACTTATAGGAAAAATTTCTCAGATAATCGGTCCTGTCGTCGATGTGCACTTCGATCTGCAGGATGAAGGACAGCAACTTCCTTCAATCCATGAGGCCCTGATCGTCATTCGCCAGAATGGTAAGGAGCTCATATTGGAGGTTCAGCAGCATATAGGTGAGGATACCGTCAGGACTGTCGCAATGGACAGTACAGACGGTCTTCAGCGTGGAATGGAAGCGAAGTCTACAGGCTCTCCGATCACCATGCCTGTAGGTGTGCAGATCCGTGGACGCGTGATGAATGTGGTGGGTGATACCATTGACGGAATGAAGACCCTCGATCGTAACGGAGCCTTCCCAATACACAGAGAACCTCCAAAGTTTGAAGATCTGGCTACATCTCAGGAAGTGCTTTTTACCGGCATCAAAGTCATCGACCTGCTTGAGCCATACCTCAAGGGAGGTAAGATCGGTCTCTTCGGAGGAGCTGGAGTCGGCAAGACCGTCCTTATCAAGGAACTTATCAACAATATTGCAAAGAAACACAACGGATTTTCTGTGTTTGCCGGCGTAGGTGAACGTACGCGCGAGGGCAACGACCTCCTGCGCGAGATGATCGAGTCCGGTGTCATCAGATATGGCGAGGAATTCCTCAAGGGTATGGAAAACGGCGAATGGGACCTTTCCAAGGTCGATTACAGCGAGGTGGAAAAGTCGCAGGTCGCCATGGTCTTCGGCCAGATGAATGAGCCTCCTGGAGCTCGTTCTTCAGTAGCGCTTTCCGGTCTTACGCTTGCCGAGTCGTTCCGTGACAGCGCTGATGCAGGCGGACCGAAGGACATACTCTTTTTCATAGACAACATTTTCCGATTCACACAGGCTGGTTCAGAGGTGTCAGCCCTCCTGGGCCGTATGCCATCTGCAGTGGGTTACCAGCCTACTCTGGCAACGGAAATGGGCCAGATGCAGGAGAGGATCACATCCACAAAAAACGGCTCCATCACATCAGTTCAGGCCGTGTACGTGCCTGCCGATGACCTGACTGACCCAGCTCCTGCAACTACATTCAGCCACCTTGATGCTACTACGGTATTGAGCCGAAAGATCGCTGAATTGGGTATATATCCGGCTGTAGACCCTCTTGAGTCGACATCACGTATTCTTGATCCTAACATTGTGGGAGAGGATCACTATAACACAGCTCAGCGTGTGAAGCAGATTCTTCAGAGAAACAAGGAACTTCAGGACATCATCTCCATCCTCGGTATGGACGAACTCTCGGACGAGGACCGTCTGACAGTAAACCGCGCCCGCAAGGTGCAGCGTTTCCTGTCACAGCCGTTCGCCGTGGCAGAGCAGTTCACAGGCGTACCTGGCGTGATGGTGTCAATAGAGGACACAGTGAGAGGATTCAAGATGATTCTGGACGGAGAAGTCGATGACATTCCGGAGCAGGCATTCCTGAACGTTGGAACCATAGAAGAGGCTATAAAGAAAGGCGAGGAAATGCTCGCCGCCGTAGCTGGAAAATAGAAAAATAATGGCTGCATCCGACAATATATTTCTGACAATATATTCTCCCGAGAAGATTGTGCTCGAGAAGATGGTCTGCAAGGTGACTCTGCCTGGCAGCAAGGGCTCGTTCATGGTCCTGAAGGACCACGCGCCCCTCATCTCGTCCCTGGAGGCCGGCAAAATCGTCTTTGTGAGCGGAGGCATAACGGAAAATGTAGAGATAGAGTCGGGATTCGTCGAGATCGCATTCAATAAGGTAACTGTATGTGCTGAACTATGAAATGGCTGAAAGTCATATCGGCCATTGTCATGATGGCTTTTGTCGTCCCTCTTTCTGCCGCCGAGGCGCAGGAGGGCGAGGTTGATGTGGCTGAAATGCTTTTCGGGCACATCGGGGACTCGTACGGATGGCATATCACCGACTGGAACGGAAGCCATGTGACCATACCTTTGCCTTGCATCGTGCACAGCAGCACAGGATGGCATGTGTTCATGTCATCCAAAGTGGAGCATGGACATGAATATGAAGGCCTTTTCCTGGCGGAGGAGGGCCGCTATGAAGGAAAGATAGTGGAACAGATGGCAGACGGGACGCTTGCCCGCCCGTTTGACATATCCATAACCAAGAATGTTGCATCGCTTATGTTTACAGCCTTGCTGCTGATAGCTTTGGTGCTGGGTGCTGCAAGATGGTACAGAAAGCACGATGCAGCCGAGGAAGGCGCTCCGAAGGGCTTCGCAGGCCTTATGGAGATGATGGTCATGATGGTGAATGACGACCTGATAAAGCCGTCGATAGGAGAGCATTGCTACAGGAAATATGCTCCATACCTGCTTACGGTCTTCTTCTTCATCTTCCTGAGCAACCTGCTCGGCATAGTACCTTTCTTTCCAGGAGGAGCGAACGTGACCGGAAACATCGCAGTGACGATGGTGCTTGCCTTATGCACCTTCTTTGCGATAAACATATTTGGAAACAGACATTATTGGAAGGAGATTCTATGGCCGGATGTTCCGGTATTCCTGAAGTTTCCTATACCGATAATGCAGACGATAGAGCTCTTTGGAATGATTTCAAAGCCGTTCTCTCTGATGGTCAGGCTTTTTGCCAACATCATGGCGGGACATGCCATGATCCTGGGACTGGTGGCTGTCATATTTGTGACGGTGAAGCTGGGACCGGTGATCAACGGCTCGATGACAGTGATAGCGATGCTCTTCGGCGTCTTCATGGACTGCCTTGAGCTCCTCGTGGCCTTCATCCAGGCCTACGTGTTCACTATGTTGTCGGCTGTGTTCATAGGGCTTTCTCGACAGGAGGAGTCTGCTCATCCTGTCGATCCGAGTGAGCAAGGCGTAACGAGGACTTAAATACTAAAACAACATAATTATGTTACTCTCAACAATCTTACTACAGGCTGCAGGAGCAGTCGCATGGGGCAAAGTAGCAGGTGCCGTAGGCGCCGGCATCGCGGCGATTGCTGCGGCATTCGGTATCGGAAAGATCGGTCAGTCTGCAATGGAGGCCATCGCACGTCAGCCTGAGGCTGCCGGAAACATCCGCACAGCGATGCTCATCATCGGCGCTCTCGTGGAGGGAGCCTGCCTTTTCGCAATCATCGCCTGCCTGATGGCAATCGTAATGTAATCAGTCTCGGGATATGAACCTGATGTTGCCGGACAGTGGTCTCATCTTCTGGATGACCATAATCTTCGCGATCGTCTTCTTCGTTCTTGCCAAGTTCGGTTTCCCGATCATCACAGGAATGGTGGAGAAGCGCAACAAGCGTATCAGTGATGCGCTTGAGTCGGCGCGTGCTGCTGAGGAGGCCCTGGCGGGCCTGCAGCAGGAGCACGAGCGCCTTCTGGCACAGACGCGTGCGGAGCAGACACGCCTCCTGCAGGAGACTGCGGCAGAGCGTGACCGTATGATCGCTGCTGCCCAGGAGCAGGCGCGTGCTGAGGCTCAGAAGATCATGGATGATGCGCGCAAGAGAATCCGTGAGGAGCAGGATGCTGCCATGAAGGAAGTTCGCAACGAGGTCGCTGCCATATCGCTTGCCATTGCCGAGAAGGTCATCAGAAAGGAACTTTCCGGTGATACGGCGCAGAAGGAATATGCAGAAAGGCTTGCTGACGAGATATGAATGAAGGAGTCATAGCCGCGAGATATGCAAAGGCCCTGCTGAAGTATGTGCAGGAGTCGGGCGCCGGGGAGAAAGTATATTCCCAGGCTTGCCTGCTCGTGCAGAAGATGCAGCAGGTGCAGCAGTTTTCCGACTATGTACGCAAGCATCCTGAAGTGGACCTGGACCGCAAGCTGGAGCTTATGGAGGCCGCCCTTGAGGCGCCTGTCTCCGACGGGATGAAGAGGTTCGCAGCTCTTGTGTATGAACATAAGAGGATGCCTCTCTTCCAGAGAATGCTGTATTCGTTCATAGACCAGTATAGACAGAATGCAGGCATAAAAGTCGGCCGTCTGGTATCTGCGGAGCATGTTCCAGGCCTCAGGGAGAGGCTGGAAACCATGCTGTCGCAGCGCACAGGAGCCACTGTACAGATCGAGGAGGACCTGAGGCCGGACCTGCTGGGAGGATTCATAGTCGAGATTGACGGAATGCGCCTCGATGCCAGCGTTCAGGAGCAGATCCGTCGCATCCGCCGCGAACTGATAGATAAAAACAACCGAATAGTATAAACTGAATATGTCAGATACAATCAGACCGTCTGAAATATCGGATGTCCTGCTTGAACAGCTCAAGGACATAGACACTGACCTTCGTTTCGAGGAAGTCGGTACCGTCCTGCAGGTGAGTGATGGAGTAGTCAGGATCAATGGCCTGCTGAAGGCCGAGGCTGGTGAACTCCTCGAGTTCGATGACGGCATCAAGGCCGTCGTGATGAACCTTGAAGAGGACAATGTCGGAGCTGTCCTGCTTGGTCCTACAGACAAGATCAAGGAAGGAATGACCGTCAAGCGCACACGCAGGATTGCATCGCTGAATGTCGGCGAAGGCATGGTGGGACGTGTCGTGAACCCACTTGGAGAGCCCCTTGACGGCAAGGGCAGGATAGGAGGAGAACTGGTCGGGATGCCTCTCGAGAGGAAGGCTCCCGGTGTGATCTTCCGCCAGCCTGTGACTGAGCCTCTTCAGACAGGACTAAAGGCCATAGATTCCATGATTCCGATAGGCAGAGGCCAGCGTGAACTCATAATCGGTGACCGCCAGACCGGAAAGACAGCAATAGCCATAGACACGATACTCAATCAGCGTTCGGCATATGAGTCAGGAGCGCCTGTTTATTGCATCTATGTGGCCATAGGTCAGAAAGGATCGACGATTGCCAGCATAGTGCAGACGCTCAAGGAAAAGGGTGCATTGGACTATACCATAGTGGTGGCTGCCACAGCCGCGGACCCAGCAGCCCTACGCTATTACGCTCCGTTCGCAGGAGCAGCGATAGGCGAGTACTTCCGTGACACAGGACGCCATGCCCTTGTGGTCTATGACGACCTCTCGAAGCAGGCGGTGGCATACCGTGAGGTGTCCTTGATTCTTCGCCGTCCGTCTGGCCGAGAAGCCTATCCGGGAGATATATTCTATCTGCATTCAAGACTTCTGGAGAGGGCTGCCAAGATTATTGGTCAGCATGAGGTTGCAGAGAAGATGAATGACCTTCCGGTGTCACTTCAGGGCAAGGTCAGGGCAGGAGGCTCGCTGACCGCGCTGCCTGTCATCGAGACGCAGGCCGGTGATGTTTCAGCATACATTCCTACCAATGTGATATCGATTACGGACGGTCAGATATTCCTTGAGACGGACCTGTTCAACCAGGGATTCCGCCCGGCAGTGAATGTCGGAATTTCAGTGTCGCGTGTTGGTGGAAGCGCTCAGCTCAAGAGTATGAAGAAGGTGGCCGGTACGCTGAAGATCGATCAGGCCCAATATCGTGAGCTGGAGGCCTTTTCGAAGTTCAGCAGCGACATGGATCCTATCACCATGATGGCTCTTGACAAGGGACGCAAGAACAACAGGCTTCTTATCCAGCCACAGTATTCGCCTATGCCTGTAGGAGAGCAGGTGGCGATCCTGTATTGCGGTACAAAGGGTCTGCTGAAGGATCTCACTCTGGAGCAGGTGGATGATTTCCAGGTGGCGTTCCTGCAGAAGATGAGGGGATTCCATGTAGAGGATGTCCTGACTCCGCTCTCACAAGGCAAGGCAGACCCGGAAATCTTCGCAATAATAGAAAAGGAAGCCGCTTCTATAGTTAAAGGATTACTCGGATAATGTCATCACTGAAGGAAATAAAGAGCAGGATTGCTTCTGTGAAGAATACGCTGAAGATCACTTCGGCGATGAAGATGGTGGCCTCCGCCAAGCTTCATAAGGCACAGGCCGCAATAGGCGGCAAGCTGCCTTATGAACAGCAGCTCCACCATATTCTGGCAGGACTTCTCCAGGACAACGACCTTCTCAAGGCGATGCACGACGACCTCGGATTCGGCAGTCCTGACGGCCATTCAGCCGTCGTCCTTCAGGATGTCACCCTTGACCAGATCCCGACGAAAGACATATATCCGAGAATAGCAATCGTCGCCCTCTCTTCCAACAGTTCTCTCTGTGGCGCCTTCAACGCCAATGTCATCAAGAAATATCAGGA
Source organism: Bacteroidales bacterium (assembly GCA_017473705.1). Classification (GTDB taxonomy): domain Bacteria; phylum Bacteroidota; class Bacteroidia; order Bacteroidales; family UBA932; genus Cryptobacteroides. Next base: position 34,427 of record JAFUJQ010000009.1, on the reverse strand, counting down.
GACCATACGCATCCTTGAAAGTCAGGGATATGGAAAGGAGGATATAGACATATATGTGATCGGTCGTAAGATGGCGGATGCCGTCAGGGCTTCCGGATATGACATAAAGGAGGAAAGGTCCGTCCTTGCGGACAAACCTTCATATGATGCGGCTGCAGATCTGGCTTCCATGTTGGTGGACAGCTTCATTTCTGGCGAAGCTTCGCAGGTCGTGCTGGTCTATAGTCATTTCGCTTCTCCGGCCTCACAGCCGGTCGTGCGCGAGAACTATCTCCCGCTTCCTCTGCATGATTTTGACAAGGGAGACAAATACGACCAGTCGATAGACTATATCCTTGAACCGGATCCGTTGACACTGGTAAAGCATCTTCTGCCGCTTGTCCTTGTGCTCAAGATATACACGGTCCTGCTTGATGCCAATGCGGCCGAGCATGCTGCGCGTACACTCGCAATGCAGATAGCGTCCGACAATGCACAAGACCTCATAGGCGAACTTACGCTAGCCTACAACAAGGGCCGTCAGCAGGAAATAACAGCGGAAATCCTCGACCTTACTGCTGCAACAATGCAGTGATGTCTTTCAGGGAAATTTCAGTGAAATCGTTTATCACCATATCGCAGAGCGGGGTCAGCACCTCGCTCTTGTTTGTTGTCGCAAGACCTATCACCTTTGTACCGGACGCGCGGCCGGCGTTGACTCCGTGGAGCGAATCTTCGAATACTATAGTGCTTTCCGGAGTCCCTTTGAGCACTTCCATGCCCTTGATGAAGCACTCCGGATCAGGTTTGGATTTGGAGAAATGCTCGCTGGTGAGGATAGCGTCCACAAGTTCCGGCAGCTCCGGATGTGTACGGAATGCATGAGCCATCTTGTCGTCATTCGAGCTTGTCACTATGGCTGTCGGAATGCATGCAGACTTGATTTCTGTGATGAATTCAAGGAATCCTGGCATGTATTCATATGACATCTGAGACTCGAAACTGTCAAGCTGAGGGACAATCTCCTCCTGCTCCTTGAGCATCCCGTCGAAATATTTGCCGAATATCTGCTTCAGTGTCTGTCCCTTGATGGTCATGCCGAAATTCTCAGCTCCCAGATACTCCTTTCCCATCTTGTCCCAGAAGATGGTGTACTGGCTTTCGGTGTCGACGATCACGCCGTCGAAGTCGAACAATATAATCATTTCTTCAATGCTTCTTTAAGCTGATCATCATAGCGGAGACGAACCTTGATGCCTGCCTCCTGGAACCAGTAACGTACTGCCAGCTCCTCCTCGATGAACGGGATGATCTCGTCCTTCTTGAGCCTTAGAAATTTCTCCTTGTCCATATCGAGTGACTTTTCAAGAGCAGTGAGCTCGTCTTTCATAGACTCCGCAAGTCCGTCCTTCTCCAGTTCCTTCTTCATCTGGTCGTAAAGAGTCTTCGCGCTGCTTCTGTAGTCGAACTCCTGTGTCTTCGCGAACTTCACGAAGTCCTCGAAATCCGGATCCAAGTAGTGGAACTCGTCCACTGCAGGGAGACTGTCGTGCTTGCGGCTGTAGTCAATGACATACTGGTCGATGACGCCGCCTAACACGAGCGCATAAACAAGCCTGCTGTATTCCTTAGGCTTGATCACCACATCCGGAGTGATGCCGCCACCGTCGCGTACGGTCCTTCCGGACGCTGTCTTGAATTCCTTGGTGAGCGAGTCGGGGATGTGTCCGACACTGCCGTCATCATTGCGGTTGCTGTAGTCGATAGCCTGTACGCAGCGGCCGCTCGGAGTGTAGTATTTTGCAGTAGTGACCTTCATCTGACCGTTATATGGGAGAGGACGGATGGACTGGACAAGTCCCTTTCCGTAGCTGCGTGTGCCCATGATTACGCCTCTGTCGTGGTCCTGGATGCCTCCGGCAACGATTTCAGACGCAGATGCGGAACCGGAATCGATCAGGACTATGATCGGCATTTCGGTGTCAACCGGCTCTGATGTGGTATGGTATTCTATCAGTGACCCCTCGTTGTTGCCCTTTGAAGACACAGCAAGCGAGCCTTTCGGCAGGAAGATGGACAGTATGTTTACAGCTTCGCCCATGAGTCCGCCGCCGTTGCCGCGCAGGTCGAGAACGAATCTCTTCATGCCTTGCTTTTTGAGTTCTATGAACTTGTTCCTCACGTCCTGACCCACGTTTTCTGTGAATCCTCCGAGGAGAAGGTATCCTGTGGTGTCATCCAACATAGCTGCGTACTCAACGTCCGGCATATGGATTCTTTCACGTACTACAGGCACGTCGAGCGTGTCGCCTGTGCGCGCCTTCTTTACCTTGAACACGACGGTCGTGCCCGGCTTTCCCTTCATTCTGTCGGTGCTTTCCTTGATTTCGAGTCCCTTGGCCTGGACACCGTCAATGGTGATGATTTCATCGCCGCAGACAAGGCCCGCCTTGCTTGCAGGGGAGTCTGCATACGGCTCGTTTATGATGACATTGCTGTCCTTGGTCTTATGGATGATGGCTCCGATGCCTCCATATGTGTTTGAAAGCATCATCTGGAGATCTTCATTCTCTTCTTCAGGAATATATACTGTATATGGATCAAGTTCCTTGAGCATGGCATCCACGCCTGCCCTCATGATCCTGTCCACAGGGAGCGAATCCACATACGAGCGGTTGAGCTCGCGCACAATGGCATTATGAATCTCGGTCCACTTGCCGAGTCTGAAGCTTTTAGACTGTCCATCTGCAGTTACTGCAGCAAAAAAAGTTACGGCGATTGCCGCTATGGTATATAATTTTCTCATACTACAAAAGTAGAAATATTTTTTTACCTTTGCAGCGGTTAATAGTAGTAATAAGAAGCAGTTTTATGATGAAAATAGTATTTGCAACGGGCAATGTTGGCAAACTGCGTGAAGCATCAGAGATTTTGGGCGAGGGCTTTGAGCTCGTTTCCCTCGCGCAGGTAGGTATTACTGAAGATATTCCAGAGACAGGAAAGACATTGAGAGCCAATTCTTTGCAAAAGGCTCAATATTTATATGACAAACTCGGATGCAACTGTTTTGCAGACGATACGGGACTCGAAGTAGACGCCCTCGGAGGCGCTCCGGGAGTATATACTGCAAGGTATGCCGGAGACGACAAGGACTTCAACAAGAATATGGACAAGGTTCTCTACGAGCTCGCTGTCCTTGAGGGCGAGGCGAGGATGGCCGAGTCGCTCGGACTCAAGGTCAGGAAGGTGTCCAGAAGAGCCAGGTTCAAGAGTGTCATCACTCTGATAATTGACGGCCAGATAAAGATGTTCGAAGGAACTCTGGAGGGCGTTATCGCCCGTGAGAAGTCAGGCAACGGCGGATTCGGATATGATCCGATCTTCATTGCAGATGAATATCCGGGACTCACCCTTGCTGACATAACAGAGGAGCAGAAGAACGACATATCTCACAGAGGAAAGGCGCTCCGCGCCATGGCAGAATGGTTAAAGACACAGAACTGATAGTTCTACATACCACCAAGTTCGGTGAAAATTCGCTCGTCGTCCATACTCTTTCCAGGGATTATGGGCGGCGAAGCTTTCTTATACGCGGTGTCGGAAAGAAGTCCAACATGTCCCTGTTTCTCCCATTGACACTTCTGGAGGCTGATGTCGTAGAAAGTTCAAAATCAACGTTGTATATAGCAAAGGACCTTGTGGCTCGCCATCCGCTGATGGGCATAAGGAACAGTGTCTATAAGAATTCCATCACCATGTTCATGAGCGAGGTGCTCTTCAGGATTGTCCGCGAAGGAGCCTATGAACAGGGTCTGTATGAATGGTGCGAAAAGAACATTCTTCTTCTTGACGCCATGCAGGAAGACTTCAGCAACTTCCACATACGCTTCCTCCTCGAGCTCACCATAGCCCTGGGCTTCAGCCCGGAGGCCAAGGACCTCCTCCCCTTCGTGGGAGACCATTACGCCGTAGTCGAGCAGTTCATGAAACTGCCGTTCGCTGACTCCATGCTCATCCCTCTCACCGGACCGGTCAGAAACGAAATAGCGGAGGAAATCCTCCGCTACATAGAGTTCCATACCGAATCGGCAGTGAACATAAACTCCCTCAAAGTCCTCCGCGAACTTTTTGTCTAGACAATAGTTCCGAGTGGGATTTCAGACCTGTCTGTTACATTTGGGTTACATGTCGGCTATGGCATCTCTGTCCATGCCTGTTGCCTCAATGATTGTGTCGATATCAACTCCTAAAGCCTTCAGCTTCCTCGCCATATCTACTTGTGCTTCCGTCCGTCCCTCGACCCGTCCTCTGGCGAGTCCTTTTTCTAGTCCTCGCTTCTCGGCTTCTTCCTGCGCTGTGTGGATTATGTTGTCGTAGTCGCCCATGTTCTCCAATGAATTATAGTATTGCCTCATCTCGTCGGGTGTAAAATTACCAATTTCCGCCAGCAAAAACAAGCGCTCGAACATCGGTTCCGAAAATTCCGGAGGAATTTCCGTCATCCTGTGCATGTTCTTCAGCAGATAAATCCATTTCTCAAACACGGTCTCCAGCTCTGAGATGCGCTTCTTGAACCTTCCCAGTTCAAGGAAGACAAACCTGATGGCGTCAGTCATCTGCTCGTGAACGACATCCTCCAGCAGCCTGTATGACGAATGGAACTTTTCCTTGGGCCATTCCTCCGAATGCCGGAACTGGAAGTCAAGCAGTGCTACCACTATGACCGGTTTCAGGTTATAGTCCCAGTTGAACCTGTCAGCTGCTACCCCCTCCAACCTCTCCGCCTCGAAGCGGTCCCGGGCCTCTCTTCCCTGTGCATTGATCGGATAGGTGGTGTAGTACAGCGCCCTTTCCCTGAAATACTTCTGGTATCCCTTCTGCATCTCGATGATGAAGGTCTTCCCGTCGCTGCATGTGCAGGAGATGTCGAATATCACCTTCCTGTCCTCCTCCGTCAGTCCCTGGTGCTCTGTCGGAATGAAACTGACATCCACGATGTCGACATCTTCCAGCACCATGTTCAGGAACCAAATCAGCACATCCTTGTTCGCCTCGCTGCCGAACATCCTCTTGAACATGAAGTCACAGAGCAGGTTGGCATACTCCCTGCTTTGACTTCCCGTCCTCTTCTCTACGAATCTTTCGCTCATGTTGATCTGTTTAAAAGTTTACATGCGCAAAGTTCGGGAGTAATTGCCACAGACTATGTAAAATAAAGAAAAACCTTCGTTTACGAATTTTATAATTCCGGTCATTCGTCCCAAATAGGCGATTTTCGTCACATTTTTCTTTTTTCGGTGTATATTCATGCACCATGTTTCTACATGGGAGTATTGTATATTCATCTGACGTGGGCTAGCTGTTGCTTATCCTTGCTAATAGGCAATGCGAAGGCCCGAATGTAGGATGAGCAGAGTACAGACTCCCACGTCTTTTTATATCCACAGCCGAATCTGTGAGTCTTGCGACGGAAAAAATCTTTACTTATGAGTAAATGGAAGAAATCTCTGCTGATTTTAGCAGGAAAATGACGACGAGTGGCTTATTCAATATCTATTGAAACAACCAGAGTCAGAATGGAATAAATGTTACCACTATGAACGATATTGGGCAGGGTATTATAAGGATTCATGGATAAATTACCTTTTTGATGAGTAAGTTTGTCTATGAGCAAGTGGATTTCCCATCAATGTGCCTGGTGGTCATTTTCTCCGACCACCGAGCACGCTGGTCCTATTCTGGCATAGCTGTGGGGCCTGTATGTGTGCTTGAAGGTCAGTGATTTTGACCTCCAGGCACATCTGCGGCTCTTGTGAAGAGGAGATTTGTCGCATTATCCTCATGAAATGGCCTGTTTTAAGATGAGAAGAGAAAACCGCCCGATAGTTGAGAAACTACGGGCGGTGATTATTTGTGTGGATAGTAGTCTAGACTTCCGGCCAGATGTAGACTTTGTCGCTGCGGCGGAGGCGGGTTTCCTCGATGGCGCGGCAGGCCTGCTCGCTGCAACCGTCGCCGCAGAGGCTGAGCGCCTCTTCGCGTGCTCCCGGAACCACCTTGCTCCAATCGATCGGAATCGAGCAATATGTGCCCTTGGCAGCTTCCTGAACAGGTTTCAGGTCTACTCGGATCTCGGGAACAGTGTACTCGATGCATCCGGATGTCGGACCTATGATAAGTATCTTGTCTCCAACCTTGAGTGTGTTTGACTCCACAAGAATCTCTGCCACTCCGAGCTTACCGAACCAGTTGGTTATCTTGCCGCAGTAAGCCTTCTTGCGTGTGGCTGTGCTTCCGTATACGTCGCACCACTCGCCGAGGCGCGCTCCCTGGTAGTATCCGTCCCAGAATCCTCTGTTGAACACTTCCTCGAGCTCTGACTTGAATGATGCTCCGAGCTCCGGGGTGTATGTGCCGTCGCAGACTGCGTCAGCAGCACGGCGGTAGCATGAAGCCACGCGCTTCACGTACTCAGCCGAACGGGCACGTCCCTCGATCTTGAACACGGTCACTCCCGCGTCTATGATCTTATCCATGAACTCGATGGTACAGAGATCCTTAGGTGACATGATATATTTGTTGTCAATCTCCAGCTGCATGCCTGTCTCCCTGTCTTCCACCTTGTATGCGCGGCGGCAGAGCTGGTAGCATGAGCCGCGGTTGGCAGATGCTCCGTACTCATGCAGGCTGAGGTAGCACTTGCCTGAAATGGCCATGCAGAGCGCTCCGTGGGCGAACATTTCGATTTCGACGAGGCGTCCTGAAGGTCCGCAGATATGGTCCCTGTCGATGATGGCCTTGATGTCCTTGACCTGTCCGAGATTGAGCTCGCGGGCCAGCACGATGACATCGGCAAACTGTGCATAGAATCTCAGAGCTTCTGCGTTCGAGATGCTCAGTTGGGTGGAGATATGCACCTCCACTCCTATCTGACGGGCATATATGATTGCCGCCATGTCTGAGGCGATCACTGCGGTGATGCCTGCCGCCTTGGCCGCATCCAGAGTGCGCTTCATGTCCTCAAGGTCTTCTCCGAAGAGCGCTATGTTGAGGGTCAGGTAGGTCTTCACTCCATATCTCGAACATATGTCGACGATCTCCTGCAGGTCGGTCATTTTGAAGTTGTTCGCCGAATGCGAACGCATGTTCAGTTTTTCCACTCCGAAATATACCGAATCAGCACCTCCCTGAATTGCCGCATGAAGGCATTCGAAATTGCCTGCAGGGGCCATTATCTCTAGTTTTCTTTTTTCCATTGTCATCATAGTCATTGCCGTTGCCTCCCTCCGTCATTGCGAGGAGCGTAGCGACATGGCAATCTTTCCATTATTTTGTTCTTCCAAGCAGATTCTTTGCATAATTTTCAAGAAGCTCGTATGCTTCAGACTGCAGCTCAAGGGCTGCGGCATGTGAGAGCGACTGACTATGCTTCCTGATGATTTCCTGTTTTGCCTCTTCTCCGACTTTAAGTTCTGCGTAGATTGCCTTGACTGCAGCAATCTTCGCTGCCTTCTCTTTCTCTGTTGATATCGGCATGGCCATGGCCTCAAGCAGTTTGGCGCGAGTTTCTTCTGATGCCTTCTCGAAAGCTCTGGTCATCAGCCAGCTCTTCTTGTTGTTGAGGATATCGCCTCCGATAGCCTTGCCGAACACCTTCGGATCTCCATAGGTATCAAGCCAGTCGTCAGCTATCTGGAATGCGATTCCGAGGTCGTATCCATATTTATAAAGCAGATCCGCCTCATGGTCAGATGCGCCTGCAATGAGCGCGCCCATCTTTGCCGAGCAGGCGATGAGGACTGCCGTCTTCAGACCGATCATCTTCAGATAATCTGCCATAGGTACGAAATCCATATCCTCGAAATCCATGTCGTACTGCTGTCCTTCGCACACTTCTGCGGCGGTCTTCGAAAACAGTGCCAGCGCCTTTGGAAGCACTTCCACCGGTGCTTTTGCAATCAGCTTATAGCTCTCGATGGACATTACGTCACCGGAAAGAATAGCCGTGTTCTCGTCCCATTTGCGGTATACCGTCGGCACTCCGCGTCTTACGTCCGCCTTGTCCATGATGTCATCGTGGATAAGTGTGAAGCTGTGGAACACCTCAATGGCGGCCGCCGGATAGAGAACCTCATCGCCGAATGTTTCTTTGTAAAGGGCATAGGTTATGAGGCAGAGTCTAGGACGGATGCGCTTTCCGCCTATTTCCATCATGTATCTCAGTGGGTCGTATAGTCCGTGAGGATCCTGAGTGAAAGCAAGATTGCCGAACAGTTCCTTGATGGCAGAGTCTATATGGTTTTCCTGAATCATAATTATTGCTCCTATATCCTACAAAGGTAATGATAAAAACGGAAATTCTTTATCTTTGCATCGAATTACCCTGTTCTGTCAGCTGTAGACTGACAGGTGTGACACAAAAACGTTAAAATAAGTCACGCCGCTATAGAAAAAAGGGTGATTATAACGAAAAACCAGTATGGCGTGTCAAGAAACAGATGATTTATGTCACGCCGATCCAAGAGGTGCACTTATGATCATAAAAGGACAAGCTACGGTTGTGAAGCATACGGGAAGCCATTATCTGCTGTCCTGTCTGCCTGAGTGGGACATGTTTCCCGCTGTGTTGAGAGGAAAGATCCGGTTGAAAGGAAGTACGGCTACAAACCCTGTTGCTGTAGGAGATGTGGTGAATTTCGAAGCCGAAGTGCCGGAAGGTGTTGCCGCCCAGGAGCTTACGGCCTATGTGACTCCGGAGAATGCTGCTGTGATCACGTCGGTTGAGCCCCGCAGGAACTATATCATACGCAAATCCACCAATCTGTCGCGTCAGTCGCATATCATTGCGGCCAATCTGGACCGGGCATTCATAATAGCTACCATAGATTTCCCCGAGATAAAGCTGCCGTTCCTTGACAGGCTTCTGGTGACATGCGAGGTGTATAATGTTCCGCCGACAATTGTCCTGAATAAGGTCGATCTTTATCGCGAGTCCCATAAGGAGATGATCGAGGCTTTCCATGAAATATATGAAGGGGCGGGGTACACTGTGCTTGAAGTGTCGGCCCTTACCGGTGAAGGCATTGATGAGCTCAGGGAGGCATGCAGAGGCCACGTATCATTGTTTTCAGGGGTATCAGGAGTCGGCAAGTCATCGCTCATAAAGGCGCTTGACCCGTCACTCGAGCCTAAGGTCGGAGAAATTTCCGATGTCCATCTTCAGGGCAAGCATACTACTACATTCTATGAGATGTACTCGCTGACTTCAGGAGGTTTTATCGTAGACACTCCGGGTCTGCGCGGCTTCGGACTCGTGGACCTGAAGAAGGAAGAGATCGCCCTCTATTTCCCTGAAATGCTCAAGGCGGCGCAGGGCTGCCGCTTCACTCCATGCACCCACACTCATGAGCCTGGCTGTGCCGTGAAAGAAGCCGTGGAGGCCGGCGAGATCAGCTATGACAGATATTCGTCATACCTCGGCATGCTGGACGAAGAGGGAAAATACCGATAGAAGCCTGGCGGCTAACATACTGTTCGTCAGTTGTTTACTAAAACTTCGTGCTCCCCTTTGACGGCACGAGGTTTTTATAAGGAGTTGAGTGTCAGTTGATTGAGCGCCAGCAGGCGTTGACAAGAAATGAGTATTAACCGTGATATATTGAAACTGGCTATACCGAGTATTCTGGCCAATATCACCGTGCCGATTGTCGGCATGGTCGATATCGCCGTCGCCGGGCATCTTGATGCCAGCGCGGCGACGATGATCGGCGGCATCGCCATAGGCTCGATGCTATTCGACCTGCTCTACTGGAACTTCGGCTTCCTTCGTGTCGGTACCGGTGGGCTGGCCGCGCAGGCCTTCGGGCGCAGCGACCGTAGGGAGTGCGCGAAGGTGCTGCTGCGGGCCCTGGGCATCGCTCTGGCCAGCGCTGTGGTCCTGATAGCCATACAGTGGTTGTTTGTCAAGGCTGCTTTCCTGGTAGTGGACAGCACTCCTGAAGTACGTGCTCTTGCATCGCAATATTTCCATATACGCATATGGGCTGCTCCGGCCACATTGAGCCTGATGGCTTTCAAAGGCTGGTTCATAGGCATGCAGGACAGCGTGAGTCCGATGCTCACAGACTTTACCGTCAACGGAATGAACATTCTGATGAGCATAATACTGGCGTTGGGGTTCAGCATAGGGGATTGGCATTATGAGGGCATAGGTTTCAGCGGTATCGCAGTAGGAACCGTCCTGGCCCAGTATTCCGGACTGCTTGTCTCATTGCTTCTTCTTCTGTTCAAATATGCCCGCAACACTTTGACTCATCTGGACCGTGCGAGTCTGAAGACCATATTTACCGGAGGTGAAACACGGCGCTTCTTCAGCATGAACACGGATCTTTTTATCCGTTCACTCTGTTTCATAGCAATATACATAGGCTTCACTGTCATATCGGCAAGATATGGAGACCTGCTTCTGGCTGTGAGTTCGATAATGATGAAGCTTCTGATGATATTCTCATATTTCACAGATGGTTTTGCATACGCCGGCGAGGCTCTTACCGGCCGATATATCGGTGCGCGCGACAGTCAGATGCTCCGCCAGACAGTTAAATGGACATTCATATGGAGTATGTCTATTGCAGTGATATTCATGGGAATATATCAGTTCGCAGGTGTTCCCATGCTCCGCATGATGACTTCCGATGTGGCGGTCATCGAAGCGTCGAAGGAATACCTTCCGTGGCTCCTGCTTATGCCTGTGGCTGGCTGCGCTGCCTTCACATGGGACGGCATATACATAGGAGCCACGGCATCAAAGGCGATGCGCAACTCGATGCTCTGGGCTACGGTATGCTTCGCCGGCCTCTGGGCCGTCGGTATCCTCCTTCTGCGCTGGCTCGGCGCCTCCCTGGACGCTTCCGTCTACGGTCGCATTGCTATGCACATTCTCATGGCAGCATACTTCGCCCACCTCCTCGCCCGCACGGTATACCTGTCTGTAAAGTATCGTGTTTGTGAATTCTGCAATGTTTTATAACTTTGTATGTTTTTGACAACTATATGAGCCTGTTTTCGTTTTATAGAATAAGCAAGCCATCGAAGGATACTGTTCCGCAGGAGCAGGTGGACTCTACATATAAGTCACTCAGGAACAAGACATTCTTGGGGGCGACGATTGCATATAGTCTGTATTATGTGTGCAGGATGAGCATCAATGTGGTCAAGCAGCCGCTCATCGATGAGGGAGTGCTGACTGCCGGAGAACTCGGTCTTGTGGGCTCTGCACTGCTTTTTGTCTATGCGGTGGGCAAGTTCATGAACGGCTTCATTGCCGACTATTGCAACATCCGCCGCTTCATGGCGACAGGTCTTTTCATTTCTGCCATAGCCAATCTGCTGCTCGGTGTCCTGGGCCTTTTCCAAAGCATGATTCCTTCCGTGGTCATATTCATCGGATTCTCCGTGCTCTGGGGTATCAACGGCTGGATGCAGTCCATGGGTTCGGCCCCCGGGGTCATAAGCCTGTCGAGATGGTTCCCTCAGTCCAAGAGGGGGTCGTACTACAGCCTTTTCAGCACGAGTCCGTATATCGGAGAGTTCATTTCGTATAATGTGCTGGCTCTTGTTGTGGGGTGGCTGGGCTGGCAGTCGGGTTTCATAGCCGCAGCCCTTGCGGGCCTCATAGGCACGGCTTTGATACTGTTTTTCGTGTCGGATACTCCTGAGAGCAAGGGACTTCCGTCTGTGCAGGTGCTTTCCGGCGAGGAGGTGACAAAGGCAGACAAGACTCCGACCAGAGAGCTTCAGAAGATGATTCTGAAGCATCCGGGAATATGGGTGATCGCACTCTCAAGTGCATTCATATACATAACGAAATATGCCATAGCCGGCTGGGGCGTGCTCTTCCTTCAGAAGCAGCACGGATTCAGCCTTGAGGAGGCTTCTCAGGTTATTGCTTTCTCAGCCATCTTCGGAGTGCTTGGAACTGTGCTTGCGGGGTGGCTTTCCGATACTGTCTTCAAGAGTGACAGGGTCAAGCCTGCAATTCTATCCGGAATTTTAAGCAGTCTGTCCCTCTTTCTCTTTCTGTTCGTCGGAGGCGGCTTTGTCATGAACATCTTTTATGTATCTTTGTTCAGTCTGTCGGTCGGTGTGCTATATTGCATAGTTGCGGGACTGATGGCAGTTGACATAGTGCCAAGAAAGGCGACAGGAGCGGCGCTCGGTGTGGTGGGAATATCAAGCTACATAGCAGCCGGACTGCAGGACATTATAAGCGGATACCTTATCCAGGGCTACACTCAAGTGGTCGACGGAGTGGACACATACAATTTCACCCCGGTATCTTGGTTCTGGGCAGCGGCATCCATAATATCCTTCGTCCTCCCGGTACTGAACTGGAAGAAGATGAAGAAATAAAAAACTAATAACATAAAACATATGAAACTCAACGTAAGTATCGAATACAGAACAAGCTGGGGCGAGATGATCGTCCTCTGTATTGGTGGAAAGCGTTACCAGCTGACGTATACTTCAGAGGGCCTCTGGGAGGGCGAAATCGCTCGCGTAAACATCGAGAAGGCCGCTGAATACAGCTACGAAGTGGTACGCGACGGACTCACTGTCCGCACAGAGTGGAAGAAGCATACACTCGTCATTCCGGAAGGCGTGGAGCCAAAGGCACTCACTATCTATGACAGATGGATCGACCGTCCTGAGGATTCTCCATTCTATTCATCGGCATTCACATCAGCCATCTTCGGCAGACCAGCCGAGAAGGCAAAGAAGGCTCCAAAGGGCGCCAATGTGCTCATCCAGGTGGCTGCCCCTGCGCTCAGACCTAATGAGGTCCTCGCGCTTGCAGGCAGCGGCAAGACCCTCAAGGATTGGACAAAGGTGGTTCCGTTCGACGGATCGAATTTCCCTGTATGGACACTTGCTCTCAATGTGACCGAGCCTTTCGCATACAAGATCGTTATAGCAGACAAGAATTCGCTTGAGCCTCTGGCTTGGGAGAACGGTGAGAACAGATGGTTCGCGGCGCTTCCTCAGAAGGGTGAGCTTGTGGTTGAGGCAGACCTCAAGGTGAACTTCGAGGGAAGGGCATGGAGAGGAGCCGGCACGGCGATTCCTGTGTTCTCTCTCCGCAGCGAAGATGACTTCGGAGTAGGTGAGTTCTATGATCTCAAGAAGATGGTGGATTGGGCAGCAGAGACAGGCCAAAGCGTTCTCCAGCTCCTTCCGATCAACGATACCACAATGCTCCATACATGGGAGGATTCATACCCTTACAACCCTAACTCGACCTTCGCGCTCCATCCTCAGTTCCTGCACCTTCCTGCAGTAGGAGTGAAGGAGGATGAGGCATATAAGGCCCTTCAGGCAGAACTCAATGCTCTTGAGCAGATCGACTACGAGCGTGTGAACAACGCCAAGCTCGAGCTTCTGCACAAGGCATTCGACAAGACGTTCAAGAAACTGTCATCCACTAAGAGTTACCAGCTTTTCGTGGACACTAACGCACATTGGCTTCTCCCATACGCTGCATTTTGCGTCCTCCGTGACCTTAACGGCACTCCGGACTTCTCGCAGTGGAAGGGATATGCAAAATACAACAAGAAGAAGGTCGCAGCTTTCTGCGAGGAGCACAAGGCAGAGATCGATTTCTGGTGCTTCGTTCAGTATCACCTTGACCTTCAGCTCTCTGAGGTGTGCAAGTATGCTCACTCTCGTGGCGTGATCTTCAAGGGTGACCTTCCTATCGGCATCAGCCGCACCAGCGTCGACGCATGGCTCTATCCGGAGCTCTTCCATATGGATTCACAGGCGGGAGCACCACCTGATGCATTCTCGGCAGACGGTCAGAACTGGGGATTCCCTACATACAACTGGGAGAAGATGGCAGAGGACGACTTCGCATGGTGGAAGTCACGTCTGGCGAAGATGTCGGAGTATTTCGACGCATTCCGCATCGACCATATCCTCGGTTTCTTCCGCATATGGGAGATTCCTCTCTGGACAAAGAGCGGCCTTAACGGCTACTTCAACCCAGCACTTCCTTATCCTGCACACGAACTTGCATCTCTGGGCTTTGACGTGACCAACTTCGACCTCTTCATGGAAGATCCTCGCAAGACCGGTCACTATCATCTGAAGATCGGAGCCAAGTCTACACAGGGCTACCAGTGGCTTGACGCGTACCGCCGTGCGGCATTCGACCGTCTCTATGACGACTTCTTCTATCGTCGCAACAACGAGTTCTGGAAGGATAAGGCTATGGAGAAACTTCCTGCCCTTCTTGATTCTACAGGAATGCTCGCATGTGGTGAGGACCTCGGAATGATTCCGGCAACAGTGCCTCAGGTTATGTCTGACCTCAGGATCCTCTCTCTCGAGATCCAGCGCATGCCTAAATCGGTAGAGGAGACATTCGCACATCCGGCAAACTATCCATATCTGTCAGTATGTACGACTTCAACCCATGACATGAACCCTATCCGCGCATGGTGGGAGGAAGACCGTCAAGTTACTGAGCAGTTCTGGCATATGATCCTCGGCAACCATGGTGACGCTCCATATTTCTGCGAGCCATGGATCTGCCGTCAGATTCTCGACCAGCACCTCTGGTCTCCGGCAATGCTCACAGTCCTTCCGCTTCAGGACTGGCTCTCGATGGACGGCGCCCTCCGCCGCCTCAACCCTAATGACGAGCGCATCAACGTGCCTGCAAACTCACGCCACTACTGGCGTTACCGCATGCACCTGACCCTTGAGCAGCTCGCTGCAGCGAAGGAGTTCAATACAACCCTCGCCGACATGATTACGGCAAGCGGCCGTTGCTAGATTCGCTGGCGCTTAAACTGCTAAATATCAGCGTGTTATAGAAAGCTCGTGCTCCCCGGAGGGAGCACGAGCTTTTCGTAAAGCGCTGTGCTGCAACGCTTTGGGTGCCAGCGTCAGCTGGCTATTTCTCCAGCCATTCCAGGAAGTCGTCTACGCGGGAGCGGCTTACCGTCATTTCGAAGGATGGCTCCGGGTTTGCCATTATGCGCAGGCGGCCTGCCTGCTTGATGATGCTCTTGATCGCCTGCATCGACACCACGCAGCTGCGTGACACTCTGAAGAAGTTTGCAGGGTTGAGTTCCTCGCTGATCACATCCAGAGATGAGTCTATGATATATTTCTGTTCGCCGAATGTCACAAGGTAGTTGTTCTTCTCCTCGGAATATACATATGCTATGTCTTCCGTGCGGATAGGAATGATGCGGTCGTTGAAGCGTATGATGTATCTTTCCTTGTATTCCTTGCGAGGCTCCTGCATGCTGCCCATGGCCTTTGCGAGAGCTTCTATGTCTATCTGACCGCCGCTCATCCTGCATCTTGCGACAGCCCTCTTGAGGGCGGTCGGGTCGATTGGTTTTAGCAGGTAGTCCACGCTTCCAGCCTCGAAGGCTTTCAATGCATAACTGTCATATGCTGTGGTCATTATGACTTTTGCATTGACATTGACCTGTCTGAATATCTCGAAGCATACGCCGTCCGACAGCTCGACATCCATGAATATGATGTCGGCGCTGTTGGCCGGATCCTTGAGCCATGCTACCGTACTTTTTACGGATGTGGTGGTCCCAACGACCTGCATGTCAGGGAAATGCTGGGTCAACACGCGGATCAGGCTCTTCTGAGCCATGATCTCATCTTCCACTATCAGGACTTTTGTTGCCATATCTTTAAAGCAGAGGTAATGTTACACAATATTCATTGTCTGTCTGCAGTATTCCGATCTCCTTGCCGGAGAGGTCCAGATACTGCTGTCTTATGTATTTCTGACCCAATCCTGTGGATGGGTTTCTTGTCACTTTCGGCACAATGTTGTTGCTTACCGAGATCTCGTCACCGGCAACTTTGACGCTGATGTGCAGCGGATTGTCTGCCGTTACGGCGTTGTGCTTGGTCGCATTCTCGATCAGCAGCTGGAGCGAGCACGGGAGCACAAACCTTGCCATCATGTCTTCCGGCACGTCTATCTCCACCTCGAAGCCTTCAGGGAACCTCACTTTCAGCAGGTCTACATACAGACCGACGAAAACGAGCTCTTCGTGCAGCGGCACGAGGTCCTCGTCCTCGCTCTTGAGCATATATCTGTATATGCCGGCGAGCTTGTGTATGTATGTGCTTGCCTGCTCGGTCTTCTCCTCGCACACGAGACAGTCCAGGATGTTGAGGGAGTTGAACAGGAAGTGCGGATTGACCTGCCTCTTGAGCTTGAGATATCTGTATTGGGCCATGTTGGCCGCCTCTCTCTGCCTGTTCATCTCGTAGCGTGAGGTGAGGGCGTAATTTATGATATATACTATGCAGTATACTGTGATCTGAGCCAGAATCGAGATGGTCAGCAGAATGCCGAGGTTTTCGCTGCTGCCCTGCTTTATGTTGAACGGTATGCCCAGGCCGACAATAAGCGCTTCAATGAGGGAAGCAATTACCATGAAGCCTATGAATATCAGTGTGTTGCCCCAAATCGGCGTACGCTCGCGGATCTGCCCGGCATATCTGATATACAGGATGTTGAGGCAGGTGAGAATGATGAGTCCGACGGTGTTCGAAAGTACCTTTCCGGTCATATCAAGAATATAGTCGGTCTCGAAGGACTCGCGCGAGAAGAACAGCACTATGAGGATTCGGATCACGAAGATGCCTCCGGCAGCGAGGAGGATCCATCGGATGTATGAAGTCGACAGGGTGTGACCATCTGAATTGCTTTGCCTGAATATCTTGGTGATGGCCACTATGCTCCATCCGAGAACCTCGGTGGTGACAGCTGTCGAGAGCGCGTGTACAACATATGGAGACTGGAATATGAGCTCGAAAATGCTCGCTCCGAGCGTACCCATGAGGTATCCTATGATGTTTCCGACTATGATTACTGCTGCTGTGAATTCGATGCTCACCTGCTTCTTGTAACATATCAGCAGTGACATAGCCATTGTAAGCAGGGTGAGCAGCAGCTCGTCGCCGACTCCCGCTATGCGGCAGATCAGCGCAACCGCTGCGTGCAGCAGCGCGAATATATGGATGATCCACGACTGACTTATGTTCTTGATGACTGGCATTTCGTGTCCTTTTGCAGACCAAAAGTAAGAAAAATGCTCCGATTCTCCAATTTTTGGCCCACTTTCATCTCGGAAAACCGACCATTCGTCGGATTCTTCGCACAATTCGTCAAGAGGATTTCGCGCGTCTTATATATAATGATTATTTTAGCAAACTTTTATAACACTGAAAATTTATAACCAAAATCGCTATAAAATGCAAAAAACAAAACTTACTTTCTGGCAGATGTGGAATATCAGCTTCGGATTTTTCGGAGTACAGATCGCATATTCCCTTCAGAACGCCAATATCAGCCGTATTTTTGCAACGCTTGGCGCAGACCCTCATGACCTGAGCTTCTTCTGGATTCTTCCGCCGCTCATGGGACTGATCGTGCAGCCTCTCGTTGGAAAATACAGCGACAGGACATGGACCCGTCTCGGAAGACGTATCCCATACCTCTTCCTCGGTTCGATTATCGCCATCCTCGTGATGTGCATGCTTCCTAATGCCGGAAACTTCGGCCTCGCAGTAAGCGGAGCGATGGTCTTCGGACTCATCTCCCTCATGCTTCTCGACACATCCATCAACGTTGCGATGCAGCCGTTCAAGATGCTCGTGGGAGACATGGTGAACGAGGAGCAGAAGGGCCAGGCATACTCGATCCAGAGCTTCCTCTGCAACGCCGGAAGCCTCGTGGGCTACCTGTTCCCGTTCATCTTCGCATGGCTGGGCATCGCGAATGTCGCTCCTGAGGGACAGGTCCCTGACACAGTGAAGTATGCATTCTACATCGGCGCAGCCATCCTCATCCTCTGTGTTCTCTTCACAACTTTCAAGGTGAAGGAGATGCCGCCGAAGGAATATGCCGAGTTCCATGGCATAGACACTGAGAAGAAGGAGGAGAAGGCTCCGGGAATGTTCACACTCCTGAAGAATGCCCCTAAGACATTCTGGACAGTGGGTGTGGTTCAGTTCTTCTGCTGGGCGGCATTCCTCTACATGTGGACTTACACCAACGGAGCGATCGCTGACACCTGCTGGGGCACCACAGACGTGGCTTCAGAGGGATATCAGTCAGCAGGAAACTGGGTGGGTGTCCTCTTCGCAGTGCAGGCTGTGGGCTCGATGCTCTGGGCTCTGGTGATCCCTAAGTTCAAGGATATCAAGGTTGCATATGTTGTCAGCCTCCTCATCGGAGCTGTCGGCTTTGCATCGGTGTTCTTCATCCACAACCAGTATGCTCTCGTAGTGTCGTTCCTCCTCATCGGAGCTGCATGGGCTGCAATGCTGGCTGTGCCTTTCACACTCCTTACCAACTCACTCTCGGGTGACCATATCGGCACATACCTCGGCCTCTTCAACGGCACAATCTGCCTTCCGCAGATCGCTGCTGCGGCTTGCGGCGGACTCGTCCTCAAGCTCGTCGGAGGTGCTCAGGTGAGCATGTTCCTCGTGGCTGCCGTCCTGCTCGTGCTCGGAGCGCTTGCAGTACGTCTTGTAAAGAAAGCTTAAAGATTCATCTCAATAAGTTCAACAATACAAACAATCTACTAACCAAACAAAATTCTTATGAACAGAATCAAGACACTATGCGCATCTCTCGTGCTTTTCTGCATGATGGGTGTGTCTGTATTCGCCCAGGGCGGATACGAGGTGAAAGGAGTAGTTGTTGACGCAATCGGTCCTGTTATCGGTGCCACTGTCATCGAGCAGGGTACCACCAACGGTACTTCGACCGGTCTCGACGGCGACTATGTCCTTACTGTTTCCAGCGCGAATGCCGTTGTGGAAGTAAGCTGCATCGGTTACGCAACACAGACTTTCGTTGCTTCTCAGCTTCCTCAGACTGTGACTCTCGCAGAGGACACTCAGTTCCTCGATGAGGTTGTGGTCATCGGTTATGGTACCGTAAAGAAGGAAGACATGACAGGCTCAATCACCGCAATCAAGAGCGAGGAGCTCAACCGCGGTGCTATGGTTTCGACCCAGGACATGCTCAAGGGTAAGGTTCCTGGACTTCTCATCACCCCTGGTGACGGTGGTCCTGGTTCAGGCTCTACAATCCGTATCCGTGGTGCCGCTTCCCTCAACGCGTCTAACGATCCTCTCATCGTCATCGACGGTGTTCCGATCGCTCGCGAAGGTGGTTTCGGTATGTCGAACCCTCTCGATATGATCAACCCTAACGACATTGACTCATTCACTGTCCTCAAGGACGCATCTTCAGCTGCGATCTACGGTTCACGTGCATCAAACGGTGTCATCCTCATCACAACCAAGAAGGGTAAGGGCAACCGTCCTCAGGTTTCTTACAGCGGTAGCGTGAGCGTTCAGGCAAACTCAAGAAAGCTCCAGGTTATGTCTCCAGAAGAGTTCCGTGGCTTCATCAAGGACACATACGGAATCTACTGGGAGGGTGAGAACCTCATGGGCGACACTTCAACTCCTGCAGGCAAGGCAATCGCAGCACGTCTGAGCAAGGACCAGAATGTCGACTATCAGGACATCATCTTCAAGACCGCAATAACTCACGACCACAACGTAAGCTTGAGCGGTAACGTAAACGACCGCATGCCTTATCGCGCATCTCTCGGTTACACAGACCAGGCCGGTACACTCGTGGGCTCGACTTATGACAAGGGAACTCTCGACGTGAGCCTCTCTCCAAACTTCTTCGACAAGCACCTCACCCTCAACCTCAACGCAAAGGGTGTCTACACTTACTCGAAGTATGCGGACAGCGGTGTAGTAGGCAACGCAGCCTTCTTCAACCCGACTCAGGATCCATATTTCCGTCTTGAGGATGGTACTATCGACTACGATACTTGTAACGGTTACTTCAACTATGGTACAGGCCGTGGCGAGAACTTCGCTCCTAACACCCTCCTCGGTGTAGGTCCTATGTCACAGCTCTACGACCGCATCAGCTATGGTACTTCACGCCGTCTGATCGCGAGCGCAGGCATCGACTACAAGGTTCATGGTCTTGAGTCACTCCGTTTCAACGTGACTGCTTCTACTGACGTTTCAGACTACAACAACAAGAACGGTTCAGTTGTAGGTTCATACCAGGCTTGGTCTGACACCGAGAACCGTGGTATCGGTCAGTACTCTAAGGAGTGGCAGCTCCGCCGCAGCTCGGCTCTCGAGGCTTATGCTAACTACAACGAGACCTGGGGCATCCACAACCTCGACGTGATGGCAGGTTACTCTTGGCAGCACTTCTACGGTTCAAACCGCAACATCTCATATTACAATGTTACTGATGAGGTAAAGCTTGATCCGTCTAATCCTAAGGAGACAGTTGACAACCGTTATCCTACATGGAGATGGGAGAGCTTCCTCGTGTCATTCTACGGACGTATCAACTATTCTATCGCTTCGAAGTATCTCTTCACATTCTCACTCCGTAACGACGGTTCTTCACGCTTCTCTCCTGACACTCGCTGGGGTCTCTTCCCTTCAGGAGCATTCGCATGGAACATCAAGGAGGAGGGCTTCCTTAAGGATGTGAAGCCGGTTTCACAGTTGAAGCTTCGTCTCTCTGCAGGTATGACAGGTCAGCAGGACGGTATCGGCGAGTACGCTCACCTCTCACGTTACGGCCTCTCTACAGACGTTTACCAGCAGTACTTCATGGGTTCTAACGGCTTCCAGTTCATGTGGACTCCGGGCGCTTACGATCCTAACATCAAGTGGGAGACCACTACTACTTACAACGTCGGTGTTGACTTCGGATTCCTCGGTGACCGCATCACAGGTAACGTTGACGCTTACCTCCGCAACACTGATGACCTCCTCAACAGCGTCCTCACCCCAATGGGTTCAAACTTCGGTAACACCGTTCTTACAAACGTAGGTTCGATGCAGAACAAGGGTATCGAGTTCGCTTTGAACTTCATCCCTGTACAGACTAACGACTGGCATCTCTCTATCGGTGTTAACGGTACATTCCAGGACACCAAGTTCACCAAGCTCAACGCAACTGACGACGACAGCTACTACATCCAGACTTCAGGTATCTCACACGGTACAGGTTCTTATGTAGGTCGTCACCAGGTGGGTTATGCTCCATATTCATACTGGGTGTTCAAGCAGCTCTACGATGCTGAGGGAATGCCTGTCCAGAACGCATTCGTTGACCTCAACGAGGACGGCGTCATCAACAATGATGACAAGTACTGCGCAGGCGATCCTAACCCTGACTTCTACTATGGTCTCAACGTGAAGCTCTCATACAAGAACTGGGACTTCGGTTTCAACGGCCACGGTTCGTTCGGTTACAAGGTATTCAACGACTTCGCATCAAACAACTCTACAGCATACTTTGATGTGAACGCAGGTAACCTTCCTAACTTCGCAACTGCTGTCAAGAGAACAGGCTTCACCCAGATCAGCGGTGACTACCAGTTCTTCTCTGACTTCTATCTTGAGGATGCTTCATTCTTCCGTATGGACGATATCAACCTCGGTTATACATTCAAGGATCTCGGCAAGTGGGGTGGCAACATCCGCGTAGCTGCATCATGCCAGAATGTATTCGTTCTCACAAAGTACTCTGGAATCGATCCTGAGATCAACAGCACTGACGGTGTTGACAGAACATTCTGGCCAAGACCTCGTACTTTCTCAGTTCGTCTTAACATCAACTTCTAATGAGGAGGAAAATGACAATGAAACTTAAGAATATATTTTCCGCAGTGGCAGCTGCTGCAATGCTTACAGCCTGCGTCGGAGACCTCAACACCATTCCGTTGAATGAGACCGACGTGACTTCGGAGACCGCTTACGGCGCTGACGAGGCAGGCTATGTGCAGGGTCTTACCAAGAT
Organism: Bacteroidales bacterium; assembly: GCA_017473705.1. GTDB lineage: Bacteria > Bacteroidota > Bacteroidia > Bacteroidales > UBA932 > Cryptobacteroides. The sequence goes on along the minus strand of JAFUJQ010000009.1, from coordinate 12,529 downwards.
CTATTTCCAGCTCGTATCAAACAATACTCAGGACCTTCAGGTTGCTGACGGCGGTGCATCGGAGTTCATCCGTGCATTCTGGTCTACTCAGGAGGTTACCGCAGACGCTGCAAAGTGTGCATGGGGTGACGCATGGGTAAATGACCTTAACAACTGTACTTGGAAGGGTGACGTTCTCAACGACGCAGTATATGCAGTATATGTACGTACTCTTCAGGGTATCACCTATGTGAACGAGTATCTTCGTCAGACTTCAAACGACAACCTCTCTCTCAGAGGATGTTCAGATGCAGTCAAGGCTAAGGTTCAGGAGTATCGTGCAGAGGCCCGTTTCCTCCGTGCATTCTTCTACTGGGCAGCCATGGATACTTTCGGACAGGTTCCATTCTCTACTGAGAACACTCAGTTCGGTGGCGGATACAACCCTCCACAGGCACCTGCAACAGAGATCTTCGACTTTGTCGTAAGTGAGCTCAACGACCTCGCTTCTGACGACAGCGCAATGCCTGCAGCTCAGTCAAACTATCCACGTGCCGACAAGGGTTCCGTTCTCGGTCTCCTCGCTCGCGTATACCTCAACGCTGAGGTTTACACCGGTAAGGCAATGTGGGCCGAGGCTAAGGCTACTTGCGAGAAAATCTATGGCCTCGGCTATGCCCTCGCTCCTACTCACGCTGAGATTTTCCGCGGTGACAACGGTGAGAACCCTGATGCAAAGAAGGAGATGCTCTTCGCAGCTTCTTACAATGCAGAGCACACTCAGTCATACGGTGGTACTACATACCTCACACTCTCTACTCTCTCAGGAGATGACGGAGCTGTGAACATCACAGGTATCAACGGTGGTTGGGCAGGTAACCGTGTTCCTGATCACTATGTACAGACTTACTTCGCTCCATCATCAGCAGACTTCTCTACTGGAGAGTACACTATCGCTGACAAGCGTGGACAGTACTTCTATATCAAGGGACGTACTCAGTCAATGCAGGACAACCTCAACACATTCCTCAACGGATGGTCATGCATCAAGTACAACAACGTACCTCACGATATGGATGCTGTCGACTATGCAGCAACTGCAGCAACAAAGAACTTCTCAGACATCGACTGGCCTCTCATCCGTCTCGGTGAGATCCATCTCATCTACGCTGAGGCTTGTATGCATGCAGGCGGAGACGCTTCTGCACAGGTTGCAGCTCTTGCTGAGCGTGCCGGTGTAGCAGCTCCTAAGACAATCGACGCAGACTTCCTCATGGCAGAGCGCGCTCGCGAGCTTATGTGGGAGGGTCACCGTCGTACCGACCTCATCCGCTTCGGCAAGTGGATCAGCGGATATAACTGGACATACAAGGGTGGAAACTTCGGCGGACAGGATCTTCCTGAGCACTTCAACGTATTCCCAGTTCCTTCAACTGAGCTTGCAACTAACCTTGACCTTCAGCAGAACCCTGGTTATGCGAGATAGTCATAAAACAGTTTAAAGAATATGAAGATTACAAAATATTTCCTTTCAATGGCAGCTGCAGCCGCTATGGTTGCAGGCTGCTACAAGCCTGAGATGAACCAGATCGCGGCTCCGGAGGATGTCGTTGCTCCAGTTCTCGAGGCTGTAGAGGGACCTATCGAAATCACTCCATCAAACATGGTGGACGGTGTGGTTGCCTTCACCTGGTCAGCTGCTGACTATGGTGTGCCTACTCAGATCAACTATTCTCTCGAGGCAGCAACTGCTGCAGCTCCCGAGACAATGGTGACTATCACTTCAGGTATCACATCTACTTCGACAGAAGTTGATTATGAGACTCTTAACGCAATTCTCTTCAACGACCTCAAGCTTGCTGACGGCGTAGCAGAGGATGTTAACTTCTGCATTGGCGTGAAGGTCGGTGAGTATGCAAAGATCTACTCAAACGTTGTTACAGTTTCTTGCAAGGTGACTGCAGCTGAGAAGACATATCCGACATTGACTGTTGCCGGTAGCTATGCATACAACAATTGGACTCCTGGCAAGGGACAGTTCGTATTCGATTTCGATGGCACTGATACCAAGTACAGCGGTGTAATCGACTTCGGTGAGGATGTTTCTGCTCTTCAGTTCAAGTTTGTAGGCACTGCATGGGGTCAGAACGAGTTCTCTGTTCCTGCAGGTGCGGAGCAGGCTGCTGAGGCTGCTGAGCTTCCGCTTGTAGCAGGTGGTGGTGACAATATTGCAGCTTACACTACTCACAGGTACTATAGCCTTACTCTTGACAAGGCTACTCCTAAGGTAATCAAGAACTTCTCATTCAACTCTCTCGGTGTGATCGGTGACGCAACTTCTACAGGTTGGGATGCAGACACTGATATGCAGTTCAATGCTGACAAGCAGAGATTCTATGTTGACATCACCCTCATCGACGGTACAATCAAGTTCCGCGCTGATGATGCTTGGGATGTTAACTGGGGTGGTGCTGACGGCGTTCTTGCTTCAGGTGCTGACAATATCCCTGTAACAGCTGGTGACTACCGTATCTACGTAAACCTCAACGATCCTGCAAACCCAACTTATGAGCTCAACGCATCTATGTTCGGCAAGGATGAGCCTACTTCAGGCGGTACAACTGAGCCGGAGCCACCGGTAGACGAGCCTGTACAGCTTGTTGGCTGGGGTATCGTAGGTGCATTCTCAGGTTGGGCTGACGGTGCTGACGTAATGCTTGCTTCTGACGGTACATTCCTCGTTGCCAAGGGCGTTGCTCTCGAAGGTGAGTTCAAGTTCCGTAAGGATGGCGCATGGGGCACTAACTTCGGTGCTGCCGAGGGTGCAGCATTCGCAGCAAATACTGAGGTAGCTCTTGCACCGGACGGTGCTAACCTCGTAGCTGAGGCAGGTACTTACGATGTATACCTCGACGAGGTCAACGGTAAGGCATGGTTCATCACTGACGGTTCATACCCAGGTGGCGGAGCTGCTCCAGAGGCTTCTGAGTGGGGTATCGTAGGTGTTGTAAACGGATGGAATGCTCCAGACATCACAATGTACAAGACAGCTACAGAGGGCCTCTTCGTAGCTTACAACGTGGCAATGCCTGATGGAGGCTTCAAGATCCGCGCAAACGGTCAGTGGGTAGACACAGCTAACTACGGTCTCGAGAAGGCAGGTGCAGTGGAGGTTGATCACGTATACGACCTTGTATGCGGTGGTGGCTCAGGCGATATGACACTCGCTGCAGGCAACTATGACATCTGGTTCGACCTTACAAACTCAAAGGTTTACATTATGACTCCTGGCAAGCCAATTTCTGAGGCTGTTGGCGGAGAGGTTGTGACTCCGGAGCCGGAGCCAGAGCCAGAAGTTACAGCTTGGTTCCTTGTAGGTAACTTCAATGGCTGGACAGTAGGCGATGCAAACTATCAGTTCTCGAAAGAAGGTGACTGGTACGTGTTCAAGGGCTTCACAGCTGACGGCCAGGGCGTAAAGCTTAACGCAGGTTCTTGGGAAGTTAACCGTGGCGGTGAATTCGTTGCTGCAAATGAAGCTATCGCAATTGCTCAGGATGGATCAGACATGTTCGTTGCTGCAGGTACATACGATGTGTACATGAACGCAGACGCTACTGAACTCTACTTTATGGAGGAAGGCAAGTCGCCTGTTGCTCCAGAGCCAGAGCAGACTTGGTACCTTGTAGGTAACTTCAACGGCTGGGCGACAGGTGACGCCAACTATCAGTTCACAAAGGAAGGTGACTGGTACGTGTTCAAGGGCTTCACTGCTGACGGCCAGGGTGTAAAGTTCAATGCAGGTAGCTGGGATGATAACCGTGGTGGAACATTCGTTGCTGCAAACGAGGCTATAGCAGTTGCTCACAACGGATCAGACATACTCGTTGCTGCAGGTACATACGATGTGTACATGAACGCAGCTACAGACACTGCATACTTCATGGAAGTAGGAAAGACTCCTGCTAACTAATCCATAAATTCTATAAGCCAGCGGCCCCTGACCGGACCGCTGGTTTCCAATATACACTAACCAAACAATTAAAGATGAGAAGAATATTTTTTGTGATTTTTACTGCAGCCCTCATGCTGACCGGCTGCAATAAGAATCTCGAGCAATTCACCGTGACCCCGACTTCGCTGGAGTTCACAGGTGAGGCGGGCAGTCAGACAGTGACTGTGACAGCAGGTGAGACTTGGGCGCTTAAGATCAATGGCGGCGGCTCATGGCTTACCACTTCAAAGACCTTCGGAAAGTCGTCCGGTCAGGTTGAAGTTTCGGTAACAGCTAACTCTCCGGCAGAGCGTGCGGCTGAAATCGTATTCAGTTGTGCCGGCCAGTCTGTGACGGTTACAGTAAAACAGGCACCGGGAGCGGCTGAAGAGACTGTCGAGAAAGGTGAGTTCTATCCTGAGACAGCATCAGGAATCGAGGTTGACCCTGTGTGTCCTAACGCAGACAAGCCTTGTACGATCATCTTCAAGCCGGCTTCGGACAACCCTCTCTACGGCCACGCAGGTGAGCTTTATGGCCACTTTGGCGTTGTTGTAGACGGTGAGTGGAAGTATGTTCCAAGTGAGTGGGGCGTGGCTGATGAGAAGGTACACTTCAAGAAGGTTGCAGACAACCATTGGGAGTTCAAGATGGAACCATCAATCCGTGAGTATTTTGGCAGCGGCGAGACTCCTGTGACCAAGATTGCATTGATCGTGAGGTCAGAGGATGGCAACACCAAGAGCCACGACGCTGACCAGTTCTGCTCTGTAATCGATGACAAGTATAAGGCAGAGGAGTTCACTCCGGATCCGCTCGTGACCAAGAAGCTCCCTGAGGGAGTCAAGCATGGCATCAACTACAATGCTGACGGTAGCGTGACCTTTGTGTTCTATGATAAGGACACTGCGGGCCAGAGCCACAAGTACTGCTATATCGTAGGTGACTGGAACGAGTGGACACGCAAGACCGAGGGCGCGATGTACTATGACGGCTCGCAGGGCTGCTGGTGGATCACTCTCGACGGATTCGATGCAGACAAGGAGTATAGGTTCCAGTATCGTCTCGGCAACACTTCAGGCACAGATACATATGTCAGCGATCCTTATACAGAAATCGTCTACGACCAGTGGAACGACCAGTACATCGACGGCGTCCCTGCATTCCCTGCAGGTGCAAAGCAGCTCGTTTCTGCGTTCCAGATCAATAAGCCGGAGTATGCATGGAAGCATAAGGACTTCAAGGTTGAGGACAAGAATGACCTCGTGATCTATGAGATGCTTTTCCGTGACTTCACAACATCTCAGGATATCGCTGGTGCCATGGCACAGCTCGACTACATCGAGAATCTCGGCGTGAACGCTATCGAGCTCATGCCGGTCCAGGAGTTCGACGGCAACCTCAGCTGGGGATACAACCCTAACCATTATTTCGCTCTCGACAAGTACTATGGTACACGTGAGGAATATAAGGACTTCATCGACGAGTGCCATGCCCGCGGCATTGCAGTCATCATCGACGTCGTATACAACCATGCAACCGGTTCACACCCATGGGCAAAGATGTGGTGGGACGGTGCAAACAACTGCACTGCAGAGAACAACCCTTGGTTCAACGTGGTTGCAAAGCATGAGTTCAATGTATATCACGACATGAACCATGAGAATGCTATGGTCAAGGAGCATGTGAAGAGAAGCCTCGAGCATCTCCTCAACGAGTATGATGTTGACGGATTCCGTTTTGACCTTACAAAGGGCTTTACTCAGAACAATACTCTCGGAGATGTCGGAGCATGGGGGCGTTACGATCAGTCGCGTGTGGATATCCTCAAAGGCTATGCAGACCACATCTGGTCCGTTAATGAGAATGCTGTCGTTATCTTCGAGCATCTTGCAGACTACAGCGAGGAGAAGGTTCTCGCCGAGCATGGCATCAAGCTCTGGAGAAACATGAATGGCACATACCGTTCTGCAGTAAGCGGCGGAAGTGGAGACTTCTCCGGTTCATATGAGAAGAATCTTTACGGTGGCTGGGTAAGCTACATGGAGAGCCACGATGAGGAGCGTCTCTGCTACGGTGCAGGTGCTGATGCTTCTTCAGTGACTTGGGGTATCTGCGGTACTCTCACCAACTGGAGTTCGGATATCACAATGGCAGCTGATGGCGCATTCTTCTCTGCGAAGGGTGTTACCTTCAAGGCTGACGACATGTTCAAGATCCGTAAGGTAGGCGAGTGGAATGACGCATTCAACTATGGTGCTTCAACCAAGGGCTACAAGCTTCCTCTCAATACAGAATATAAGCTTACACTTGGCTCCGGATCACAGGATATGGCAGTTCCTGCTGCTGGCACTTATGATGTATACTTCAGCCTTGCTGCTGAAAAGGTATGGCTCATGGAGGCCGGCAAGCGTCCTGCAGACCCTTCAGTGACTCCGGGCGGTGGTGCAGCTGAAGACCCTCTCACAGTGGCTATGCGCCGCGCGGGTGCTTCTGCAGCATTCTTCCTCACAGTCCCTGGTCCGAAGATGATATGGCAGTTCGGTGAGATCGGATATGACTACTCGATTGACTACAATGACCGCACAGGCGAGAAGCCGGTTGTTACTGATGAGTATATGGCCGTACCGGCCCGCAAGGCTCTCTATGATACATATGCTGCTCTCCTGAAGTTCCGTCGCGAGAACCCTCGCTTCTTCGACAGCGATGCTTCATTCACATGGACTCCTTCAGGCAACCTGAAGAAGATCACATGTACAGTGGACGGCAAGAGCTTCCATGTAGTCGGAAACTTCGCAAAGGATCAGGTCAGCTACACTGTCCCTTCCGGCACATGGACCGACTACATCAACGGCGGTACAGTATCGGGCGACATCACCCTCAAAGAGGGCGAATTCCGCCTCCTCACCAAGTAAACCTATACAGAATTTTGGACGATTTTTTATAAAAATCAACTAGTCTGTTCTATATGAATCGGCCTTCTGGATAACCAGGAGGCCGATTTGTTAATTTATCAGTATATCATTTTTTACACGGATATCCTCCCTGAACTTTGTAAACAAAAAATATTAATTGATTATGATACTAAAAATAGTATCTTTGCATTAAGATTGATATGGGGAGAAAGGAAAAACTGGTAAGAAGATTTCTGCAATTGCCGAACGACTTCACTTTTGATGAAATTATAACACTGTTGGGATTTTTGATTATAAAGAGTGGATGATGAAACAGATATATCTTCATTTAAAGAATAACTCATTGATTTAACAAATATGGATTACTTGGAATATAAAGGTTATAAGGGTACGGTCGAATATAGTAAGGAGGATGATTGCCTGGTTGGAAAAGTGATCGGAATGCATCAGGATCTTATATTGTATGAGGGAGCGACGCTTAATGAGCTCAAGGAGGATTTTCGCAATGCGATTGACAGTTATATTGCCTCATGCGAAGCGGATGGTATCGCCCCTAAAAAACCGTTCAGTGGAAAACTCGTGCTTCGTATGAGTTCGGAACTTCATGGGCGTATAGCTATAGCAGCGGCGTCAAAAGGTGCTACTATAAATGATTTTATCAATAGGGCGCTTATGTCTGTGTTGTCATAGGAATTGACCTGTATTGTCCGGTTTGGTCTGAGGATTGTTTAGGTAAGTTCGCTTGTAATTTTGAATTATTATAAACGAACTTATATGGACAGGGTTAGAAATATGGTAGTGTCGCTGGTCTTTCTTCTGGCTGGCGGCGCTTTGTCGTTCGCACAGGGCGGGTACCAGGCGGGCGGCACGGTGGTGGACAGCTTCGGGCCGGTCATCGGCGCAGCTGTAGTGGAGCAAGGGACTTCAAATGGTACTTCTACGGGGCTGGACGGCAGCTTTTCTCTTACAGTGTCAAGCCCGGATGCTCCGGTGGAGATCAGCTGTGTCGGATACATCACACAGACTTTCCAGGCGTCGCAGATCCCTGCAACAGTGACGCTGAAGGAGGATTCGGAATATCTTGACGAGGTGGTCGTGGTCGGATATGGAACAGTGAAGAAGGACGACCTCACAGGATCCGTATCAGCTATAAAGGCTGAGGACCTCAATCGTGGCGCTGTGGTGAACACGCAGGATATGCTCAAAGGAAAAGTCGCCGGCCTGCTGGTTACTCCGGGCGACGGCGGTCCGGGCTCAAGCTCGCGCATCCGCATCCGCGGTGCGGCTTCGCTGAATGCCTCTAACGACCCCCTCATAGTCATAGACGGGGTCCCGCTGGCTCAGGGTGCGGGTGGGGCTATGTCAAATCCCTTGGACCTGCTCAATCCCAATGACATAGAGTCGTTCTCCGTACTCAAGGATGCTTCTGCTGCAGCGATATATGGCTCCAGAGCATCCAACGGTGTGATCATGATCACCACCAAGAAGGGAAAGGGGTCAGTCCCGAAGGTGTCGTACAACGGCTCGTTCAGTGTGCAGACCATATCAGAGAAGGTTCCGGTCATGTCGGCGTCAGAGCTGAAGGAGTTCTATTCGAAAGTATATCCTGAAGGCACTGCTACGGGTGACCGGATCAAGGAACTGACCGGTACCTCGTCGACCGACTGGCAGGACCTTGTGTTCAGGACAGCCTTTGCCACAGACCACAATGTGAGTGTCTATGGAAATGTAAAGGACAGGATGCCTTACCGTGCTTCGGCCGCATATCTCGGTCAGCAGGGCACGTTACGCGGCTCGCGATATGACAGGGGAACTGCAGACCTGAATTTTTCTCCGAACTTTCTGGACAAGCATCTGTCATTTGAACTTAATGCCAAGGGAGTATATTCATATCAGGATTATGCTGACGGCGGAACCGTCGGCAAGGCCGCATTCTTCAATCCGACTCAGGACCCATACTGGAGGAACCCCGACGGGTCTATAGACTACACTACTACAAACGGTTATTGGAACTATGGAAACGGCCGCGGCAAGCTCTTCTCGCCGAATGTCCTGGTCGGCCCGAGCCCGCTCTCTCAACTGTATGACAGCCTGAGCGATGCCCGCTCAGCCAGATTCATAGGCCGTGCGGCTGTGGACTACAAGGTCCATGGCTTCGAGGCTCTGCGCTTCAATGTGAGCGCCGGTCTTGACATAACCGCGACGAATTCCTTCAACGGAGTCGTTCCGGGATCGTTCCAGGCATATACTGACACGGTAAATCTCGGCGTCGGAAGATATACCAAGGGGTATAATCTCAGCCGCAGCCAGCTCTTCGAGGCATATGCCAACTACAATGATACATGGGGCATTCACAGCCTCGACATGCTTGCCGGCTATTCTTGGCAGAACAACTACTGGGCAAGCCGCAGCATAACATATCTCAATGAAACAGACAAGGTGGACCTGAATCCGGGGGAGACCGTGGATTCACGCTACCTGTGGTATAGGAATGAGAACTTTCTGGTGTCGTTCTACGGGCGCGTCAACTACTCGATTGATTCCCGCTATGTTTTCACTGTCACCGTCCGCGGAGACGGCTCCAGCAAGTTCGCAAAGGCGTACAGATGGGGTTTCTTCCCATCTGGAGCCTTTGCTTGGAACATAGCGCAGGAGCCCTTCCTGAAGGGAGTGAAGGAAGTTTCTACACTGAAGCTCAGACTCTCTGTCGGTCAGACAGGCCAGCAGGACGGCATCGGCGATTATGTGCACATGGCCCGCTACACTATGTCCAACAACCCGTCATACACATACAACATGGGCAACGGAAACTTCATGAATATGCTGACTCCACAGGCCTATGACCCGACGATCAGATGGGAGACCACCACGACATACAATGTGGGCCTTGACTATGGATTCTTCAACGACAGACTGAGCGGAAGCATCGATGCATACATGCGTGACACCAAGGACCTGCTCAACTCAGTCCAGGTGCCTATGGGCTCGAATTTCGGCAACAGACTGATGACCAACATCGGCTCCATCCGCAACAAGGGACTCGAGTTCTCCATCACCGGAATACCTGTCCAGACCGGCTTCTGGAGCGTGCAGGTTGGCGTTAACGGAACATTCCAGGACACGGAGTTCACCAGACTTAATGTCACGGAAGATGATAACTACTATATAGAGACCGGAAACATCTCAAAGGGCACCGGAGGCTACCTGTGCCGCCAGATGGTGGGCTATGCCCCATATACATACTATACATATAAGCAGAAGTATGATGCGGCAGGGAAGCCTATACAGAACGAATTCGTGGACCTTGACGGAGACGGACAGATCACTGAAGGTGACCGGTATATGACAGGAAAGAGCGCCTCTCCGAAGTTCTTCTACGGCATGAATCTCAAGGTGACATACAAGGATTGGGACTTCGGCCTGAACGGCCACGGGGCCGCAGGCACATGGGTGTTCAACGACTTCGCCTCAGCCAACTCGACAGCCAGTCTGGACCTCAATTCCGGAGCGCTTCCTAACCAGGCAAAGCTGGTTAAGAAGACCGGATTCACGGCCCCGAACAGCGGCCGCCAGTGGTACTCTGACTACTTTCTGGAGAATGCCTCGTTCTTCCGTCTGGATGACATAAGCCTCGGCTACACATTCCGCGGCATCGGCCGCTGGGAGTCGGACATCCGCCTCGCCCTCGGCATGCAGAATGTCTTCATCCTCACAGGCTACAGCGGAATGGACCCGGAAGTAATCTCCGAGACCGGCATAGACAACACGATCTGGCCCCGTCCACGAACATACTCACTTCGCTTGAATGTTAATTTTTAACGATATGAAAAAGATAATATACATACTCACGGCCCTCGCCCTCACCGCCTGCGTAAAAGACCTCGACACCCTTCCGCTCAACAAGACGGAACCCGTCGTCGAGTATGTCTACGGCACATCTGACGAGGCCTACCTGGCCGGTCTCACCAAGCTGTATTTCCAGTTTGCTTCCAACGACCTGACGGACCTGCAGCCTATGGACGGCGGAGCCTCTGAGCTTATCCGCGCCTTCTGGTCGGTGCAGGAAACCACCACCGATGAGGCCAAATGCTCATGGGAGAACGACGCATGGGTCCGTGCACTGAATACAAATACATGGACTGATGTCCAGAACGACGCGGTCTATGCGGTATATGTCCGTACTCTTCAAGGCATTGCATTCGTTAATGAATACCTTCGTCAGACCACCCCGGAGCGCCTTCGGGACAGGGGAGTATCGGCTGAACTCGCCGCGAAGATAGATGTCTACAGGGCAGAAGCCCGATTCATCAGGGCATACCTCTACTGGATGGCCCTCGACTGCTTCGGCAATGTGCCTTTCACTACTGAAAATTCACCTTTCGGGGGAACATATTTCCCTCAGCAGGCAGACCGCGTGAAGGTCTATGAATTCTGCGTCAGCGAACTTCAGGACCTGATTTCGCCAGCATCAGTTCTCATGCCTCCGCGTGCTCTCTATCCGCGTGCCGACAAGGGCTCGGCGGCAGGCCTCCTCGCCCGCCTGTACATCAATTCGGAAGTCTATACTGGCACTTCCAGATGGTCCGAAGCCAAGGCCCTCTGTGAGGATATCTTCACTATGGGATATGCTCTCTGCCCGTCCTACGCAGACCTGTTCCGCGGTGACAACGGAAGTAATCCCGAGGCGCTCGGCGAGTTCCTCTGGGTCATAGATTATGATGCCGGAAACACTGAGTCCTATGGCGGCACATCATATATACTCAGTGCCTCGCTGGCATCAACTGACATCACCGACGAATCCCGTCCGAACGGCCAGCGTAACGGCTGGGCCGGCCTCCGCGTCCCATACGAATTTGTCTCACAGTATTACGGAGTGTCCGGACAGAACTATGAGACAGGTGAATATGAGTCAGCTGACCGCAGGGGAGAGGTCTTCTATATAAAGGGACGAAATGAGTCCATGGACGGAGCTCTGTATGACTTCATGAGCGGATGGTCTTGCCTGAAATTCAATAACATACCGCATGATCAGACCAATCAGTCATACCTTCCGGTATCGATTCTCAAGAGCTTCTCAGATGTGGACTTTCCAATGATCAGACTGGCTGAGATTTATCTGATATACGCTGAAGCATGCATGAACCTCGGACAGCCCGGTCAGGCGCTCCCATATCTGCAGCAGCTATCCGTCCGCGCCGGCGTCTCCGCACCGACGGAAATCACAGCGGATTTCCTGGCCGCCGAGCGCGCCCGCGAGCTCCTCTGGGAGGCCCACCGCCGCACCGACCTCATCCGCTACGGCCTCTACGACACGTCGGCCTACCTCTGGCCGTACAAAGGTGGTGACACCTTCGCCGGCCAGCCGTTCCCGGCCTACAAGCGCCTCTTCCCGATCCCTCCGACCGAGCTCGCCACCAACCGTCAGCTCGTCCAGAACCCAGGCTACTGATGCCTGACGCATAATCCGTTGACCGCCAGTGGTTTACAGAAAGTTCGTGCTCCCTTTGGGAGACCGCTGAAAAAGTCCCCTCAGAACTTGCAGGTCCAGCAATTATTTTTGGATAGTTGCTGGACTTTTTGTATCTTTATATTGCTGATTAACAATAAGATATATGCTACCAACACAAGGTGTGATAAGATT
>JAFUJQ010000140.1 GCA_017473705.1 Bacteroidales bacterium | reverse complement strand
GGTCATCATCTTTGTGAAGCCTGTAGTGTCGAGAACCTCGTAGACCAGAGACTGTACCTCTGTGATACGGAAGTCCTTGTAGCGCTTGGCCAGACTGAGAAGAATACGTAAGCCTGAGCTTGAAATATATTCCAACTGCCCAGCATCGCATGTCAGGCGGGATATTACGGGGACAGTGGCAAGGGCGCGTTCAATATCGGCGCCGGCCTTAGCCGATGTGGCGGTGTCAAGCCGCCCGGCGAGTATCAGCGTCACGCTGTCACCTTCGTGTCTAATGTCAATGTTCATTGTCTTTGCGGTTTAATGTTATATTGTCATAAAACTGAGTGTCCTTGCCTGCTCGAATAGTGTCTTGGCGAGAGCCATATTTCCAGAGTCGCTGCCGTTCAGCCAGTCGTATATCTGGCAGAGTTCGGCAGGGCCGCCGCCCCGCTTCAGCACATAGACGAAGCAGAGGTTCTGCAAGCCGATGTTCTCCGAGAGGATGTCGAGGTCGGTGGTGCCCAGTTGCGAGACGGCCAGGCGGTAGGCATCGTCGCTGTGTTCCTCGATGAGCCGGTTCACGTCTCCGAGTGTTTCAAAGCCTAATTTCTGAAGCACACGCAGGAAGGGCATCATGGGCACGGGGTAGAGTTCTGCCTGGTTGATGGCGGCGATGCGCTTGTTCAGTCGGGCGAAGGGCTGTGCCTCAAGATAGCGACGGAAGGTGTCGCCATTCAGGTCCACCTTGTCGAGTTGTCCCGATGCCTCAAGTGCCAGCATCTGTCGGCGGTAGTCGGTTAGCACGTTGCGCAGGCGGCTGAACTCATCGTCGACGAGTTCCAGCATACCTGCCAGGCGATTGAACTGCCGCTGATACTCACGGGGAATATTCACACCTCCGTCTTTGTAGGCCGTGTCGTGGTCGAGCGTGCTCCAAACGTGCTGCAGGGCCGTGCGCATCTGTATCTCAAAGCGCAACTCGTTAAGCAGGGGAATGTCAGGGTCGTCTACCACGGATTTCGGCAGCGTGCAGATGTAGTGCAGCGAGTTGTAGCCGAAACTATCGAGCCGGTGCAGTTTGCGCTTGTCGACGGAATAGCTCCAGTCCACTTTGAAAATCTCATTGACGATGGCGGCCACTTTATCCACATCGTCACTATAGAACGTCACCACGCGCATTCCCATGATGTCGGTCACGTCGTCGAGCGTGTGGTATTTGGCACCCTTCAGTTCCAGTTTGCCGGCCAGCGACAATTCTGTCTTGACGCGGTGCTCCAGGGCAATCACCGCCACATGCTGTTTCTTCAGGGCCTGGCGCAGCGCCTCTAAGGCCTCCTGTGCCAGCCGATGATAGACGGCCTGTCGCTCATGGTACTGTTCCATGAGCATCTGCCCGTGTAGGTCAAGTTGATAGTCCATACGTCTCAGTGCTTAAAAACTTGATTGATGAGTTGTTCGAACTCCTTATATGCAAATGTATCTTGTAGTTCTCTTAATGATTCTGCCAATCCGCGATAGTGCCACTCGTGTTCCTTGCGGTCCTTGACGTGGAAGAGGTTCCAGAGGGCGTCGCCCTGCTGAGCGTAGTCGCGGGCGATGGCCCGCATATTCGAGAGCTTGTCGCCCAGGGCCACCACCTTCGCATCGTGCGAGGCACGGGCCAGCCGGTCGATGGCGGCCTGCTTGCGGGCGTGCCAAGAATCTTCCTCGCTCACACCCTCCGGCATGGTGTCGCTCTCCGAGGCCACGAGCGAGGCGATGCGGTCGCCGAACTCCGTGCGTATCTGCTCCACCGTCGTGTCGGTGTCCTCCACCGTGTCGTGCAGCACGGCGGCGGCCAACAGTTCCTGGTCGCTCGTCATCGTGGCGACAATCTCCACCGCCTCCATCGGATGAACGATATACGGAAAACCCTTGCCGCGGCGCTCCGTCCCGGCATGGGCGCGAACCGCGAACACGATGGCGCGGTCCAGCAATCTGGTGTCTAAGGGTTTGTTTGCCATATCCAAAAATCTCTTTATCGCCTGCAAAGGTACAAAAAAAAGTCTGCACCGGCAATGGTGGCGATAATTTTATAAACGATTTCCGACAGATTTATAAACGCGACTGACGAAGCTCGACGCCGAACCGCCCCGCGTCGCCGACCTGACGGATGCGGTGGCGCAGTTCCTCGGGCGTGCAGCCGAAGTGGAGGTTGGTGAAGAGGTGGAGGTTGCGCTTGCGACCGATGCCGCTGCGGGCGGCGATGTCGGGCAGGGGCAGGTCGGTGAAGCGCAGCAGGTCGGTGACCAGGCGCTTGCGGTAGGCGGTACGGAACTGGTCGCTGGGCTGGCCGGTGAGGCAGCGGATGAGTCCTGAGAGGTCGCGGCTGGAGCAGCCGAGGCGGCGGGCAAGGTCCGAGAGGGAGCCGCGTCCGAGGGTGAGCGATTGCAGAAGGAGGTCGGCGGCGTAGAGGCCCGTCGGATGTAGGTTGCGCTCCAGCGGACGATAGCGGGGCTGTCCGTTGTCGTCGTAGTATCTCACAGATGTAAACGGCGATATGTAGAGGTCGTCCAAAGTGTGGAAGTCTTTCTTTGCATCCATAGTTCGTATTCCCTTATAGTTATTTGTCGAAAGTGTAGTCTCTGTCAGAATATACACCTTACGTAAGTTAAAAGTGTATTATCTGACGATGAATACACCTCATTTCATTCTTTTATGTATTCTCCGACGAATTCTACACCATTTCAGCTGAAGTAGTGTATTCTCTGACGAAAACTGCACCATTTCGAGTCTAAAGATAGCCGCTCGCGCTGAGCGGCTTTAGTTACTGACCCCACCCCTGCCCCTCCCCTACAAGGGAGGGGATTGCCATGCGGACAAGGTGGAAGCCGCTCCCCGCCGACTCCCCACCCCTCAAAGGGGCGGGGTGGCCGTAAGGCCGGGGCGGGGTGAGGGGTTGGGGGTGGGTCTCTATTGTTATCCCTCCGTCTGCTGCTCCGGCTCGGCGGATGTCACCTCGGGGTCAACGGGCGTAGGCTCGGGCTCGTCGCCACTGCGCGAGCCACCGCTGGCGGCCACCTGCTTGTAGTGATTGATGACGCCGCAGATGTTCTGAATGAACTGGGCGATGTTGTCTTCGGGATTGATGAGCTGCAGGGCATTGGCGTATTTGAAGAGTTCAATCATCACGGGTGCGGTCTGCTTGCGGATGCTCTCGCCCGTCTCGCCGGCCTTCTCGGCTATGCGTTCGCCGCGGGCGTGTTCGCGCTGCGTGACCTGCTCCTCCAGGGTAGCGTTGGCGGCGAAAATCTGCTGGGCAATGACCTTCAGGCCGAGCTGCTCCAGAGCCTGCTGCTGTGCGGCTCCGGCCAGGTCGCGCTGCAGTCCCTTTATCTCCTCGGTCTCCTTGGTCATCTCGTGCTTCCACATGCCCTTGTAGGCGGTCATCACGGGGCGCAGGCGCTGCGAATATTGCGAAAGCGGGTCGGTGGGGTCAATCTGGTCGATGTAGTACCACGCATACCACAGGGCTTTCCACAGCGAATCGCGCTTGTTGTCCTGCTTCGTTATCTCCGGTGTCTGCGCGTAGGCACGCTGCTGGTTGATGAAGTCCTGCAGGCGGAGAACCAGCTGGTGTAACTGGTTTCTGAGCATATCGAACCTCGCATTATCGGTCTCCACCTCTGCGGCATTGCTGTCGACGGACGTGGCGTAGGCGAGGAACGATGCGATGGTCAGCGGTGAGCCGGTCCATTCGGGGATTTCAAGGATTGTCTGTGCCATAGTGTATCTCCTTTCTTTGTTTTGGGGGTTTGTAATCTTGATAACTATTCTCGGATATTTGAGCACAAAGTTACAAAAAAATCGCACACGGCGTATCATCCGTATGCGATTTTATGCTTATTTAATAGAAAATAGTCTGTTTCGATAGTGATTCGGGGACTATTCACCGAAAATCTCTGCGAGTTTTGCTTTCAGTTCCTTGCCTTCTAAGTCGGTGGAGACGACTTTGCCATCTGGGTTAATGAGAATGACGGCGGGGATGCCTGTGATGCCGTAGAGGTCGCAGGCATCGCCCTTGCGAGCAAGATTGCGCAGGGCCGTCCACGGAAGTTGATGCTTTTCAAGGGCTTTCAGCCATGCATCGCGGTTCTTGTCGCACGATACGCCAAGGAAGACGAGGCCACGGTCTTTGTAGGTGGCATAGAGTTCTTTCATGAACGGGAACGAGCCGATGCAGGGGCCACACCACGAAGCCCAGAAGTCAATCAGAACGTATTGGCCACGCCCCGTGTACTCCGAAAGGCGGTGCATCGTACCGTCAGGAGCCTCGGCCTCAAAGTCGGGAGCGGGTTTGCCTGTGATATTCATCTGTTGAAGCATGCCCCAATAGACTTTCCAGGGCCGCTCCATTGCCAGGTGGTGGGCGTAGGGGGCATCCTCACGCATAAATTCAAGCATTTCCTCGTAGTTGAGTTCGAAATCTGTATAGAGATACCATGCGGGGATGATGTTGTCTTTGTTCTCGCGGATGTTCTGGCGGACGAGAGCCTTTCGGTCACCAATAAAGTCCTCGTATTTCAAGAAGTTTGCGCTGTCCTTTGCAGTTGCATCGGGTAATCTGCCCCCTCTCATATCGATGATTCTGTCTTTTTCCTCGTCGCTGAGGCTGTCCCACCATGGCTCTGCCACACGGTCAATGTCGCGCTCACGCATCTGGCATCGGATGAAGCGCTGCTGTAATTCGCTACCCGACACCTCGCCTGTGACGAGATTGATGTTTGTCGGTGTTTCCTCCACGATGAAACGGAGGTCGTTTCCAGCATAGTCACCAATCTGGACGAATGCATTACGTGGCAGGCGACCTGCTATGCGAAACGTTCCATCTACAAGCGGAACCTTCACAACTCCGCCACACCCCATGGGTGCACATTGAAACCACGCCACGCTGTCGTGCGGGCTGATTGTTGTGCCAGTGATGACGAAATTGATGCTGTCTTCCTGGACGGGAGTGAATGTCTGCCCCTGTCCCGCCAAAGCGACGAGGGCAAGCAGGGCGGTGATGATGGTTTGCTTGTTCATATTCATTTCGGACGATTGGTACTCACCATCGGACGATTGGTACTCACCATCGGACGATTGGTACTCACCATCGTCTTATTTGTTATCTGGAAATATCTCTTTGAGTTTCGCTTTCAGTTCCTCCCCATAGATGTTGCGGGCGATGATGGTGCCGTCGGGGGCAAAGAGTATAGTGTGGGGAATGGCATCTATTCCATAGAGTTTAGAGGGAATATCCTGAGCATTGATAATCTGCGGATATGGGATGCCGAGGTTACGGATAGTTTGCTCTGTCTTTTCTTCCTGGTCTCGGACGGCAACACCAAGCACCGTCAGTCCCTTTTCGTGATATTGCTCGTATATGGCTATCATTTCTGGCATCTGTTTCCGACAGGGTCTGCACCATGAAGCCCAGAAATCGGCAAGCACATACTGGCCTCGCCCCACATAATCACTGAAACGATAGTTCTTGCCCTTATGCTCTATGGCGAAATCAACGAACATCTTTCCCACCCATGTCTGTGAGCATAGTTCCATTTTCGCCTTTGTCTCAGCCATATAGTCAGCAAGGCGGGCATTCCCCATGAATCGCGGATTTATCTTCCCATATAATTCAATCCATTTGTCGGGCGGCAAGGAGACCACGGCCATGCCTGTGAGTATTTTTATGCCAAGTACATCGTCCGCATGACGGCTAACCATGTCATAGATAAGACTGTCGCCGACAGCTTCGGTTGTGGCATCAATCTGCTTCTTAGCATTTTCCGTGATAGCATGGTTGAAGCGGTTGAGGTCATTGCTGATGGGCGTGCCACTTTGGTATAATTCTCCGTCTTCGTCCACGCCATCCAGTAGGGTTGTTCCTTCGTCAATATAGAGCGTATACCTTTGGAAACTCTCGTCACGGGCAACAATCCTGCATATCAGTATGTCTGAGATAGTCCCTTCCACAGGTTGCAAAATGCCTTTATCCACTTGGGCAGAAGTCACAGTATCGTTCGTCAGCAGATCTATTACATAGACAGGTCCAGAGTAGTCAGGCATCCCCAAGTCGCCTTCCAGCCTGTACTTCTTCTCCTGCCCATGCCCTGCCATTGCGACGACGGCAAGCAGGACGGTGATGATGGTTTTCTTGTTCATATTCATTTCGTTTAATGATGGAGTATGACTATAATGTACTACAGTGGTATCACGCGAGCGGTATTATCGCTGAATATCGCTCCAATAATATAGTAATGGGGCGAGTACTTGAAATATTCACTTTCCATAATGTTCTCTTCCGTCAGTTCCTTCTCTCCACAGAAACGACATATCTTATACTTGGAATCCCACCAGAAAGAGCCATAAAGGGCAAGGGGAATGAAAGCGTTCGGTCGTAACGCAGAAACCCGGATTGGAACCTTTTCATAGAGATATAATGTTTCAGGCGCATCGGGAACGGGCTTGAGCACCAAATCCCTTGCCAACCCATTGCGGTGTCCTGAGCGTATAGAGACGGTCACCATTGAATCCGTTTGTACCGATTGTCTGGGAGAGAAGCCTATGGATAACGTCTTTGCCATCTTTAGTCCCTGCCCTTTCATTTCGCCTATCATACCCTGTTGGTTGTATTCTCGAATGACGAGGATGATGTGTGAGGCGGAATCCAGCAAAGAGGAAATGTCGTAGGTTAACACATCGTCATGTTGCATTCCCTTCTGTTCCATAGCAGCCTTTGGCTTCGCTTCAACACTCTTGACATTTTTCTCCTGACCCTTCACTATGAAGCTGACGAGCAACATGGCGACCAAGGCGAGCAGTGCGGTGATGATAAATTTTTTGTTCATTGTTCTTTTCGTTTTTTATCTTGACGTTGCAAAGTTATTTCTTTATCTTGTAATTCTTGCGACAGTAGTCTGACATTTGTCTGACATTTGGGCTCTTTTAACCAAGTTTTTTAGTTGTTTGCACCTTGGTCATTGCCTATCACACTACAGGGCAAAAAATCGGCGCGAGTCTGATTCCGCATCCGTATTCTCGGCATCGCCAAACGCCGTCCGTCCAGATAAAGTATCAGCCCGCGCCTAAACGCGAGCATCAACCTTTATCATCTTGGACGTTTATTTTTGGCGAAATTCAGAATACAAGAATCAAAAAGTCAACGCTTCCTTATGTCGTTTCTATGTTATGTCCTATCCACTCATTTGTTTGTTACCGCTTTAAGAGTTTTCAGAATAACATCACACCCTGATGCCTGTCTGCATCACGTCGTCGTAGAGGGGCGACCAGCGATCTTCGGCCATGAGGACTGGCTCGATGAGCAGGCTCACTTTGTCGCCGTCCTTGCCCAGCGCCACGGAGGTTTCGAGCCACTTGTCATCGGCTACGGTGGGTACGATGACGGCCACGTCGATGTCGCTCCACTCATTTGGGTAGCCCTTGCTGTAGGAGCCGAACATCATGACCTTGGCCTGGCCGTTGAAGCGGGGCATAATTACTTGCTTGTATCGTCGGACGAGGTTGAGGGCCTCATCGCGGCTGAGCACTCTTGGAGTATCCATTGCTGCATCTGTCTTGTTTGTTCTACAATCTGTCGTGTCTTGTCTTCGCCGAGGGTGTTGGCAATGCTGCGCTTGTAGTCGGGATAGCGGGCCTCAATATTCATGGGGCGTATCTCCTGCAAGAAGTCGCGCTGTCCGTCGGTCATCTGCGAGTAGAGTCCGCACAGTTCGGCCAGCCGCTTGTGCTCGTGGATGTAAGGCGGCACATCGTCGCGTTTGGACGTCCAGTATGCCTTGAGCATCTTCTCTATGACCTGATGGCACATGAAGGCAGCGTAGAGCCACCGCCCGTTCTGGCAGAGAAACTCGGCGAGGTCGAGGTCGTCGGCCACGATGTCGAGCCAGTATTGCACTTTTTCTTCTCTTGTCATATCGTCTGCGTTTTATCGTTCAACGGGTGCAAAGTTACAAAGTTTTTCCGAGATTCGTTCACTTTGGACCTTCTTTATTATTCTTGTGCAGAAACACGGTGGCGATTTGCGGGAAAACCTGTACCTT